>NZ_JBFHJW010000005.1:0-116737 GCF_041595635.1 Labilibaculum sp.
CACTTCTTTCAATGGATAGTCTCTTATTCCAAATACAATTGCAATATAGGTTTGTGCTATTAGATAAGAAACTATGAAAGGCAATATTTTTTGGCTATTCTTTACCTCCATAGATAATAAATACCAACCAGCAAACAGATAGATCAGAGCAAAAAGAAGAAGTAAAAAAACGAGAAAGGGTAATTTTGATACCAAAGTGATAAAAACAATCCCAAAAGAGATTAAAAATGATATTTTTTCTATTTTAACCATATCTATTTTTATTATTGACCATTAATTATTCGTTCAACAATAAATTTATAAAAAATTACAATAAAAAAGCCGAATCAATTAAGATTCGGCTTTTCTATTTTTTATCAATAACTATTTCTGAGGACTAATTCGATAGGATCGAATCAGAAAGAACAAGCCCATTAATATTAATGGAATACTTAACAGTTGGCCCATATTTAGTAACATTCCTTGCTCAAAAGCTTCCTGATTTTCTTTAACAAACTCAATAAAGAAACGAGCCGAAAAAATCAGCACGAAAAATGTACCAAAAAGTCTTCCTTGGTATTGTTTTGCATTGGTTTTCCAATACATAAACATCAAAATAGCAAAAGAAATAAGGTAACAAATCGATTCATACAACTGAGCTGGATGACGAGGTGCTGTTGGCTCATAAATAGATGCTCTGATAAATTCAAATCCCCAATTGGAATGAGTCTGAATACCAATAATTTCAGAATTCATTAAATTTCCCAAACGAATAAAACATCCTGCCAAAGCTACGGGAATTACCACATAATCCATTATCCAAAGCATTGGTTTCTTGCTTACTTTTTTAGAATATAGCCAAAGCGCAGTAATAATTCCAATGGCCGCACCGTGCGAAGCTAAACCGCCATGCCAAATTTTAATTATTTCAGATGGATGTTGTGAATAGAATTCCCATCCATAGAAAAAAACATGTCCCAAACGAGCTCCTACAACTGTTGCAATCATGGTATAAATAAATACCTTATCGAGCCATTCCAATTCAACACCATCTCGTTTAAACATTTTTTCTACGATATAATATCCTAGCAAAAAGCCTAATGCAAATAGTAATCCGTACCAACGAATAGAAATCGTTCCGAATATCCACCAATTGATAGGTAAACTAAATATTTCCGGGTCGATATCCCAAAGGATTGAAAGCAACATATTATTTATTTTAAAGTTTGGTAAGTAAAGCTAAATGGATTGTTTCGTAGCTCGAAACAATCCATGTGAATGTAGTATGATTTTTTTAATTATGGAAATTAAGCCGTAACTCCTTTTCCGTGGCATTGTTTGTATTTTTTACCACTACCACAAGGGCAAGGCTCATTTCTCCCCACTTTTTGAGCGGCGCGAACAGGCTCCATCTTTTTGGGTGCAGATTTTTCTTTGCCAGATCCTATCTCCTCTTTTGAAGTTTTCATTTTGCTTAAATCAGTTCTTTTCCTCTCTTTTGCCTGACGAACTTCTTCAGGATCCGACAGTGGAATATGACCTTTCATTAGGCTACTCACAACATTTTTGTTCACAGTTTCAATCATTGTTTTAAACAAATTGAAAGACTCAAATTTGTAAATCAATAATGGATCTTTTTGTTCGTAAGATGCATTTTGAACCGATTGTTTCAAATCATCCATTTCACGCAAGTGTTCTTTCCAAGAATCATCAATAGTTGCAAGAATGGAAGCTTTTTCGAAGGAGTGAACTAAATCTTCAGCATTAGTATCGTAAGCTTTTTTCAAATTGGTTACGACTTGAAACATTTTAGATCCGTCGGTAAATGGAACTACGATGTTCTCATACATTTCTGCTTTTGTTTCGTACACATTTTTAATTACCGGATAAGCTTGCTTGCTGATTGCTTCCACTTTACGCTTGTAGTTATTTACAACTACACCATAAATTTTTTCTACAAGTTCTTCTGGTTTTTTCTTCATGAATTCATCCTCACTAACTGGCGAGTCTGTTGAAAATGTACGGATCAAATCCATTTTAAAATCCTCAAAATCACCACCGTAATAATCATTCACAATTACTTCCGATAAATCGTACATCATATTGGCGATATCAACCTGAATACGCTCTCCAAATAATGCATGACGACGACGTTTATAAATTACCTCACGTTGAGAGTTCATGACGTCATCGTACTCCAATAGTCTTTTACGAATTCCGAAGTTATTTTCCTCTACTTTTTTCTGAGCTCTTTCAATGGATTTGGTAATCATACTGTGCTGAATTACTTCTCCCTCTTTCAAACCCATTCTATCCATCAACTTCACAATACGATCGGAGCTAAACAAACGCATCAAATCATCTTCCAGCGACACAAAGAATTGAGAAGATCCAACATCTCCCTGACGACCTGCACGACCACGTAACTGTCTGTCGACACGACGAGAATCGTGACGTTCTGTACCAATAATTGCCAAACCACCAGCAGCTTTCACTTCATCGGTAAGTTTAATATCAGTACCACGACCTGCCATATTGGTTGCAATAGTAACCGTTCCCGATTGTCCTGCTTCTGCAACAATATCTGCTTCGCGTTGATGTAATTTTGCATTCAATACATTGTGCTTAATTCCTTTAATTTTAAGCATACGACCAAGCAATTCTGAAATCTCAACCGAAGTTGTACCCACCAAAACCGGACGACCAGCTTCAACCAACGCAACTATCTCATCGATTACTGCACTGTATTTTTCACGTTTTGTTTTGTAAACCAAATCTTCTCTATCATCACGACAAATTGGACGATTGGTTGGAATTACTACAACTTCCAATTTGTAAATATCCCAAAGTTCACCTGCTTCTGTTTCTGCAGTACCGGTCATTCCCGATAGTTTGTGATACATTCTAAAGTAGTTCTGAAGCGTAATTGTAGCAAATGTTTGGGTGGCAGCTTCCACTTTTACACTTTCTTTGGCTTCAATTGCCTGATGCAGACCATCGGAGTAACGACGGCCTTCCATAATACGACCCGTTTGCTCATCAACAATCTTTACTTTTCCGTCCATCAACACATATTCAACATCTTTTTCGAAAAGCGTATAGGCTTTTAAAAGTTGATTAATAGTATGAACACGTTCTGATCGAACGGCATAACTTTGAATCATCTCATCTTTTTTGGCTAATTTTTCTTCGTCCGAAAGATCTGATTTTTCGATTGCAGCAACTTCAGATCCAATATCTGGCAATACAAAGAAACCGGCATCCTCAATATTAGAACTAATTAAATCGATACCCTTGTCGGTTAACTCGATAGAATTATGTTGCTCGTCGATAACAAAATACAACTCATCAGTAATGATATGCATATTTTTGTTATTCTCCTGCATATAGAAATTTTCGGTCTTTAAAAGACTTGCCTTATTACCCTGCTCACTTAAAAATTTAATGAGTGGTTTCATTTTTGGCAAACCTTTATAAGTCCTCAACAATAGTTTTGCACCTTCCTCTACCTCTTTTTTATCATCACTATTCAGTAATTTTTTTGATTCAGTAAAGATTTTCATCACTAATTCATTCTGAGCTTTCACCAAACCTTGTACTTTAGGTTTTAGTTCGTCGAATTGCTGATGTTCACCTCTTGGAATTGGACCCGAAATAATTAATGGTGTACGAGCATCATCAACTAAAACAGAGTCAACTTCATCGACAATTGAATAATTGTGACGACGTTGCACCAAATCCTTAGGATTGGTTGCCATATTATCACGTAAATAATCAAAACCAAATTCGTTATTGGTTCCAAACGTAATATCGGAAGCATATGCTTTTCTACGAGCGTCAGAATTTGGTGAATGTTTATCGATACAATCAACAGACAAGCCATGGAATTGATACAACGGTCCCATCCATTCTGAGTCACGTTTTGCAAGGTAATCATTAACAGTAATTACATGCACACCTCTACCTGTTAATGCATTCAAAAATACAGGCAAGGTTGCTACTAATGTTTTACCTTCACCTGTTGCCATTTCGGCAATTTTTCCTTGATGAAGAACAGTTCCACCAATTAGCTGAACATCATAGTGAATCATGTTCCAGGTAATCTCAGTTCCACCAGCGATCCATGAATTAAAGTAAACTGCTGTATCACCATCTATTTGTATGTTATCGTGGAAAGGAGCTAAATCACGATCAAACTGAGAGGCAGTTACTTCCAGCTCCTCATTTTCAGTAAATCTACGAGCTGTATCTTTAACAATTGCAAAAGCTGTAGGAAGAATTTCTTCCAAAACTTCTTCTATTTTATCATCGATCTTCTTTTCAATATCGTCAATCTGATCGTATATTTCTTCTCTTTCGTTAATTGTAACGTCCTTATTATCAATCTTCTTTTTAAGACTTGTTATTTCGTCTTTTTCTACTTTTATATAATCTTGAATACGTTGTTTTAGCAAAGTAGATTCTCCGCGAAGATCATCTATACTTAATTTGGTAACTCTATCGTATTCTTCTTTAATTTTGCCTAAATAAGGACTCAACTCTTTAAGGTCTCTATCTGATTTATTACCAAACAGTTTACCCAATGCACTATCTATAAAACCCATTTTGATTTGTTGATTTCGATGTGTAAAATATTTTTAGCAAAAAAGCTAAAAATCAATAATTTATAATAGATGACATGTCCTATTGGAATACAGGACAATAAACTTACCCCAAGGCAGGAGCTCGGATATGAAAATCGCCTTTGCATATGTTGCTAATAATAACTTCTGAGAAATTATAAAAGCACACAAAATCCTGCGATATAGGAATGTTTTGAATAGATGTAGCTTGATTTGCTACTGGAAATTCAGGTAAATTCTCAAGTAAAGAAATCTGATTTCCTTTTTGAAAGCATTTTTCAGCAAACTGATCCTGCTCAAACTGAGCAAGTATTGGCAACGAATAGCTTTCCTCGAACTGATAAGCATGATCTGCATACCACTCCGCAAACACTTGATTATCAACAGACAGATCCGAGCTATTTGCGAAAGGAACTGCTGCTGCACAACCTGTGAGCACACAAAATACAACTATGAGATATCTGTTCATGTCCATTGAAGCCAAAAGTAGATAATTTTATTGAATTAATGATTCAATATCATAAAAAAAGCCCCACAAAGTGAGGCTTTAAATACTATTTTATATTTTTTTAACTAGGCTTGAGTAGCATCTACAAAAACTCTAGCCTTAAATTCTTTGTCCATCATATAAAGACCTTGACCTTTTCCTTCAATCATTTTTAATTGATCCAGAATTTCATTCACAGTTGCTTCCTCTTCTACTTGTTCATCGACAAACCATTGTAGAAAATTCACTGTTGCATGATCTTTTTCTTCAATGGCAACATTCACACAATCATTAATTAAACTAGTCACCAATTCCTCATGCTTTAAAGTCTCTTCAAAAATTTCCAAGATTCCATTCCACTCAGCAGGAACTTCAGCAATTGGCTCTAGAATCACTCTACCGCTTCTTTCGTTAATATAATCCAACATTTTCATTGCATGAGATGTTTCCTCCTGAAACTGTACCTTCATCCAGTTAGCAAAACCAGGCATGCCATTCGCATTGCAATAGTTCGACATTGATAAATAAAAATAAGCAGACCAAAATTCTTCATTAATTTGCTTATTCAAAATTTTCTCTACATTCTTATTAATAGCCATAGTGTTTATCGTTTTTATGTGTTATCTTATT
The DNA here is from genome assembly GCF_041595635.1 of Labilibaculum sp. Taxonomy (GTDB): domain Bacteria; phylum Bacteroidota; class Bacteroidia; order Bacteroidales; family Marinifilaceae; genus Labilibaculum. Next base: position 5,719 of record NZ_JBFHJW010000005.1, read on the forward strand.
TTCGATAAAAATAAGAAGAATTAAACAAACACGGTAGGAATGCTAATGAAGATTAATTCTATTTTACACTTAACCCAAAATCATTGCTTCTTGGATTATCAAGTATACATATCTTTGATATGGTTTAGAACTAAGAATTTCAAATAAATTGTATTCTCACAAGAATTATTATCAATAATAATCAAAGAATGAAAAAGTTTGGATAGTCATGCTGTATTATCATTTTTTATCTGTCAAAATCTCCTTCTAATCCTAATTGTTGACTCTAGTATAGAAAAAATATCAATATCAAACATCTTTCCTCATTTTTTTTGTAAAACAAGCTCACACTATAGATTTTTATCTCTATTTTTAATTTCCGAAAGCAAAAAAACGGACTTACTTCAAAATTAACTACTATGGATCCACTTTGGCTAGCCATTGCTTTCGCTCTTGGTCTTCTTGTTAAATTAATTGGATTTCCACCAATGGTCGGATATCTTATTGCAGGTTTTACTCTCAAATATTTCGGTGCTGAACCTGATGATCTCATTCAGACTATCTCAGAGCTTGGTATCACCCTACTTTTATTTACCATTGGTCTTAAATTGCGGATTAAAGACCTATTGCACCGCGAAATTTGGGGAGGTGCATCAATACATATGTTACTGGTAACCTTACTCATGGGTTTAATTGTGTTTGTATTGAGTTTTAGCTCTTTGCACATATTTGCTAATTTTGATTGGAAACAAGCCTTAATCATCGGCTTTGCTCTTAGTTTTTCCAGCACAATTTATGCGGTAAAAATTTTAGAAGATAAAAGCGAATTAAAATCAGCTTATGGAGTTCTCTCAATTGGTATTTTAATTATACAAGATATATTTGCAGTTCTCTACATTGTAATAGTTGCAGGAAAGTTACCATCCATCTGGGCTATTGGCATACCTGTATTATTTGTAATTATTCGTCCATTACTATTGCTGATACTTGACAAAATTGGCCATGGAGAAATTTTAGTACTCTACGGTTTCTTTTTAGCATTAGTTGTTGGTGCCGAACTGTTTAAAATTGTTGGTTTAAAAGCTGATTTAGGAGCACTAATTGTTGGGATATTAATCTCTAATCATAAAAAGGCAAAAGAATTAGCCAACTCACTCATGAGTTTCAAGGACATCTTTCTCATTGGATTTTTCTTATCCATTGGACTCATGGGACTACCTACCCTTCAAATTTTTAAAGTGGCAATTGTTTTAGCCTTAGCAATAAATCTAAAAGTAATCTTGTATTTCTTTGTCCTAACACGATTTAAAGTACGTGCAAGAACCTCTTTATTTACCTCCTTAGCGCTTGCTAATTTTAGTGAATTTGGATTAATTGTAGCTTCCATTGCAGTAGCTAAGAATCTTATTCCTTCCGATTGGTTGGTTGCTATTGCCATTGCCGTGTCTATTACATTTATCATCTCTGCACCCCTTAATTCGAAGGCGCACAAGATATATTCAAATTTAAAAGACTACTTGCGTAGATTTGAGACTCAAAATCGTCTTATTTATGATAAAACTTTTGATATTGGAGATGCTGAGATTCTGGTTTTTGGAATGGGAAAATTAGGTTTGTCGGTTTACAATCAACTGAATAAAATACATGGTCGTAAAGTTCTTGGTTTGGATTACAATTACGATATCGTTCAAAAATTAAAAAAAGAAGGCATAATAATTCAACAAGATGATGCATCGGATAGTGAGTTCTGGGAAAGTACTTTTAAAACATCTAATCATCACGATGTAAAATTGATCATGCTTTGCATGAACGACCACAAATCAAATGTATTTGCTATAGAACAGCTTAAAATTACCGGTTTTAATGGAAACATAGCTGCGATTGCACGTTTTGAAGATGAACGTAAACAGTTGGAAAAAATGAATGTAGATGCGGTCTATGATATCTATTCTGAAGCTGGTTATGGTTTTGCAAATCATGTCTGCAGCTCCGTTGATATTGGTTCTAGCAGATAAAACATTTTAAATAAAGCGTGGAATTTACAGATCACATTAAAGGCCTCCCAAATTGGAAGGCCTTCAGTATTTATGATTCTTTTAAAGAATTGACATCAATTAGATCGCATCAATAATCGAATTAAAAGTTTTACTTGGACGCATTGCTTTGGTCAAAAGTTCAATGTTTGGCAAATAGTAACCTCCAATATTCATCGCTTTTCCTTGAGCTTCGTTTAATTCAGTAACAATCTTCTGCTCGTTTGCTTCTAATTGCTGAGCCACCTTTTTAAAACTAGCTTGTAATTCTACATCTTCAGTTTGACTAGCTAAAGCTTGTGCCCAATACATAGCCAAATAAAAATGAGAGCCTCTGTTATCCAATTCATTTACTTTACGTGATGGAGACTTTTTTTCTTCTAAAAACTTACTAACTCCTGCATCGAGTGTGTTAGCGAATAAAGCTGCTTTTTTATTGTTGTATTTTGCTGCAAGATGTTCTAAGGAAACGCCCAAAGCAAGATACTCTCCTAAAGAATCCCATCGTAAGTGTCCTTCCTGAAGAAATTGCTGCACATGCTTAGGTGCAGATCCTCCTGCGCCTGTTTCGAACAATCCACCACCATTCATTAATGGAACGATAGAAAGCATTTTTGCACTTGTTCCTAATTCGATAATTGGAAACAAATCGGTTAGATAATCACGGATCACATTACCCGAAACCGAAATTGTATCTAATCCTTTTCTGATTCTTTCCAAAGAAATTTTCATAGCATCATCAGGAGCAAGAATTTTAACATCTACTCCTTCTGAAATAAATTCAGGAAGATAAGCTTTTACTTTTTTGATGATTTCAGCATCGTGTCCTCTGTTTTCATCTAACCAGAAAATTGCGGGAGATCCTGTGGCTTTAGCTCTGTTTACAGCTAACTTCACCCAATCTTTAATTGGAGCATCTTTGGCTTGACACATTCTAAAGATATCTCCTTTTTCAACAATTTGTTCCAATAAGCTGGAGCCTTTTGCATCTACTACACGAATGATTCCTGCTGCTGGAGCAAAGAAAGTTTTATCGTGTGAACCATATTCTTCTGCCTTTTGAGCCATTAAACCAACATTCGCTACACTTCCCATCGTTCTAGGATCGAATGCACCATTTTTCTTACAGTCATCAATAACTACCTGATACATTGTTGCGTAGCATCTATCTGGAATCATGGCTTTTGTGTCTTGCAATTTGCCTTCCTTATTCCACATTTTTCCCGAATCGCGAATCACAACTGGCATTGAAGCATCAATAATTACATTATTAGGAACATGTAAATTAGTAATTCCCTTATCAGAATCAACCATAGCTAAATCAGGACTAGTCGTATAAACAGCCATAATATCAGCTTCAATTTCTGCTTTTTTATCAGCTGGCAAGCTTTCAATTTTAGCATAAAGGTCACCCAGTCCATTGTTTACATTTACACCTAATTTTTTGATGACCTCAGCATGCTTCTCAAAAACATCTTTATAAAAAACCTCAACTGCATGGCCAAACATTACAGGATCAGAAATTTTCATCATGGTTGCTTTCAAATGGAGAGAAAGCAATACTCCTTGTTTTTTAGCATCGGCAATTTGTTCTGCATAAAACTTGCGAAGCGCCTTCACATTCATAATAGAGGCATCAATCACTTCTCCTGCTAATAGTTCTGTTTTTTCTTTTAAAATTGTTGTTTTTCCTGATGGATCTACAAATTCAATTTTCACATCTGTTGCCTCTTTAACAGTTACTGATTTTTCAGAGCCATAAAAATCTCCCTCTGTCATATAAGCCACCTGAGCTTTTGAATCGGAAGACCATGCGCCCATTCTGTGAGGATTATTTTGTGCATATTTTTTTACTGAAGCGGCAGCCCTACGATCAGAGTTTCCTTCACGTAAAACAGGATTTACTGCACTTCCTAAAACTTTTGCAAATCTTACTTGAAGTACTTTTTCTTCATCAGTTTTAGCTTCTTCAGGATAATCAGGAATCTTATATCCTTTGGCTTGCAGTTCTGCAATGGCAGCACGCAATTGTGGTATTGAAGCACTAATATTGGGTAATTTAATAATGTTCGCTTCTGGTTTTAAAGTCAATGCTCCCAATTCAGCTAAATTATCAGCTACTTTTTGCTCCTCGGTTAAATTTTCAGGAAAATTGGCAATAATTCTTGCTGCTAAAGAAATATCCTTAGTTTCTATTTCAACCCCTGAAGTTTTTGTGAATGCTTTAATTATGGGTAATAATGAATAGGTGGCCAATGCCGGAGCTTCATCAATTTTAGTGTAAATAATTTTTGACTTTTGTGTCATATTGGTTGTATTTTGAATAATTTAATAATGAATAAAAAATAGGCTTTACGCCTTAATACAAGTTGAAACGAAGCACAACTTAAAATTTACTTAAACGTATGTATTTTTTTTATTTTCTGCCTCAAAATACCCTCCTTTTTTTGAATCATTATGCTTATTTATAAAAAAAGGCTTCTGTTTTGTACAGAAGCCTTATTGTTTATATATGCAAGCAAAATATCATATTTCTAATTGTTATTCAAAATCAAGTGAGAATTTTTGTTTTAGTAATCCTAAAGCCGGATTCTTTTCGCATAAGTAATTGAAACGATCGGAATCTGTATATATCTTTTTTTTTGTTTTGGTTTGGATGATTTCTGTTTTAATTTGAATTTTAGAATTGTTTAATTCTTTTCTCAAATAGTTTCGCACTTCATTTTTTACCGAAATAACGTCATCCACCTGCAAGGGATTACTAACACGCAAAATGACTTCGTGAGAATCTGATATTTTCGGTTTATTTACCGTTAATGCCAATCTTATACGATCACTCTTGCCTTTTATTATAATGTATTCCTTGAGCTTTGCTTCCAGATTTTCTTGCGTAATGGGTTCGTTTCCTAACACCTCCCGACCTGAACTCTCGGTCTTTTTCGTATCTGCAGGTTTCGAACTGTAATTAGGCCTTTGAATTCCCTTATTTAAAGCCTGCTTTATGGATACTGAACTTGCAAAATGCGATTTTATGGATTCAGTATTGCCTGTATGTTCTAACTTATTTTTATGGTAAGCTCCACCTTTATCAGTCAATAATTCGTTTTTTGGCTTAGTGGATTTTGTTTTTGCCTTTGTAACAGTGCTTAAAGCTTCACCATCAACAATAATTTTCTGAAGTTTTTTACTATTTAGATTTACTTCAAGTCCTTTTTTTTTTAATTCAACTATCTGTGATAATTGAATTAAGCTTAATTCGATAAGAAGCCTCTTGTTTTGACTTACTTTAAAACCAATGTCGCATTGATTTAGAATTTTGAGTGCATCATATAGAAAATCGAGCGGACATTTTTGAGCTTGATCAATGTATTTCTGTTTCACAGAATCACTTATTTCGAGTAATTGAACCGTTGCCGGATCTTTTCCTACCAATACATCACGAATATGAGCATTTAGTCCAGCTATAAAATGGTGTCCATCAAATCCCTTCTCAATAATTTCATTCAACAAAAGAAGCACCTCTGAAACCTTCCCTTCCAAAAATGCATCTACCATTTTAAAATAGTAGTCGTAATCCAAAACGTTCAAATTTTGAATCACATTTTCATAGGATATCTCTTTGCCCGAAAAGCTAACAATTTGATCGAAAATAGATAAGGCATCCCGCATGGCTCCATCGGCCTTTTGAGCAATCACATTTAATCCTTCTTCATCTATTTTTACCCCTTCTTTGATAGCAATTCCCTGAAGATGCTTTACCGAATCGTCTACTTTAATACGATTAAAATCAAAAATCTGACAACGGGATAAAATTGTCGGAAGTATTTTGTGTTTTTCGGTTGTTGCCAACACAAAAATAGCATGAGCGGGTGGTTCTTCCAATGTTTTCAAAAAGGCATTAAATGCCGAAGCCGAAAGCATATGAACCTCGTCGATAATATAAATGCTATAGCTACCAATTTGCGGGGGAATACGAACCTGATCAATAAGATTTCGAATGTCTTCAACTGAATTGTTCGAGGCCGCATCTAATTCATGAATATTATAGGAACGATTCTGATTGAAAGCAGCGCACGATTCACATTCATCGCAAGCTTCATAATCGGATCCAATATTTGAACAATTTATAGTTTTAGCAAATATTCGGGCACAAGAAGTTTTCCCTACACCACGAGGACCACAAAACAAGTAGGCATGAGCCAAATGATTGTTTTTAATGGCATTTTTAAGGGTGACAGTAATGGACGCCTGGCCGACAACTGAGGAAAAGATCGAGGGACGATACTTACGTGCTGAAACAATATAATTCTCCATAAAACTTAAAGAAAAAAACCTGAATTGGTGTGTATTTTTCGAATTCCAAATATACTCAATCAATACAAATAAATCACCAGAGAACTTACAGGAATTTCAATGTTTTTTTTAATCTTCTTACTCAAAGCTGGTTAAATGCAATACTGAAAAACTGCATTTAACCAGAAAAAAAGGATGAAACTTTTGAGATCCATCCTTCTTGTTTGTTTTTTAGGTTTTGACTTAGCTTACCGGATCATAACGAGTAACACGTTGCACTCCTTTTACACGTTTCAGTTTCACTATTAATGTATCCAGATGTTCTGTACTAGCTACCACTACGGTAAGGTTCCCCACAAACGACCCTGCATTAGTATCAACAGCAATCGCTCTCATTTGCACTCGTAAATCTTTAGAAATCACATCAGAAATATTACTTACAATACCCAATTCATCTTCTCCAGTAATGTGCAAAACAGCTTGATAGGAAGCAGATCCTTTATCAGTCCAGTTGGCTTTTACAACACGGTAAGGGTAACGACTCTGCATTTCGGCAGCATTCGGACAGCCAATTCGATGGATACGAATTCCTTTTCCAATGGTAATAAAGCCAAAAATTTCATCTCCAAAAATTGGGTTACAACAATTGGCCAAAGAATAATCTACATTCGATATATTTTCATCTACAATTAAAACATCTTCGCCTTCTTTGGTAATTTTCTTTGAAGAATATTCAGGCAATTCAGCCTCAACTTTTTCGGTCTCTTTTTTTTCCGTTAAAATATCCTTAATCTGCGACAAATCATGTTGTTCCAACGCAATTCCCTGATACAAATCAACAGCTAATTTGTACTTGTAAAAATTCAAAAGCTTTCTGATATTTTCATCGTCAAAATCAACTTTCCAATTTTTCATCCTTCGCTTAAGCATCTCCTTACCCAAATCAGCTTCCTTAAGTAATTCCTCTTTAATCGATTGACGGATTTTATTTTTCGCCTTGGTTGAAACAACAAAATTCAACCAATCTGCTTTTGGTTTTTGAGAATTAGAGGTGGTAATGGCAACCTGATCTCCATTGTTTAAAACCTGCTTAATGGAAACATTTTTTTGGTTTACAGTTCCTCCAATACATTTATCACCAACATCGGAGTGAATAGAATACGCGAAATCGAGTAAAGTAGCTCCTGCTGATAATTGTTTTAAATCTCCTTTAGGAGTGAATACATAAATTTCTTTGTGATACAAATCAGCTTTAAATTCATCTATTAAATCAATAGAATCAGTACCTTGACTTTCAATTACTTCACGCACATCCTGTAGCCAAGCATCAAGGCCTCCTTCTCCTTTTCCTCCTTTGTATTTCCAGTGAGCCGCAAAACCTTGTTCGGCAATTTTATTCATCCGTTTGGAACGAATCTGAACTTCTACCCAACGATTATTGGGACCCATTACTGTAGTATGCAAAGATTCATAACCATTGGATTTAGGGATGGTAATCCAATCTCTTAATCGCTTAGGATTAGGACGATACAAATCACTAACTGCTGAATAAACTTTCCAACATTCCGATTTTTCTTTCTTTGCATTTGCTTTTAGAATCACCCGAATGGCAAAAATATCATATACTTCTTCGAATTCAACCTGCTTGGTTTTCATTTTGTGAAGAATAGAGGCAATCGATTTTGTTCTTGCTTTAATCTTATAATTTAGACCTAACTGATCCAATTCCACTTGAATTGGCTTCACAAAATCATGAATGTATTTTTGACGCTCCTCCTCACTATCCTTTAATTTCTTTTCAATATCAAAATAAACATCAGGCTGAAGGTAGCGCAGAGCCAAATCTTCCATATCCGATTTCACATTGTACATTCCCAAGCGATGAGCAAAAGGAATGTAAAGAAACTCTATCTCTTTAGCTAAGGCTTTCTGTACCTTTTCAGTTTTATTTTCTAAATTTCTAAGGTTAAACAATCGATCAGCCATTATAATCAGTACCACACGAACATCGTCGGCAAAACTGAGCAATAGTTTCCGAAAATTTTCAGATTCTAAACTTGGGTTTTGATTGTAAATATCAGTAACCCTAACCAATCCACTAATAATTTGACTTACCTTATCACCGAAAAGGTCAGAAATCTCTTCTAATGTTATTTGTTTTTTCTGGACAATATCGTAAAGTAGAGAGCAGATTACAGAAGTTCTACCTAAGCCTAATTCTTCCACAACAATTTGAGCAATAGAAATGCTTTTATAAATAGCAGGTTCCCCATTAGTTCTTCTCTCGCCCTCATGATCTTTTAAGCTTAATTCAAAAGCCTTACGAACCAGTTTGATATCGGCTCTCGTTACAATATTTCTACAAGTCACTAGTAAATGTTTGTAACGATATAATATTTGCTTTCTCTCTTCCTCCTTATTGAATTTAGTCATATAGTAATCTTACCAATTTGCGTAGTGAACATTTATAAATATGGCTGATAAGCTGATTTTTATTATAATCCTATATCATTCATAAATCAGTTTTCTTTGCTTTATTAAGCACTCTAAAAGTATAAAAGCTATTACTGATTGACAAACCGATTTGTATTTTTTAACGATTAGAATTCGCAATACTTTATTGTTCGTGTGCTGATTCCTTAATATTCAAACAATTGATAAAATAATGCCTAGAAGAGCAAAAAAGATCTTCTGTTTTACTAAATTTGTTAACTCAAGATCAAAAATAAATGGGAACAATTCTATGTCAGTAACAGATACAAAAAACATACTTTTTACACGATCATTGAGTCCTGAGCATTTAAGATATGCGAGTCAATTAGATCTTTTGCTTACTGCCAAAGCATTTATTCAAATCGAAGAAATTCCTATTTCAACGGAAAAAATCGATTTGCTAAATTCAGAAGCGAAAGCAAGTTGGATTTTCACTAGCCAAAATGCAGTAAAAAGTTTATCCGATCACGTCGATTCTCTAGAAAATTTAAAGGACAAAAAAGTTTTTGCTGTAGGCGAAAGAACAGCCGAAGCACTCTGGAAAATAGGAGTAAAAGCCCAAATACCAAAACTCCATAACTCCCAATCTCTTCTTGATTTACTAGAAAAAGACAATGCAAATTCCTTCATTCATTTTACCGGTAATTTGCATCAGAATATCCTGTCGGATTTTATGTATGAAAAAAAGTTTGAATTCACAGAAATTCAGTGCTATCGAACCGAATTGATTCAACCGGAAGTTTCCATACACGAATTTGATGCTGTTTGCTTTTGTAGCCCTAGTGCGGTAATTAGTTTTTTCACGAAATACAAAATAGATGAATCGCTTCCTTGTGTTGCTATAGGAAGCACTACAGCAGTTAAACTTCTCGATTACACCGATCATATTGTGATGTCTGAAAGAACCAATGTGTATTCGATGCTGGAAATTTGTAACGATTATTTAAATTCATAAAACACACATAATATGTATCAATACAAAAGAAGTTCGGAACTATTTACCATTGCCAATCAATACATTCCTGGCGGTGTAAATTCTCCTGTCCGGGCTTTTAATTCTGTAGGCGGAACTCCTGTTTTTATCGAAAAAGCAAAAGGAAGTATTCTTACCGATGTTGATGGTAACGAATATATTGATTTTATTTCCTCTTGGGGACCTATGATTCTGGGGCACGCCTATCCAAAAGTAATAGAAGCTATTAAAGCGAAAGTAGAACATTCCACCTCATTTGGTGCTCCCACCGAATTAGAGGTGAAAATTGCCAAATTAATCGTTGATATGGTTCCTAATATCGACAAAGTGAGAATGGTAAATTCAGGTACAGAGGCTTGCATGAGTGCAATTCGTGTTGCCCGAGGTTATACAGGAAGAAACAAGTTTATCAAATTTGAGGGTTGTTATCACGGTCATGCCGATTCTTTCCTTATTAAAGCAGGAAGTGGAGCCAGCACCTTTGGCATGCCTAATTCTCCAGGAGTTACTCCTGGAACTGCCAACGACACGCTTACGGCAAAATACAACAATATTGAAGATGTTAAGCAAGTAATTGCTGACAACAAAGGTGAAATTGCTGCCATTATTGTTGAAGCAATTGCTGGTAATATGGGCTGTGTTCTTCCAAAAAAAGGATTTCTGGAAGACCTACGAAAAGTGTGTGACGAAGAAGGTATTTTGCTGATCTTTGATGAAGTAATGTCTGGTTTTCGATTGGCTAAAGGTGGAGCTCAGGAATATTTTGGTGTGAAAGCCGATTTACTAACTTTTGGGAAAGTAATTGGAGGTGGAATGCCTGTTGGCGCTTATGCCGGATCTAAGAAAATTATGGATGTAGTTTCTCCCGCCGGCCCAGTTTATCAGGCTGGAACTTTATCGGGTAATCCCATTGCTATGATTGCTGGATACACTCTTTTAAACGAGCTGAACAGTAATCCGAAAATCTACACCGAACTTGCAGATAAAACCGAATACCTTCATAAAGGCCTCGATAAGGTGTTTAAAGAATCAGGTTTCGATTATCGAATTAACCGTTGTGGTTCAATGATTAGTATTTTCTTTACGGATGTGGATGTGGTCGATTTCGAAAGTTCTTCGACTGCGAACAATGAATACTTCCCAAAATTCTTTCACGAGATGCTGAAAAGAGGAATTTATTTGCCTCCATCATCCTTCGAAAGTTATTTTCTATCGAATTCATTAACCTACGATTTACTCGACAAAACAATACAAGCTGCGAAAGAATCACTTGCAGCCATGAAATAATTCAAAAACAGGAAGTCTCAATACGTGGCTTCCTGTTTTTTTACTTTCGCCTTTTATCTACATCATTGGTTATAACGTTTAAACCGCATGGATTTAGAAAAACTAATAGATCCTTTTCCTGTTAAAAAAGAAGCAAAAATCATTGCCCAGACGATTGCTAACAATCCGGAAAATCTTGCCCAATTATGGAAGCTCTGTCTAAGCGATAAAAAACATTCATGGCGAGCTTCGTGGCTATTGGATAAAGTTTATGAAATTTCACCCCACTTAGTTCGTCCACTTATACCACAAATGGTATTGTTAATTCCTCAGCTTAACGATACAAGCAAAATGCGTCAATTTCTGAAACTAATCAGTTTAGAATCCTTGCCAAACAATATTTCTGGCGAATTTATTACTACGTGCTTCGAATTATTAATCTCTAAAAAATCAGCAATTGCTGTAAAGGTTTATGCCATGCAAATTCTCTTCAATTTTTCACGACAAGAACCAGATATAAAAAATGAATTGGCCATAATTATTGAGGAAGGCATAAAAAATGAAAGCGGAGGTTACTGCTCGCGGGCTTGTAAAATTCTTAAAGCTTTGCATAGGTAAAGATTTTATTTCCATTTTTTTTTTGCAAAATAGAATTATAATATACATCCTAATAGTACGTTAAACTATGCAGTGAGAACATTCAATAAATTCATCTGCAAAATGAAATCAGAAACTTCACAACTTAAATACATCCCTTTTTTTCTTATCCTAATTGGATCTTTTTTCTTTCAAAAATGCACTTCTAATCAGTCAGATAATGCAGATGAGAATCAGGACCTAATCGAAATTACCGATAATGATCCAGCAGCTGGAAATCCTAATGGTAGTGCTACTATACCAGCTGAAGCCCAACTTGAAGATGTTTCCCTACCCGATCAGATTATTGGTGATGGAAGTCCCGAAAGTTGCACCGCTCAGGCTTTTATCGATGCTGTAGCCCTGGGAGGCAAAATTGTATTCGATGGTGGTTCCGAACCTTTTACCATTCAACTGGATGAAGCAGCCAAAATTTTTAACGATGCCAGCAACGAAGTGGTAATTGATGGCGGCGGATTGGTTACTCTCAGTGGAAAAGGAAAAACCCGTATTTTATACATGAATACTTGTGACGAAGATCAGCATTGGACCACGTCCCACTGCCAAAACCAAGATCATCCAAAATTAACACTTCAAAACCTCACTTTTATCAATGGTAATTCTAAATCGGAAGATAAATACGATGGCGGTGGCGCTATTTGGGTGCGTGGTGGTCGCTTAAAGATTATCAATTGTCGCTTTTTTAACAACATGTGTGCTGATGAAGGACCTGATGTTGGTGGCGGAGCTCTTCGCGTTTTCAGTCAATACGAAAATATGCCCGTTTATTTGGTTAACTGTACTTTCGGTGGTGCCGAAGGATACGGAAATACTGGCTCAAATGGTGGAGCAATTAGCAGTATTGGCGTTTCCTGGACCATTATAAATTGTTTATTTTCTCACAATCAAGCAATCGGTAATGGTGGAAATCCCGCTCAAGCTGATACTCCTGGCGGAGGAAGTGGTGGAGCAATCTATAACGATGGGAATACCATGACTTTAGATATTAGAGGAAGCTTACTGGAACAAAATGAGGTAAACACTCACGGATCATCTATTTTCTTTGTTACCAACGATCTAAGTGGGAATATTATTATTGACGACTCGGTAATTCAAAATAATATAGGTGGAACTTGGTATCCTGTTTATCCAAGTATTTCTATGCACAGCGATACGGAAATAACAGTAACAAATTCACTCATAGAGTAAGAACTGCAACCTTTTTATCACTTCAATTAGAACCTCAAACAAATCATTCTTATCGACAGAATATCAATCCTTTAATTCAAAAAGAATGACTATTTAAAATAGATCCAAAAATGGACGAGAGTCTGTCTAAAAAAGTTTTGAGTTCTATCAAACTGTACTTCCCAAAAATCTTCGTTTTTAACAAACAAATATTTCTCGACCTACGAGTTTACTTTACAACCATGTCTTTTTTAGACAGCCTCTTTTATTTTTTTGTTTTAAACGATTCCCAACCGGGTCATTTCAGCAACCAATTGCTTCCGATTATCATCCATCATTTCACACATGGGGGATCGGAACTTTTCCTGAAGTTTACCCATTAAGGCCAAACCAGTTTTTACTGGAATAGGATTAGACTCGATAAAACACAATTGAATCAGTTTTAAATACTTGAAATAAATCTCCTTAGACTTTTCTAAATCACCTATTGAAGCCGCATGCATTAAATCATGAAACTCTTTAGGAACCAGGTTGGCTATAACTGAAATAACACCACTTGCTCCCATACATACTGCCTGAAAAGCCAATGCATCATCGCCAGAAAAAACCATAAAATCAGCTGGTTTATCTCGTAAAACACAAGCAACTTGTTCCAAATTACCCGACGCTTCTTTAATTCCAACTATGTTCTCAAACTCCTTGGCCAACTCAATCGTTAAATCAGCAGGAATATTCCCCGAAGTTCTGCCAGGAACATTATATAAAATAATTGGTACTGTAACTGCATTAGCAATTTGAGAAAAATAATCTTTCAAGCCTTTTCTTGTAGGTTTGTTGTAGTAAGGCGATACCACCAAAATAGCATCAACACCCAGTGATTCAGCCAAACAGGAATTTTTAATTGCTTCGGAAGTAGAATTTGTTCCCGATCCAGCAATTACTGGAACTCGTTTGTTCACCTTTTCAACAGTATGTTTAATTAGTGTTGTATACTCCTCCTTACTAAGAGTGGCCGCTTCTCCAGTAGTGCCACACACTACAATTCCGTCCGTTTCATTCTCCAAATGAAAGTCGATCAAATGATCAAAAGCAGTATAATCAATACTGCCATTCATTTTAAAAGGTGTTACAATAGCAACAATAGATCCTTGCCAAGCTTTTTTCATTTATTTATACTTCTTGATTATAAACTTGCAGACATCCGCAAGTTTTAGTTAACGGCTGCAAATATAGATTCTTCAATAAACTGAACGAAATTTTTAGAAAATTTATTCAATAATTCTACATTCTGTTAATTTTTGAACATCTTTGTATAGGTTTTCAACACAAATTTCAATTCATGATAACAATTCCACAAGTTGTAGAAAAAATAGTTAGTTCACAACCTTTTTTAGCTGAAGCTTTAGTCGATGGATTAATCAATATTTCTTCCCTCGCTCGTAAAATTCAAAGCCAGGTTGAATTGAGTGTAAAGAAGCCAGTTAAAATAGGAGCTATTATAATGGCATTAAATCGATTAGCCCCAAATCTGGAAGTGAAAATTAATCCCGAGTTGAAAGAGGTTATCACCAACGTAGGAGATATCATTGTTCGCTCACAATTGGTTGATTTTACTTATAAAAACTCAAATACATTGATTGAAAAACACACAGAATTGTTAAAATCTATTGGCCCAAATCAAGAATTTTTTTACACCATGGTTCAAGGTGTTTTTGAATCGAACCTAGTTGTTAGCAATACGTTAAAAGAAAAAGTAGAGCAAGTTTTTGGCAATGAAATGCTGGTAAGCAAAAGTGAAAATTTATCATCTGTAACTTTAAAACTACCTTCAACAAACAGCCAGCAGCTTGGTTTTTATTACTTTATTCTCAAAAATATTGCTTGGGCTGGCATTAACATTCGCGAAGTTATTTCTACCACCAATGAATTTACCCTCGTTGTGCATGATGAAGATATTGATAAAACCTTCTCAGTACTCAAAAACATGGGAAATAATTAAAAAAATGGCTGTATGTTTCAAATACAGCCATTTTTTATTTGTTCATGCAACACTTTTTAAATTTCCTTCCACTTCCACAAAAGCACAAGTCATTACGATTTATTTGTTTTTCAATTTTCCTTTCCGGATATTCTCCAGAAACATAAACCCAAGCCCCATTTTCTCGTTCGAATAAAGACTTTTCGTGTATGCATTTCTCTTCTCCATTCTCACAATAACTTGCCTGGAATTCAACCCACCCAATTAAATCGTTCTCCTCTCCTTTTTCCGCAGACAGAATTTTCAATCCTCTCCATTCAACGGTTAATGCCCACTCTAAAATCTCTTCTCTTTGTTGGATCGGACGAGTTTTTGAAGCATAAGTTTTTAAGATATAATCTACATCAGCCGTTACAAATGCAGAATACCTGCTTCGCATTAAATCCTGAGCAGTTTGAGCATTCCGTTTGCCAGAGTGTATTGCTCCACAGCAATCGATATACATACTACTATGTCCACAAAAGCAGTTCTGATTCATGGCTATTTAGCTATAAGTTTTCTTAAAAAACAGATCCAATTTATCTAGATCCTGCTCCCCAATTAATCCTAAAAATTCCGCAAAATGAGGACTGCTAGTTCCCAATTCTGCTTTAATTTTAAACATGGCATTGAACTCAGTAATAAATTCAGCACGCATATCGAAAGCACTTACTAAGGTTTCATAAAAAATTCGGAATAAACTTCCTTCGGCATTTAAGGTTTGGTCGTCAATCGAAATCACTTTCATTAAATTCATCAATAAATCGTAATTTTTTAACTCGATAGCTACTGCAATTCCTTTAGTAAAATGAGCAAAAAGAATTTGTAAAGATTCCTTATCGTTATATTCAGGAATGGGAACAGGTATAAATTTACAATCAGCATAAGACTGCAATGCTTCCTCTTTTTTTCCCGAATTTAAAAGCATAAATGCTTTAACATTGGTAAGGGTCAGATAGTAAAAATCGCGGTATTTATCAAAAGGCAAATCGGTTAAGGCTTGGTTTAAAACCTGAATTCCATTGTTCATGGCTTCCTCGATTTTTTCACTTCCTCGCTTGAATGAAAATTCAGCCATAAACTGCAATGCCCAATTCAATCCATAAACCCATTTTCCGCTTGTGGAACAGGATTCATATCCCTTACGATATTCTTCTCCTGCTTCATTTAATTCTCCAAAAAGAGAAAACGAGGCAGCTCGTAGTTGAAGTATTTCCAAGTAAAACCGCGGTTCATCTTTTAACAATTCTACAGATTTATTGTTTAAAAAATTACGGATTTGCTTAGGATCTTTCGATTGAATTCCTGTATTATACATATCGATCAGAGAACGATAGACCTGTTCTTTATTTTGCATAATTAACTTTTCTTTCTATTTTAATAAATTGTACGAATATGAGTGATACAATACTAATAAATGCTCCTGCAACAAATGGAATCTGAGGATTTATCATCCAAAGCATGCCCCCTATTACAGGAATAACAACTGCTGAGATATGATTAATGGTAAAACCTACTGCCATCGAAGGCGCAATGTCTTTGGTATCGCCCGTTTTATGGAAATAGGTATTGATTCCCATTGAAAAACCAAAAAAGATATGATCAATGATATATAATCCTGCTATTAGGTAAGCATTTTCGAAAAAAGCATAGCCTAAAAACACAAAAATAAGACTAAAATACTCCATAGAAAGCATCTTACGTTCGCCAAATTGATTGATTCCTTTTGCAATCAATGGAGAAATGAAATAAGCAATAATGTTATTGATCACAAACAAAGTAGCAATATTCTGAACAGAAAACTGATATTTTTGTACCAACATGAAAACCGCAAACACAACAAATATTTGACGCCGTGCACCACTTAAAAAATTTAGGACATAAAAAAGCCAATATTTTTTTCGAAGCACCATCCCTTTGTTTTGAACTGGAATATTTTTATCGGTAGGTTCCCAAAAAAAGGCCCATATACCTATACAAAACACCAGAACTCCAATGAGAATAAAGCTGAATTTTAGGTTGATAAAATGCGCAATTCCAAATACAAAAGCTCCCATGCTAATGTTGGCAATTGCCGACCAACTTCTTTGCTTTGCAAATACAACCGGCGCCTGTTCGATAGAAAAATACTGCAGTGTAAGTGACTTATTCGTGGTCTCGAAGTAGTGAAATCCTACCGACATGATTAAAGTAGTAATGATTAAACCTAGAAAAGAAGGGAATAATCCAGTTAGAGCCACTCCCATACCAACAAATAGGACCGATAATGCCGATAAACGATGTTCTTTAATGAAAAGTAACAAATAGACAACCAATAAGGCTAGGAAACCAGGAATTTCTCTCACCGACTGAATTACTCCAACTTGAAAACCATTAATTCCGACTTCATCAACAGCAAAATTATTAAATAGGGTTCTCCATCCCTGATGTCCAGCTGTAGCTGCAACAACCAACAACATCAGGTATTGAAACATGATGTTTTTTTTAAGCGCTTTACTCATTTTTACTCATCTCAAAAATTGAGAGCCAAAGGTACAAAATTGTTTGCAATGCATCGAAATAAAAGCTAAAAGCAAAACAAATTAGAAAAGTTTTAGTATCCTTTCTTAATTATTTTCCATTTTTGTACAATTACTCATTTTATCACTAAATAAAAGAGAAAATGAAATTTAAAGAACTTATTCAACAACGATATTCTGTTAGATCCTATAAAAATCAAGAGGTTGAAAAGGATAAACTAATTCAAATATTGGAGGCAGGGCAAATGGCTCCTTCGGCTGTTAATAGTCAGCCCTGGCATTTTATTGTGGTTCAAGAAACCAACAATCACCGTAAGTTTTCAGAAATTTATCACCGCGATTGGTTTAATGAAGCACCGGTGTATATTGTAATTTGCGGCGATCACTCGCAATCCTGGAAAAGAAATGAGGATCAGAAAGATCATTGTGATATTGATGCAGCTATTGCTATCGATCATATGACACTTCAGGCTACGGAACTTGGATTGGGAACTTGTTGGGTTTGTAATTTTCACGTACAAAATTGCATCGATTTCTTTCAATTACCCGATTCTATCGAACCCATAGCAATTTTATCCTTAGGCTACCCATCCGACAAAGGATCACTGCAAAAGAAAAGAAAACCGTTGAATGAAATTGTGCATTGGGAAAGCTTTTAATCGAATAAAAAATATGTCAAAAATTCCAGTTACTCTTATTACTGGCTTCTTAGGATCTGGAAAAACCAGTCTCCTGAATCAGCTAATTTCCAGTTACCCTGAAAAAAAAATCGCTATTATTGAAAATGAATTTGGAGCCATAAATATTGATTCAGAATTAGTAACGAATATAGAAAACAAAGAAGTGTTTGAGTTAAGCAATGGTTGTATTTGCTGTAATTTGAATGACGAACTTTATCTTGTTCTGCAAAAGCTTATTCAATCCGATCACCAATTCAACCATTTGCTCATCGAAACTACAGGAATTGCAGATCCTTCGAGTATCCTCGCTTCTTTTATTATGGACCCCTTTATAAAAAAGAAATTTGTATTGGATTCGGTAATCTGCCTGGTTGATACTGAAAATGGCCAACGTTTATTGGAGAACGAAAGTATTTTCATTAAACAGGTTGCCGTTGCCGATCAAATTATTCTTACCAAATCTGACCTTGCTGGTAAGGCTAAATCTGATATTTTAAAAGGAGAGCTAGAGAAAATCAATCGATTTGCAACACTTGGAGAAGCTTTATTTGGGAAAAGTGAGAATGAATATTTGTTGGATTCATTTTCTTACGATCCAGCCAAGGTGTATCAATTTGTATTGGGTGTGGAAGGAAAATCAGACACAAACAAAGATAAGCATGGTATTGAGAGCATGTGCTACACATCTTGCATTCCTATGGATCAAATGAAACTTGCCATGTGGCTAGATGCCTTTCTTACCTTTAATCAGGACAGCATTTATAGAGTGAAAGGTATTTTGTATCTAGGTGGACTTGAGAACCAAATTATTCTTCAATCTGTACACACACAATTTCAAGCAACGGTAGGAAAAGCTTGGGATAAAGAAGAACAAAGAGAAAGTAAAATTGTAATTATTGGAAAAAATCTTAACCGAAAAGTGATTGAACAAAACTTAAATGAACTTCTTTTAAACTGAAAAGGAGAAGATCACTCTTCCCATTTACTAGTACCTTTCAGCCCGTTTCACTAATTCGTTCCAAATGTGGAAAATTTAAAATTTTTAATTTCCTACCATCTAAATTTATAATGCCTTCGTTGTGAAATTCTTTTAAAATTCGAATAGCACTATCCTTCGACATTCCTGTAAGATCAGCAATATCCTGACGTGAAAGATGCAAATTAAAATTTAAATTCTCATATATTTTATTGGAAAGATAAATCAATCCATCGGCAATACGACCATGCATTTGCTTTTGCGACAGGCTAACCATTTTCTCAAAGGAAAAGATGCCCTTTTGTGTGCAATTTTTAATAAATTCTTCTGCAAAAAGAGAATTTGATTGAATGGCTCTTTTAAAAGCACCTATTTCAATAAAACATGCTGTTGTACTATCTAAAGCAGCAATGGAATAATGATGCCTATTATCGAAATACAAAGAAGCTTGCCCAATCACCTCCCAAGGCTTAACTATTCTTATTATCAGCTGCTTATCCTGAACACCCTCAACATATAATTTAGCCAACCCACTAGTTAATATTAACAAGTGAGTTGCAGAAGTTCCTTGCTTAAAAATAGTTTCCCCTGCTTTGAACTTAACCTCAAATCTACTTTCGTTGATTTCTTCTATCTCGGAGGAAGTAAGTGTACTTAACAGTGGGATACGCTCATTACATTCGATGCAATTTTTGCAATTATCGGATTTTGAAAATTTGGCCATAAGAATAAAAGATAATTAGTTCGAAATTTAAGTAACTCCCGATTTATAGTGACAAATCCATAAAAACCAATTCAAATAAGGGGATATTAAAAGCAAGAAATTACTTTTCAATTTTCATTATACAGTATTAAATATAATAAAAAGACTGAGATAAGCCTAGTAAAAGACTGATAAATATCGATTTGAATAAGACAAATTCCTTTTTTTCATAAAATAAATCTCGCCCTTACATTTCACTTGCAGTAAATGCAATTATTTATCTTTAATCAATAAGGTGAAAATCCTTACAATCACTAAGCAATACTTACATTTTAAATCTAAATACTATGCAAAAGAACAATTTAGTAAGTCTTTTACTGGTTTTCCTGATAACACTGTGTTTTGTTTCATGTGAATACGATATTGTTGAGGTTGATGAGATCGTGATTCCTATTGATCAGGAAATCTCTTTTAGTACCGATATCATTCCCATATTTACCTCCAATTGCATTTCTTGTCATAATGGAGGAACGAGTCCTGACCTTAGAGCAAACAATGCCTACAACTCATTAACAAACGGAGGATATCTAGATGTGGATGATCCTGAAAACAGTGAATTATACCAAGTACTGCAAGAAGGATCTCACAGTACTCGAGCTTCAGCAACCGAAAAAGAATTAATCCTTGAATGGATCACCCGAGGTGCTAACAACAACTAAAACTATACACTATGCAAAGATCTAAATATACAATTCAGAAATTCATACCAACAAGCTCTTTCAAGATATTTTACATATCTATATTTCTTCTAATGGGCTTAGGGGCAAGTCAAAATTGTTTGGCTCAGGAAGATGAATTTGCGAACGACCCAGTATCGGGAACCTTTGAAACCGGACTTTTAGGAGAAACACAAACAACAGTCACACCCTTTGCTGGTGAATTTGAACTTCATATTCAACACCGTTTTGGATTGATTGAAAATGGCTTGGAAGATGTTTTTGGAATTTATGCCAGCTCGAATATACGAATGGGACTAAATTATGGTGTTACCGAAAAAATCATGCTTGGATATGGATATACAAAAGATTATAAATTGCAGGAGTTTCACGGTAAATATCGTGTATTCACCCAAACCGAATCAAACTCCATTCCCGTGTCGGTAGCTGTATATGGTAACCTTTCCATTAATTCACAAGACAAAATTGTATTCGGAAATGATTATGCATTTTCCGATCGACTAGGTTATTTTTCACAATTAATTGTCGCACATAAATTTAATGAGAAAATATCCTTACAATTAGCTCCTAGTTTTACCCATTTCAATAAAACCGATTCTTTAGTGGAACATGATAAAATAGCTATCACTCTTTCAGGTAGAGCCAAAGTTACACCTTCAATGTCGGTGTTTTTCGAATACGATCAGCCTTTAAACCTTGACAATATGAGAGAATACACGAATTCAGATCAAACCGATCCGGAAGCAAATCTATCTTTTGGTATGGAAATTGGTACTAGTACTCATGTATTCCAGGTATTTATGTCGAACTATGAGGGAATTACACCACAAAGGAACATTTTGTACAATTCAAATAAGATTGGTGACGGTGACTTTCTGGTGGGATTTAATATCCTGGTTAGATTTTAATTGATTCTCTTACTAAAAAATAAATCATGAAAAAAATGAAATTTATTATTTTAATTGCAATAGCTGTTGTTGGTTTTGCTTTTACAATTCAACAGAAACAAGCCGAGCCTTGGGAGGTTCCTGCCGAATATAAAAGCATGAAAAATCCTTTAGCTAATGATCAGGCTAGTGTAAATAAGGGTAAAATGGTATATATGAAACATTGCCGTTCCTGTCATGGAAATGCAGGACTTGGAGATGGTCCTAAAGCAGCACGTCTAAAAACATTTCCTGGAGATTTTTCCAGTGCAGAATTTCAGGCACAAACAGATGGTGAAATAATGTATAAATCGATCTTTGGTAGAGATGAAATGCCAAACTACGAAACAAAAATTCCTAGTAAAAAAGATCGCTGGGCAGTGGTAAACTATATGCGAACATTTAAAAAGTAAGCCTAAGATAATAGAAGGTGCTTGTCCAAAAAGAACAGACAATAATCATTACTAGCAAAAGGTAGGAAATCCATTTTTTATGGATATAAGATTGCAGTAAACTCAATAAAATGATAAAGGATGATAATGTTTTTTTTGGACAGCCTCTTTTTCCCTACGACTAGTAACAACCTAAATCTGTAACCAATAACTCATTTAGAATGAAGATAAGCAGCTTACAATTTCTATTCCTGATTATTGGATTTCTTTGCTCTATTTCTTTATGTTTTGGAAGTGAAACTGAAGAAAATAAGCAATCTGAAAACCTGGAAAATAATAAATGTTTAGCCTGCCATGGCAAACACATCTACAAGTACATCAATGAGGACTTTGGCATCGAAATAAAAGAAGCCATGTGTGCAAATCGGTTTATTGATTCGGTAACCTATGCGCAATCTAATCATGGCATGTTCAAATGCACAGATTGTCATTCGCCTGAATACGAAATATTTCCGCATGCTGGCAACCTACGAATGGAAATGATGTATGCTTGCAACGATTGCCACGGAGGCGATCCAGAATACGCCAAATTTCATTTTGACGAAATTGAAGAAGCTTTTTATGAAAGCATGCATTACAATCGGGCTCCAGATGCTTTTAATTGCTGGAGTTGTCACAACCCACATTCCTATAAAACACAGGCAAGTAAAGGAGGAAAAATCTCTGAAACAGTTAGCTACGACAATAACATTTGTCTAAAATGCCATGCAGATATTAGTCAATTCGAGCTACTCACCGAAAGAGAGAATATTAATATTCTTAAAACCCACAAATGGTTACCCAACCAAGAACTTCACTTTAAAAATGTTCGGTGTATCGAATGTCACACTCAGCTTAACGACAGTCTTTTAGTTAGTCATGTAGTAATGCCAAAAGAAAATGCCATTCGAGAATGTACCACCTGTCATTCCGAAAACTCACACCTAATGGCAAGCCTTTACAAATATAAAAGCATGGAATCTCGCAAAAGCGGGGGCTTTATAAATGCAGTAATCATTAACGAATCGTATGTAATTGGTGCCAACCGAAATAAATATTTAAATATTTTAAGTGTAATTATTTTTGGAATCGTGCTTAGCGGCATTTTTATTCATACTCTTTTCAGAATCTTTAAACGTAAATAAGATGGCAAACGAAAAAATATATCTTTATCCGATCTGGATTCGAATCTGGCACTGGTTAAATGCTCTATTATTTATCACACTAATGATCACTGGAATTAGCATGCAGTATTCTAATCCTGAAAACCCATTTTTAGTTTCCTTTGAGTTATCGGTGCAACTGCACAATATTTGCGGTATTTTATTGAGCATCAACTACCTGATATTTTTCTTGGGTAACCTAATTACATCAAATGGTAAGCATTACAGGATGCAAAGCAAAGGATTATTCACTCGATTATACAATCAGAGTATTTTCTATCTATTCGGGATGTTCAAAAAACAAGATTCACCCTATCCTATTTCTACAGAAAATAAATTTAATCCGCTACAGCGATTTATCTACTCCACGGCTATGTATGTGGGCTTCCCTATTATTATAGTAAGCGGTTTGGCTTTGTTTTTTCCGGAAATAATCATTCGGCAGATATTTGGACTAAGCGGAATTTTAGTTACTGCTTTATTTCATGTAATTATAGGATTTATTTTATCCTTATTCTTGTTCATCCATTTGTATGTTTGCACAATTGGAAGTTCTATCATTAGTAATTTCAAGAGTATGATTACCGGATGGCATTAGTACACATCGCAACAAAAAAAACCACTCCAAAAAGAGTGGTTTTTTGCATTCGAAAAAGATTAATAAGTTACTACTGGAGGTAATTTTTTTGCCTGCTGAATAAAGTCTTCCACCTGAGTTGCTCCAGGGACAGCACGAGTTACCTTTTTTTCTGCCTGAACTTCAACTAGCTTTGCATGTAAGTTTTCAGCATTTCGGTTACGTAACTCCTTCACAGTATCAACTCCAGACACTTTTAACAATTCTGCAAACTGACTACCAATTCCTTTAATACGGAATAGATCAGCCATATTAACAAAATCAAGAATTCTTCCTTCATCAATACCACTTTCTTCGGCAATGGTTTTTCTACCTGATTTACTACAACCTTTTTCCAGTAAGGCATCTACAGTTGTTACACCTGCTTTTTCTAATTTTCCTGCGAAGGTTGGTCCTATACCTTCAATTTCTGAAATTTGTTTTGCCATTTTTTTGCTATTTAAAATTTAAACTTATCTTTTAATAATCCACCAATCTTGCCAGTAATCCCATCGGTAACTAAATCACCCAATAAACTTTTAACACCTTCGTCATTATTAGTAGGTGCATCATCTTTACTGTTTATAAATTTAAAAACCATTGGAATTACAGCTGAACTAATGGTAGAAGCCATTGTGCTGTTTACTCCCAACTTAGAAATAAGATTTGAACCATAGTTCGAAACAATAGACTGCACCAAAGAACTAGATGAGCCTCCAGAGAAAGCATTGGTTATATCTCCAATTTTACCAGCAGTTAGAGAATCGGTAAGTCCTGAAATAACGCTATCATTAGCCAATTCTAAAGCTTTTTTGTGTTGGTTCGAAGGTAATCCTAGTCCTTCTAAAAGCCCAGATCCCTGACTGCTTAATGCTTTACTTATTAAATCTTTAATCATGATGTCGATTACTTATCTTTATTAACAATTGTAATTTCTACATCTATCAATGTAGTGACTTGAACAAACAAACGTTTGCGCTTATTTTATGGAATACAGAATGAAATTCCATTTGAAGAGAATACAAACTTGTTTAGCTATAAAAACAAGGAGGTCGTTTTTTAATGAGATTTATACTTCCCAATCAAAAATAAATCTGATTGAATAATTTATGAGAACTTTTAACTTATGTTTTAAAAAACAATAAGAGAGGACAAGTAACATGACTTAAAACAACCAATTGATCTTCTAAAATGTAGATATTGAACAAATACAATGCGAAAACAATAGCGAATCAACATTTTTTTAATTTAAAAGTAAATGAGCTTGTCTTCATCATTTATATTTTGCCTGTAATTAGAGCATATTCAGATGTTTAGTCAATGTTTTGTTATCCTTAATTGGATTATTAAGTCTAATTTAATTAAATTTATTTAGTATATAAAATAAATTTTACGTCCCTTAAAAATAATTTACATGACAATGGAATCAAAGCTCTTATTAGGTGGTGTTATGGTAGATGCCACTCCTATTGATGGACAGCAAGTAAGCATTTCAGCACAATCGTTAAATCGCCATGGCTTAATTTCCGGCGCAACCGGAACAGGAAAAACAAAATCGCTACAAGTACTAATTGAGGAGCTCTCTGGAATTGGTGTTCCATCTATTGTTATGGATATAAAAGGCGATATTAGTGGATTAGGAGCAGAAGGCAGCACCAATAAAGTCATTGAGAAACGTTCCCATCACATTCAAATGGATTGGAAGGGAAAACGCTTCCCAATAGAATTCATGAGCATCTCCGATGAACCTGGCTTAGCTCTGAAAAGTACCATCTCCGAGTTTGGCCCTATTATTCTGAGCAAAATTCTATCGCTTAACGATACCCAAACTTCACTTTTATCCATTCTTTTTCTGTTTTGTGACGATAAAAAACTTCCACTTCTCGATTTAGATGATTTGAAAACCGTTTTGCGTTACGCTACGGGAGAAGGGAAACAAGAAATTCAAAAAATGTATGGTCTGGTTCCTATCAACTCAGCACATGCTGTCATGCGAAGATTAACTCAGTTAGAGCAACAAGGCGGAGATAAAATTTTTGGCGAGCCCTCTTTCGATGTACATGATTTGTGCAGAACTGATGGAAATGGTTTGGGAATGATTAATATCATCCGTTTAACGGATATACAATCGAAACCAACACTTTTTTCGGCTTTTATGTTAGCACTTTTAGCCGAAGTATTTGAAGTTTTCCCTGAAAAAGGAGATGTTGACAAACCAGAACTGATGATATTCATTGACGAAGCACATCTCATATTCAAAAATGCATCAAAAGAACTTCTCAACCAACTAGATACCATTATAAAACTAATTCGATCCAAAGGAATTGGAATTGTTTTTATAACTCAAACACCTAATGATATCCCAGAAAACATTCTAAGTCAGCTCGGATTTAAAATTCAGCATGCCTTAAGAGCCTTTACAGCTAAAGACCGGAAAGCCATTAAGCTTTTGTCTCAAAATTTTCCAGAGAGCGAAGTCTATAATGTAGAGTCACTAATTACCGAATTGGGAATTGGAGAAGCATTAATATCATCTCTAGACAGAAAAGGAAGACCAACTCCATTGGTTCACTCATTAATGCGTCCTCCTTATTCCCGAATGGATATTTTAACGGCTCCAGAAATCAATTCTATTTTAAAAAAATCGGAACTTTCGAGTAAATACAACAAAGAAATTGATCGAGAAAGTGCACATGAAATTCTAATGGAAAGAATTGAACAAATGCTTGAAAAGGAAGAAGAAAAAAAAGGAAATAATCAGAAACGTCAATCGAGATCAAGAGTAAAAGAAAAAAATCAATTCGAAAAAATAATGACTAGTTCAATAGGGACAACCATTGTTCGAGAATTGACCAGAGGAATTTTAGGGGTTTTTGGTATTTCAACAAGTACACGCAGAACAAGTAAAAAATAGTCACACATAGAGTGAAAACTAATCAACAATAATCTATTCAGTTCATTAACAACAAAAACTACGACTAAAAAAATAGAACTTAACTGTTAGTGATTTGTTAAAAAATTCTTACTTTATTAGAAAATTAAAAAAGACTTCCTATTTTTACAATCATAAACAATAAAATAAATTCGAGCAAAAAGTATTAAAACCAGTTTCTTTTTAAAGATGAAAAAACCCATTAAAAATATCATAGCCATTCTTCTGCTAGGATTCTACCTCGCTGGCTTTTGTGGTATTCATCTTTTAAGCTTCAACTGTAGTTCTTGCGGGTTTTCCGATATCCAACTCACTCAAAACAATTTCTCGCTTTCAGCGGAAAAACAGTCTGAGTGTTGCAATCTGGAACAAAGCCAGAAAGATTCCCTAAAGACTGCGAACTGTGAAAAAAATACTCATTGCTGCGATTCTGAACTTATTTATCTCAAAAACAATCCAAAAACCACATTAGCAAAAGAAAATAAAGCTCCTCTTGCTAATGAATCTATACTTTTCATTACTCAAACAATTAAACTGCTAAGGATACTTGCGAAAAGCATTAATCCGAAACCAATTGCAAACACTTTTTACCAGCAAACAGAGCCAAGTCTTCATATGCTCTGCACCTACCGCTGTTGATTTTATCCCTTTCTATTTTTCAAAGAGCTAGTATTTCTACTAGATTCTATTTATCAATTCAACAAACCTCTATTTCAACAGAATAAGATGAGCCTTGCTGTGCTTTTCTTATGCATTAATATGCACTTATGAAAATTAAAATACTAAGCATACTTCTCTCTTTGCTTCCGCTATTCTCCTTTGCGGATATGATAAAAGGAAGGGTGATCGAAAAATCATCAACTGAAAAAACTGATGCCCTGCCAGGTGCTTCTATTTTTTGGAAAAATACCAATCAGGGAACAATATCAGATAGTAATGGAAATTTTGAACTGACTTCAAACAATGAATCCAACATTCTAGTTGTGCAATTTGTGGGTTATACGTCTCAGCAAATCCAAATCAGTAAAAGCAATAAAAACAATCTGATTATTAAATTAGAACCCAATATTGAACTAAACGAAGTTCTAATTAGCTCTCGTAAATTAGGAACCACTATCGATAGGGATAATCCAATGCAATCGCAAAGCATTACTGGTGCAGAGCTTTGCAAAGCAGCATGTTGCAATTTGTCGGAGAGTTTCGAAACCAATGCTTCGGTGGATGTTTCCTATGCCGATGCCGCAACGGGAGCGAAATCTATCAAACTTCTTGGGTTGACAGGAAAATACATTGAAATGATGACGGAGAAAAATCCAAATTTTAAAGGATTGGCTTCGGTTTATGGCATGGCTTACGTTCCTGGTCCCTGGATGGAATCAATTCAGGTTTCGAAAGGAGTTGGATCGGTTGTTAATGGTTACGAATCAATAACTGGACAAATTAATATTGAATATCAAAAGCCTCAGACTGCAGCCAAATTTTATGTGAATAGCTACGCCAATAGCATGGGAATGGCTGAATCAAATGCAATGATAGCCCTAAAACTATCATCTACACTTTCAACATCTATCTTGGCTCATGTTCAGGATAACGATAAGGAGATAGATAAAAACCACGATGATTTTCTAGATGATCCAATGGTAACTCAATACAATTTTATGAATAGATGGAATTGGGACATTAGTTCGAATTTCAAAAGTCAGTTTGGCTTTAAATTCATTGATGAACAACGCATTGGAGGACAAACCGATTATAATCCCAATGAGCTAGACAACAATAGCAATGCCTACCAAATAAATATTGATACCAGAAGATATGAAGCATTCGCAAAGTTAGGTTACCTTTTTCCTAAGGATATAAACAAAAGCATTGCGCTCATCACTAATTTTGCATCGCACGAACAGAATTCTTTTTATGGGACAAGAGAATACAATGCCGATCAGAAATATTTCTATGCAAACTTGTTATTTCAATCCTATTTTGGAAATATAAAACACAAGTACACGGCAGGTTTATCTTATATCCACGATGATTTTAAGGATATTCTTACAGGAGGATTGGGAACCAATCGGATCGAGAATGTTGCAGGTGTTTATGCTGAATACACTTGGCTTCCTTCGAATGATCTAACCTTTCAGACCGGATTACGATACGATGATCACAATATTTATGGTGGCTTTTTGACTCCCCGCTTGCATATCAGATATCAGTTTACTCCAAAATCGACATTCCGAATTGCTGCAGGAAGTGGCCGACGGACAGCAAATCCAATTTCCGAAAATAGCTTCCTACTAGCATCAAACCGATCGTTTGAAATTGCCGATGATCTACAACAAGAAAAAGCCTGGAACTTTGGTTTCAGCCTGAGTCAATATTTTAGCCTGTTTGGCATCGAGTTTTCAGCCCTTGGCGACTTTTACAGAACAACGTTCGACAATCAAGTCATTGTGGATTTAGACAAAAGTGTGCATTCTGTTTCGTTCTACAATTTAGACGGTAAATCATGGGCTAATAACTATCAGATTGAATTGAAATTTGAGCCCATAAATCGTTTTAATGTGACAACAGCTATTCGTTTCTCTGATGTAAAAACGGATATCAACCAAGAATTCGTAACAACACCTTATGTGAATCGCTACAAAGGACTGATTAATTTATCCTATGCAAGCAAGTTTAATAAGTGGCAATTCGATATCACAAGTCAGTTGAATGGCGACATGCGGATCCCCTCAACAAAGGAAAATCCTTCACAATATCAGCGTAGAGAGAAATCGCCTGTTTATGCTCTATTAAATGCACAAGTGACCAAACGATTTCGCATTTGGGAGCTTTATGTCGGAGCTGAAAATATCAGCAACTATACTCAAAAGAACCCAATCATTCAAGCTGAAAATCCATTTGGGGAGTATTTTGATGCTTCTATGATTTGGGGACCAATTCAGGAGAGAAAATTTTATGCAGGCATTCGCCTAACTATTCAATAATATTTTAGTCGATAACACTCATTACTTATTCAAAATAATATCACACACAATAAAAAACAGAATATGAAAAATAAACTATTAATTGTAAAAAAGAGCATACTAGCAATTTGCATTCTGGTTCTTACTACAAATGCTTTCGCAGATAGCAAAGGCAATAAAAAGGTCGAAACAGTTATTTTCAAAGTAGAAATGGACTGTATGGATTGCGTAAATAGAATTGAACAAAACATCCCTTTTGAAAAAGGAGTGAAAGATTTGCAGGTTGATTTGGAAAATCAGAAGGTAGAAATTAGCTACAAAAGCAAACTAACCAATAAGGAGAGTCTACAAAAAGCACTTGAGAAATTAAAATTCAAAGTACTAGAACTAAAGAAATAAACGAATTAATTTCGCATAAAAAAAGCTTGCTCATCCTGGTTGAATGAGCAAGCTTTTCATTTTTATAAATCAATTACTCTGGAGTCTCAATTTCCTCAAGGGCTTCTATAGAATTTTGTAAAAGTGCTTGTATATATTTTGGATTGTGAACTCCCAAACTGCGATCTTCATCCAAACCTGCCCAATTAAAGAATGCACGTGCCTGTACCATTGGATACGTTCCAACTATTGGCTCATAAGCTTCGTCCTCTTCAACATATTCAACCACTCCAAGACGAATCAATTCATCTCTTAAAGTTTCTAACTGACCTTCAACCAAAGATTGAACTCCACCATAATTAAAATCTTCATCATTAGCGTCGTGACAAGTATTACATGCTAGTAATGATGGATTGTAGGTATGACCACCCTGATCGGAATCATCATCAAATTCAGACATGTGGCAACCAGTACATGATGCTTGAGTCAGGTGATCTGCTGAACCAGCTTCAGGGTAGGATACAGAACCCTCAATTTCGGCAAAGCCAACACCTGCAACAACATTTGCCTGTGCTCCATGATGAGGTCCGTAATGAGTACTTGTAATGGTAAAAGTTTCCTCTCCTGGATTGGTAACATTCGGCTCAGCCCTTCTGGATTGGTGACAATTAGCACATAAGTTAGAGTTTCCATTTAAATCCATGGTAGTTTCCGGATCAAAAAGCGGGTTAATCGGATCATCCAATCGTAATGCATAATCGCTATATTCCATAGTCTCGTGCAAACCATGACAAGTTGCACATTCCCAAGCTGTTGGATTGGTAATATTGCCAGCTACGCTTCCCGAAGTGGCATACTGCACAAAACCTTGGTGCGAGTGACATTGAGCACAAGATGCACGTCCACCAGCATAGTCAACAGCATTTAAACCACTACTATGCACCGACATGGCAAACTGAGCCTCTATGCTAGCTTTAGCTTCACTTGAATGACAAGCTAAACAAGTTGAATTTCCATCGGTTCCATCCACACCATCTGTTCCATCTGCACCTGCAGGCCCTGTTGCCCCTTCCTTGGTACAGCTAGCTATTAGTAAAGAAATTGCAAAAACTCCAATTCCTACCAGTTGAAAAAATAAGCGAGTTTTTTTCATAATTAAAATATATAAGATTAATATTTAGTAGATCTATTTTTACGTTGCTAAGAAGCCTCCTTCTTATTGTTATTAAATATAAAATAATGCTAAAGCCTTATCAATAAATGGATGGCGAGATTTATAAACTTGAAGAAAGAGGTTTGTTTTGTTTCAAAAACGGGGATTTTGATTTTTAAATCGACATTTATCCCATCGTCAGCGATCTTTATCGATATTGGCGACAACAACCTGAAAAATAGAAGATTAACAAACACTAAGATTTTCATTTAAACTGAAAATTTAGGGCATAAAAAAACCAGCCTAAGCTGGTTTTTTTATTGATAATAAGATTACTGCTACAAGTCATTAGAATTTAGGCCACTTCAATTCCAATTATAGCAGGAACAAAAGCTTTTATTCTTGATTTTGTGATAAGATTCTCAAAACTCTAATTGCCTTCTCTGAGTCTTTTTTATCAACGAAAATATGATCGTGATAATAACCAGCAATTACATTACAACTAATCTCATTTCTTGCTAATTCACTTGAAAAGACCGCTGTTAATCCAACAGCTTCGAGCGATGAATGAACTCTGAGAGTAATCCATGAAGCAATGTATTCATAAGTCAAATTTAGTTCGTCTGCTCTTTCTTTATTCATGACAACCGTTGTTCCTTCCTTCTCTTTGAATTCACAAATAGTATCTTTTCGATCAATTTTACTTAGATCTTTTACAGTCGAAAATACATATTCGCCATGATTCAGTTTGGGAGTCATCCCTTTAATTAATTTAGATAGATTCGTTTCGCCAGTCATAATTATTGCTTGTGAATTTTTAGTAGTTAAGAATTTCTGTTTCTTTTCTCAAAATCATTCGACCATAATAACTTAGGGCACTTATTACTTCAGCTCCGGGATATATAACAACAGTGGCTATTTTTTCAACTCTTGCTTTAATCTCTTTCACGAATAAATCGTCTTTAGCCATGCCTCCCGTAATAAGTATAGCATCAACCTTTTCTGCTCCAAACACAGGATACATAGAACCAATTGACTTAGCTACCTGATAGGCCATTGCCGATAATACCTCTTTGGCTTTTTGGTCGCCGGCATCTCTCATTTTGCAAACTTCAAATCCACTATGTGTTTTGAACCAGGCATACAAACCACCTTCACCAGTCTGCATTTTCAAGACTTCATCTTTTGTATATTTACCTGAAAAGCAAAGTTTAATGATTTCCCCCATGGGCAAACTACCACTTCTTATGGGCGAAAAAGGACCATCGCCATCGTAAGCCTGATTTGAATCAACTACTTTCCCTTTTTTATGGGCACTTATACTAATTCCGCCCCCCAAATGAGCAATAATCAAATTTAAATCTTCGTATTTTTTATAAATACTTTGAGCGTATTTGCGAGCAGTAGTTTTTTGATCCAAAGCATGAAAAATGGAACGCTTTTTAAATTCTGGTCGTCCGGTTATTCTGGCAATTTCTTCCAATTCATCCACCACAACCGGATCAGCAACTAAGGCCTCCGCTCCTTCTATTTTTTCTGCAATAACATGAGCCAATAAACCACTTAAATTCACTACATCATCGCCATATTTACAGGTAGATAAATCTTCAATCATTGCTTTATTAACTTTATACACTCCTGATTTTACAGGTTTTAGCAATCCTCCCCGACCAATCACTATTTTAATATTCTCAATGGGAATATCATTGGCCTTGAGTTCTTTCATTATGATTTTAGATCGAAAATCGGTCTGATCGCAAAAGTTTTTAAAATTGGCAAGATCTTCGGGCTTATGATTGATTTTCTTTAAAAAAACAGGAGAGTTTACCAAATAAACAGCAATTCGAGTAAATTGCATGCGTGGATTTAAGGCAAGTATCAGTTCTCTACTCATAGTATTTGGGTTTTATTAGTTGATTTGTTTGAAAGATAATTGGTATATGACCTCCTAATGTAGTTTTTCTTTCTCAGAAAATGAATTTTTCATCGAATCAACATCCAATATATCTTGAAATCACCAATCGTTGAATTTCTGATGTTCCCTCTCCAATTTGCAAAAGTCGCTGGTCGCGATAAAAACGTTCTACGGGATATTCTTTCATCAGGCCATAACCACCATGAATCTGAACTGCTTCATCGGCAACTTCTTTGGCTATTTCTGAACAATACAACTTGGCCATGGCTGCCTCTTTACCGAATACTCTTCCCGTGTCCTTCAACCAACAGGCTTTGTACAAAATATTCCTTGCTAATTCAATTTTTAAAGCCATATCGGCCAACTTAAACGAAATAGCTTGAAATTTGGAGAGCACTTTGCCAAATTGCTTTCGTTCTTTTGCATAAGCAAGTGCCAATTCGTAAGCGCCCTGAGCACAGCCAAGTCCCATGGCCGCAATTGATAATCGTCCTGAGTCTAATGTTTTCAGCATCACTTTAGATCCCATACCTCGCTTGCCCAACATATTTCTTTGAGAAACCATGCAATTGTCAAAGAACATTTCGGAAGTATCTGAAGCTCTCCACATCATTTTCCCATGCATACTTTTCGCTTTCCATCCCAAGGTTCCTTTTTCCACAATAAAAGTTGAAAACTCCTTTTTCCCTTTACTGATGTTTGTTACAGCCTGAACCGTAACTCCAGCACAGATTTCTGAGGAACCATTTGTGATAAAAATTTTAGATCCATTAATTTCCCACTGATCCCCTTTTTTTTGGGCAAAAGTTTTCGAAGCTCGCGAATCGGAACCTGCATTTGACTCCGTCAATCCGAATGCCCACAATTCTTTTCCAGAACACAAACCTGGCAGATACTTGGCCTTTTGTTCCTCACTGCCAAACTCATACAAGGGACCCACTCCCAAAGAATTATGAGCCGCTAATGTTGCCGCATGCGACCCATCTACCCGAGCCAATTCCTCAACCGCTATGATGTAAGACAAATAATCGGTATTTTGTCCGCCATACTTTTGGGGAAGAGTCATCCCAAACAAACCCATCTCTCCCATTTTGCCCGTTAATTCGATGGAAAATTCTTCCTTTTCGTCCAATTCCGCAGCCAATGGCTTGATTTCTCGTTCGGCAAAATCACGCACCGCTTTTCTTATTATATCATGTTCATCATTAAAATAGGGAAACATATATTTTTTACTTAATTATTATTAATTGAACAGTTCTTTATTTTTGCAATTCCTCTAAGAAAATAGTAGCCAGCACATCTTCTGGTACCACCACTTCCTGATTAAGAAGTGCCGTTGCAAAAGTTTTCCCTTGAGCATCAATCATTAAAGATTTCGTTCCTCCGCCATCAAGCGCATCTTCTAGTAAGAAATTTAAAGCCATAAGGTTATCTATTTCGAAGCGACTAACTTTTCCTTTATTGAGTCCAGAAAATAAATCAGCAATTCTATCGGCAGTCAATTCCAATTTAATATATTCATAAACCGCCTGAGAACGCGCCAATACACCAATGTTTACTGTATTTCCTTTATCGCCTGATCGAGCCAAACAGATCTCCCGAATGGTGACAGCACACATTTTGCGACCTTTTTCTCTTTTCCTGTTTATTGCATGAGATTGTGAGGATTTTGTAGCTACAAGTTCCTGTTCACTGCCTAAAGCCGAAGGAATTTCATGTGATTTTTTAATCTCACCCTCTTGATTTAACACATAAACTTTAGAAAAAATACTCGTTTTGGGAATTAAGCTTGGCCAGTAAGTAATAACCTGTTGTATTCGGGCTCTTCCACCTGTTACGGCAACGCCTGGAGGACCGCTCAGAATTAAGGGAGCAATACTCATGGAGAAATCTTTAATTTTTGAAACATCTGTGTCGTAAACCGATAAACGCAGCAATATTTCGTTGGGATCAATATCCTCAGCTAAATGCTGATGACAGGCATTGTACCCAACAAATTCGGTATTCGTTTTTAGGAATTCGGTGTTGAGTCGTCTCCAAAATATCTTTTTAAATTCCTGTGCCTTATTTAGCACTTTTCCGCCACTAATCACGATTGAACTTGTGGCCTTGTATCCATCTTCGAAAGCCATAGAAACTTTTAAATAAGGTGTAGAAGGATGGCCCTTGGCATTTTTCACCAATACCTCGTTTTCACCAATTTGTTCGAGCTTAATCTGACTAAAATCAGCTACTACATCTGGACTAATGTATTGAGCCGGATTACCCATTTCATAGACTAATTGCTCACGAATGGTATCAATACTAATCAAGCCACCAGTATTTTCATGCTTGTAAACGATGAATTCACCATTTTTGTGCATTTCAACAATCGGATATCCCATGTTATCCCATCGAGAAACCTTCTGCCAATCTGTAAAATTTCCTCCCGTAGATTGTGCCCCACATTCAATAATATGACCCGCAACCAAGCCCGCAGCTATCTTGTTCCAATCATCTAATTTCCATCCTAATTCGTGAATCATGGGCGCCATAGTAACGGATGTATCGGTAACACGCCCCGCTAGTATTAAATCGGCACCACTTTCCAATGCCTTAAGCAAAGGAGGTACACCTAAATATATATTTGCACTCTGTATTCGCTCTGCGATCTCCTTAAAGTCTTCCCCTGAATCCATGTTTCGAAAACTCGTCTTAGCAGGATAAAACTCATCAATCCGATCAATAATATTATCACCATCCACCACAGCAATCTTTATGGAAATTCCTTTCTTTTTCAGTTCGGAAAGAATTTTGCGTGCGCATCCAAGGGGATTGATACCACCAGCATTGGTAATCATACGTACTCCTTTTTCTTTCATCAAATCGGCCACATCCACCATCTGATCAACAAAATCAGTAACATAGCCCAAAGATTCATCCTTCAACTGTTGCTTCCGAAGAATACTCATGGTTACCTCAGCCAAAAAATCCGACGAAATGTAATCTACATCTCCGCCTTCCAATTGTCTTCTAAGTACTCCGAGGTCATCGCCCCAAAACCCACCTGCATTTGCAATTCTGATTTTGTCTTTCATAGTTGTAAAGTATCATGTTAGAATCCTGTTCATCATTAATAAAGTTCAACCATTTAAATCAGGAAAAAAATTTCTGAGCATTCTTTTCTTTCCAGCTTCTAAAGAAAATTTTCATCAAGCGTTACTCCCTGCTTCTTATTTCACATAGTTCGATTATGAGATCAACTTATTCCTACTTTTCTAATTAACTACTTGCATCCGCCAATTTGGAGCTAAAATGTTTTAGCTCGAGCAGGGTCATTCTGTTCTGCACCTGATCACCCTCACTCACAAAAATACTTTCCACAATTCCATCGAAAGGTGCTCGTATACTATTTTCCATTTTCATGGCTTCCACAATCAGGAGAACATCATTTTTTGCCACTTTCTGTCCCTTACGCACTTCAATTTTCACCACTCGACCAGGCATTGGCGACAAAATTTCAGCATCCCTTTTAATCTGTCCTTCCAAATCCGTTTTCCCCAGATTTGATTGAATTTCGCTCCAGCGTTCCAATTCATAAACAATGCCCTGACAACTTACAAAACTCTTTCCATCGGCACTTTTGGAACGATAAAATTGAAATCGTTTCCCCTTAAATTCAAACAATAGATGAGTATCGTCAACGCATACATTTTCAACATAGTAATCAATCTCATTAATTTGAATACAATATGGTTTTTCGCTTTTAATTTCAACATCAAAAACATCCTGATCTACCATTTTAATTCTTTTTCCTTCTTGTCTCCAATAACCAATTTGCTGCCAAACACTATCCGATTTCTCTTGGTTCAATTCAAATAATGCAAAACTAATATGAAATAAAAACGTAGGAATTTCACTTTTTTCTTTCTGCATTTTAAAAGCTAAAGCTTCCGCATGTTCCTTACAAAAATGAGTAGATATATTGTTCTGCTTAAAGTCTCTCGTATTCAGTAAAGTATGCAAGTACATGATGTTGTTTTTTATACCATGCAATTCGTATTCATGCAATGCATGGTGTAATCCCTCAATGGCCAAGTCACGGTTTTCATCCCACACAATTAGTTTTGCAATCATCGGATCGTAATCGGAATAAATGGTACACGGACCATTTATAGACGAATCTAATCGCAAACGACCTTCAAATAATTTGGGTGGCTTGTAATAGC
This sequence comes from Labilibaculum sp., assembly GCF_041595635.1. Taxonomy (GTDB): domain Bacteria; phylum Bacteroidota; class Bacteroidia; order Bacteroidales; family Marinifilaceae; genus Labilibaculum. The sequence goes on from NZ_JBFHJW010000005.1 coordinate 42,897, forward strand.
AAATATCCCCTGGCGAAGGAATAAAATCCTTTTCAGGATCTTCGGCATAAATCCGTGCTTCTATAGCATGTCCTTTTATATGAATATCTTCCTGCCGAAGGTTCAATTTCCGTCCCGAAGCCACTCGTAACTGTTTTTCAACCAAATCAATTCCAGTAATCATCTCTGTAACAGGATGTTCTACCTGAATTCGGGTGTTCATTTCCAGAAAATAATAATTCAATTCCTCATCCACCAGAAACTCAACCGTTCCAGCATTGATATAATTCATTTCCTGAGCTAGAAAAACGGCCATATTGCCCATTTCTTTCCTAATTTCAGGACTTAATGTTGGTGAGGGAGCTTCCTCAATTACTTTCTGAAATCGCCTCTGAATGGAACATTCACGCTCGAACAAGTGCACTACATTGCCATGTTTATCAGCTAATACCTGCACCTCTATATGGCGTGGTCTTTGAATGTATTTCTCAATTAAAAGTGTTCCATCCCCAAAATAGGTCTCTGCTTCCCGCGAAGTTGCTTCCAAAGCACTTTTTAAGTCTTCCTTTTTGTGAACAATGCGCATGCCTTTACCACCGCCACCAGAGGCTGCCTTAATCAGAATTGGAAATTGCATCTCCAAAGCAGCAATTGTTAACTGCTGAGAATTACCAATTGCACCTTCTAATACAGGTACTCCGATGGATTTGGCAAATTCTCTTGCATTTACTTTATTTCCCATCAACTCAATGGCGTCGGCATCGGGCCCAACAAAATCGATTCCATGATCGGCACACAGTTGAGAAAAAACTGCATTTTCGGCTAAAAATCCATAGCCTGGATGAATAGCATCAGCATTGGCATTTTTCGCTATTTCGATAATTTGATTGGCATTTAAGTAGGTTTCCTGCAAACTTTTTCCATTCAAAAGGTAAGCCTCGTCAGCATTCATCACATGCTCTGCCTTACGGTCTAATTCTGCATACAAAGCAATGGTATGAATGCCCAAATTCTGCGCTGTACGCATAATTCGAAGAGCTATTTCACCTCGATTTGCTATCAATAGTCGTTTGTAGTACATTCTCTATTAATTTGTAATTAAAAATGAATAATTACTAATTTTATTTATCTGGCCCAACTGGGTTTTCTCTTTTCCAAAAAAGAACTCATTCCTTCCTGACCTTCTTCGGATTGACGGAGTTCTGCGATCATTTTGGCTGTATTTTCCATGGCATCCTCGTGATTCCACACATTTTCCACATCGTAAAGCAATTGCTTGCAAGTCGAAACGGCTTTGGGTCCACTCGATTTTAATTTCGAAATCAAATCTTCTAACTTGATTTGTAGTTTCTTTTTACCCAAAGACCAATTTGCCAAACCCGCTTTTTCCGCCTCTTTACCACCAAATCTCATTCCAGTAAGCATCAGCTCTTTCGATTTATATTCGCCAACACGTTTCACAACGTAAGGAGAAATGCAAGCTGGCACAATTCCGATTTTCACTTCGCTAAGGGAAAAAACTGTATTTTTATGTGCCAGAACAAAATCGCAAGCCGCCAATAGACCATTTGCACCCCCAATAGCAGCTCCGTGCACCAAAGCTATAGTTGGAAACTTGCAAGTATAAACGGCATTAAAGCACATGGAAAGATTGTAACTTTCTTGATAGTTTTGTTCATACGAGTAGTTGGCAACCCCTTTCATCCATTTTAAGTCAGCGCCAGCACAAAAAGATTTTCCTTTTCCTTTCAAAAGCAGCACACGAATGGTACTGTAATCCATTTTCTCTATCGCAGCAAAGCAATCGATAATCTCGCCAATCATCACTTCATTAAAAGCATTGTGAATTTCGGGACGATTCAATGCAATCGTACCGACTTTGTTCTCCATGCTAAATTCTATTGTTTTATATTGATTCATTTTATTAATTATTTTTCACCAAGGTTCTACCATTATATTCTGCCCATGATAATTTCTCTACTTGTTACATTCTAAAAACACCAAAATTAGGATCGCCAAATTCTTTATTTAAGGATGCTGCAATTCCCATGGCTAATATTTTTCGTGTATCAACGGGATCGATAATTCCATCATCCCACAAACGGGATGTGCTGTAATAAGCTGAACCTTCCTCTTCGTATTTCTCTAAAATACGATTCCGTAAGTTTTTTTGCTCCTCTGCTGGAAATTCTTTATCTCTCTTCAGCTGTTGTTGCTCTTTTACCTGTACCAAAACATCTGCGGCCTGCTCACCACCCATCACCGATATTTTGGCATTGGGCCACATGAACAATAAACGAGGTTCGTAAGCCCGTCCAGCCATGGCATAGTTACCAGCACCAAAGGAACCGCCAATAATTACCGTAAATTTTGGAACTTGCGCATTGGCTACTGCATGAACCATTTTGGCGCCATCTCGAGCAATTCCTTTGTGTTCATACTCTTTACCAACCATAAATCCGGTAATGTTTTGCAGAAATACCAATGGAATCTTACGAAAGCTGCACAATTCAATAAAATGAGCTGCTTTCAAGGATGTTTCGGAAAAGATAATTCCATTGTTGGCAACAATTCCCACCGGAAAGCCCATTATTTTTGCGAATCCCGTTACAATAGTAGGCGCATATCTCTCCTTGAACTCGTGAAAAGTACTTCCATCCACAATTCTAGCAATCAATTCTCTAGCATCAACAGGCTTTTTCAAATCCAATGGCGCTAACCCATACAATTCTTCTGCTGGATAAACAGGTTCAGTATACTTTTCTCTTTCTAAATTGTATTTCTGAATTTTAGGCATACTCTCGAAAATATCCCGACAAATTCGAACTGCATGACGATCATCTTCAGCCAAATGATCCGCAACACCAGAAACAGAAGTATGCATTTCAGCACCTCCCAATTCCTCTGCGCTAACATCCTCGCCAGTAGCAGCTTTCACCAATGGAGGTCCACCAATGAAAATAGTCCCCTGTCCGCGCACAATAATTGTTTCATCGCTCATAGCGGGAACATAAGCACCTCCAGCGGTACACGATCCCATTACAATAGCTATTTGGGGAATACCCTTTGCCGACATTTTGGACTGGTTGAAGAAAAATCGACCAAAATCATACTTATCGGGAAATACCTTTGCTTGTTCAGGCAAAAAAACCCCTCCAGAATCGACCATATATATACATGGCAAATGATTTTCTATGGCAATTTCCTGAGCACGAATGTGCTTTTTGATGGTTTCCTTAATATAAGTTCCACCTTTCACTGTTGCATCATTGGCAATAACAATGCATTCCCTATCGTGAATAACTCCAATACCCGTTATAATTCCTGCAGAAGGAAACTTATTTTCATACTGATCGCAAGCAGCCATGGCAGACAATTCCAAAAAAGGTGTATTTTTATCCAATAACAGCTCAATTCTATCGCGAACCAGCAATTTTCCTCGTTTCAGATGACGTTCTCTGGCTTTTTCATCCACTCCTTGAAGCACCACTTTTAGGCGATGACGATAATTTTGCATTAACTTACTGTACGATTCTTTGTTTTCCAAAAAATCGTCAGATCGTACATTAATCTTTGATTCTATCTGATTCAATTTGTTTTGTTTTATTAATTCGTTTATTTCGGATCTTTTATTCTTCTTTTATTCAAAAGTATGTATTTTTTGATTTTTCGAATCGATATTCCTTCATAAATTCTTTACATATTTCTTCGATACTGTCCGCCTACCTCATATAACGCATTGGTAATCTGACCTAATGTGCAATATTTACAAGCCTCCATAAGGCAAGCAAATACATTCTCATTTTGTAACGCTCTTTCTTTTAGTTCAAGTAAAACTTTAACCGCATTTTCTTTCTGGTTTTCCTGTACTAAAACTTTAAACTTCACCTGGTTAAGTTTTTCTTCTTCATCAGAACGAATCACCTCTCTTGTTTGAACCGTTGGAGATCCTTTCTTGCTCAAAAAAGTATTCACACCAATAATTGGCAATTTTCCATTGTGTTTTAAACTTTCGTACTGCAATGATTCCGACTGAATCTTACTTCGTTGGTACATGCTTTCCATGGCTCCCAAAACTCCACCCCGTTCAGTCAGGCGATCAAATTCGATCAATACTGCTTCTTCCACCAAATCGGTTAATTCTTCAATAATAAAAGATCCCTGCAAAGGATTCTGATTTTCGGCCAATCCTAATTCTTTCCCAATGATCAGTTGAATAGCGATGGCTCTGCGTACCGATTCTTCAGTTGGAGTTGTAATTGCCTCATCGTAAGCATTCGTATGAAGAGAATTACAATTATCATAAATTCCCGTTAAGGCTTGCAAAGTAGTTCGAATGTCGTTGAACTCTATTTCTTGTGCATGTAAAGATCTGCCCGAAGTTTGAATGTGATATTTTAGTTTTTGAGAGCGACTGTTGGCTTTGTAGATGTATTTCATAGCCTTCGCCCAAATAATTCTAGCCACACGACCAATTACGGTATATTCCGCATCCATTCCATTGGAGAAAAAGAAAGACAAATTGGGTGCAAAATCGTCGATCTTCATGCCCCTGGAAATATAATATTCTACCAAAGTAAAACCGTTAGATAAGGTAAAAGCCAATTGGGTAATTGGGTTCGCTCCTGCCTCAGCAATATGGTATCCAGATATAGAAACAGAATAAAAATTCCGAACCTTATTTTCGATGAAATATTCCTGAATATCACCCATCATCTTCAATGCAAAATCGATGGAAAAAATACAAGTATTCTGCGCTTGATCTTCTTTTAGCATATCTGCCTGAACCGTTCCTCTAATTTTAGAGATCGTATCAGATTTAATTTTTTGATAAATCTCATCGGGTAAAACCTGATCTCCTGTCACTCCAAGTAAAAGCAAACCAAGCCCATTATTTCCTTTTGGCAAATCTCCTACATAAGCAGATCTGTCTTCGCCAGCGTAAATTTCTTCAAGCTTTACTTCAAGCTCTTTTTCTAGTCCGTTTTCACGGATATAAATTTCGCACTGCTGATCAATCGCCGCATTTAAGAAATAGCCAACCAACATTGGTGCAGGACCATTAATGGTCATTGATACAGATGTTTTCGGATCACAAAGATCAAAACCACTGTAGAGTTTCTTTGCATCATCTAAAGAGGCAACAGAAACACCAGCATTGCCAATTTTGCCATAAATATCGGGTCGAATATCAGGATCGGCGCCATAAAGGGTTACCGAATCGAAAGCCGTAGACAAACGAACGGCAGCTTGCCCTGTAGCCAAATAATGAAATCGTTTGTTGGTTCTTTCCGGAGCTCCTTCTCCAGCAAACATACGAATAGGATCTTCACCCTCACGTTTAAAAGGAAACACACCAGCTGCATAAGGAAATTCACCCGGTACATTTTCTTTCAAACTCCACTTCACAAGATCTCCCCAATTTCTATATGAAGGCAATCCAATCTTCGGAATTCTGCTATTCGAAAGAGTTTGGAAATGTGTTTCCACCGAAATATCCTTCTCTCGAACCTTATAATGAAACTTATCATCTGTGTATCGTTTTTTCTTTTCCGCCCAGGAATCGATCATATTTTGATAGCGAAAATATCTTGAAAAGAAACTAATTTTTTTATCAAGCAAAACCTTAACACTTTCTTCTTTAAACAAATAAGATACCTTATTTAAAGCATATAATTGATCTGCTATGTCAGCTTGTTCCTTTGCCTTTCGATTGTACTTACGTACGCTTTCTGCAATCTCAGACAAATATCTAAACCTAGCAGGTGGAATAATTTCGATCTTTTTACTGGCTTCCAGAGGTGTATTTTCATGATGTGTAAAAATATGGACTTTGTTAGCTAATAAAATCTCAATTAAAGCATGATAGAGCTCGTTTACGCCATGATCGTTAAATTGAGAGGCAACAGTTCCATAAACGGGCATATCGTCCGTATTTTTCTCCCAAAGAAGATTGTTACGTTGATATTGTTTCTTTACATCACGCAAAGCATCCTGTGCTCCCTGTTTGTCAAACTTGTTGATGGCAATCAAATCAGCAAAATCGAGCATATCGATCTTCTCCAATTGAGTCGCCGCACCAAAATCCGGCGTCATCACATATAATTTTACGTCGCTGTACTCTACAATCTCAGTATCCGATTGACCAATTCCTGAACTTTCCAGAAAAATACAATCAAATCCAGCCGATTTCATTAAAATCAATGCATCTCCAACATGTTTCGAAAGTGCCAAATTAGCTCTTCGGGTAGCTAAAGAGCGCACATAAATGTTTTGAGCGTTAATTGCATTCATTCGAATTCGATCGCCTAGTAATGCACCTCCACTCTTTTTTCTTGAAGGGTCAACCGAAAGAACAGCAATGGCCAAATTTGGATAATCAATTTGAATCCTTCGAATTAGTTCATCGCATAAGGAGGATTTGCCAGCACCACCCGTTCCTGTGATTCCAATTACTGGTGTGTGATTAATTTTAGCATTGTTTTTCAGTTCAATATACAAATCAGAATCTTGCAATTCATCTTGCTCGGCCAAACTAATTAACCTCGATAATAACTTTACATTAGAACAGGTAATATCCTTTGCTTTAACATCTTTAATTCCATCTAGTCTGTAATCTGATTTTTCAAGAACCTCATTAATCATCCCTTGCAAACCTAAATTTCTACCATCATCAGGAGAATAGATACCGGCAATACCATAAGCTTCAAGCTCTGCAATTTCAGATGGTAGAATTACACCACCGCCGCCCCCAAATATCTTAATGTGTGCAGCGTTTTTTTCTTGCAACAAATCGTACATGTACTTAAAAAATTCAATATGTCCACCCTGATAGGAACTGACAGCTATGGCCTGGGCATCCTCTTGCATGGCACAATCAACAATCTCTTTAGCCGAACGATTGTGTCCCAAATGAATCACTTCGGCACCCGATGCCTGAAGAATTCTCCGCATGATATTTATGGAAGCATCATGTCCATCGAAAAGTGAGGTTGCTGTCACAATTCGAACCTTATTTTTAAGCTGATATGTGCTGTTTGCATTCATTCCTTTGTTCTAGTTTCTATAAACCCAATGCTTTTTCTATAATTTCTGCCACATCTAAATTTTGCACTTCATTTTCGATATTTTTCAATTTAATTCCATCTGTGAGCATGGTCATGCAAAAGGGACAAGCAGAAGCAACTTTATCTACTTTTGTATCGATAAGTTCTTCGGTACGTTCAATATTTACTTCCTTATCTCCTTTTTCGGCTTCTTTAAACATTTGTGCTCCTCCAGCTCCACAGCAAAAAGCAAAACTTCTGGCTCTTTTCATCTCCTTCACTTCTCCAAATACTGCTTTTACAACATTTCTTGGAGCATCATAGATTCCATTTCCTCTTCCTAAATAGCAAGGATCGTGATAAGTAATACTTTCCCCCTTGAACGGATTATTTCCTAATTGCAACTTACCGGTACGAATCATCTCATCCAAAAACACGGTGTAATTAATCACTTCATAATTTCCTCCTAAATCGGGATACTCATTTTTCAATGTATTGTAACAGTGCGGACAGGTACAAATTATTTTTTTCACCTTATAGCCGTTTAGAATTTCGATGTTTTGCATTGCTAGCATCTGAAAGAGCATTTCGTTTCCAGCTCGTTTGGCTGCATCGCCAGTGCAACTTTCCTCAGTTCCCAAAACTGCATAACTGACTTTAAGATGATTTAGTATTTTCGCAAATGCTCGTGCAACTTTTTGATACCTATCGTCGAATGCTCCTGCACAACCTACCCAATACAAATATTCAGGCTGCTCACCTTTAGCAAAAACATCTGCCATAACAGGTACATTTATTTTTGTTTCTATTGTCATCTGATCCGTCTATTACTTAAATATTTAATTTAACTAAATCCACTAATGCACTATATAACAATTGCCTTATGTGTTTTTACTCTGTCCACTTTAGGCGGTCTTCGGGAGAAAATTGCCAGGGAGCTCCATTGTTTTCAATATTGGAGAACATCATATTCAAACCAGCCGGAGCGGCAGCTTCCTCCATCACCAGATACCTTCTCATGTCCATAATGAGATTTGGATGACTGATGTCAATAGGACATTCTTGAACACAAGCATTGCAAGTTGTACAAGCCCAAATTTCTTCTTCGCTAATGTAATCTCGCAAGAGCGATTTACTATCTTCTTTACCCGTAACCACAAAAGGACCTTTCTCATTCATTCGCTCGCGTACATCAACAAAAATCTTTCGTGGAGAAAGTAACTTTCCAGTAATATTGGCTGGACAAACATCTGTACAACGACCACATTGCGTGCAAGACAAGGAATCCATATAGTTTTTCCAACTAACATCGTCAACATCCTTTACTCCAAAACGAGATACTTCTGCAGTTTCATCATAAGCTGCCTCCGGATTGAGCATTAGCTTCACCTCACGAGTAATACTCTCTAAATTTGGGTATTTGGTAATTGGTTCCAAATTTGCCAGAAAGACATTCGGAATGGACAGAAAAACATGAAAATGCTTAGAGTAAGGCAAGTAGTTCGCGAAAATAAAAATCAGTAAAATGTGCACCCACCAACCAGGCTCTTGCAGCCAGGAAAAATCCCAACCAAATAAATTCACCAAAGCTGCGGAAACAGGATAAACTCCTTCATATCCATTTGGATGATGACTGATGTATCCCATGTTGTAACAAATCAGGGAAACCATTAAAAATCCAATGAAATAAAGAGACAACAAAGCATCCCAATTGGCTTTGGGAGTCATCTCGACACCAGAAAAACGTTTTATCTTCATAAATATTCTTCGAATACCAAAAAATTTGATAAAAATGATAATTAGCAAAGCAAATACATCACCTGAAGCAATTACAACATCATAAAACCAACCGGTAAAAGCAAAAACTCTATCGCGGCCAAAAACGCCGTCTAAAACCATTTCAATACTCCCAAGAGTAATCACTAAAAAGCCCCAAAACACAATGGCATGCATGAAACCAATAACTGGTTTACGGAAAATTTTGGATTGTCCGAAAGCCACATTCAGCGTATGAGAAATTCGTGTAGAAATGTTTCGAATTGGATAAGCCGGCTTTGTCAACTTAAAAAAGGACCACAAACGCTTTACCGAATACGCAAAGACACCGAGAGTAGTTAGCAATACGATAGTAAAAATGATTTGCTTTGTCATAATTGCAGATTTAAATAAATACTTGTAAACACTTGTGCCTTGCGACTTAGTAGCGAATTTACGCCTTTGATTTTCTAACTGCTTCGGTCAGTTTTGGCAATACATCCATTGCATCTCCCAGAATCCCAAAATCGGCAATGCCAAAAATAGGCGCTTCTGGATCGGTATTAATTGCTACGATACACTTACTCCGACTTATGCCTGCAACGTGCTGTATGGCTCCTGAAATGCCTGCTGCGATGTATAAATTAGGAGCTATCACCTTTCCTGTTTGTCCTACATGCTCTTCATGACCACGCCAACCTTCATCCGAAACAGGACGAGAACAAGCTGTTGCTGCACCCAGAACCTCAGCCAATTCTTCAACTGGCCTCCAATTATTGGGACTTTTCATCCCTCTTCCCGCAGAAACAACCAAATCAGCATCCGCGAGAATGATCTTATTGGTCTGCTGATCTTCCGAAAGTACCTGAATCTTATACAAATCGCTTTTAACTTCAGGAACGAATTTCTCAATTGCACAATCAACTTGATTTTCGACCAATCCCAAACAATTTTTGGCAATGGTGATCACTTTCACTTGCGAATCGATTTGAACATGTCCGAATGCCTTTCCTGAAAAAACAGATTTCTTTACGATGAAAGGATCGAGAGAAATTGGTAATTCCTGCACTGCGGCCACCATCCCCGCTTTCACGCGAACGGATACGCGTGGAGCAATAGCTTTACCACTGTTGTTATCGCTTAAAACAATTAAGCTTGCACTCTCTTTTTCTGCTAGCTCAGAAATTACTCGAGCATAAACACCGCTAATTAAGGTATTCATCTGAGGATCGTTCACAGAAACAATTCGCTCTGCTCCATATTTCCCCAGGCTTTTTAATTCCTCTTCCTCTACCTCTCCAATAGAAACCACAATCAATTTTGATTTTAACTGGTCTGCTATATTTTTAGCATAGGATATCAATTCGTAGGTGGAATTTTTAAATTTTCCATTCCAATTTTTGGCAAATGCAATTACTGACATAGGTTTAATTTTAAGATTATTAGTAAGATATGAGATCTATTATCTCACCCAGACCTATTTCATTTTATAATAGATTCTTCCTTTAAATTAAAGAACTTTTGCTTCACTTTTAAGAAGTTCAACCAATTGATCCATATTCTCTGGATCAATCATTTTGCAAGCTCCCTTCGGTTCAGGCAATTCAAATTTTACCGATTTTGTAAGTATTTCAAGTTCTACAGCGGCTTTCACTTCCAATGGTTTCTTCCGCGCCATCATAATTCCCCGCATGGAAGGAATTCGAGCTTCTTTTGCAATTCCTTTTTGCACCACTGCCACAAAAGGAGATTCGGTCTTGAGTGTCTGCATTCCACCAGGAATTGCCCGATGAACATGAATCTCATCACTATCGAAATTCAAATCCGTTACCGATGAAATTCCCGGATAATCCATCAACTCGGCAAGCATCGCACCTACCGAAGAGCCATTGTAATCGCTAGATTCTATTCCACTCAGAATAATATCAAATGGATTCTCTTTAAGATAAGCAGCAATTTGTCCAGCAACATAGTGAGCATCTGCAGCACAGGCATCAATACGAATGGCCTTATCGGCTCCAATCGCAAGGGCTTTTCGCAATGTTGCATCTGTTTGAACTGCACCAACATGAATTACAGCAACCTTATTAATGGAATTGCTAGCATCCTCTTTCAATTCCAAAGCACGAGTCAAAGCCAATTCATCCCATGGATTAATGATCCACTGCACCCCTGAATCATCAAAAAGCGTGTTGTTCTCCTTAAATTTGACTTTCGTTGTCGTATCTGGAACATTACTTATACAAACTAATATTTTCATATTACATTTATTTTAAAGTTTTTACAATTCACTAGAAGTATTTTTACTTTAAGTTAGAAGACCTCTTGAAATCACAATTTTCTGAATTTCAGAAGTTCCTTCATAAATTTGTGTCAATTTTGCATCGCGCATTAAACGCTCCACATGATATTCCTTAACATAGCCATAACCACCATGAATTTGAACTGCCTCGGTTGTAACCTTCATTGCAGTTTCTGCAGCATACAGTTTTGCCATTGCACTGGCCTGTCCGTATGCTTTTCCCTGATCTTTTAACCAAGCGGCTTTCAAACAAAAATAACGAGCAGCCTCAATCTCAACCGCCATATCGGCTAACTTAAAAGCAATGGCCTGATGGTAGATGATTTCTTTGCCAAAAGCCTTTCTTTCCTGAGCATATTTAAGCGCTAGTTCGTAGGCTCCAGAAGCAATTCCCAATGCCTGTGAAGCAATCCCTATTCTTCCACCTTCCAACGATTTCATGGCCAATTTAAAACCGAAGCCTTCTTCCCCCAAACGATTTTCTTTTGGCACTTTCACATCATTAAACATGATGGAATGAGTGTCTGATGCACGCATTCCCATTTTATTTTCATGTGGACCTATGCTTACTCCTTCGGTATTTGCATCCACAAGCAGCGCATTAATCCCTTTGTGCTTTAATTCCGGATGAGTTTGAGCCATTAAGATATAAGTAGAAGCCGTTTTTCCATTGGTAATCCAGTTTTTTGTTCCATTTACCAGATAATAATCCCCCATATCAACAGCCGAAGTTCTCTGCATGGTTGCATCCGATCCTGCTTCGGGTTCCGATAAGAGGAAAGCTCCAATTTTTTCGCCCCGAGCCATGGGTTTTAAAAATTTCTGTTTTTGCTCTTCCGTTCCATACTTTTCCACTCCCCAACAAACCAAAGAATTATTTACCGACATGATTACCGAAACAGAGGAATCCACTTTTGATATTTCCTCCATGGCCAAAACATAAGAAATCGTATCCATTCCACCTCCATCATATTCCAAGCCCACTAACATCCCCAAAAACCCAAGTTCCGCCAAACGTTTCACTTGTTCGGTAGGATACATTGCTTTCTCGTCACGCTCTATAACGCCAGGCAATAACTCCCGCTGTGCAAAGTCGCGAGCGGCATCTCGAATCATCAATTGCTCTTCGGTAAATTCAAAATCCATGGTTTTAATTTTTAAATGTACTATTTTAAAACTCTAAACGTTATATCAAACTAACAAACAACTACATAGAATATGCTATATGTACTATTACTTCTTACTCTCCACTTTTGTAAACGATTGCGACCAAAGACCTATCATCGCCGCCCATATTCACTGATAATGCATATGGTTTTTCCTTGCTGATTTTTATCTGAGCCTTACCAGCCCTACCTGTTAGTTGCTCCCAAATAGTAACCGCCTGATGAATACCAGTAGCCCCCGTAGGATGTCCCCAACCAATTAAACCTCCTGTTGTGTTCACAGGAATACTTCCATTTCTTGCTGTGTGGCCTGCCAAAACAAATTCAGCTCCTTTTCCCTCGTCAGCAAAACCAATGGCTTCAAGTGCCAAAATTCCGGCTATTGAAAAACAATCATGTACTTCTATGGTTCCCAATTGATCGATTGTGATTTCTGCCATTGCCATTGCTTTTTTCACTGCCGTTTTCAATGTTGTCAAGCTCGTCATGTTCTCGGGTTTTTGAGTAATATCTGCCACAGCATGGGCAAAACCAATAACCTCCACCGCATCTTTGGCTTCACTCCCAATTTTTCGAAGCCCTTCTTCAGATACAATGACAATAGATGAAGCACCATCGGAAACTTTTGAACAGTCAAAGACATTTAAGTGATCCACAAATTTTTTTGGATTAAGCGGCGTATTGGCCGTTCCTTCCAAATCGTTGTTCTGATTGTGATATTCCTGTGCTGTTTCGCACAAACGAGCATTTTCGATGGCATTACAATACCATCTTGCCATGGCTTTTCGAGTTCTTTCCCTACCAAACTTTTCGTAGTAAACTCCAGCCCTGTCGCTAAATACTCCTGGAAAATAGTAAGCATGACCCTTTTTTCGTGTTTGTTGCCAACCAGCACCAGCCAACACATCGGCTCCGTACATTGCTTTCATGGTATTTTGCACCTCAAAACCAATTGCAAGAACCACATCGGCAGAACCTGCCAAAATAGATTTGATCCCTGTGGTTAAAGCTAAACCTCCTGAAGCACAGGCACCTTCAACACGAACTGCAGGAATATATTTCAATCCCTCATCAATCATCGGAAAAAAGGCTGGAAGGTTTGCTTGCTTAATAAATCGAGCCGCCATAAAATTCCCGACTACACCTTCATCAACATTCGTAGCTCCACCAATCATATTCAAACTAGCCTGTCCCGCCTCTTTCAAATAATGCTCCATACCAGGACGTTCTTTCTTCGGATGAAACTCCTTTCTTCCCGTTCCCATTGAAATGGTGTTGTAACCAGCCAACATGTATATTTTCTTGTGTAAAGCTTTCATAATTTAAAAGATATAATATGATTAAGCTGAGAACTTAACTACTTGTTTTAAAAAACTCCTAAACTCAAAATCATCATTTTCCTGTTCTTACAAGTTCAATGTCTATCATCAGATTCAATTTAAAAATAATCGTTAATGGGTCCATAGGCATGAAAAAAACCTGTTTCCAAGACCATATTCACATCCGCTTCCGATGCTGCTACATTTGTATCAACAAGCATTTTACCTATTGCTTTGGCATTTTTACCATATGCAATGGCCAAATTGGCTCCAAGACTATCGAGTTGATGCAACTCATTAAAAAATTTCTGTAACAAATCTGATTTGGTGGCATCTCGAACAACAGACTTCCAATAAAGCTTGAAAGTTGGTAAAGCTCCCAAAACAACTGCACAATCCATTTCGATGCTTGAAATCGGAATGTATTTGTCCTTTTTCAAATTGTAAACTTCTGCAATTCTTCCTTTTTGATATTTAAAAATCCCGTTCTTTTGCGATCCATCGGCAAACTGACCTCCTTTCACATCCTTATCGAACAATTGATTCAAAACAAAATGCGATAATTTCTCCTTAGGAAATGAAGGCTGCATACTTTCCAGAATAAAATGAGTAACATCAATACCAACATAATCGAGCAATTGAAAAATTCCCATAGGGCGAATTAGCAAATCACGACTTATCGTATCTATCATGAAGAAAGCTTTCGCCCAACCCTCAGTTTTCGCTAACTTTTCAGCTTGATTGAGGGCATACAAAGCATCGCGCATAAAATGTCCATTTCCAATAAATCCGGCCACATCGCGAGATTGAACGAGTGTTTTGCGCATAGACTTAGCTAATTCAAGGGCAAAAGCAGACAAATCCTTACTTGTATGTTCCGTTACAACCAATTCTAATAATTTCTGAACAACCGGAGGATTGTAAAAATGATAACCAATTATATTACCCGATAAACCCGCTTCTTTTTCAATTTCCCCAATGGGAATAGATGAAGTATTAGTTAAAAACCACGCATCAGGATTGTTTTGTTTAATTTTTGAGAGTAGATTTACTTTTAGCTTTTTATCCTCCTTGATAGCTTCAAATATCAACTGCGAATCGTAAGCAGTTTCAATCCGTGTTGATGTCTTAACCATTGCCATCACATCCTCTTTAAACTGATTAATGATTTCTTCATTATCGATCAGATCAGCTCTCTCCTGATACCAAGTTCGCAGTTCAACGATATTTTTTTCGGCATGCTTCAGTAATTGTGTTTTTAAATAACTCAGCAAATCACCTAAAGCAGACTGTGAAATATCAATTGCATGCAGGACAAACTCCTTATTTTCTTTTCGACCAATTTTTAGTTTGGCCATTTCAAAAGACAACAAGACAAGTATTCCGCTTCCCATTTTTCCTGCGGCACCTAAAACACTTACATTTTCCATTTTTCGGATCAGGTCCATATTCAATTTTTTAATTTTATTTCATACAGCAGTGTACATTTTTTTTAATGAGCAATACAAATTCTGATTACTTTACCAATTTGGTTTTCGCTTCTCTAAAAAAGCACGAACGCCTTCTTTACGCTCTTGCTGATCGGCCTTAAAAAGACGGCCAAATTCTTTGGATTCCATTTTGCCAGCCTCTGTGCTAATTACCTCCATACCTTCACGTACCAATTCTTTAATTAGGCGCAAAGCATTCGGACTTTTTTCAGCCATTTTTTCAGCCAAGTGCACACTAAAATCAAGTACTGTTCCTGCAGGAACCAGTTTTTGCACAATTCCCAATTGAAAGGCTTCCTCAGCTGTTATTCCTTCACCTAGCATCATGAGATATTTTGCATTCCCTGCACCAACTAATCGTGGCAATATTTGTGTTCCATTAAAACCAGGAATCAAACCCAGATTCACTTCGGGCAAACCCAATCTAGCCTTCTCACTGGCTACACGAATATCACATGCCAAAGCCAATTCCAAACCACCACCTAAGGCAAATCCATTGATAGCAGCAATAACTGGAACATCCAGATGACCAATTTGATTGAATACTTTTTTTCCTACTTCAGAAAAATCATAAGCATCTTGAGGAGAAAAGTTTTGCATGGCTTTAATATCAGCCCCAGCAATAAAAGCTTTTCCCTCTCCGGTGATCACAAGGGCTCTTATGGATTGAATGATTTCCTGATTGTCGAAAAAAAAGGCAAGTTCCTTAAATACATCCTCGTTCAAGGCGTTTAAGGCTTCAGGACGATCAAGAGTCAGAATTCCGATTCTTCCTCTTTTACTAAATTTGAGATATTTAAACATCAGCAGGTGTGAGTAAGACAATTTTGAATGTACATATCTAAATATAATAAAAACTATTTAGACACGAAAGCTAAAATGTCATTGTTCCAGACAATTACACCAACTGCGCTAGATTAAAGGGATTGAAGGAATAGTGGAAGAACAAACTAAATATTTCAAGGTATTCCTTTCTTTTTCAGATGTTCACAACCAAAAAAAGCCCGATTCGAAGTCGAATCGGGCTCTCTATCCTTTAAAAATAAAGGTATAATATCAGCTTATTGTTTAGGCCATATTGTGATATACATTCTGCACATCATCATTGTCTTCTAATTTATCCAACAACTTTTCAACATCTGCAATCTGTTCCTCGCTCAGCTCTTTTGTATCCATTGGAATTCTTTCGAAACCAGATGAGATAACTGTCATATTGTTTTCCTCTAAATAAGATTGAATTTTTCCAAAATCAGGGAAATTTCCGTACAGCATAATTCCATCTTCATCTTCAAAAACTTCTTCTACTCCTATGTCAATCAATTCGAATTCCAATTCTTCAATATCTTGACCTATATTCTCAATTTTAAAGTGACATTTGTGTTCGAACATGAACTCAACGCTACCTGTTGTACCTAAACTTCCGTTACACTTGTTAAAATATGAACGGACATCAGCAACAGTTCTGGTATGATTATCGGTAGCTGTTTCTACTAGAATTGCAATTCCATGAGGAGCATATCCTTCATAAACAATTTCCTTATAATCTTTCTGATCCTTTGAAGTTGCTTTTTTTATGGCTCGCTCAACATTCTCCTTAGGCATATTGACTGCTTTCGCATTTTGAATAACAGCACGCAAATGAGAATTCGATGCCGGATCGGGGCCTCCTGCTTTAATTGCTATTACGATATCTTTACCAATACGCGTAAAAGCTTTAGCCATCTTATCCCAACGCTTAAACTTTCGCGCTTTCCTAAATTCAAATGCTCTTCCCATAGTTTATGTATATAATTTTGCCGCAAAAATAGCACATGTTATCCAATCTTTAAAATGAAAGAGCATTTTTTTCATTTCTGATGGATAAACAGATCAAAAAACAGATTAATAAGTGGTTAATATGTTGACTATTACATTTGATTTATTAATGAGAAATAATTATGCAAATAGTAATGCCAAGTAATTATGTAGCATGATAAAGCCCATTGTTTAGCTGTCTGTAAATTCTTATTTTTGGTGATTGAAATTTAAACCTACAAGCTATCTTAATGAAAAAATTTATTCTGTTATTTTCTACCGTGCTAATGCTAACCTCCTGCGGAAACGAAAATCAAACGAAAAACAAGACCGATAGATCCAATATATCGGCAAGTACAATCAATCAAACTATTAGCGATTTAGGCGAGCAAGCTCTCAATAAAAACCTGATTGAAAAAGGCGTGAAACATGCAGCCAGCTTATGGAGGGCAAGCGATGGCTCCGAAAAAGATTTCAAAGCTTTTTGTAGCCAAAACTACATCAGTAAACAGGATGAAAAGCAATTGGTCTTTGAAAAGATATCACGAAACATCGAAATTATTACAGGTCATTTTAATAAGATAACTCTTGATTTATTGGAACCTGTGCATTTAAATACCTTTGAACAACATTCTATCGACAATGCATTTGGTGCCTACAGTGTAGATTCGCATTGGATGAATGATTTTTATCAAAACAAAATTGCCTTTATCATTGCCTTGAACTTCCCTTCTTTTAGCTTAGAAGAAAAAGAGGCAAATGCACAAAACTGGACTCGTCAACAATGGGCTTACGCTCGCCTGGGTGACTATTTTACCTCCAGAGTTCCTGCCGAATTGCTTCAGGCAGCGGGAAAAGCAGCTGCTGGTTCTGATGTTTACATTGCTGATTACAATATTTATGTTGGTCATTTATGCGATGCCGATGGAAAGCGTTTCTTTCCGGAAGATAAGGTTTTGTTATCGCACTGGAACTTGCGTGATGAAATTAAGGCCAACTATGCCAAGCAAGATAATGGTTTGGAGAAGCAAAAACTACTATACAAGGTAATGCAGCGCATTATTTCACAGGAAATACCTAAAAAGGTGATTAATACTGGTGATTTTGAATGGGATCCATATACAAATGCGGTGTACAAAGATGGAAAAACTGTTGAGGCCACTCCTGAACCAAACGAGAGATACCAGCAGATTCTGAACAACTTTCACGCAAACAAAGCCATTGACTCTTACAATCCTGATCAGAATACTTTCATAAAACGGCAGTACGACGGTGCGAAAGAAATATCAGCGGAAGCGACTGAAAAGATTTTTACCGATTTCTTACGCTCTGAGGAAACCCAAAAAGTAGGAAAACTAATTAGCAAAAGATTAGGTCGAGACCTAGAACCTTTCGACATTTGGTACGATGGATTTAAGGCGCGCAGCGGAATGGATGAATCGAAACTAGATGCAAAAACACGCAAATTATATCCCAATGCAGCAGCTTTAGAAGCTAATCTTCCAAACTTATTAAAGAAATTAGGTTTCGACCATGAAAAAGCTCTGTTTCTAGCTGATCATATTTCGGTTGATCCAGCTCGTGGTTCGGGACATGCCTGGGGAGGTGCAGCAAAAGGACAGAAAGCTCACCTTCGCACTCGCATTGGCGACAAGGGAATGGATTACAAGGGATACAACATAGCTATTCACGAATTTGGCCACAATGTGGAACAAACCATTTCTTTATATGATGTTGATTATTTTGTGATGAATGGTGTTCCCAATACTGCTTTTACGGAAGCTTTAGCATTCATCTTTCAAAAAAGAGACCTCTTGTTACTAGATATTAAAGATGATTCGCCACAAAAAGATGCCTTGAAGAAATTAGACCTTTTCTGGAGTGCATACGAAATTATGGGTGTATCGATAATGGACATTCGCATGTGGAGATGGCTATATGCAAATCCGGAAGCCACAGCTTCCGAGCTTCGCGATGCGGCTATGGATATTGCCAAAAATGTTTGGAATGAATTCTACACTCCTGTTTATGGCGTAAAAGACCAAACCATTTTGGCTGTGTACTCGCACATGCTAAACAGTCCTTTGTATTTATCGAATTATGCTTTTGGAAATATTATTGAATTTCAGCTTGAACAGCAATTAAAAGGCAAAAATTTCCCTAAAGAAATAAATCGAATTTTTAGGCAAGGACGATTAACTCCTAACCAATGGATGCTAGAGGCAACAGGAAATAACTTGTCGGCAAAACCATTACTAAATGCAGCCAAGGAAGCATTAGAAGAATTGAAAAAGTAAAAAATCCCTTACTTACATTAAAAGTAAAAAAGACTGTCTCAAAAAAGACAGTCTTTTTTTATGTTTTATAATCTTAAAGAAGATCAATTTGCAGAATAGGAATAACAAAAAAAAATCTATATTTTCAAAAAAAATATAAAAAAGGCAGAAAATGAATAGCACTATGAATGCATAGTAACAATTCTCATAAGAAATTTACCACTACTACTTTTTAACGCCTGAAATGGACAAAAACAAACCCACATATAAAGATCTTGAAGATGAAGTTGCTAGACTTAAACGTGAATTAAAATTTCAGGATAAGATAATGGACAACATCCCCAATCCACTCTTTATTAAGGATGAAAATTTTAATTACGCCTACTGCAACAAGGCTTTTTCAGAATACTTAGGAATCGCAAAAGATAAAATTATCAATTCTAGCGTATACGAAATTTCCCCCAAGGAATTAGCCGATATATTTTACGCAGCAGATTGCGAACTACGTGACAAATCTGAAAATCAACTCTACGAAACCAAAGTTAAATATGCAGATGGGAACATTCATGACATCCTTTTCAATAAGGCTGCAATAAAGGATGAAAAAAATAATTTCCAAGGCATTGTAGGCATTATGCTTGACATAACTAAGCGAAAGAAAGCCGAACAAGAACTTAAAAAAAGCAAAAATGAACTAATAGAAATCAACAAAACAAAAGACAAACTATTATCCATTATTGCTCACGACTTAAGAGCTCCTTTTAACAGTATCTTAGGCTTTTCAGAACTTTTAATCGAAGATATTGAAGTTTTTGAACATTCAGAATCAAAAGAAAATTTACATTTGATCAATTCAACTGCAAAAAACACACTTGTGTTGCTAGATAATTTACTATCCTGGGCAAAATCACAAACCGGACAACTGTTCTTCGAAGCTAAAAGGATAGTTCTTTCCACAATCATTGAAGAAAGCATAAAAAATTCTGAGTTCATAGCAAAAACTAAAAACATCAATTTACATTATTTCCAAACCGATAAAATTGAAATTTTAGGGAATGAAAATATGATGGGAAGTGTTTTCAGAAATCTAATTTCTAACGCCATTAAATTTACTCATTCTGGAGGCAGAATTAATATTTATGCACTTAAAAGGGAAAGTTATGTGGAAATTTGCATCTCAGATAATGGAGTTGGTATGAATTCTGAAACCTTAGAAAAACTATTCGATAGCTCCCTAAACATCAGCTTAAAAGGAACAGAAGAAGAAAAAGGTTCTGGCTTGGGCTTACTTTTATGCAAAGAATTTGTAGAACAGCATGGAGGCAAAATTTGGGTAGAAAGCAAAGAAGGAAAAGGAAGTAATTTTAAATTTACTTTGCCTTTTAAGTAGCTCAATACAGTAAGCAAAGAACAAATATTGATATCAAAAAACTAATTAATCTGATGTTCTTCCTTCCAAACCCACTTACCTGCCTGTATATTTTGATGTAAGCTATCTGATTAATTTATATCCTATTACTAAACCATTCCGGTTTAGTTCGACATAAAATACACATAAATCAAAACTCAGAAAATCATTATCTCGCCTTTTTTGTGTATTATTAAGACCCATACCAAATAGTAAAAATCAAGAATGGCACACTCACATACTGCAGACACATCAAACATTCCCAAAGGAAAACTAAACAAAACAGGCCTACGAAGTGCCTTACGACTCTACCAATACATTAAACCTTACCGAGGACAATACTTTTTGGGTATTTTCTTCCTTTTGGGATCGAGTTTAGCGAGTTTGGCTTTTCCGAAACTCCTTGGCGATTTGGTAAACACTGGTAACCAAACAACACTCGGCCAAAGTTTAAATCAAACGGCCATTTTAATAGTCGGTGTATTGATTCTTCAAGCTACCTTTTCCTATTTCCGTATCATTTTATTTGTTAATGTTACCGAAAAATCGCTTGCAGCACTTCGCCAAGCCAGTTATGCACATTTAATAAAGTTGCCACTTCAATTCTTTGAAAAAAGACGCGTTGGAGAGCTCAACAGCAGAATTTCTTCAGATGTAATTCAGCTTCAAGAGACCATGACTAGTACTCTGGCTGATTTTATTCGACAGATTATTGTTATTACAGGTGGTATTGTTCTTTTGGCAATTTTATCGCTCAAGCTAACGGCTTTTATGCTGATTACACTGCCACCTACCATGATTGCCGCACGGTTTTTCGGACGCTTTATTCGAAAATTCTCAAAAGAGGTACAAACTAAATTGGCAGAATCAAACACCATTATTGAAGAAAGCTTGCAAGGCATTCAGAGTGTGAAAGCATTCACCAACGAACAATTAGAAATTGCCCGCTACAAAAAGAAAACCCTGGAAATTGCTGATCTGGGCATGACGCGTGGCAAATATCGAGGTGCCTTCAGTTCTTTTATTATTCTCGGTCTGTTTGGGGCCATTGCGGCCATGGTTTGGCAAGGTTCCCATTTGCTACAAGCAGGTGAAATGGCTGCTGGCGATCTGTTTTCCTTTGTTATTTACTCGGTTTTTGTTGGAGGAACCATCAGTGGATTGGCTAATGTGTATACAAACATTCAAAAGTTTATTGGCGCAACCGAAGATCTGTTTAAAATCTATGATGAAGAACCAGAAAACATTCAAAGTACCGATCATATTGATCCCAAATACAAAATGAAAGGCAATATCAGTCTTAAAAACCTGACTTTTGCTTACCCATCAAGAAAAGAGCAAACCGTTCTAAATCATATCAACCTTGAGATTGATAGCAACAAGATGATCGCATTGGTAGGTCACAGTGGCGCTGGAAAAAGCACAATGGCTTCTCTCCTTTTGATGTTGCATCGTCCGCCCAAGAACAGTCTATTTTTCGATCAGCTCGACAGTTATGATTATCCTTTATCCGCCTTACGAAATCAGATTTCGTTGGTGCCACAGGACATTTTCCTTTTCGGAGGAAGCATAGGTGAGAACATTGCCTATGGCAAACCAGAAGCCAGTCAGCAGGAAATATACGAAGCAGCACAAAATGCAAATGCCCTGGAATTCATCGATCGTTTTCCGGAAAAATTTGAAACCATTGTTGGAGAACGCGGCACGCAACTTTCAGGTGGCCAGCGACAAAGAATTGCCATTGCTCGTGCCATTTTGAAAAATCCCAAAATCCTGATTTTAGATGAAGCAACCTCGTCGCTAGATTCTGAATCAGAAAAGCTCGTTCAGGAAGCTCTGGAGAAATTGATGAAAGGTAGAACCTCTATTGTGATTGCACACCGCCTATCGACCGTTCGCCAAGCCGATGAAATTGTGGTAATGGAACAGGGTGAGATTGTGGAACAAGGAACACACGATGCACTCATGGAAATTCCTGATGGGAAGTACAACAACCTGATTCAGTTGCAGTATTCAAATTAAAATGAGACTCAGATTATTCTTATCTTTATTATGCTCTAACAAGAAATAAAATTTAAAAAGCATGAAGAAAGACAAAAATAATGACTTGATTGAAATATTTGCAGGCTCGTGGTTAGATGCTGAAATAGTAAGCAGTTTATTGAATAATTCGGAAATAGAAACTTATTTAAAAGACGATCTTATTGGCACAATAGCTCCATGGCAAGCATCAGCAGGTGGTGTTGGTGCTGTTAAAATTATTATTAATAGTAAGGACTATGAAACTGCGAAACGAATTGTTGCAGATTACGAAAAAAATAAAGACTAATTATAAGCTAACTGATGGGCTTCTACTGAATGAGGCTCCTTGAGTAAAAGTAGAAGTGAATTTGCATACATTATTTGTTTAGAGAACTTACCCTACCCCATTTTTCACATCTATACTTTTCAACTTTCCATAATTAAAGCAAGTCGTACTTAAACCATTCTCAATTAATTCAGTCAAAATGGTTCAAATTAATTGAGAAAAAATGATAAAATTTAAAGCATCATTAGCTCTAAGCTTGACTGTTCTTATGGCTAGTACATTAACCTTAGGTCAAAAAAAGGAAAGTAAATTCAGTAAAAAATTAACTTATCCCCTTGTTGATACCAAACAAAACGAGGCTTATAATAATTCCAACATCATTGCTTTGCCCTCAAAAGGAGAAGAATTTTATGGTCAAGATGCCTGCTATCAGGGCAATCAGCCTTCCTACACCGACAATGGCGATGGCACCATCACCGACAAGGTAACGGGTCTAATGTGGGAGAAAGACATGGGAAGCAAAGTGAGTCCAGAGGAAGCCTTACAAAAATCCGAAAACTCATCTTTAGCAGGCTATACCGATTGGAGAATTCCGAGCATTAAAGAACTTTATTCACTCATTATTTTTACAGGACAGGTGAAAGGAGCAAAAGCAATCGATCTTTTTATCGATACCGATTATTTTAATCAACCATTGGGAGATCCTTCGCTCGGAGAACGTGAGATTGATGCTCAGACTGCATCATCAACTGAATATATAGGCAAAACCATGAATGGCGACGAAACCATTTTTGGTGTCAATTTTATAGATGGACGCATAAAAGGCTACCCAAAATACAGAAAGAGAACGGGTGCTATTATCAAAAGATACTTTCGTTTGGTGAGAGGAAACAATGATTATGGCAAAAATAATATCGTGGACAATGGAGACGGTACAGTAAGCGACTATTCTACAGGCTTAATGTGGCAAAAATCTGACGATGGAATTGGGAGAAATTGGGAGGAATCTTTGGCTTATGCTGAAAACCTAAAGCTTTCAAAATATACCGATTGGCGTTTACCCAATGCAAAAGAATTACAAAGCATTGTTGATTATTCCAGATCACCCCAAACGTCTAGTTCTCCTGCAATAAATCCGTTGTTTGCCACAACCGAAATCACCGATCCCAATGGAAAAAAAGGACAATATCCTTTCTTTTGGACGAGTACAACACATTTAGATGGAAGAAACCCTTATTCTAGTGCTGTCTATATTGCCTTTGGCGAAGGGCAAGGTAAAATGCGTGAAAGGCTAATGGATGTTCATGGTGCAGGCTGTCAAAGAAGTGATCCTAAAAGTGGAGATAAAAATAACTACCCTCAATTTTTCGGCCCTCAAGGTGATGTTAGATATGTGTATAACTACACTAGGGCAGTTCGGAATATAGATAGCAAATAAACAGCTTGCGAATTGTAAGCACAAAAATATTTTTAAAACTACTTATTAGATCGCCATTGCTTGAATATTTTTTATTGCATAAATATTCAAGTAATGGCGATCTTCATTTTATGAAATTTAATAGCTTTGTGCCTTCAAAGCTTGTTATTCCATTTTAAATCGGTAAGGAGTAATTTTACTGGCGCAGGATAATGATAATCAACTCATAAAATTAAGCATAAACAATGCAAACCAACATATTAAATCTTCAAAATAAGTTACCCCTAACCTGCTCGCGAACCGGAAATTGCTGCTTCGGAAAAATCATTTACCTAAATCCATGGGAAGTGTTTCATTTGGCCAAGGAAAAGAAACTCACCTCAAGAGAATTTCGTGATTCCTACAGCGATTTTGGAGGCATTCGTTTAAAATTCGATGGCAAAAAAGGCTATAAAGATCAGCAAGCTTGTTCGCAGTATACAGCTAATTTTGGATGTTCTGTCCATTTAGGACGTCCACTGGCCTGTCGCTTGTATCCATTGGGTCGTCAGCTGCAAAGCGAACAAGTGCACTACATGTATCAGGGAGATGAATTCCCTTGCTTAGAACCCTGTCCAGATGTGGTGAATTTAGAACATTTGAATATTGGCGATTATCTCAGCGGACAAATGACCGAGGCTTTTGAAAAGGCTCAGGATGCCTATTTAGATCTCATGCAAAACATTGCCGATTTGGCTTTTGAATTACTGTTAGATACTGGATTAGCAGAATCGGGAGATAAGCAAACTTTAGCATTGTGGCGAAAAATGGGAGCTGAACTTCCTGAAGTATTAGCGGAAAGAATTGGTCAAGAATGGCTAGATTGTTTGATGATTCCAGATATTTCGGAAAAGGATCCCATTGCCTTTGTAAGCAAACACAACAATTTAATACTATCCAAAGCACAGGAAATATTTGGAACCTTGCAAAGCCATCAGGAATTGCATGAAGCTTCGGTACTAATTATGAGCATTGCCTTGCACCTAGCTCGAGGTTTAGGAGCGAATCCAAAAGAATTATCGGAATTTTGGGTTGATATTGCCAAAAATAACGGAGCGCAGGAATAGGATTTATTTCTTATAAATATCAACTTGCAATCTGTTGAAATTGTAATCACTGCACCCCGCTAGTTCGAGCGTTTCGCTCTGACTCTGCGAATGCAGTCTTTACAGAATCACTACAGCAAGTTGTCCTTTTTCACCTGAATTATTTTTTTGTGCAAATGAGATATAGTAATGTTCTATTATCTTCTTCGAAAATAGATACGAGCGCGACGCTCGCACCAACGATGGGATTATAAAATAATTTCTTTCGGCTTCAATTTTTGCTCTGAATTAAGTTTCATTTTTTCAAATTTAATCTTTTTCAAATCATACTTCTTGTCTGATAATATTTTAAAAATACACTCCATATTAGCTTTAGAACAATTACAACCAAAAATAATTTTGCTGACAAATGCTTTTTTTATAGAGGGGTGATATTTACCATAACAATCAGGTTGTAAATTGTAATTAATCAAACGCACCTCATCTTCATAAGCCCATATTTTTTTTAATTTTTGAACGGACCAAGGTAATAAATCGTTTGATCCTTTTTTGAAATCAATTTCATAAGAATCTAATTGATTTTTATAGTTTACAAGTATTGGTATAAACCTATTTTCTTGTAAAAATTTAGAATCAAAATCATATTCTATACAAATTCCTTTATGGCCTTTTGTATAATGTGACCAAAGTAAATAATCTGTATCTTTTGTATAATGCTTACTAAATGAACAAATACCAATTTCTCTTATGCTATTGGATAATATCTTACTAAAATCCTTCTTTACATTATATAGCTTCATATATTTAGGAAAATTTTCAATCAAACCTATCTTTTTTAGCGGGTTCATTTCTCGTTTGGATAAATTCCTATAAGTATCTTCCTTAAATTTTTCAGGATCCTTTATTTTCAATAATTCAGTACAACATTCCAAAGGATCGTTTAATGTATCAGGTGTAGAAAATCTAATATTATTCAATGATAAGCTTATTTTTGCCGATTCAAAATCAATAAATTTATAAAAAGGCCCTTCATAAAGTTTAATTTCTTCAGACAAAATTTGTTGAAGTTCTTTTGATATTATCGCTTCTGACATAGAACTATATTGATGTTAAAAAAATGATTATCATTTACCAGTTAATTTATAAATCTATTTTTACAATGCCTTTCTCTACCACACAATTTAAAAACCAAAGGTAACGAAAAAGGCAGCACCTAAAGTGCTGCCTTTCCAATATCATATTAATTCAATTCTACAATCCAAAAAAGTAAGTAAACACTTTACGGATGTATGCATTGTCTTTAACACCACCTGTTTCGCGAACCGAGTGCATGGCAAACATTGGGTTTCCCATATCTACAGTACGCATATCTAGCTGACTTGTTGAAACATTACCAAGTGTGCTTCCTCCCACCAGGTCGGAACGATTCACAAATTTTTGATAGGGAACTTCTGCATTTTTGCAAAGTGTTTCGAATACGGTTGACGAATCGCCATCGGTAGTGTATTTTTGGTTCGCATGGAACTTAATCACCGGTCCTTTGTTAATAAACGGACGGTTTGTTGGATCGTGTTTCTCGGGTACGTTTGGATGTACAGCATGAGCCATATCTGCCGATATCATGAAAGAATTATAAATTGTACGATGAAAAGCCTCCACATTTTTACCCAATTTGAAAACAATACGCTGCAATAGATGGCGCAATACTGGCGATCCTGCTCCCTGCTTGGTTACCGATCCCACTTCCTCGTTATCGAAGACACCCAATAATTGCGTTTTCTTGCTTCCTTTATTCGCTAGCAATGCTTTAAGTCCTGCATGAGCCATTGCTGTATCATCTAATTTTGGCGATGAGATAAACTCTTGGTTCAGACCAAAAATACATCCTTTGTCTACTTCAAATAAGTTCACATCAAAATCGATAATTGCTTCCGCATCAATCTTTAATTCCTTAGCCATCAAATTCACCAAACAATTATCCTTTTCCATCTCATCGGTAATCATGGCAAGTAAAGGCAACATATCTACCTGTCTGTTAAGCGCAACACCATCGTTCACCGCACGATTCATGTGAATGGCCAAATTTGGAATCACCATCAAAGGGCGATCTATCTTCACATACAGATGCTCTGGATTCAAAGGATCATTTGATTTTACAGCTACTCTACCCGCAATAGAAAGCGGGCGATCCATCCAGGTATTCAATATTGGTCCACCATAAACCTCTGTATTTAATTTCATGTAATTTTCCTCTACCGAAATCTCTGCATTGGGCTTGATCTTAAATCCAGGAGCATCACAATGGGCACAAATCAACTGAAATCCTTCTTCTTCAATTTCTCCGCTACCAATCTGAAAAGCAAAAAGAGCCGATCCATTCTTTGTAGTAAAGTACTTCCCTCCTTTTTCAATCTTCCATTCTTCACGCAAATCCAATTCCTGAAAACCAGCTTCGTTTAATTCTTTACGGATATTATTTACTGCATGATAAGTACTCGGACTTTGATGAATAAAATCGATCAATTCCTGTGCTTGTTCTTGTTCCAAACTCATAGTATATATTGTTATTGTATTTTTAATTCGTGAACTTCAAAACTACATTTTTTTTAAGAATTAGAAATACATAATGGGACTAAAAAGAATAAAAATTCATTTTATAAACACCCCAAATCTCCTAAAATGAACTTTTCATTCACATAAGGAAACAAGGGCATTTGTATTGTTGTATTGGTCTCTTTGGTATTTGAGGACTTAAACATGGAATCACTAATTTCATTACATCCTTTAGGCAAAAAACTATTTACGACCCATTTACCCATCCACAACTCTTAATTGGCTGCATAAATCCATCATTAATATTATATTTGTTACCCATCTAAAAACCCATAAGCGAAACCAAATTATGACAAGCGATCCCATCCTGGAACTATACAATCATCAATTTGCAATTATTTCATTGGAAACCACAGGCATATCGCCAAAGCATGGCGATCATTTGGTGGAACTAGCCATACAAACTGTAAATTGGAATGGGGAATTGCTCGACAGCTACGAGACATTAGTTCATCTAGGCAAAGACATGGAAGGATTCCATATTCATGGCATTACCAACGAAATGGTAAAAAATGCTCCTTCTATTTCTGAGATCATACCCGATATTTTATTCAGATTGAATGGCAAAACCCTTGTTGCTCACGATTTAAATTTTGTGCTTCGTTTTTTAGAGCCTGCATTAAAAGGCCAGGTAGAAAATCTGCAAGGGATTTGCACCCTACAACTATACAATTTAGTTGCTCCAGATTCTGGTCTGCGCCGATTAGAGCAACTTTGCAATTACTATGACATTGATATTTCAGAGCATAATACCGCCAAATCCAATTCCCTGGCAACAGCCAAATTGTTCTCTATTTTAAAGAATTTGTATGCCCAACAATTCGAGCTTGAAACTTTCATTGAAAATTTTCTTAAAGTAACTCAAATTGAAGATTGTCCGCACGAGCGAAACATCTTTATGAAGCGAAAAGAGGCCCGAAACATTGCTAACATTCATAAAACAAAACTGTACGATCTACTGAACCGCTTGACTTCCAATGCTGGAGATTCAATTCCTGTTCGTCAATACTTAAATGTATTGGATCGAGCACTGGCTGATCGAATTCTAAATGAAAAGGAAATTAGCTCCCTTATTGATTTAGCTTCAGACTTCAAGCTTTCTAAGCAACAGGTAATGGAAATTCATGAGGAATATCTGCGCAAGTTAATTCGCATTTACCTTTTGGATGAAATTCTTACTAAATTAGAAATGGAAGATCTGAATTTAGTTGCTGATTTACTATGTATTCTGCCTAAAGAATTGAATTTGCTCATTGAATATGAACGTACAAAAATTCCCATTACCACTCCTGCCATTCAGAAACAATTAAAATCGTTGCTTGGCAAAAATGTCTGTTTTTCTGGTCATCTCGACTGTAAAATCAATGGAAAGCGTATCGATTGTGAGTTAGCGCAACAACTGGTAAAAGAACGTGGCTTAAACGTTAAACGAGTAGTCTCAAAAAATGTAGATTATCTGGTTACAGCTCATGCAGAGCAATTCTCAGGAAAAGGACGCAAAAATCGCAAAGCCATGGAATATCATGTAAATGTAATGGATGAAAGAATATTTTGGGAGATGATTGGAGTACAAGTAGATAATTAGGAATTATAAACTCAATTAGCCCAAATTAAAGATATAGGACAGTATTGCTAAATTAAGTAGTCATTACTAATTCAGAATTCTTAATTGTTTTCAAAACTTCTTTTAAAGCCGAACTGGCAAATACCAAGGGATACATATCCTCGAAATACCAAAGTGATGCGAAATACAATCCTATTGGACTTGCTTTAATTTCCGTTAAATCGATGGGTAAATTTTGATGCAACCAATTAATTGCCAAACTTATTTGTGTCCAATTATCTGTACCACTCAAGGCTCGAATTGCAAGCGCTGTTTCTTCAATTGTAGAAATTATAGAATCATTTCCGCCCCATCCACCATCTTGATTCTGAGTAGAAAGAAGGAAATTCATCGCTTTAATTTTTGCTTTACCTGATCCAAACATACACATTGACTCAATGCAAATTAAGGAATACAAAACAATAGATGTTCCATATACCGGATTGTGATGTTTTGCATCATCTTCGTTCCCAAACCATAGTGGCAACCACGAACCATCTGCTTGCTGTGTTGATTTAATATATTGCCAGGACTTTCTGAAAAAGGTATGAATTTTTGCTCTTACTTCTGGGTTTATCTCCTTACCCCACAAACTAATTGCTTTCATGGCATGAGCAGTAATATCAGGACAAGAGCAATCAAAAGGCAATTTTCCCCAGCCTTTACAGAATGTTGGCATTCCGCCATCGGAATTTTGCATTTTCAGCAACCAATTAATTCCATCTTCGACCACTTTTGTTGGTATCTCCTGAAATTGCTTAAGGCGATGCAATGCAATTAATGCTCCCGAAGTATCATCAGCATCTGGCACACCTCCTTGAAGGTGAGTCCAAGCCCAACCCCCAGGCTGTGCTTTGGTAAAAGGATGTATTTCTTGCAATTGCTGATCCACTAAACCATTCACCGTCTTCTCTATTCTTGGCAAACTTGCTAAATTCTCATCAGCCAATGCATTTAAAGACAAAGATGTTACCCAAGTAGCCAAATGTGTATCGATAGGCCAGCTTCCATCCTCACGAATCGATTCACAAAGAAAACTAGACGCTTTAGAGCAAACCTCAAGTTCTTTCTCTCCTGCCCCTATCAAACTCATGAGAACAAATCCAGTAAGCGGTGTAGCCTCTAAAAAGCCACCATTATCAGGTTGTTTTTCTGCCAGCACCTTCAGTACTTTTGCTTTTACCGATTTATTGAGCTGAGCTATTGGCTTACTGTTTTTAGTATTTACCGATTTTACCAGACCAATAGCAATTAAAGCAGGAATAGCATAACTTACCACTGAAAGATTTAAAAATTTAAAGAGACGATCTGGGAAAATAGCCATTTGAAAAGGCAACTGTGGAACCAAATCCCAACCTTTCTCTCCCAGTCTGCCCGACAAGGCACACATGGCCAAAATAGGAACTGAAAAGGTCTGATCTTTCTGGTAATGATTTAAAACAGCAGTACTAATTGATTTGGGATCGAGTTCTTTTAATTGATCAGTCAACCAATTTTCAGCATTCTGAAGGCATTCTGTATATTTGGGGTCATTCTTAACTATCGACAGACATGCCCATGTTAATAGTGTTGTACTCAAATTACTTTTACTGCGGATGGTATCGCCCCATCCTCCATCCAAATTGGAATTATTCATCAACCATTTTAATCCGCTCGCAATCTGAAAATTGTACTTTTTCGAATCGTATTGCCACAGTGCAAAAACAGCTATTGCTGTAGACAAAGCACTACTCGAAAGCTTGCCATCCCAATACCCATCTTCATTTTGAAGAGAGATGATGTGCTCATCTAGTTTTTGCTTAAGAGATTGTATTTTATCGAATTTTGCTTGCATTCAAATGAATCAAATGTGAGTATCAAGATAAAACACCTATGCCTAAAAGAGCGTAATAGGTGTACTCCACATCACAGGTCATGTCGGCTATGCTACCAAAGAATCCTCCGGACTCATCCCAGTGAAGGTTTATGAAATTTACGGAATTTTCTGCATAGTCTTGCATATTTTCTCCAGATAGCTTTAAGGCAAGTAATGTTACTGATGTGGATAATAGATCTGCTATAGGAACTTCTTTGGCAGCCATAAAGCCACCTCTTTTAGATAACATTTGATTCAGCCATTCTTTGCTTTTTCCGGAGTCTAAATCCATAATTAATCCTGCAGCAGTGGATGAAGTCACACCATCAGAACTATTTTCTTCATTGGCGAAGGAACCATTCAAAGATCGCAAAGCTTTATTAGCAACAATTATCTTTTCTAGCAATTCTTTTTCTGCATTCAAATCCTGAAAAAGTGTCCACATCAAATAATTGGCGTAAATAGTAGATCTACTGGCCTCTTTTTTAATGTGATTATAGCCTCCATCGGATGCATTATGTTCTTCCAACTCCCTCAATATATTGGAATAGTCGTTCTTTATGGATTTTACAATTCGATTGACAATTATATTTTTTGCAAAGCTATTAGCTAATAATTTGGAAGCCTTCAAACCTGATTTTTGTCTTACATCAATCAAATGAAGCAGAAAATCACAGCGAACAAGACAAACAGAATGTACAAAATCCAAATTACCTTCTTGTTTTATTCTCTTTAAATACTTTCGTTCCTCGCTTACATTCAGTTTTACATCTAAAATTAAAGCTAACGTATAACCAAATACGGTATAATACAAATCTGCCATTCCTGCACGATCTATAAATCCACCACTTTCTAATTTTTGGGTTCTTACAAAGGATTTAATCTGATTTTGTGCTTCTTCACTCAAAACTTCCTGAGATTTTAGAAGTGCTTTGAGAATGAATTGATTGCAATTGGTTACCTTGTTCAAAATGATATGAATTGTAGGTTACTATTTTTCTTTTTCCTTATTAGACATTCTATAAATTGCCCAATAATTTTCAACATTAATTCATTTCTGGAACGATACGGTTCAACAAACGAGTTAGTAATATTTTTAGTGTTGTATTTTTTAGAGGTTTTAAAGCTTTTAAAGCATTTCGTTTGTAAATAATTAACATCTCTTCTGCTTCTTTCATTGCCTTTTGAGTTTCTTCCCATTGCAAAAACTCCACCTCTAAACTACTATCCTTCTTTTGATTTCTAAGGTACCACTCCTGCATTTTTTCAGGATGACTTTTATTCAAAAGTGTTGAAACCAAGGATGGTTGAATGGTGTTGAAACCACTTGCTATACTTTCTTGTTTGAAATCATCCAAATCATCTTTAATTTGATAGGCAATTCCTAGTGCATTACTATATTCTGAAATGATTTTTTGAACTTGTTCATCTGCAACTGCCAATATTGCTCCAAATTGCAAAGCAACCTCAAATGCAGGAGATGTTTTATTACTGAAAATACGAATTATTTCCTCTTCCGTAAGCAATTTTTCATTTCTTCTCCATAACAACTCCTCTCCTTGTCCTAAAGACAAATCTCTGTGAGCATTTGAAGCTACCGACAGCAACTTTCGAATGTTTTTTGCTCCCGATTCAGCTACCATTTGATAACCAAACCCCACTAGTAAATCTCCTACATTTAGCGCAACAGGTATATCGTATTCTTTATGAAGTGTAGGCTTTCTGTAACGTTCATCATCTTCATCTGCAATATCATCATGAACCAAAGATGCTTTATGAAAGCACTCTATGGAAACTGCTAATTTCTGTATTGTTTCGTCATACACTCCACCATTTCCAGTTAAGGCATCATAAACAGCAACCATAATCATTGGTCTCCAACGCTTCCCATCCTTTTCCATCCAATTTATAGCAATATTAATGGTAGGATCATCTTTTCCGAAAAGAACGCTTAGTTTATCTATAGTAAACCAATCTTTTACTACTTGTTTTAAAGATTCAAGATTGATCCAGCCTTTCCAATTGCTTTCATTTCGAATGGCTAGAACTTCGTCTAACCAAATTCTATCTACCTTAGAATCCTTACAATCGTTGTTATACAGTGGAATTGCAATGGATGGAACTGCTTCTTTTACTGCCAAAGGAAAAGTACGTTCAAATGAATGCAAACAACCTACACCAATAACACATTCGACCTGTCCCGACGAAAGTAAAATACTTGCTGAAGTAGTTCCCTCACTAACAATGGTATGATAGCCAAATTCGTCTGCTTGTGCAATAATCTCCGCCAAATCACAACGTCCACATTGTTCGCAAAGCAATCCCAGCTCATCATATTTAGCTGGACATTGGGAGGAATGGCTAATGCATTTTGGCAATAGTAAAATTCGTCGGTTAAAAGGAATTCCAGCCACAATAGTACTCCAAGCATAATTGTTAATCATTACGGCCAATAATTTCTGATACAAAAACAATTCAGGATGCTTTTGAATCAATTCTCCAGAATGAAAAATCACGTCCTCTTCTTGCAAAGGCGGCACCAATTCACACTCAGCAGCATAATCACGAATCAGATCACGAATCTGTTTCAACTTTTTAGGATGCTGTGGCAAACTATTTCCGAAACTTGTATTTACTTGTTTATTTCTTACAACCATTTGGTACATATATCAATTAAATCAATTGAGTACGGGCACAATGAATTACCTCTCTGTAAAACTTATTATCCGTAGGCTCCAAATCCAAAAAAAGAATACTTTTTTGCAAATCGGTACAACCAACTTTTTTCAGGAATTTCTTTTCCTGGAATGTGATGACCAGCGCATACCTTCATCTTCTTCAATTCTTTAAATGAAGCATTCCTTTTCGATGAATCATAAGCATTTACATTCTTTAGCATCGTATGCAATTGCTGCGGATTATCCAATAATATGCAGCCTTGCGTGCATTCATTAATACCTTTTCTCAGGCCTCCGATATATTTCGAATTCTCAATTAGCTCTACAATATTTGAATCCTTTTCAATTTTTTCTCCTGCAAACTGAATTGGTGGGCAAAATTCGATATCACCATAAGGATTGATGTGATGTGACAAGCCCAAAGCTCCAGGACACAAGGCTTGTCCATTTTCATCCCAATAGGTATCTATGATCATCAAGGGTGCTTTTACACGAATATCTACCATAAACTGACGTAATTTTAATATTTCTTCTTCGGATAAAGCCAATTCGGTGTTTGGACGTGCTCCTACAGGTCGATAAATATAAAACCATAAGTAATGAATCCCCTTTTTAATGCACGAATTCACAAATTCTTTGTTCACCAAATCTTTAAAGTTCGATTTGCAAACACTCGTTGCCACTCCTGTAAACAATTTATTCTTTGTAGAAGCTTCGATCCCTGTCATAGTTCGGGCATACACATTATTCGCTCCTCTTCGAATATCACTAACATCTTGCAGACCTTCCACACTAATTAAAGGTGAAACGTTCCCTAATTTTCTTAGTCGCTGAGCAAGTTCATCAGTTAGTAAAGTTCCATTGGTGAACATCTGAAAATAGCAATCAGAATGTCTTTCAATCACATCCATTAAATGAGGATACATCAGCGGTTCACCACCCAACAAGCCAAAGAAATATGAACCTTTCTTTTTACTCGAAACAATTATGTTCTCTAATGTTTCCACATCCATTCCCTTGGAAGTATTGTTGATGGTAACCCAACATCCCTGGCAATTCAAATTACAATTGTCAGTAACTGAAATCATCATGAAAGCCGGATACAATTCACCCTTCTTCAGGCGTTTCTTGTGTTTAGCAACTGCCTTCATCCCCTTCCAACCCAAATTATAGCCAAGTTTCCATAGCAATCTGGCATCCACCTGTCTCAGTATTCTTGTTCCTAATGAAAAAATCATTCTTTTCTATTTCTTAATTTTATCTCTTCTTCAGAGCTAAATTTTATACTCAAATGTCTTTATAATATTCAAGCAACAACTACTAAATTGTGCTCTTGGCAAATTTCGCAATCCTACTTCTAATGGGAGATGGCGACAGCCATAGGTGTACTTCTAAAATAGAATACAAAAATACACCCTTTTGCCCATCAGCATTTTCCCGAAAAGAGTAAAATTCATATAGGAAATAAGTAGACTTGATTAGTTTTTACTTAATCATGATCATGTCCTTTATAAATCCACATTGGCAAACAACTTCCAGCTTTTTCAAATCCACACTTTTCATAAAAATCAATCGCTTCTCCATCTGCCACTAAAATCTGTTGGTGAAAATCTAAATATTTCTCTTGAAATTTATTCATTATCATTTTTCCAATACCACATCCTTGATATTCAGGAAGAATTAATAAATGTGGATAATAAACAACTAAATATCCATCTGAAATCGAATTAGCCAATCCAACTAACTTATCACCATCCCAAGCAGAAATCAATGAATGAGAGTTCTCCAATGCTTTTATCAACTCATCTGGTTTATCGGCTGATGACCATTTATTTTGTCTATACAAATCAAAAATTTTGTCTTTATCTATTTGACTTTTCTCTGAAATCTCTATTTTCATTCAATAATCTTTAATGTATATTTAAACGCTTGTCTTGCTCGGCTAACTAAAAAATAAGCAGACCGGTTTGGTCTTTTCGTAATTAGCAACCTATTACTTTATAAAGCGTGACTTGAAATCAAGCTTAACCATTATTCAATCCTTTTAGCAACAAGGCGAATTCAAATCTTCATCATTACAATCGCAATCATATTTCTCGACTTTCTTTTCATCCTCTTTTTTCTCTGCTCCACTGCAACAAGCCCGACGCTCATCCTCAGCCATTTTAAACTGATCATTCTTCAGTAAGGTCATTTGGAAATTTTTTCTGCGAGCACTTAGTACAGAATAAACATCATCATTTTGAATTTGTTCCAAAATATCCGTTTTCTCATTCTCAGAACCATCACTTTCACCTCCATCTATGGGACTTTCGGCATGTTTAGGGAAAATAATTGCATTTTGAGGACATACTCTGGCACAAGCTGGACACATGTCCTTACAATTTGCCGAAGCAGAAACCACAACCGTACCATCATCCTCAACAGAGTAAACACTAAACAAGCAAAAGTTTAAGCATTTGCGACAAGCATTGCAACGGTCGTAATCAATAACCGGATACCAAGGTTTCCAAGCATCGGAATATTTAATTTTCAGTGGCTCTAGGGTATTAGATTCCAATTGAGAAATTACTTCCTCCTGATTCTCATTATCCACATGATGATATTTTGTAGTATGAGCCTCATCCTTTCTTCCTGAATTATTGACTAAGTTTTGTATTGCCCGAGCCTGACAACCAAAAACAATAGCATCCTCTGCATTGTACAGACTTTCCAAATCATTAGGATTTTTAAGAATTGTACCACACATGTCCTCGATATAAGTATAGCCTATATTTCTTTCCTCTAGAGCACTTTTCAATTTCTGAACCGATTTCTTTTCGATTTTTCCATCCTTCTCGCACCCGCAAATGAATATATGTTTGCCCATAATTTACAAATTAGTACTTAGTATTAAATAATCAGAATAAAGACTTTTATAGTCTTTCATATCCTCATTACCATATTACTCATTCACACATTAATTCTTCTTTTTGATATCATATGCCAATAGAGCATCTCCAAGGCGAATGTATTATATTGTTGATAATTGGTTAAGCAAAATGCTCTTTTGTTCCTTTTTTCATTTGAACATAGCCGTAATTCCATCACTTCAAAAGTTGTAATTACTATTTCAACCTGAGCTTTTACTTGTACAACATTTTATTAGCAGAAATTGTTTTTTGTTACCAAATTTTAAACTAGAATGCTTATTAACTGCTAGCAGAAAGATAAGCAAGACTATCAATTTTACCAATTATATGGTAATGAGTTATTTATTATTCATTTTTTAGTGATTCCGCAATTTTCAATTTCTTAATCATTCGTGCAGGAATCCAAATCCAAATTAATCCACTTATTGTTATTCCTAATAGCAAACTTAGTATATAGCCTAAAGGCATTCCGAATGATGGAGAAAGTAGGGATGGCAAAACACCAATGAATGCAGCACTCACACCACAAGCTAATCCGGCTATGAGCAGAAACACATTTTCGAAAAACAAGAGTTTGAACAAACTGTTTTGCTGATAACCAATTGCGCTGAGTAATGCCAACTCCTTTTTACGTTCTAAAATATTTCTCATTAATACAATTCCCAATCCAATTGTACCAATTATAACACCTAATCCGCCTAAAAACATAAACATACTTAAATAGGTATTTTCAACCGAATAGAATGCAGCCAATCGATCGGAAGTTTTCATTCCAGTTACTCCTAAATCTTGCAGATTAACCTCCAAGTCTTGCATCAATTGGCTATCACTAACTATTGGATTATCAACCAATAATATCTTAGATCCACTAACAGATGGCCAATACTTTTGAAAGTAAGAATCAGCAATTAGGATGTTCCCTTGAAAAATGGAATTATTCAAGCCTCCCACGAGTAAAAGCTTCACATTATTTCCAAATTCATCTTGATAAATTAAAGTATCGCCCACTGCTTTTTTCAAGCCCCAAACAATTACGGTTTGATCGGCATAAGCAGGAATAATTTTTTCCCCATAATCCCGATTAAGAGCCAACCAAGGATGATCCTGATCAACATCATCGTGAAGTTTAGCAAAAGTGAATGCTCCTCTAGCATCAAATTGATTTGGATTAAAACCTAAAACTCTTGGTTTTTGCACCTGATTCAGGTTTAAGCAGCTTGCGTCATCGCCTTCCAAGGCTCTAAATTGAGTAAATTGAACTTCTTTATCCAAATCTCCTTCCCAAAAGCCAATCTTCTCTTGTCCTTCGGTGGTATTTAAATCAAACAACACAGGCATTGTTGTTTCTAAGAAGTACTCATAAGCACCAGTGCCTGAATTTGCAACGTTATCTTTATTGTAAAAGGTTTTTCGATTGGCACCTGTAATTAAAACCGAAAAGGTTCCCAGAGCCAATAACGCGACCGTTGCCAAGCTGCGTTTTCGATTCCTTGCACTGTTCTTAACTGCCAATTGATACAAACTTGGTGTTGTGTGGCTTTTTTTAACACTTAAGCGCTGCAAATACCAATGAAATAAGGCACAAGATCCAATCATGAACAAACCTCCTGCAGAAAGTAATAGCTCAGCATTTAGATCAGGAGATGTTAATGCGTAAGCAATAATCACAAATGTTCCGATAACAGATAAGCCTGCTAGTAAGATCGACAGATTGCTGTTTTTTAATGAAACATCCTCATCCATCATATTATTAATAAGCACATGAGCAGATTTCTTCAAGTTTTTTCTAGTTACCCACCAAATACAAAGCAGTGCTATTATCAAACCAACTAAAAATCCACTAAGCAGCGTACTTCCCTTTACGTGAACATTCAACATATTGGTACGCACCACATCTGTCCAAACAGAATTCAATGCATTCAAAAGCAATTTATTATAGAGAATTCCACCCAACACACCAATTATACCTCCTAAAATGATGGTAATTAAGGATTCATAAACTCTTAATCGCAGAATTTTCGATTTACTAAAGCCTAAACCTAAAAGAATACCAGTTTCTTGTGTTCTACTATCCAAGTTTAAAGAGTAAATCAATATGGTTAGCAAAATACCTGCAAATATGATGAAGAAACTCAAACTCAAGAACAACTCACCAAAATCTACCATATTATCAGCTGCATTTTTGCCATCAAGCCTAACCGAGTTAAAAGTCAGATTAAGCATCTCAGGACTCATTGCAGCGAGTAATTTTGTTTTCAGTTGCTCTTGATCTATTTCTTGTTTATTAAATCGAACAGCTGTGTATTTTCCATATTTATTACTCCACAATTCAATTGCTTTCTCTTGCGAAATAAATGCTTTTGGAGTTCCCTTGTATTCTTTCCAGTAATCCTCATCCTTCGGTCTGATTTTGGAGAAATCTACCGGTATGCCTGCCTCCCATTCGTTACAGCTTCCAGCATCCGATAAGCCAGGAAAAGATGGCATCATAGCTTGATCGATTAAAGTATTACTTGAAGCCAATATTTCTTTTACAAGGAACGTTTGTTTTCGTTCTTCTAGCTTACGCATTGAACCTATCGCAAAGTAATCAAGTGAGATTTCATCGCCAATTTGCGCGTGTAAATCATCAGCCAACCATTGGTTAATGATTATTTCATTTGTTGATAATTTCGCCAGTGGAGAATCTCCATTAATGGCCGAAACAAATGAATATGGTGTTGATT
The DNA here is from genome assembly GCF_041595635.1 of Labilibaculum sp. Taxonomy (GTDB): domain Bacteria; phylum Bacteroidota; class Bacteroidia; order Bacteroidales; family Marinifilaceae; genus Labilibaculum. Next base: position 82,629 of record NZ_JBFHJW010000005.1, read on the forward strand.
TATCCTTGCAAGTGAAATTATTTACAAAATAGGTTAAAAGAAAGCTTTTCTTCTCGGTCATTTCATTGATTACATTAGATATTGGTAAATCAATAAGTACACGATCGGAGATAATTTCAATTTGATCATTTTTTTCCAACTCACGAATTTGCAATCCAGCATCAGAAAGATTCCAATTAACTTTCATACTAGCACTTAAGTCAGACTGAAAACTATTTTCATTCTCTCGATTGGCTACTAAAAGTAAATTAGCTCTTCCCGCCAATTCCATTTCATCTGCTAAATATTCTCTGGAAAGAAATACATTATACGGAGCTACCTGATTGTTTTTCAAACTAAATCGTCCCAAGTCTTTATCTGTGGCAATTGCCTTTATATTTACTCGTAAAGCCAGGGTCTGATCTTCGTCAGATACAAAAGGAGCATTGGCAGGTATTAAACTTTCCTTTTCAACTCGAAGCAGGAATTCATCGCCAAGGCTAAGTTTCATTTTCTCAGCTAAATTCTGACTAATGGCCGCTTCTCCGTCCATCAATTCCAAATTCTCCCCATCCGAGAAATTCCAAAAATTCTTATCTAAGCCTAAAACCTGAACATTATTCATTCGACTTTGCGTTTCAGGCTGAACTGCTATTCCATGTGTTTGAAATACTGCAGCTATTGGTATTTTCAAATCCTCTTGAATATCCCTAGCCAAATCGGCACGCACATATCGATCGCCTGTTGGCATTGCATATTCCACCGCTCCCAAACGCAAATCAACCAATTCGTGTAAGCTATATTTTACCGAATCACCAATAATCAAAGCTCCCGTAAGCACCGCAGTACTAACAATTGTTCCTAGTAAAACTGCAAAATGCTGCTTTCTAAAGAACCAAAGACTTTTGAAGATGTATGTAAATAAATTCATATTGTTTTAATTAAGCATTGTTAATTAAAACTAGCTTACCATCTTCCAATTGATAGATCTTCTTCATTTTCTTGGCTAGATCCATTGAATGTGTCACTACCACTAAAGAAACTGCTTGTTTTTTGTTAATATTCACTAATAAATCGCCTAATTGCTCTGCTGATTTCTTATCCAAAGAACCCGTAGGCTCATCGGCAAGAATCAAATTTGGTTGATGAATTAAAGCACGTACAACGGCTGCACGCTGGCACTCACCACCAGACATTTGTCCGGGGCGTTGATGTATTTGATTTGAAAGTCCCACATAACTAAGCAATTCCAAGGCTCTTTTTTCAGCTTCTTTCTTCAATCGCCTATCCTTTACAGGAATAAAAGGAAGCAAGACATTTTCAATTAGGCTTAACTGAGGCAATAAATGATGCGATTGAAATACAAAACCCAAATTCTGATTGCGGAAAATCGCCAATTCCTTTCCATTCAGTTCCGATAAATTTTGACCATTGAAAGTTATAGAACCCGAATTACATGTATCCAAAGAACTAAGCACATTCAACAAGGTGCTTTTGCCCGAACCTGATGGTCCAACAACAGCTATACTCTCCCCATTTTCAATGCTTAAGCTAAGATCATCTAAAATGATTCTCTTCTCACTTCCTTCTGAATTTTTATAGTATTTCGTAATCTTCTTTAGTTCTACAATCATCTTGTATTCTATAATTTTTCTAAATTAAATTATCACTAATTACGCTTATCTCAGCACTATTTATCGAACTACATTCTATTAAAGGTTAAAATGCTATGCATTTAGTTTTTTACATTTATTACTTAGATCCAATTGCATAAACACTACCATCCATGGCTGTAACTATAATCATTTCTTCCACAACTGCAGGGGTTCCAACAATAGCTCTTCCAATTTCGTAAGACCAAATTTGTTTGCCCGTTTTTCGATCCAGCACGTAAATTCTACCATCTCCTGAGCCAATCACCACTGAATTGCCAGCAATAACAGGCGATGCTTCTATTTTATTTCTTGTTTTAAATTGCCATTGAATTTTCCCACTAGCTTTATCAAAGCAGTATACCTGTCTGTTTTCAGCTCCAATTATCACCTGATTCTCTGATATGGCAGGAGAAGCTAAATATGAAATTGCACCTTCTTTTTTCCATTTAATTGCACTCTTCTGGTAATCAACACAAAAGAATTCTCCATCGTGATTTCCAAAATATGCCTGATTTCCATCTAAGGCAACGGATGAGGCTATATAAGTTTGAATATCGAATTTACTCTTCGCTTTTCCTGTTTTCACATCCACTTGATGAAGAAAACCATCGCAACCACCAAAAACGGCTATTTCGCCATTGCATGCGGCTGCACCATTAACGTAATTATCCGATGCATATTTCCATAATACTTTGCCTGATTTTGCATCAATACAATGCAGATTAAAGTCATAACTGCCGAATAGTATGCACTTTTTCTTTGCTGAGGAATCGTAAAACCAGCTTGCAGAACCAGAAATCTGACCATCTGTGGCATACTTCCATTTTTGTTCACCCGTTGTTGCATTTAAGCAGTAAAACATTCCCTCTAAGGATCCGAAATAAACGTTACCATCTAAATACAATGGCGCTGCTTCTACCGATGTTATTGCATCAAATTTCCATTTTAGCTCACCAGTTTTTGATATTGCGTACAAATTTCCATCATTCGATCCAACAAATATATTTCCATTGCTTACAATTCGTTACGAAATCAATGAAAATTGTACTGGATGTACCAAATGTGCACAGCGCTGCCCAGTAGATGCCATTGAAGCAAAACCATACGAATTGCACAAAGTGGATCATGATTTGTGTATTAAATGCGATATCTGTAAACAGATTTGCCCAGTAGATGCTATTGAAATAAAATAAATTCATTAAAAATGAATAGCTACGTGGTTTTAACCCATGGATTTGAAATTTAATAAAATGCTAAAACTAAGAATAGACAATATAGCCATTACTGTTCCCGAAGGAACTACTGTTCTGAATGCAGCACGTACTGTAGGAATTGAAATTCCGAGCATGTGCTATCTGGAAGGATGCAGTAATCATCCAACTTGCATGGTTTGTATGGTAAGAAACAATGCAAATCAGCAGATGCTTCCTTCTTGTGCGACTAAGGTGACTGAAGGGATGGATTTGGCGAGCAATGATCCAGAAGTATTTGAGGCACGAAAAGAGGCTATTGAACTGTTGTTGAGCGATCATGTTGGTGATTGTGAAGCTCCTTGTCGCGTGGCTTGCCCAGCTTATATGGACATTCCCAAAATGAATCGTTTTATTGCTAATGGCAAGTTCATTGAGGCATTGAAGATTGTAAAAGAGGAAATTGCTCTTCCTGGGATCTTGGGATATATTTGTTCAGCTCCATGCGAAAAGGTGTGTAGACGAAAAGATGTTGATCAGGCTGTTTCGATTTGTTTGTTGAAACGATTTTCTGCGGATGAGGAAATAAATTTTTATCTTCCCAAAAAGAAAGCATCAAGTGGAAAAAAAGTTGCTGTAATTGGATCGGGGCCTGCGGGATTATCGGTAGCTTATCATCTTTTTTTAGATGGTCATTCTTGCGATATTTTTGAGAAAGAAAATAGCCTTGGTGGAAGTTTGAATACTTGCGTAAATAATGGAGAATTACCTAACAATATATTAGAGCGGGAAATTGAAATATTAAAGCAATTTGGTCTAGTTTTTCATACCAATCAGAAGATCGGAAAAGAGGAGTTGGCAAAAATCAATTCCGATTTTGATGCTGTAATTCTGGCATCGGGAAATAGTCTTGATTCAGAGACTGATTTTGGAATTAAATCAGCGAATGGCAGTGTGTGGATTGATCAAGACACATTCGCCACAAATAGCAAGGGAATATTTGCCACAGGCAGTATCATTCGTTTTCAAAAAATGGCAGTAAAAGCTGTTGCTATGGGCAAAGAATGTGCTTGGTCGGTGGATGAATATCTGAAAAAAGGTGAAGGAAAAGCAACGAAAAGAACATTTAATTCTCGATTCGGAACCTTGCGAAAAGAGGAGTTGGAAGAGTACTTAAAAGAATCGGTTGAAGGAGATCGTATAGAGGCAAAATCAGTAAATGGATTTACGAAAAAAGAAGCCATTGAAGAAGCCAAAAGATGTCTTCATTGTGACTGTAGAAAAGTAGATAATTGCAAGCTTCGAACTTGTGCTGATGCTTATCAAGCCGACCGCAGAAAGTTTCTATTTGGAGAGCGAAACAATGTGGTGAAATACTTCAATCACCAAAGTATTATTTATGAACCAGAGAAATGCATAAAATGTGGTTTGTGTATAGAAATTGCAGAAAAATATAAGGAGCAAACCGGTTTAACCAATATTGGAAGAGGTTTTACTGTTAAAGTTGCAGTGCCATTCAATCAGGAAATTGATAAGGCATTGAGGGTGGCAGCAAAAGATTGTGCCGAAGCTTGTCCAACTGGAGCTATATCTTTAAAAAAGTTGAAGTCCTTTTCAGCTTAATGGAAGTACAAAAGAGCAGACAAATGAAAAAACATTTTATACTATTTACTTTATCAATTGTATTAGCCTTTTCAACAATGGCTCAAAACAAAAACAATTGGTTGTCGTTTCGTGGCAATTCCAGCCTAACTGGAACAACCGAAGCTAGTGTTCCAAAGGCGCCAAAACTACTATGGTCTTTTAAAACGGGTGATGCTATTAAATCTTCTCCAATTAGTTTCTCACATTTCCCCGATGGACATTCGCCTCTGATATGAGCTTCATATTCGTGACGAAAATACTTTAAAGTGGATAAAACTGGGTTGGGAGCTGTTTTTCCCAAACCGCAAATACTTCCCTTTTGCGTGTTAATAGCTAATTGTTCTAAAAGATCTAGATCACTCAATTTACCTTTGCCAATCTTAATTTTTTCAAGAATTTCGAGCATTCTTTGCGTACCAATTCGGCAGAAAGTACATCTTCCACAAGATTCTTCTTGTGTAAAGGATAGGAAATAATGAGCGATATCGACCATACAATCCGATTCATCTAAAACGATCAATCCTCCTGAACCCATCATGGCTCCTACTTCCTTTAAAGAGTCGAAGTCAATGAACACATCAGACATGGAAGCAGGAATACATCCGCCAGAAGGCCCACCAATTTGAACGGCTTTAAATTTCTTTCCATCAGCAATTCCACCACCAATTTCTTCCACTATTTGCTTGATGCTAATCCCCATTGGCACCTCAATTAATCCACCTCTTTTGATTTTTCCGGCTAAGGCAAAGACCTTTGTCCCCTTGCTTCTTTCCGTTCCTATTGTATTAAAAGCCTCAGCTCCATTTCGAATGATATAAGGAACCAAAGAAAGAGTTTCAGTATTGTTGATCAAAGTAGGCTTACCCCAAAGTCCCTTCTCAGCTGGATATGGTGGTCGCAATTGAGGAATTCCTCTTTTGCCTTCGATTGATGCAATCAGAGCAGTCTCTTCTCCACAAACAAAGGCTCCAGCTCCCTCAAACACCTTTAATTTAAAAGAGAAATCAGATCCCAAAATGTTCTTTCCGAGCAATCCATTTTCTTTACAAGTCTCCAATCCTTCCTTGATTCGTTTTACTGCCAAAGGATATTCGGCACGAATGTACAAACGTCCTTCACTGGCACCAACTGCATAGGCTGCAATCAGCATGCCTTCAATAATTCGGAAAGGGTAAGATTCCAATAACATTCGATCCATAAAGGCACCTGGATCTCCCTCGTCGCCATTGCAAATAATATATTTTTGGTCGGATTTGGCATTTTTCACCATTTTCCACTTGATGGCAGAAGGAAAACCAGCTCCTCCACGGCCTTTCAAGCCACTCTCCTCTATCTGAGAAATAATTTCATCAGGCGAAAGCTCTCTCAAACATTTTTCAAGTGCTTGAAATCCATTTTTATCTTTGTATTCATTAAAATCCGATGGCTTTATTTCGCCACGATATTCAGTAGCTATGTTTATTTGTCCTTTTAGAAAATCTGCAATTGGCGTATTAGCCTCTTTTGCATTGTAACCATTCGAACTTTTGGGAATATCCGAAAAAGTAAGATTCTCGGCGTAATTGTAAAATCGATTTTTAAAACGATTCATCCAATTTTTAGAATGGAAATGTTTTTCTATGATCTCCCCAACCTCGTTTGAATTAATTTTCGTGTAGATGGTAGCTTTTTCTCCCGTCTTCTGTATTTCCATCATGGGAACCTGATTACAAACTCCCACGCATCCCACTTGTTTTACATCTACTTTGATCTTATTCTCAGCAAGCGTTTTTTCCAACTCTTTCTTTACATCAGAACTACCACTTGCAATACAACAAGATCCTAATCCAATCCGAATTTCTCCTTGCGAGATACCTTCATCAGTCACTTTCCTCACAATTTTGTCCTCACTTGGTACTAAGTTCTTAAAATCTTCTAGAATTTCAGCAACTTTCCCTGTTTCTACATGCCCATAGGTCACATCATCAATTTGAACAACTGGTGACAAGGTACAGCAACCTAAACAGGCTACTTCCTCGACTGTAAACTGTTTATTAGTATCCGTATTGCTACCTTCTTCGAGGTTCAGCTCACGACGAAAGCCCTCATAAACCTGTTTTGCTCCTTTTACATGGCATGCAGTTCCCACACAAACACGAATAATATGTTTTCCTACCGGTTCATGTCTAAACTGAGAATAAAATGTTGAAATCCCTGTTATTTGTGCTTCTGTTATGGTAGTTATTTCACAAACACGCTTCAAAGCACCTTCAGGCAAATAATTATATTCTCCTTGAATTGCCTGCAAAATTGGTATTACCTTATCTGGTTCATTCCCAATTTTACTAACAATATCATCTACAAAATTGATTATCTTCTCCATAACTATTTCCCTATGCAATAAAGGTTTTTCTCTCCTCTGATATATACTTTACCATCAGCAAAAGCAGGTGATGCATCTGATTTCTCGCCCAAAGCTGATGTTGCAAGTGACACATATTCTTTCTCAGCCTTAAAAATGTGCATTACACCTTCGCGATCCATTAAATATATTTTGCCATCGACCAAAATTGGCGATGCATAAAATCCAGCGTCAAATTCTTGTTCCCAAAAAATTTCTCCAGATATTGCATTGTAACAAGCCACAGCACCGTAACTGGTCACAATAAAAAGAAGATCCTCATAGGCAATCGGACTTGGTACATCCGAAAGATAATCGTAAGCTTCCCAAAGAATTTCTGGATTCTCTCCTGGTTTTATCGCTACAAGGCTTGCATACTCGTTTAGAGCAAAAACAATTCCATTTTGATAAGCAACCGAGGGGCCAACCTCACCAGTAATACAATCTAACTTCCATAATTCTTCTCCTGTTTGAGCATCATAGGAAGCAACAGATGGATCTGCGGCCAATAAAACCTCCACTCTTCCATCGTTTTGGACAATTACTGGTGATGCCCAGGATACTCTTACATTACGGGGAGTACTCCAAATTTCATCACCACTTTTAGTAGAAAGAGCCATTACTTTTCCACTCTTTTTTTGATCGTACTGAACAATTAACTTGTCCTCAAACACAAGCAAAGAAGAGGAATGACCGTAATGATTATCTGGAACACCAAGATTTTTTGCCCATTGTTTTTCCCCATTCATATCCACAGAAATAACATCCCCGTTTGCAAATATTGCAAAAACAGATTTTCCATCAGTTGTTAAGGTTGATGCCGCATAACCAGTATCTGGCGTTACTTCTGGAGATTCAGCTGGCGATCCTGATATTTTTTCAACTTTAACAGTCCAAAGTAATTTTCCTTTGTTTCTTTCGTAACAATAAATCTCCCGACTTGTTGCATTCGCTCCTGATAGAAACAACTTATTTCCCCAAATTACTGGAGAGTTATAAGCTTGAATAGGTACCGGTTGTTTCCATAGGATATTTTTTCCACTTGCCCCATCCCATTCGTTTGGAATGTTTTTTTGGTAAGCAATTCCATTTCCCCCTGCTCCACGGAAAGATGGAAAGTTCGCCATCATTTCTTTGCTAGGATAGGTCCCTGTATATTTAGTAGATGTTTCTATAGGTTTAGCATCCTTAACTTCTTCCTTAGCAGGAAGTGTTTGTTTTTCAGGAGCTTTCTCAACAATTACTTCAGCTTCTATCTCTTTAACTTCTTCATTTTTTTTTTCTGGAACTACTTCAGCTATTACTTCAACGACTTCGGCTACCTGTTGGGTTCGCACTTGCTCAGCAGTCACTTTTGCCGTACTTGCAGCTACAGTAAATTGATTTCCCAATTCTTTATGCGTAAGAAATGCAAAAAACAGAGTAATCCCCACGATTCCAAAACCACCAATTACAATCCATTTTCTTGCTTTTTCACGAAACAGAATAATATTCTCTTCATCTTTTTCAAAAACTTGTGGCAACTCTTTCTTTCCAGAATAAAATAAATGAAGTGCAATAGCTAATACAATCACACCAAAAAGCAATAAATACCCACCAGCTTTTATTTGCCATTGGTTGGTAAAATATGCTTTCCGTACCAAAAGATCCATTTCACGAATTTGTTCTCTTAATTGTTCATCGTTAGGGTTTTCATTCAATCGATCAACCAAACTATTGATAACCCCTGTATTTACTGGATCAACTCGATTGATTTGAACGTAATTGACCAAAACCAACATACAAATGATAAAAGAGAAAGTTCCTGCTATGATGGCAATTCCTCTCCAAAGAGGCAGATTGGTACGATTTAGTTTAAATTTTTTATTCATATGTTTTACCACAAAGGATACTCGAAGCACATCACAATGTCTCACAAAGGACATTGATAATCGCAACTTCAAGTACGATTATTAAAAATTATAATATCACTCTCTTCCTTCCGTTTCTTAAATGCTTAGAGTTCACAACAAAATATATTTACAAGACGCAGACAAGTTTAAAAAACACTGTCAGATTATTCTTTTTTTATTTTTCCACAGGACAATATTTAAAACAGCGAGCACAACTTATGCACTCTCCTTTATCAGGTGTATAATCTTCTCGATATCGATAGGTAGATAATCCTGACAATGCCAAACCAATTACCAAACCAATAAAAGCACCCAATATCCAACCTCCGTAATAGAATTGCTCTACGATTTCTGCTGCTTCCAAATAAAATTCTCCTACTGGCTGGCCCGAAGTTCTAAATCCTTCTATCTCCAAACTTTCTTGCATTGTTTTTGAATCGAAATGAAGCAATTCATCGGCTAAGCGAACTTTTGCATTCACTTTAGCCAGATTCTCATGAAAGTTTGCAACCGTCCAGCCTCCAACAATGATTAATGCTGGAATAATCATGCTAAATAGTATAAATCTTCTGGTTGCAGATCTTTTGTCTTCCATCTGTTTTACCTCAACAGGTTTATTAATGGCATCTATTGGACAAGAATTTTCGCAAAGCTTACACTGAATACAATTTGATGGTGTTATTGTCAAATGATTTTTCGAAACTCTACTTAATAGATTCAAAATCACTCCATAAGGACATAAAAATCGGCAATATGGTCGAGCAATAAAAACACTGATTAATAGGAAAGAAGCACCAATGGCAAACATGAAAAATGTTGCATTGAATCTAAAAATCCCTACAAAAGGATCGTATCGACAAATGATAAAATCTGTTGCTGTTGCTGCGTATAGAACTGATAAACCCAAATAGATATATGGAATAAGTCCTAAGACCTTTTGCAACCACTTTTTCAAGCTAACTGGCCTCATTAAAAACACATCTTGCACAGCTCCCAATGGACAAACACCTGCACAAAAAGTTCTACCAAAGAACAATGTGTAAATCAAAGGAATCACAAAAAAGGCTAGTGCCGATAAGGGAATGTGATAGCCAGAATTAAAAAGGGCCAGCACAACATTTTGAACAGAACCAACAGAGCAAACGCATCCTTCTCTAAAAAAACCAAAATACAAAATGGAGAAAATGGATACAGCAATTACACCTAGCCTTGATCTTTTCTTTAAAATAAACCAAGTAATTAGGCTAAGTGCTGCAATCAAAACCAAAACATCTATCAAAGCAAATATACCATTTTGAGGTGCTGGCATTGATGTTACCGGTTGGGTATAACCTGATTCAAATTCAGGTTTGGGAAATCTTTGTTGCTGGGCAAAAACAGCAAATTCCATTCCTACAAATAATATCAGTAAAGAGATAAAGGCTATGCTTTTCTTCATTGTGATTGATTATATTTATTTATTCGTTTTAAAACCGGCGAATTTATAAGCCTTATCAACCGGCACCCTTGAAAACGCATCTGAAGGACAATCTCTTGCAATAGCGCAATGATTGCAATTCACACATAAATCATGACTTACTTGTAGTTGCAACGAGCCATTACCAAAAGCACCACATCCTTTCACACATTTTCCACAGCCAATGCACAATTCATCAATAATTTCGTATTTAAAAAATGGATCTTCTACGTAAGATCGCTTGATAGCACTTGTTGGACATAACTGATTTTCTGCTCCTGTAGATAGGTTCTTTACATTGGGTCTAAAATATCCTCCACACAAATCGCAGTACCCACACATGTCGTAAACATGAATGCATTTAACTGCTGATGGTGTAACAACACAACTTGTTGCACACCGTCCACACTGTGTACATTTAGTAGGATCAAGCTGCCAAAGAAAATCTCCCTTTTGACTATTGGTTGCCAAAAACGCACCAACTCCAACAATACTAGCTCCGGCAGCAAAACGAAAACAGGTATTGATAAAGTCCCTTCGATTCTTCTTATTCTCTTTCATCATCTAAATAAATTATCTTGAAACTTTATTTTTATAATTTACACCTTCGGGAAGCTTGCAAGATTTTAGGCTGGAACAGTCTTTACACATATTATCTTCGCATGTTGATTCTGTAGTGTACTTTCTATAAACAAGTACACCACTCATAATACCTAATCCGGCTACGATTAAAGTTCTTGCACCATTTCGTAAAAACTCTCTTCTATCCATTCTATTTAGCTTCAAATATTCTTATCATTTTCTTTACTGGATCCAAAACCAGAATCCGATCATTGGAATCCACTGCCAAATCAATACCAATGGTTCCTTCTTCGAACAATTCGGGAGCTGCAACTATAGACTTCATATCACCAGAAGGCAAATGTATTTTTACCCGCTCCAAGCCTTTCTCAACAGTCACAAAAGATCCATCGGAAAGCATGGCAATGTTTGCAGGATTACAACACCCACTAAATCCTTCAATACTCATGGATGTGCGTTGCCAAGAAGAGATTTGCTCTCCCTTAACATTATAGGCTTCGAATGCATGTCTTCCGGGGTTTACAACCCACAATTCGCCTTGACGTCCCATCAGTAAATCAAAAAAAGGACTTGGTATAACAAAACCTTTTATTCCCTCTTTGATATCTTTAGCACCAATCTCTTTGATTTTTTCTCCATCAATATTGTAATGATGGACTATTTTTTGTCCCGCATCAGCAATAAAAATATTATCGTCAGCTATGGCAAGTGATGTAATAAAAGCCTTATTTCCTGGCAGTAAGAAACTATTTCGCAAACTACCATCTGGTTTTCGTATGTCAACTCGATTGCCCAAACCAATTAGAATATTTCCATTCTCAGCAACGGTAATACATCTTGCTACTCCTCTTACTTTTAAATAATTAACCTTTTCTCCATTTGAATTTAATACCAAAACACTTTCGTTGGTAGTCACGTAAATTTGATCATTGAGGTCAACCGCTATACCATGAATCTCATCCGCTTGAATTTTAATTTGTTTTACCTCTTTGTGACTAATTTTTAAAGAGTCTACTTTACGCAATTCTTTCAAATCATACTCATAAACATTTTCCACATGTGCATTCTTGCTTAAAAATAAATCTTTCGCCATAAAAGCAAGAACCAAAAGTAGTAGAACCACTAAAATCCATAATGTCATTTTATTCTTCATCTGCGAATTATTTTAATTTGCACGAATATCAATACAAAGAAGGTGTTTTGCGTCGCGCATTAACAATCTTCCATCAGCAACCACTAAAGGTCCCCATGCATCATGCCCATCCAGGATTTTCGTTTTATCTAACAATTCAAATTTTTCAGTACTTGCTCTGGCAATACTCAGAGTTCCATCATCTTTCAATATGAAAAACTTACCGTCAGCAATCAGGTAAGGCCCTAATCCAAAACGATCATTGGTTCCACTTGTCCATAATATTTTGGTACAATCATTAGGATCTACGCATACAAATCGATTTCTCATTCCCCCAGCATCCTTTGGCAGGATGGCAAACATGCGATCTTTATATACTAAAGGAGTTTGTTGCTCGGAAGCAAGTCCGTCTTTCGGTTTGAATTTTTGAAGAGTACTTATAGAATAAGTGGCTCCATCTCTTTTCACTTGCAACAAAATAGAACCTGCCCCATATCCTGAAGTCATAAAAATTTTGCCATTCTCGAATACAACGGGAGAAGGAGCAACTACCGAGGGGGAAAATTCTTTCGTTTTCCATAGAATGGTTCCAACATCATCTCCTTCGGCTGAAACTCCTACAATACCTCCAATTGCTGCATAAACCCACATTTTTTTGCCATTCAAATTCATTGGCATAACTGATGAATGTGACATTTGCCAATGATCTGGATTTGGTGTTTCCCACAAAACTTTACCTGTGACACAATCTACCCCAATCAGTAATGATTTACCTCCTGGAGCAAGAATTGCAACATTATTTTCGATAATCGGACACTGACCCGTGTACCAAAAAGGAATTTCTGACATATATTCTTTTACCAAGTCCAATCCCCAAAGAAAATCTCCAGTATTGGAATCGGTACACATTACATGACAGCGTGGGCCAATCGTTACCAAATACTTATCGTTAATTGCCGGAACAGTTCTCGACATTCCATGATTTCGCTTGATATGAACCCTGTACCATCTTCTCCACAACTCCTCTCCTGTTTCCAAGGAAAAACAACGCAGAGCATCTGCTTTTTTCACTTCATCGTAATCGAGCACATACACTTTACCATTATAAACTACCGGAGCAGCATGTCCTTCTCCCATTTCAATCTGCCAATTTATTTTAGGTCCAGTTCCCCAAGAATTTATTAAACTGATATTATCGGTAGAGATATTATCTGATTTGGCACCTCTAAATTGTGTCCATTTACCTGTTAATTTAGAAGTTTGTTCCGCATAAAAGTCAAAACCTTCCCCGATCAATACTCTTTCCGTAGATGCGGATTGTTCTGGTCGATTATCCATACCAGGGATACTAGCATGCATATCCTTTACTGGATTGTACGCCAACCAATAGATAAAAAGTGTAACAGCTAGAAATGCTGCTAAAATTATAATTACTCTTTCTTTTCCTTTCAAAACCATAAATCGAAATAAGAATCTCTAAACTCATTGGTTTATAGAATCATTAACACTTCAAGCTTTTATTGAATAAGCCATTACAGCCTTAGCATGACGTACATAAAGCACACCATCATATATTACCATATGCGCCCAATAAGGCCCCTTACCATAAGGAATCTTAAAGGAACTAATCACTTTAAATTGATTTGGATCTGCTTTTACCAAAGCAATATTACCATCCTTTTCATCGCAACAATAAAGCATTCCTTCAGCAGCTATTATTGATCCTTTATTTTTCCACTCTGTTTCGTACATCGCCTTACCCGTTTCCCACTCCAGACAAACCCAACGTCCCATTCTATTGTGCTCCCAATTGGAACCATAAATATATCCATCAACCAAAACAGCACCACCGTGATGAATATCTAAAAGAGAATCGACATAAGACAATTCAACCGAAGAAGCATCTTCGCTTACATCCAGCATAACTGAATGATGATCGTATCCATTGGTAATAAATATTTTTCCATCTTTATACAATGGAGTGTTGGTATTAATATTGGCTTTCCATTGACCAGCTGCATAAGAGCCATAATCAAACTGCCAATCAATATTTCCATTTGAAGGATTAACTCCAATAGCATTCTTTTCGGTTACGGTTACAATCTGTTGTTTCCCGTTTCGTTCGATCAAAAGTGGTGACACATAAGCTGGCTTATCATGAATACTTTTCGACTTCCAAACCGTTTCACCTGTCATCTTATTTAACCCAACCATAGTCGTTTTCTCGCCACAAGGTGTATAGAACACCAAATCATCCCACAACAGAAGTGACTCTGAAATTCCCCAACGACCATATTCACCTTTAAACTTTTCATTCGCTTTAACCTGCCAAAATATTTCTCCAGACAAAGCATTTACGCATGCCAGATCTCCTCTTCCACTTGATAGGTAGATTCTATCGCCTTCAACTGTTGGAGTACACCGCGAATCGGTAAAAGACTGATCCCATCCTCGTCCATAGGGAACCTGCCATTTGATTTTTCCTTGCATATCCAAAGCCAGAACATAATCCATAGAATCCCTTAAGCCAGTTAAGTAAATCGAGTTATTAGCAATAACAACGGAAGAATATCCAGTAGGAATACTGTCCAGATGCCAAAGTAATTTTGGTCCACCAGCAGGCCATTCTTTCTGTAATCCTGTTTCAGCATACACACCAGTTCGGTTAGGTCCACGCCATTCACTTTTTGTTTGTTTATTGGTGCACTGTGTCATAGTGCAAATTAAAACAATGCTGACAAGCAATAGTTGATTCATATATTCGGCAGGTTAGAAATTACATTTACTTTATTTTAAAGAATAAACCATTAAAGAACTTCCATGACGAACATACATACATTGGTTGTGAATTACCAAGTGTGCCCAGTGTTGTTTTTCGCCTAGAGTTATTCTAAAAGAACTTAATTTATTAAAAGAACCACTGCTTACATCAACTAGAGCTATTTCACCTGTATCTGCATAACAATACAATTTACCATCAGCGCAAACAACATTTCCTCTACCTAGCATATTAGAAGAATATAAAGTTTCTCCGGTTTTCCAATCCAAACAAAACCATTGTCTATTGTTATGCCCTGCACCATAAATTTTCCCATCGAGCAAAACTACTCCTCCCATTTGATTGTCCAAAGATTCATTTCGCCACACTTCTTTTACAGAACTTCCATCATCAGACAAATCAAGCATTACTCCTCCTTTACCATATCCACTTACACAATACAAGAATCCATCGTGATACAGAGGTGTATTGGGATGAATTGAATATTTATTTGGATGATCAATACTCCAAAGTAATTTTCCTGTTGCAACATCTATTCCTAAAATAGAGCTGTTTGTGTGAGTAACCAATAAATTGCGTTTTGCTAATTTGATAATTGTAGGAGAGCAATAGGCCGATTTTTCCCCTTTACCCTTCGACTTCCAGATCAATTCACCAGTTTTCTTATTCATTGCAACTACATTTGCATATGATCCACCTGGTGTACAAAACAACTTTTCTCCATCCACAACCAAATTTTCAGTTACTCCCCAACGAATATTCTCGCCTCCAAATTCCTCTAGTATATTCTTTGTCCACTTAATATCTCCATTCACAGCATTCATGGCAACCACTTTTCCAAAACCACTCATAATATACAGAATCCCATCATTAATCATTGGACTTGTTCTTACTCCATTGTAAGAATCCATCCACTCTTTTCCATAAAACTGTTTCCAACGTTCTTTTCCAGAATGATCCAAGGCAACAACAAATCCATTTTCACCTTCAGTTCCGGCAGTATAAACAAAATCTTTTGTCACTGCGGCTGATGCATGTCCTTCACCCAGATTATCGAAATGCCATAATAATTTGGGTCCATTCACAGGCCATTCATTTAGCAATCCGGTCTCATTATAGATGCCATCACGGTTCTCACCCCTCCACTGGGCATTTTCCTGAGCAAAAATTGTATTTACAATAAAAAGCAAAACAAACAATAAAAAATATTTTTTCATCTTAAAATGGCTTAAGTCTATGTATTTATTAATCTGACCTAATAAAGATACATGGTATTCACTGATTTTTAAAATGAACTCCACCAGAAAACTGTATCTATTTTGGGTCTAAATAAATACAAATAGTTATGTAACTTATTAAATCATACAATAGCAATCAAATTTTCTATTGTGAAAATATCCTATATCGACAATTATTTAGAATCAAAAAACTTCACAAATGCAGAACAAAATTGTACAGTCAATCTGCCTTTTGTAACTTTTAATCGCCATTTATTGCAGCTATTTTTCGCAGTTATCTCTTTTCTTTTGTTGTAATTCTATTATCTTTAAGCATACACAAATATTTCAAATACATGAAAAAATCTATATCACTTGTACTTCTGACCTTGGCATTTGTAACTTTCTCCTGCCAGTCAAAAAAAACAGAAAACAAAGAAGCTGCCCTTCCTGTTGGCGTAAGCAAAATTGTTGTGAAGCAAACTTTTGATGCTGGTGGCTATTCTTATATAAACGGTACTAACGATGTTTGGGTGGCTGTAGGCAAAAATTCGATTGAGGTAGGAAAAACCTACTACTATAAAAATGCCCTGGAAATGAGAAATTTTCACAGTAAAGAATTGAATCGTGATTTTCCACTCATCTATTTTATCAATACCATTTCGGAGACTTTTATCGACAATGATCAACAAATACCGAACGCTCAAATGAAAAAGCAAACCGCAAAAAAAATAGAGGTTACCATGGAAAAAGAAGAAGGCATTAGCAGTATTGCTGATATTTTCTCGAATAAAAACGAATTTTCCGGGAAAGAAGTGACCATTAAAGGAAAAGTAGCCAAATTCAACCCCAACATAATGGGTAAAAATTGGATTCATATTCAGGACGGAACCGAATTTGAAGGCAATTACGATCTTACTGTAACAAGTTCGGAATTTGTGTCAATAGGACAAATTGTTGAATTTAGGGGAATTATCTCTCTAAACAAAGACTTTGGTGCTGGTTATGTGTACGATGTAATTATGGAAAATGCAGCAAGCCAAAAATAGGAAAACAAATTTTATTTATATGCTACTTTTATTTCAAGAATCATTTGATCGATTACATATCTCTACTTTAAAAAAGGCGACAACAGTCGCTTTTTTTGTGTAAAATTGATAGCGAAACAATTTCAAACACAATCATCCTTATAACCTTTTGATCAGTACAAAAGCAGCATAAATACACGTGATTTTAGATTCAAAATAATTAGCTCTATATCTCTAAATGGAAAATCATTCGCTGCTTATCTTTAAAAATTTAATGAAATTGTTACTTTTAAAAAACAAACTAATACTACCCAAATGAAAAAATGGTTTTTCAATTCTCTACTCATTTTCATTACAATTTCCATTTCGGTCCTGCTTTTCAATCAATGCAATCCCGATGATTATATTTTGTATGAATCTTCAGCCTTTACCCTTTATCCAAATCGTGTTGAACAAGGAGAATACAAAGCTATTGCAAAATCAAAATCGCATATCACCTCCAATTATCCCGGCAACAACAAAGCGGAATGGAAACTCAGCACCGACTTAAGTCAATACCCTCAATACGAATCTAATCAAGTTCTACTTTCTGCTATTTACCAACTTTCGTTAGAAGAACTTGAAAAAAATATTGCCCTTGACAGCACCTTTAATACTGGAGAAAAATGGAAAGGAGTTTGGACTCGCGACATCAGCTATAGTGTAATTTTAGCCTTAGCCATCACAAACCCAGAGATTGCCATGAAAAGTTTGCTTAGAAAGGTAAAACACGGGAAAATCATTCAAGATACAGGTACTGGAGGATCTTGGCCCATAAGTTCGGACCGAATGATCTGGTCGGCAGCTGCATGGGAGTTGTACAAAACAACAGGAGATCTCGATTGGCTTCGGAAAGTCTATTTTATCATTAAAAATTCGACTGAAGATGATCTCAACGTAGTTTGGAATTTTCAAAAACGATTATTTAAAGGGGAATCATCTTTTTTAGATTGGCGAGAACAATCCTATCCACTATGGATGGAACCTGTAGATATTTATAATTCCTATAGCCTGGGAACTCAGGCTGTTCACTACCAAAGTTTGCAGTCTCTCATAAAAATGGGCAAGCTTTTGGATAAGGATGTTCAGAAATATCAGGACATTTCAGAGGCCTTAAAAAAATCCATTAACGAAAAGTTTTGGCTGCCCGAACAAAAGTTCTTCGGTCAATATCTGTACGGAAGAAAAAATGACATTCTTTCGAGTAAATCAGAAAGCCTAGGCGAAGCTTTACTTGTAATTTGGGACATTGCAGAAGATCAAAAACAAGTGATTGCAAATACACCTATCACTCAATTTGGTGTCCCTTGTTTTTATCCTCAAATTCCACATGTTCCAGCTTATCACAATCAAGCCATTTGGCCTTTTGTGCAAGCCTATTGGAATTGGGCTTCGAGTAAGGTACATAATAGTAAAAGTGTGGAATGGGGCATTGCCAATATGTTACGCTCAACGGCTCTTTTTCTAACCAATAAGGAAAACTTACTCATTAAAAATGGTGATTTTAATGGCACCGAAATCAACTCAGATCGACAACTATGGAGTGTTGCAGGACAATTGTCGAACATCTACAGAATACTTTTTGGAATGACTTTCACCTCCGATGAATTGCAATTTCAGCCATTAATCCCTCGCGAATACAAGGGCAAACAAAGTTTGCAAGGTCTTCGGTATTGTAATGCTATTTTAGACATCGATATTTATGGTTTTGGTGATCAGATTCGCTCCTACTCTTTAGATGGAAAATTTTATCGATATGCAATCGTACCCAAAGACATGGAAGGAAGACATAAAATTGAAATTAGAATGAACAATCATCTTCCCTACGATTCAGAAATCAATTTAGTGGAAAATTTAGTTTCTCCCGAAACAACAAACCTTCACTTTTCTGAAAATAGATTATACTGGGACAAAAAAGAAACAGCAAAATATTATAACATTTACCGAAATGGGGAACTCCTTTTAAAGACGGAAGACAATTACATGTCGGAGGTAAATATTGTAAAACCTACAGAATTTCAAGTTCAGACAGAAGATGCTACTGGAAATTTATCCTTTTTTAGCGAACCTTTATATGTTTACGATTCGAATAATGAAAGAATTTTGGAAGCCGAAACTTTCGATGTGAATGCAAAATCAACTTATGTTCAATTAAGCAGGACACAAAATCGAGAATTCTATTTTAAAATTCGTATTCCTAAGGAAGGAAAATATTACATCGATTTTTTATATGCCAATGGTAATGGACCTATCAACACCGACAATAAGTGTGCAACCCGCAGTTTCTGGGTGAATAATACTTATCGCGGACCCCTTGTATTTCCACAACGAGGAAAAGATAACTGGACCGACTATGGCTACTCAAATCCTATTTATATGGATTTAACTAAAACAACCAACCTTTTCAAAATTAGTTTCGAAGAATTCAACAAAAACATGAATGATGAAATCAATTCCTTCCGGATTGATAAAATTCGTATCATTCGCATTGAATAATGTAGTAAAAAAGCCCATTGAAATCATTCAATGGGCTTTTTTACTCTTTTATTTCTTTCGCCAAATTGTCAATTGTGAAATGCTATGCTGATATTTTCGCGCCGTTTCCCGAATCACAAAAGGAACATCCACAGGCTCATCCATCAACTCAAAATCTTCCTTCAAAATTTCCTTAAGTCCTTCTAAACTGGTAAGAGGCTCTCCATCTTTTCTATATCCTCCCAACCATTTATCTGTCTCTGTAAATTCCTCCATCCAGGTGTAAGGCGAGGTTATAACCAAAATTCCCTGCTTGTTCATTCGTTTTGGAATTTCCTTCAGAAACTTTAGAGGATCGTACAAGCGATCGATTAAATTTCCCGCAAAAACCAAGTCGTAACCCGAATAAATTGCTTTTAAATTGCATGCATCAACCTGAAAAAATTCCACCTTATCTCTCACGGCATCCAATTCGTGATTTGCCAAGCGAATTTCCTGATAACTAGTCAACTTACCTTCCTCGGTTCGCAAATAATTCAGTTTACCAGTTTCCTTCAACTGAGTTCCAATTCGAATGAAACGAGCTGAAAAATCCAGACCTGTTACCCGATCAAAATATCTGGCCAATTCAAATGTATTTCTTCCTGTTGCACAACCCAAATCCAAAGCTTTTCCTTTTGCTACATCTTTCAGGTATTTTTCAACAATGGACAAACACGTTTTGGAATAGTTTTTCACTGCAAAGTACTCTTCACCATACTGAAATTCACAATACTGAGAAATCAAATCATCGGTTTCATAGTAATCGGTTTCAATTTCTACTTGCTGATCCGATTCTATATATCGAAAACCAGCATGCTGAAAAAAGTGACGACGAAATGCGTATCGAGCATCCCGAATAGCTAAATTTCCCGTTGATATCCACGATCCTCCTTTTATCAAATTGTGTTTGGCATCAAAAGTTGGAGTTGAAAAATCGTCGTAAAATGGGTGAATCTCAAAACCTTCCAATCCAGAGATCGGCATTTCGTTCCACTGCCACACATTTCCAATTACATCGTAAAAACCATTGGTTTCGAAACGATCTACCGGACAAGAAGAAGCATAATGCTCTAAATTTATATTCCCAGGAGCCACTTCCCATTCAGGCTGATCGGCTATATTCAACGAATCGCGCAAGCAATAATATTCTGCCTCCGTTGGCATTCGTAAGTTTTTACCTGTCTTCGCAGATTTCCAGTTACAGAAAGCTTTCGCCTCTAAATAATTCACCTCTACAGGCCAATTCCAGGGCATATCAATCATTTCGAGCATGCAACGAAACTTCCATTGCTCCCCTTCTTTTTTCCAGAACAAAGGATGCTCACATTTTTTATAACTCACCCAGCTCCAACCTTCTTTGGTCCACCACTTTTCAATTTCATAGCCATTATCCTCTACAAAATCTTTAAACTCTTCGTTCGAAACCAAAAATTTCGATGCTTTAAAAGACTTCACCTTGCTGCTAAAACTTCCAAATTCGTTATCCCAACCATACAAAGCATTATCTTTTTCTTTTCCGATATGAACCTGAGCTGATTCCACAGGTAAAAGTTCATTTTTGGGTGCACTCCCGCTCTCCTTGCAAATGGGTAATAAAAAATTAGGTTTTACCAAATGTAGAGGCAACTGACGAATTAAAACTGATGACGTTTCAATATGAATTCTTTGGTGTTCAATTCCCATCATGATAACCCAAAACTGACTATCCCAGTTGATAGGAATACTTATGGGAAGCTCTAAAATAAGATTTTCAATCAGCTGTTTTGCACGATCTCGATATTCTTTTGTTTCCTGAACTGTTGGCCAATCGTAATGTTTATCATCCAAATCGTCCCAAGACATTTCGTCTACCCCAACAGCAAACATTGATTCATATTCGGAATGAATTCTTTCGGTTATAATTCCAGCCAAAATCAGTTTGTTAATAAAAAAAGTGGCAGTATGTCCAAAATAAAAAGCCAAAGGATGTCGCAAAGGATCAGCCCGATGCAGAAAAGCTTCCTGTCCATTCAAGGAATCATACAAAGCTTCATCGAGTTCCCAGGTCGCTCTAAAATAACTAAGAATTTCTTTTCTCTTATCCTCAGGATTTCCTTCATTTAAAAGAGGTGTCTTCGTTACTAATATATCTTGCTTATTTTTTGTTTCAATGCTTTCTTTCATTTGTCATTCTTGTTTATTTCATTGGTTAATGAAAGTAATGATTTTTCGAATCAAGGCAAATTAACAAGCCCATTTCATTGAGCTTTTCATCAAACTTAACAAACTATACTTCACAAAAAATTACTATCTTCTAGAGAATTAAAAAGTAAAAACCATGATTTATCTGATTTTCTTACTTATTGGACTCATAGCTGGCTGGATGGCCAGCATCCTGTTAAAGGGCAAAGGAAATGGTTTGTTAATTAACCTGCTATTAGGTGTTCTTGGAGCCTTTGTTGGCGGAAGTATATTTAGCACTTTAGGTATTCATCTAAATGGATTCTTTGGTGTGCTACTTTCGGCAACTCTTGGATCCATTTTCATCATCTGGCTGGTTAGTCTATTTCAAAAAAACAAAGGCAATTAAGTCCAATCAAAGAATAGAAATGATCCTCTTCAAGCTTAAGATTCTTATTTTTCGAAAAAAGAATCCGATTCTACCTTACAAATTCGGATGGCATATTTTTCATACCAATTCTTTTTGCCTCTTTCCTGTGCGATAAGATGAGCCGGATGTGACCTCCATTTTTCAATAGCCGCTATACTCTCCCAATACGAAACAGTAATACCAAAACCATTTCGTACCGATTCTGCACCCAAAAAGCCAGGCTGAATTTCCGCCAATTCCATCATAGAATCGGCCATTTCTGAATAGGAATTCTCATCTTCTACTCGTAAGGAAGTAAATACCACTGCGTAGTATGGAATTTTGAAAGTTTTAGCAATCATTTTTCAATAAAATTAGTTTTTACAAGTTCTTTATCCTTTTTACTCAACATTTGAGAGGGAACATTATCACAAATTACCTCTCGAATCGCATTCAATAAATTTTGTCTCACCTCTGTTTTTAAGGAAATCATACTGACTTCTCTCACCCTTTTCTTTCCTTTTATGTCTTTTATCATTTCCTCTTGCTCCGAAGGGATCGTTAAAGTAGACAATTCAGGAAGAAAAGTAATTCCTCCCTTGTACTCCACAATTCTTCGCAAAGCATCAATATTATTGGTTTCATAAACAAAATTACCATTCTGATTTACAGATGTTTTACAGATGTTTGTCACCTGATCCACAAAGCAGTTTCCTTCCTTCAAAAGCCAAACATTTTTATCCTCTAAATCGCTTATGGCTATTTCTTCTTTAGCAAACAGTTTGTGTTTCTCCGATACATATAAATAAAATCGTTCATAAAATAATGGTGTTAGTTTCAAATTACTTTTCAATTGAATAGGTGTAGAAATAATTCCTGCATGAAAAGTACCATTTTTAATTCCCCGTAAGACCTCTTCTGTAATTGCTTCCTGAACAGTAAGATTAATTTTAGGATATTTCTGATTCAACTCCTCCACGAACAAAGGCACTAAAAAAGGCGACAAAGTAGGAATGATTCCCAAGCAAATGTCTCCTTGTACCTCTTCGGACAATTGCAAAGCAAAATCCTCTAAATGTTTCGATTCAGTGACTAAAACTTGAGCCTTCTCTAAAAAAACAAGTCCATTTACAGTTGTTTGAACCTTTTTGCCCGATCGATCAAACAGCATTATTCCCAATTCATCCTCCAAAGCCTGTATTTGCAAGCTAACTGCTGGCTGCGAAACACCCATCGATTTGGCTACCCTACCATAACTTCCTAATCGGTTTAAAGCCAAAGCATAATTCAATTGTTTTAAAGTCATTCAATAAGTTTTATTTATTCAATACATAAAGTTAATTAAATTTTTATTACAATATCTCAGAATCGAAATCTTAGGCAAATACAACAAAGAATAAACGAATGATAAAGTAAAGCCATCTTTTGCCAATCAAAATTTTTGTTTTCGTACCTTTGGCTTTTCACAATAAAAATGACAAACGAGAGAAACTATTCAGGATATTTTATTGTACCGAATATCAGCACATAGCAGTTCTCATTTTAAATCTTAGTTCAGCATGAAAATTGGAATTATTGGTGCCATGGAAGTCGAAGTAACAAAGCTTCGCGATCAATTGACCAAAAAAAACGTACAAAAAATAGGCTCCTTTGTTTTTTATAGCGGTAGTTTACATGGAGTAGACATTGTTCTGCTACAATCGGGTATTGGAAAAGTGAATGCAGCCATTGGAGCCTCGCTACTCATTAATAATTTCAAACCAGATTATGTAATTAACACCGGTGCTGCTGGCGGATTTCCTGGTGATTTGAAGGTTGGAGATATTGTGATATCCGAAGAAGTAATTCATCACGACATGGATTGTACAGTTTTTGGCTATAAAATGGGACAAGTTCCTGGCATGCCAGAAAGTTTCACTGCCGACAAGAGACTTATTTCGTTGGCCGACAAAACAGTTCATCAATTAGGCAATTTAAAAAGCAAAAAAGCAAGCATTCTCACTGGCGATCAGTTTATGAATAATGCCGAAGCAACTCAAAAAATAAAAACATTGTTTCCATCGGCCGAAGCCGTTGAAATGGAAGGTGCTGCCATTGCACAAACCTGTTTTCAATTTCAAATTCCATTTGTTGTTATCCGATCTATTTCGGATATTGCAGGACAAGAAAATGCAATGGAATATCAGGAATTTGTTGAAATAGCTGCCGTTAATTCAGCAAAAATGGTGAGTGTTATGGTGCATGAATTAGGAAATCAGAACTAAAAAAAAGAACATGGAAAAAATAGCAAGCTTTACAGTAGACCACAATAAATTAAAAAGAGGAATTTATGTTTCTCGAAAAGACAAAGTTGGTGCCGAAACTCTAACCAGTTTCGATATTCGTACCAAATTACCCAATATGGAACCAGCCATGGACATACCTGCCATGCATACCATGGAACATTTAGGAGCTACTTTTTTAAGAAATCACAAAAAATGGGCCGACCGAACCATATATTTTGGTCCTATGGGCTGCAGAACTGGATTTTACCTCATTTTTCAAGGTGATTTGAATTCCAAAGACATTGTAGATGTAACCCGCGAAATGTTTGATTTCATGTCTGATTTTGAGGATGAAATTCCTGGAACCAACAAAATTGAATGCGGAAATTACATGAGTCATGATTTGCCAATGGCAAAATGGGAAGCCAAAAAATACAAGGAAGAAGTATTAGCACATCTTACCGAAGAAAATTTAAACTACCCAGAATAAACAAATTTATAAAAGGAATACAAGAGGCTGTCATTTTCAAAGAAAATGAACAGCCTTTTTTTTGCTTAAATTTTATTACATTTAGTCATGAAAAACAATGGCAAAACATGAAAATTTCTGGATACAAATTCCTTTTTATTACCTTTTTAATTGTACTCATTCCCATTTATGGCAATTGGAGACTCATATTTTATGGAAAAAAAACAGAAGGAGTTGTGGTTAGAATCATTGAAGAAAATGCGAGCATGCTATTGTCTTTCTACTCCATTATTTCCTATGAAGCAGATCAAAAACAATATGTTTTAAAAGGTCCTGAAAATGTTGAATATACAATTGGTCGAAAATTCAAAATCCTTTATTTGCCTGAAAAACCCAAAAATGCAATTATCTATTCAATTAAAGGAATCTACTTCAATCGTTTCACACCCATTTCAGTGGCTTTATTCATTCTATGGATTGCCTTCTATTTGAGTTTTTCACCCAAAAGTACTCATCGCAAATCGGGAAAACAAAATAACAATTGGAACAAAACACTAGGTAGAAAAAAATTACTTTAAAAAGCAATCGCGTTCCAATTGTTTCTGCAATTCAACAATCATCAACAATTCAATTTTTATTTATTTTGTTTACTAAGTGATCTTTTTACAAGCTTTGAATAAAATATACACCAAAAATACCATGAAAACCGCAAAACCATAGGGGTAATATTATGAGATTTTACTAATTTGCAACATTCTTTTAGAAATTACTAATTCAAAAATTAATAACGTGA
The DNA here is from genome assembly GCF_041595635.1 of Labilibaculum sp. Classification (GTDB taxonomy): domain Bacteria; phylum Bacteroidota; class Bacteroidia; order Bacteroidales; family Marinifilaceae; genus Labilibaculum. Next base: position 108,214 of record NZ_JBFHJW010000005.1, read on the forward strand.
AAAAAACTTTCATTTACGTGCTTCTTGCTGGCATTGGTTTAACAGCCTGCAACAGCAATAAAAATAAGCAAAATACTGACAATCCGTTTTTTGCTGAGTATAACACACCTTACCAAACACCACCTTTCGATTTAATTAAATTCGAGCACTACGAACCTGCTTTTCTAGAAGGCATTAAGCAAGGATTACAGGAAATTGATGTCATTGCGAACAGTAAAGATGCACCAACATTCGAAAATACCATTTTGGCTTACGAAAAGGCTGGTAAATTACTAAATAAAGTCAGCGATGTTTTCTACAACCTTAAAGGTTCAGAAAACAATGACTCTATTGCTGCATTGGCTAAAAGAATGTCACCACTTATGACAAAATATGGTGCAGACATTAGTTTAAATGAAAACTTATTCAAAAGAATTAAATCGGTTTACGATCAAAAAGATGATTTAGACTTATCTGTAGAAGAACAATCGATGTTGGATAAAGCTTACAGTAGTTTTGTTCGTAGCGGTGCCAATTTATCGGCTGATAAAAAAGAAGAATTGCGAGCTATCGATTCAGAACTTTCAGCATTAACACTACAATTTGGAGACAATGTTTTGCAAGAAACAAATAACTTCGAATTGGTTCTCGATAATGAAGAAGATCTTGCTGGCTTACCAGAAGCGGTTGCTGCCACTGCTGCAGAAACTGCAAAAGCAGAAGGTAAAGAAGGTAAATGGGTATTCACAACTCAAAAACCAAGCATGTTGCCTTTCCTACAGTACGCCGAAAATCGCGACCTAAGAAAGCAATTGTACATGGGATATGTAAATCGTGGAAACAACAACAATGAGTTTGACAACAAAGAAATTGCTAAACAAATTGTCAACCTTCGTATTAAACGAGCTCAGCTTTTCGGATTTAAAAACCATGCAGAATATATTCTGGACAAAAACATGGCTAAAAACCCTGAAAATGCCTTTAAATTATTGAACCAACTTTGGGCAGCAGCCATACCAAATGCTAAAAAAGAAGTTGTCGAGATGCAAAAAATAATCGATCAAGAAGGTGGCAAATTCAAGCTAGCTTCATGGGATTGGTGGTACTATTCCGATAAAGTAAAAAAAGCAAAATACAATTTAGATGAGGAAGAATTAAAGCCTTATTTCGAAATTAACAATGTTCGCGAAGGTGCTTTTACTTTAGCCAATAAATTGTATGGAATCAAATTTGTTCCTCGCAACGACATCGCTAAATTCAATCCTGAAAATCAGGTATTCGAATTGCAAGAAGCTGATGGTTCTCACATCGGAATTTTCTATTTAGATTATTACCCTCGAGCTTCGAAACGTGGTGGTGCCTGGATGAGTTCTTTCCGTAAGCAATCGGGTTTTGGAACCGACAAGCCAGTTACTCCTGTAATCATGAACATTTGTAACTTTACCAAGCCTGTTGGCGATACTCCATCTCTCTTAACTCCTGAAGAAGTAGAAACCTTATTCCACGAATTTGGTCACGCTTTGCACGGATTTTTATCCAAATGCAAGTACAACATGTTATCGGGAACTTCTGTTTCTCGTGATTTTGTTGAACTTCCTTCTCAGGTAATGGAGAACTGGTGTTTCGAACCCGAAATGTTAGCCCTTTATGCTAAACATTATCAAACTGGCGAATTGATTCCTGCTGAATTGGTTCAGAAAATTCAAAATGCTTCCAAGTTCAACCAAGGATTTGAAACCATTGAATACCTAGCAGCTTCATTGTTAGACATGAAATATCATACCCTAAGCGAAGAGTTGACCGAAAATGTAATGACTTTCGAGAAAAAATATTTGGATGAACTTGGATTGATTCCAGAAATTTATTCAAGATACCGTTCTACTTACTTCAATCATATTTTTTCTAGTCCGGTAGGATATTCAGCAGGTTACTACGCATACATTTGGGCTGGTGTTTTAGATTCAGATGCATTTCAAGCATTCAAAGAAACTGATTTATTCAACAAAGAAACTGCCAAAGCTTTCCGCGATAATGTTTTAGCAAAAGGGGGAACTGAAGATCCAATGGTATTGTACAAACAATTCAGAGGTGCAGAACCTAGCATCGATCCTTTACTAATTAAGCGAGGATTGAAATAATATAAAATCATAGCTTTTGGCAAATGCCATACGTGATTTTCAACTAAAATAAAAAATCCAGTTCATATTTTAATGAACTGGATTTTTTTTATTTCTAAAACAATCCACAATCCGAAAATCAAAACTAATCTTCTATTTCGGCTTCTTTAATATACATTCTAAGCACTTTTTGCTGCATAGCATCCAAAGGATAACCTTCAGGTTCCAACACAAAATTCATGGCAATACCATCTAACATAGAAGCTAAAAATCGCGCTTCCATTTTCGGATTCTCAATTCCCTCTTTCTTAAAATACTTTTTAATGATATCCAGTAAAGGATTTACAATTTCATTAAGTTCTTGTTTGTATTGATCCACAACACCTGGCTGTAGACGCAAAGAATAGAATAGTCTAAAAAAATCAAGATTCTTTTCTATTGAATCAAAGTAATCATTAATAAAAAACAAAAGTTCCACTTCCTGCAACTCACCATCCTGATTAGGATCAATTCCATCAAACATCAAATGTACTGCTTCAGCCACAATGGTGTGCAGCAAATCTTCTTTGGATGAAAATAGAGAGAATAGCTTTTGTTCGGTAATTCCAGCTTCATGTGCCAACAATGCACCTGTAGTAGCAAAGTATCCATCCCTCACAAAAATCTCCAATCCTATATTTATAACATCCTTCTTTACCAACTCATTAGTAGATTTATTTTTTGTTGCGCCCATAGTGTTTAATTTTGAAAGTTCAGCCTTTTCAACCTAAGTTACAACAGAAAATAGCTTCCATCCAAAATAAATCAACTCAACATCCAATCAAAATTTGAATTTTTTTTAGATAAAAGAGCATTTTCAATCCATAATAATGAATTTATTCTGCTTACAAAATCAGTTCTATTTAGGATAAATAGTACTAGCTCTCAAACCTTATCGCAACAGAAATTAGGAATTATGCTATCAGCTAATCTTCATTCATCCAGTTGATAGACGCTTGCATAGTAGCAAAGGGTTTCACATGTAGGTCTTTTAATCGAGCATGGGCAAGCATGGGCAAAATTGTTTTTTCAGGCGTATTGACAATTACAGCCAACTTTAGCTGAAACAGTTTATTATTCTGACGAATAAATTCCAAAACTTTGGGAAACTCGCTTATATTAATTAGCATATTGGCTTGAGTAAAATCGGTAATAATACCCACAATTTCTTGCTCCACATATTCCTTAAAAATGTGTATGAACGATTCTCTTATGTCTGTCACTTCAACATCTCCAAAAAATTCACGCAAAACAATTGTGTTCTTTTCAGTCTGTATTATTTTATAACTAACCTCTGCCATAAATTGGTATTTGGGAAAATATCTTTATAAAAAATAATTTGAAGTCCATAAAAAATGAATTAAGCGCCTTAACTATACTCGAACCATCCGACAAGGGCAACAGATTTCTATTTTAATGAGAAGAATTTATTTCTTCAGATCCATTGCCAATCGATTCATCGAAATCATGTCGAAATCACCAAATTTCTCTACCTCGTAATTTTTAACAAATTTCTGATTAATCAGAAATAATTTACTGTTGTAAGTATCCTGAGAATAGGTGTTTTCGCTATGAAAATCATCAAAATTGGTAAAATTTAACGGACAAGTGGATAGTTCCCAATTATCATCTTCGGAACTCATGAATAGCAAAGGCAAACCATGTGTGCGACAAATAAAGGGTCTAGACTCATAGATCTGACACAAATCATTCACCAAGAAATTACAATCGTCGGCTTCCTCGTTTAACTCCTGATATTCTTTGGGAGGATTTGCTTTCAGTTCCTCCAAAATACTGAAATACTCTACCGGCAAAACCGAGAAATGCATACAACACTCCGAACAACCCTTTTTGCAAGCCATCTCTTTCTGATGCAATTTGGTTAATTTATTGCTTATCTCGCTTGCTTCATTTCTCAGTTCACGATAGTTTTCGACTTCAACTTGTACTTTATCCTTCATCACGTTCCATTTTTACTATTGCAAAAATACGTATTTACACCACTATTCCAACTCAAAAGGCAATAGATCCCCCAATTCATTGCGCTCTGGAGTCACTAAAGCACGAATCGGAAACACTTCCACCCCACATTCGTGTACCTCTTTCAATCGTTTGGCGTAATCAGGATCAATATCATAGGCAGGTGCAAAAACCTCCACATCGGCACGTTGAATCACATAAACCATTACCGCTCTTTTTCCTTCCTTCTTCACTTGAAGTAAGGTGTCCAAATGCTTTTTGCCTCTGCTTGTTACTGCATCTGGGAATCGTGCGTACTCTCCCACTTTCATACTCACGTTTTTCACCTCTACAAAACATTCCCCCTGATCGTTGCTGGCAAATACATCTAATCGACTGTCCTCAAATTTCACTTCCCTCTGCACGTTTGAGTATCCTTCCAAACCTTCAAGCTTTTGATCTTTGATAGCTTGGTACACCAGTAAATTGGGCACTAGGGTATTAATCCCCACCCAAGAATCCCCGATCTTAATCATCTCCCAAGTGTACTTTGTTTTCCGTTTGGGATCATCAACGTAAGTTAAATAAACCTCAGCACCTTCAACAACACAAGTTTTCATACTTCCGGTATTCGATGTGTGCGCCACCACTACTTCGCCTGTGTCCAATTCTACATCCACTAAAAATCTTTTGTAGCGACGAATTAAACGTGCATGTACAAGCTTATTAGGAAAAATCATCATGATAATTTGTTTTTGAAACTCAAAGGTAAGCAGATTTCGCCTATTTTTGCCAAGTCGAATAGAGATGAACTACTATGATACCTTCAAAAATTGCACCTAAACTATTTATTTACAACCCCACCTGCGAAATGGCTATTGCCAATGGAACAGTTAGCTATATGCCTAATAAAACACTTACCAAGTTCGAGCACGATTTGGATTCCTTACCGCTGTTTTTTGCTCAAAAGCATGACTATGTTCTGGTTCATAATTTACCCGATAAGAAATTTTTACATTTACTGGAAGAGGCAGACATTTCCATTCCAAATTTCGAGCTACTTAACAGCGCACTTAACCAGGCAGATTTTATTCGCATGCCAAAACACAGTCTTCATCCCTGGGGATGGAGTCCGAGAATTCATCATATATTTAAGCCTTTTAAAGAATCGTGCAGTGCTGAATTTTTGAACCAACCAAACGCTTTTTGGAAAGAAGAACATAGACAGTTATACACAAGAAAAAAAGCCATGGAAGTACTACAATCGGCAATTACTAGCAGCGAAGACAACCTGTTTATTCAAATGAGTCAGGCTGCGCAACAATGCTACTCTGTTGCAGAAGTGGAACAACTCCTAAAAAGCTGGAAACAAATTGTGATTAAAACGCCCTTGAGCTCGGCTGGCAGAGGCATACAAATACTTCGCTATTCCACACTAAACCAATCAATTATTCAATCGATAAATGGTATTATTGCCTCCCAAGGCTATGTGATGGTAGAGGCATTTTTGAATAAAAAGTGTGACTTTTCTTTGCAATATTATTGCGACGGAAAGGGAAAACTCGACTATTTAGGCTTAGGCTTCTTCCATACAGATTCGAAAGGACAATATTTGAGCAATTACCTGGGAGGAATGCCTACGGAAGTAGAAAAAATATTGCCCAATGACAGAATTGAAAAGCTGCAATATTGTATGACAAAGATCATCGCCGAATCGGATATTTCGACTAAATATACTGGCTATTTTGGTGTGGATTGTATGTTGATTCTCGATGCAGAGAATCAATTAAAAATACAACCCTGTGTAGAAATCAACCTTCGCTACAACATGAGTACCTTGGCGATTTTTCTAAATGAACACATTCATCCAAACACGAAAGGAGAATTTAAAATTTTCCACAAAGCCAAATGTAGCTTCCATCAGTTTCATGAAGAAATGAACCAAAAACATCCACTCGAAATGGAAGATGGAAAATGGAGCAAAGGATACCTCCCCTTAGTGAGTCCTTTTCAAAACAAAACGTTTGGAGCCTATATTCTTCTAAAGAAAAACTAGCGTCGACTTTTAAGCATAAAAAATCCCCTTCCAGTACAGGAAGGGGAATGCAAAAAAGCTGATTTTTAATGATGATGATGCTCTTCTGCAGCAAAATACAAGTGAGAGAGCTCATGAACGGCGCTCTTTAGCTTCTCAACATACTGTAGGTCTGTAGTTTGTTTTGATTTCATGGCATACACACAAATCTCGTGCAACACTGCCAAAAGTTGTGCATTTTTCTCCTTTACTTTGGCATCATCCGAAACTTTTATTCTTTGAAACATGAAATATTGTGTAGTAATGGTCTGAATCTTGTTCGCATGATCTTCCTTATTGGTGATCCATCGAACAAGTTGATTGTAGTCTACTTGTTCGGCCGATGATAATTCATTGACCTTGTTCATACTTTTCTCAATGGTTTCAATGTCTTCCAATAGCATGGTTATCCGAAGAGAATCGGCATAAATACCACAAGGAATCTCGCAGTGTGCATAACTTGATTTTGAATTTCCCAACACAAATACTAACAACACAATGCTAGCAATTCCTATTTTCGAGATTACATTTTTCATTTTTATCAATCTATTTAGTGAATAATTTAATTTTCTTATTTAAAATTAATCTAAACATTGATAATACAAAAATATATAACTTTTTATTTCGACTTCAATTACAGCCAGCCTACCTAAGAATCTGCATGACTGTGCTATTCCTCTACGTAATTTTTTTACTGCCCCGAAATGGGGAAGCCCTCTTTACTAGCAAACCATATTCTGAAAATTAGTACTAGTTTAAGATAGATTACGTAATTTGAGACATATTATACTGAAATTTTCAAGAAAAATAAAGTTTCGAAACTTACTATTATTTCGCATTCAATAAATACGCCATTGTAATTCTGTTTGATCCAGCAAAAAAGAAGAACTAAAGACCTCTATAGAATCAATTACTAAAAACAAGAAATGTTTTCACATTATAATAAAGATAAATCATGGAGAGATTTCAAATTTTCAAAAAACAAAGAGGAATACAATTGTTCTATATGATTTTTGGGCTTTCTAGTCTGACACTTGGTATCACTCTTCTAATTAATACATTTGAAACAAGCTTTAGAACAAATTTCCCTGATGGAGATTGGAATGGCGTTATTTATAGCCTGCAAGGTATCATATTCTTCACCATCGGCCACCTTTGGCGAAAAAATGAAAAGTATTTTATCGAATGGAATAATGAAGAGTTAAGATATCTATTCCCTAAAAATAAACTAATAGAAAACATAAAATGGTCAGACATTAAAGGGATCAAAATAGATACATTAAAAATCAATATTGAATTATCGGGAGATCACAAAATCATAAACCTAGATAATTTGCAATACAAGGAAGTGAAAAGAATCAAAGAAAAATTTGAAGAAATGAATGCAACAATTTAATAAATACGATCAGCATTCGAGGTGAAAATTGCAGAGTAAGGTATTATTGCCACTCTAAACTTATCGAAGAATCTCTAAATTAACAGCAGATGTTTCGACAGCTTTTAATATTTCAACTTTATATTGTAGCACAAAAAAAGCCATCCCGAAAGGATGGCTTTTCAGTATCGTTTTGTAATTTCTTACATGTTCATTCCACCACAAACGTGAATGGTTTGTCCGGTTACGTAAGAAGAAAGATCAGAACCTAAGTACACACAGGTTTTTGCAATTTCTTCAGGAGATCCTCCTCGTTTCAATGGAATTTTTCCAGCCCATTCTTTCACTACATCCTCAGGAAGTTTACCTGTCATTTCTGTAATGATGAAACCTGGAGCAATCGCATTGGAACGAATGCCACGAGAACCCAATTCTTTCGCCACCGATTTAGTGAAACCAATGATACCCGCTTTAGAAGCAGAGTAGTTAGCCTGACCAGCATTACCGCTCACACCCACCACCGAGCTCATGTTAATGATAGAACCGCTGCGTTGTTTCAACATGGTTTTTTGAACTGCTTTGGTAAAGTTAAATACCGATTTCAAGTTCACGTTAATCACCATATCCCACTGCTCTTCGGTCATACGCATTAGTAAAGTATCCTTAGTGATACCCGCGTTGTTCACCAAAATATCAATAGCACCAAAATCAGCCATAATCTCAGCAACCACTTTATCGGTATCGGCAAAGTTACTTGCATCAGAAGCATAACCTTTTGCTTTTACACCATAGGAAGCAATTTCTTTTTCAGTTTCGATTGCTTGTTCGTTATAGAACAAATCAGTAAAAGCAACATTAGCACCTTGTTTTGCAAATTCAATTGCAACCGCTTTACCAATACCACGAGAAGCACCGGTAATAATCGCTGTCTTTCCTTCTAATAACTTCATGAAATTCTATTTTTATTTTTTATTTCCAATC
>NZ_JBFHJW010000006.1:0-109831 GCF_041595635.1 Labilibaculum sp.
AACATTCCAAAAGCCATCATGATAAGCATGATGGGAAAAATAGCACTCAAACCAGACAAGGCAATTGCTCCTACTCCCTGACCAATAAAAATTCGATCTACCACATTGTAGAGAGAATTGATCACTACCCCTGTAAAAGCAGGTAGAAAATATTTCCACAACAAACTTTTTACGCTTGCACTCTCCAGATCCTGTACATTTTTTTTATTCCTATCCATATGCGATTCTCGTGAGACAAATGTACCAATTAAGATGCGTTCCGACCACCTGACCTACAAAAAAATCAGAAAAATAGGTCAACCTGCCCTATTCTTCGATAAACCATACTTAATTAAGGGAAAATAGAGTCTCTAACTTCTTTCTAAGAAAAAATAAGCTTAGAAAAATTAATAAAATCGCAGAATAGCTACATTTTATGAACAATTTATCATGGAATATCCAAAATATATATCTTTAACAAGATTGTATCGTATTCCCTTTTATAAAATTCTTCATCTTTCGAATTATTTATTAGTTTTAATAATTACGATATATATGCAATTTATATGGAAATAAATACTTCTTTTGCGACATCGTATTTCGACATAAATTAAGTCTCCCAACGAGCATCCTAAATAAAAACTAAAATGATAGAAGCCATTACCAAAATACTTGAATTTGAACTGTTAAGCATTGCAAATTATAAAATTAGAGTCTTTACACTACTAAGTATTTTTATCATTTATATTTTAACCCGAATCGCCCTATACCTAATAAAAAAAGCACTCTTTCGTAAAAATTCAATTTCGAATCTTGATGATGGAAATAGCTATGCCTTATTTCAGATCATTAAATACGTGATTTGGGTAATGGCCATCGGTTTAATTCTGGAAACCATAAACGTAAAAGTAACTGTACTGATTGCAGGTTCAGCCGCCTTATTAGTTGGTGTTGGTCTGGGCTTACAACAAACATTCAACGATATTGTATCGGGGATTATTCTCCTATCGGAACGATCGATTAGAATTAATGATGTTCTGGAAATTGATGGAGATGTTGTAAAAATTGAAAGTATCGGATTGAGAACCTCCAAAGGTTTGAATCGAGATGACATATCGATTATCATTCCCAATTCATTAATCACTACTAATAAGGTTATTAACTGGAGTCATCAATCGGAAAAAACACGTTTTAGAATTGACATTGGTGTTGCATACGGAAGTAATGTTGAAGAGGTCATTAAAGCCCTGGAAGAAAGCGCTTTTGAACATCCTGGTATTGACGAAAGACAATCAGTCGAAGCCCGACTTATCAATTTTGGAAACTCATCTCTAGACTTTCAGCTTTTGTTTTTCAGTAAAAATATCTTTCGAATAGGAAAGGTAAAAAGTGATATTCGTCGCATTATTAACCAAAAATTTGAAGAAAGAAAAATTGTAATTCCCTTTCCTCAAATGGATGTTCATGTGAAAAAAGAATAAATTGACTACAGACATAAAAAACTAGCAGAGTGCATAAAACAAAAATCACATGAAAATAATCATAGGAAGAATTGATAAAGCTGATTTCCCGGAACTACTATTGAACGACATTGCTCTAAAAGTGGATACCGGAGCTTATACCTCTTCCATCCATTGCCATGAAATAACAGAATGTTCAATAAATGGCATCAACCACATTAAGTTTAAATTATTAGATCCTTCTCATCTAAATTACAATGAAAAAGAATTTGTGGTAAAAAATTATAATCGCAAAAGAATTAAGAACTCATTTGGGAAATCGGAATACCGATATATAATTAAAACCCTCATTCATATCTTTAATAATACCTATGAAATTGAATTATCGCTCAGCGAAAGAAGCGAAATGAAGTATCCAATTTTAATTGGCCGAAAATTGCTGAACGGTAAATTTATTGTAGACACAACAAAAAGCAATATTTCCTTCAAACAAAAAAGTAAAAATTCCCAATCAAAATAAATTGTAAAAAATTATATCACATATATGAAAATTGTAATACTATCAAGAAATCCTAAACTTTACTCAACCAAAAGATTAGTAGAAGCAGCAGAAACCAGAGGACACGAAGTTTTGGTTATTGATCATTTAAAGTGCATTATTGAAATTGAAAAGAAAAAACCTAAAATTTTTTACAACGGTGAATATCTAGAAAATGTAGACGCTGTAATTCCACGGATTGGTGCTTCCGTTACCTTTTATGGTTCATCAGTTATTCGTCAATTCGAAATGATGAAGGTTTTTACAGCTGTAGGATCAGAAGCTCTAATTAAATCCAGAGATAAACTAAGAAGTCTTCAGGTATTATCCCGCGCTGGTGTTGGATTGCCCAGAACCGTTTTCACCAATTATACAAAAGATGTAAATCATGTAATTAAATCAGTAGGTGGAACACCATTGGTATTAAAATTACTGGAAGGAACACAAGGACTTGGTGTGGTGTTAGCCGAAACAAAAAATGCAGCTACCTCGGTTATCGAGGCATTTAATGGATTAAAAGCTCGTGTAATTGCTCAGGAATTCATCAGTGAATCAAAAGGAGCTGATATTCGTGTTTTTGTAGTTGATGGTACGGTGGTTGGCGCTATGAAACGTCAAGGAGTAAAAGGAGAATTTCGTTCCAATCTTCACCGAGGAGGAAGTGCTACAGTTATCGAATTAAGCGATGAAGAAGAGAACACGGCCATTAAAGCTGCCCGAGCAATGGGCTTAGGTGTGGCAGGAGTAGACATGCTTCAATCGGATAGCGGTCCACTAATTTTGGAAGTAAATTCTTCACCCGGTTTGGAAGGCATAGAAGAAGCCACACAAACAGATATTGCCAAACAAATCATCAGATATATCGAACAACATGTCTAATCACAAATTGATCATTCTTGGGAATGAAATAAAGAAAGGAGAACGCGCATTTTTAGAGTTAGAGGTTGCAAAATTGCATACCCGAAACACCATAAAAGTGCCCGTTATTGTAGAGAGGGGCAAAAAAGACGGCCCTACTCTACTGCTCATGGGAGGAGTTCATGGTGATGAAGTGAATGGCATTGCCATTGTTCGCAACATCATTCGCAAGAAATACAACAAACCATTTAGGGGAACCATAATTTGCATTCCGGTTTTTAACGTGTTTGGCTTTTTGAACTTACGAAGAGAGTTCCCTGACGGTAGAGATCTAAACCGCATGTTTCCGGGATTTTCCAACGGTTCTCTGGCAAGTCAGTTCGCACATCGTTTCACCCAGGAAATTGCTCCCATAGTGGATTATGTGATTGATTTCCACTCTGGAGGTGCTGATCGTTCCAATTACCCTCAAATTAGGTGTGTAACAAGCGAAAAGAAGTCTCTTGAATTGGCCAAAATTTTTAATGCCCCCTATATTTTAAATTCTGAATACATCAGTAAATCGGTTCGCGATACCATTCGAAAATTAGGAAAAACCATTCTTTTGTTCGAGGGAGGAAAATCAAACGATCTTAACCAGGATGTGATTGATTCGGGAGTAACAGGAGCCTTAAACGTTATGAAACATTTGGGATTTCATGAAGGAGAACCTGAAATAAACGCCCCTTCTATAGTCGTACCAGAATCGAAGTGGCTCAGAGCACCTTCATCGGGAATGTTCCAGCTTCGCGTTGAAAATGGAAGTAGGGTTACAAAAAAACAAATACTAGGTGAAATCACAGATCCGTATGGATCATACGAAAAAAAGGTAGTCGCTCCTTTCGATTGTTATGTGTTTTGCGTGAACACAGCACCTATCGTTAACAAAGGCGATGCGTTATTTCATGTAAGTATCGATTCCTAAAACACAACAAGAAAAACTACCTATTCTTTCTCCAATACTGAAAAATAGGTAGTCAACATCCTCAAAACAAAAGAATTTCATTTACTGATTTTCACTTTAAAACATCCACATAAAAACCCTTTGCCTAGTTCTATCTAAGGTAGATTATTAATTACCTTCCCAAAAAGAAGTTATAAGTACTTACTACCTTCCCTCACACTTAATGGAGATAAGGAGTGGGTTGCAATAAAATTTCTTACCCAAGCAGCATTAAATTTTGAATACTGTCGCAAAGCCCAACCTATGGCTTTATTAACAAAAAATTCCTTACTCAGGTGATTGGCAAGAATGGCTTTTTCAAGAAATTTACTATCAGTCTGATTTTTATACTTTAACTGAAAGGTAATACTTACCCTTTTTAACCAGATATTTGAGCTCAACATCCAATGTTCCAATACCTCTTTCTTCAATACTGGATTTTTCCGACACAAAACACCTACCAGAGGAGACAATGCATCAACAGAATCCCACCATGATTTACATAAAATAAGCCTTTCAAGATGAATTATATCTTGTTTTTTTAGTTTTTCCTGCATCTTCTGTAAATATTCCAGAGCTAAATGATGAAATTCACGTTCTTCTAATTCAAACAAATAAAATACCATTTCCCAATCGATATATTTGCTTTGACATGCATCCCTCAAGAATGATTTATCCAGAAGTACTCGTACTGGTTTTCGAAGCCCTAGAAATGGAAACTTATTCTTTAAATAGGCTTCCATTCGGATAGCTTGCTCACGATTGGCATTTTTCCGAAATGCATCCAAAAGCATTTCAAGATTTGTTTCTACTGTACTCTTCAACATCTTGCAGTTTTTCGTTTTTTACCCACTCTACCTTTATCGATTATTTTCTGTAAATATTCGGGTGCGAAGGGTACATTACAAGCGGTCTCACCCATATCAACATGAACTTTCCCAATATGTTTTGCCACACACATAGATTCTTCAGTTAGGGATACAATTGAAGCCCCTAAAGAAATCACATACCCATTCATCGTATATTTGACTCTATTGGGAGCCAATTGAATTTTACTCTTAACCCTAGAAAGTAATTCTTTTAGCTTACCCATATCAAAATACTCATCTTCTTTAATTGCTACTAAAGATGAAAGTGTAGACCAGCCCGTAGAAGCAATATTTTCCTGTTTTGAATCAATCCATTTCAAAGCCAATTCAAAACCAAAATTACTTTCTGCAGCAATCCAAGCAACTGTGTACTCACTAATCATATACCAATAGGCTTTTTGTGCCCAATTCTGTAAATCGTCTTTTGTCATTCGTTCTGCATCTGCAATTAATCCAGCCAAATACATGGCATCAGAATTTCCTGTCTCAAATAGATCTAGGGAAAGCTGGTAATCCTGCTTAACTTTCTTTGCAATCTTCTTTAAATCCTGAACCTTTATTCCATAAAAAGGTTCACAAGCTCCATGTATCATCAATATCCTTTTAGTATCTGGATTACCATACAATTCTAATTCTCTAATCACCTCATCTTTAGTCATATTAAAAGTGTTTTATAATAACACTGATACTAATTCATCCAAAATACCCACAAATAATCACTAATTTAATTTCCTCGAGTCATTTGTCAAGCTTAAGAAATACATTCTACTCCACTTCATTCCCAAGCTACAATAGGTTAAAAAATAAGAAAGATCAAATTCAATGTCAATAGGCAGAGAACTTAAATTTAATCAATACACACTTATTTTGATTAATCGATCATCTCGAATTGGTTCGAGTTCGTTTCACCCTCGCACTTAATATAGCTTTATGTAAATAACAAGTAGGTTTCACACACATCTAAATCCGGTTTTATTCTTATCTTTGATTTTAAAATTCGTAAAAAATAATCTATGGTAAAAATCTACACTCTTTGTAAACTATCCATTTTCATTCTTTTATTCAAGGTCTTATCTCTGCCTTTCTCAGCAATAGCACAGGATACCGATGCCAACAAACTTCAAGTTCCATTTTCGGTAGACACTAAAAATCTGACGGTTTGGAATGGTGAAGATTATGTTCCTTTTTTCATTAAAGGAATCAATTTAGGCGTTTCTATTCCTGGCACTTTTCCTGGCGAATTAGCTGCAACAAAAGAACAGTACCAAAACTGGATTGCCGACATTCAAGATGTTGGTTTCAATTGCATTCGAACCTACACACTTCATTATCCACGTTTTTATGAAGCCTTAAAAGAGTTTAACGATGCAAATCCTGCCAATCCGATATATATAATACAAGGAGTTTGGCTAGAAGAAGAAGTGGATGATTACACCAACGACTTGCACGAATTAAATACAGTTTTCAATGAAGAAATAGAAGATGTTATTGATTGTGTTCATGGCAACAACAGCATAGACCATCGCTACGGGAAAGCATACGGTAGCTTTACTTCAGATGTGTCACCATGGATCATGGCCTACATTATTGCCCGGGAAATTCATCCTGCCGAAATTGAGGAAACCAATGAGAAAAATAGCGACGAAACGTCTTATTCGGGCGAAATTTTTAAACTAAGCACTGGAACTCCTTCGGAAGTTTGGGCTACTTCGAAATTAAATTATCTGGTAAGTTATGAACGCACAAATTACGACACAGAACGCCCGGTCAGTATCACTAGTTGGCCTACTTTGGATCCCTTGACCCATCCCACCGAAACCGGAACTGATGAAGATACGCAAAGTCTTGATCTTGCCGATTTAGATTTTTCAAATGCTCCTGCTGGTTATTTTGCCAGCTATCACGCCTATCCATACTACCCCGATTTTGTTAGTGAAGATCCTACCTACCAACAATATTTTGATGCATTGGGATCCAATAGTTATTTGGGATACATTACTGACCTAAAAAATCATTACCCAAACTTCCCCGTACTGATTGCCGAAACAGGAACACCTTCAAGTTGGGGAATAGCTCATTATGCTTCCAGCGGAATGCACCATGGTGGAAATTCAGAAGTGGCACAAGGCTTAAATTTTCTGCGATTGCTCGATAATATTGAAGAAGCCAACTGTGCAGGAGGAATTGGTTTTTCCTGGATTGATGAGTGGTTTAAACAAACTTGGATTACCAATCCCTTTGATTTTAATGCAGAAGCACGAATTTTATGGCATAACATTACAGCCGCCGAGCAAAATTACGGATTAATCGCCTTTCGTCCCGAAGAAACAACTTACACAGAATTGGAAAATTTTGGCGACGATCAGCCAATTACTAAAGTTCAGGCTGCAGCCGATTTCGACTATTTTAAACTGCGTCTCTCTCTAGAAAGTGAACTTTCAAATATCGATACCATTTGGATGGCAATTGACACTTACGACGCCACATTGGGAGAATCGATTTTACCTAGCGGAGATACTATTACAAACAGAGCAGAATTTGCACTAAGAATCACCAATTACTCAGCAGAACTATTTGTGACAGAAGCCTACGATTTATTTGGAATCTGGCATGGTGTTTCTTCAGACGAACAACTATACCATTCAACAGCTACCGACGGAGCTCCCTGGAATCTGGTTCGATGGAAAAATAACGATGAAAACTACGAAATTCAGTACGTTGGTAATTTAAAAACAAGGCGTTCAGAACTACCTTCATCAAGTCTGGATGCAGTGGTAATATCAAATGATTCAATTGATATTTTACTGCCTTGGTCTTTACTGCAAGTTACTGATCCTGCCAATACTAAAGTAATGAATGATGATCGATCGACCACAGACACAACAGAAGAGGCCATTTCAGATGGAATTACCATCAGCATTCTTCACAATAACGTTCTGATGGAAGGAAGTAATCGCTTTCTTTGGGGCTGGGGATTTCCTGAGAATTATGTGGAAGTTAAAAAACAATCCTATTACATTACCCAAGATGGATTGACCGAATTCAACAACGCTCCCATTGCTTACACAGATTACTATGAAGTAAACGAAGACGAAAGTTTAGTAGTGGAAGTCGATGAAGGTCTGCTGGCCAATGACTTTGATTTTGATGGCAACTCGATGTATGCCGAATTATCTAGTTTTACCGAAAATGGATTTGTTTTTTTAGAGGAAGATGGTTCTTTTGAATACATCCCCGATACAGGTTACAGTGGAGAGGATTCTTTCACCTATCGAGCTTTTGACGATGGAGGATACTCCATAAAAACTACGGTCAGCATTGATATTGCAACCATTACAGGTATTGATGATTTTGAAGAGGAAAACTTGACTGTTAGTATTTATCCAAATCCGGCTCGCTCGTATTTAAATATCGAATTACCCAGTGATGATGAGAGCTTAATTCGAATTTTCAACTTAAAAGGATCTATTATTTACGAAAAACAAATTAGTAGCTCCAAACATGTTATCGATGTTCATTACCTTTCTAAAGGAGTTTACCTATTAACCATTCAAACAAGCAAAGATTTAGTACGTAGGAAAATTATTATTGATTAAGCTAAAACTTTTAAATACAAAAATAGGCTGCCGAAAAGAAAGATACAATATCTTGTTTTCGGCAGCCTTTTTGTTTTGAGAGTTTTATTAAATATCTTTTTCGGAGTGATGAGATTCACTATCTTTTTTGTGGTTCTTAAGTACATTGTACTTTTTCCCAAAATAGTAGCGGAAAGTTAAATTAGCTACTTGATTTTCGAATTTAAACTCCGTACGCTGAGAGAATCGATCTCCCGAAGTATTCACATTGTATTTACTCGTATTAAGAGCATCAAAAACCCATAAAGACAAGCTCGCCTTTCCTTTCATAATTCGTTTACCAAATGCTAAATCCATTTGAAATGATTGATCGTATTCACCTTGTGCCACTGGCATATCAGTATCATATCGAAAGATAGACTGAAATGTAAACCATTTAGGTATTCGCATAGTAGAAATTAATTTGGCAAAAAAACCAAAATCATCATTTCCCGAATAATCCAAATCCTCGGAAGAGGTATATTTCTGATAAATACCTGAAACATATGAATTAATACTCCACCATTTATTAAATTTAGTGGCAATATTAAAATCAATTCCCGTGTAATGCTTTCCACCTAAATTTTCATAGGTAACAATGGTTTCATCTTCACTGGTAACCGAACGGTACTGACTGATAATGTTATCAGTAAACAGGTAATATAAATTTGTTGTAAAGGTTATCTTATCGCGTTTAAAAACAAAAGTCAACTCAGGAATATGAGTATAGTAGGCCTCTAAATCCTGCAAACCTATTCTTTGATTTTCGACATCTTGTAAATTCTGAAAAGGATTCAACATTCTAGAGTCGGGACGATAAATCATTTTAGAATAACTCAAGTTAACTTGATTATTCGCAGATAAATTATAGGATAAATGAACACTAGGGAAAAAATCCAAATAATCCTCATTAAAATCCTGATTGGTATTGATATCTGAATACTCAGAACGTAAACCCAACTGGTAACTCAACTTACCTTTACTCCCTCTATATTGAATATACAAAGCTTGAATATTCTCTTTGTAATTAAAAGCCGTAGATAAATCAATCCCTTCGTCATAATTAATTTTATTGCTCCGGAACATGTAACCTGTTTCGATAGAGGCATTTCCTACTGGTTGCGTATAATCCATCTGAATAAACGCCTCTTTTCGATCTGAATTGTATAGATCATCACTCTCTATTCCATCTTGCTCATACTTACCCGAATTAATAGCATCGTTATTGGTATAAGCTGCATCAAAAGATAATTCTTGTCCTTCTTTAGCAAACTTTCGAATATAGGAAGCATTGTAATTCCATGAAGTCATATCAATATCAACTTCACTATTTCGTGTACTTTCGCTATCCGTAGGAATCTCTTGACTAATGCCTTCCAAGGCATACCGATAGTCATAGTCATAAATACCATTTGAATTTTGCTTTATGTTTCGATGAGTAAATGAGAAACTTAAAGTATTCTGTTCATTAATCAAATAATCCATACCGAATTGACCAATATGACTACGATTACCAAAATCAACATCTGCACTAGTTGTTAAATATTGAGTATAATCGTCCATCTCAACCGAGCGAGACAAGGAATAATCCCGACCAGACCAATCGTCTTTATAGCTATAGGATCCAGTAAAATTTAACTTCCCGGTTCGTAAATTTAGAGCCGTTTGACCAGAGTGCTTGTTGATTGTACCTATAGTCGCAGAAGCATTTCCATTGAATCCTTTTGCACGCTCTTTTTTCATGATAATATTGATAATTCCTGCAGAACCAGAAGCATCGTATTTAGAAGATGGGCTAGTAATTAATTCAACTCGATCGACTTCGGCTGCAGGCATATTACTCAAAACATCAGATGGGCTCATTCCAAGCAAGCCACTCATTTTGCCGTCGATTAGTACTTTTACATTGGAACTACCTCTAAATTGAATATCGCCATCAGCATTTACATTTAATTTAGGGATGGTAGCCAAAACATCGTTAATGGTTCCACCATCGGAAACTGGTGATTTTGATACATTGTAAACCGTTCTATCTAATTCTAATTTGGCAAAATCACGGTTACCTATCACTTCTACTTGAGAAATTTCTTTACTATCAACAGATAAAACAATAGGATTGGATAAAATTTTATTTTCATCTTCATTCAGAATAAAATAATCACTCGTATGTGTATTAAAACCAAGAAAATCTACCTTATAAAAATAAGTTGAAGCTTTAAGATTATCGATAGTAAACTCTCCCTTTCGATTGGTCAAAGTCCCTTTAAGCATAGAAGAATCTGGCAAGGAATACAAAGACACCGTTGCGTACTCTAGTGTCTTGTGATTCTCATTATCAACAACAATTCCTTTTAAAGACGAATTGGAAAGAATTTTTGTATTGTTTTGGGCTAAAGATGCAAATGAAGAGCCCAATAATAAGAGAAAAACATAGAGGACACTCTCTCTTTTATTGAATTTTAAATTCATTAATATAAAAGAATTAGTTAGTATAAAAAATAAGGGTGTTACAAAAGTAGATAATTTATGTTATCAAGCAAGAAAACCAATAAAAATATTCCAAGCATCTTTACAATCATAAACAATTAATTTATCAACATATTCCATCTGTTCACGATAAAAACCAATTACAATTACGGAAGTAAAAACAAACATGAAAACAATTTTTTTTGAAAAAAATAATAGTTAACAAAATAATAAACTCACCCTTCCATAGCAATTTTCTAACTCCCCCTAAAAGCAAAACACAAATAGATTTATTCCAAAAAAAAACATCATCTTACATAAAATGATGTTTACAGTTCCTCTGTAAATACTAATTTATATCTCCAACTGCTGCCTCAAAAGTTTAAAGCCAGCTCTACTTACTTTCAGGCTTTCGCCGCTCTTTAAAATCACTATCCAATGATCTTTTTCATAAGGTTCTAGCTGTGAAATCTCATCAATTTTTACTAGATAAGTTCTATGAATTCTACAAAACTTATCAGGAGCCAGATGTTTTTCAAAGTATTTCATGGTTTTTTGCTTCAAAAAATGTCCTTCCTCAGTATAAATCATCACGTAATCATCCTGAGCTTCAAAATACTTAATTTTATCTACGGCAATTATATCAATTTTATTTCTCGATTTCACCACCACCCGAGTCAACATCTCATCTGAGGAATCATTATGTTTCTTAATTTTTTCGATTTCCAAGTTGCTATTCCCCGAATTTACTATACGCTCTTTTGCCTTTCGCAGTGCATCTTGAAATCGTTCGTTCGAAAATGGTTTTAATAAGTAATCAATTGCATTGTGCTCGAATGCTTTTATAGCATATTCGTTATAAGCTGTTGTAAATACTATATTACAAGGCTTATCGAGTAAATCCAACATCTCAAAACCTGTTAATTTAGGCATTTGAATATCCAAAAACACCAAATCAGGCTGCAATTTATTTATGGCTTTTATCCCCTGAAAACCGTCAGAAAATTCTCCCATAATTTCAATTTCTGTATCTATTTGTAAATAGTTTCTCACAAGATCTCTCGCCAAACTTTCATCATCAATAATTATTGCCTTGATTGTATTCATTGTTTATAGGTTTTGTGGAAATTCCAGATTTACGGTAAAATAATTTTCACTCCTTACTATTTTCATTAAATCGGTGCGTGCATATATTAATCGTAAGCGCTCCTGAATGTTATGTAAGCCAATTCCATTGCCTTTTGGCGGAATAGATTCCGAATCAAAATTGTTGCCAATACTTATTTTTAGAAATCCATTTTCGAAACTACACTTTGTTTTTACGCTTACCGGCTCCAAACTTTCATGAACACCATATTTAATTGCATTTTCGTACAGAGGCTGCAAAATTAAATTTGGAATCTTAAGTGGCTCGCAAACCTCCGACAAGTCAAAATCCATTTGCAAACGATCTCCAAAACGCACCTTTTCTATTTCCATATACAAGCGAACGTTACTCAACTCATTAGTCAAGCTATTTAATTCCTTAACATCTTGTGCCAGCGAATAACGCAAAAAAGTAGATAGCTTCACCAACATTTCACGCGACAATTCAGGTTTTGATATCGTTAGAGAACTCACTGAATTTAGGCTATTAAATAAGAAATGAGGATTTATTTGAGATTTTAAGGCACTTAATTCTGCCTCCTTAACCAAGTCCTTTAACTCCGTTTCACGCACTAACTTGTCTTTAAAATTTCGATAGTAAATAATTAAATAATAAACCATCACGATGTAATCGTAAGTAAAAAAGGCCAAAAAAATCTGCCAATGCAATGGAATAATCAAATCTACACCATCAATCTCCTCTTGTCCCCACAAAAAATTGTGTAAATGATAAGAAACCGATAACCAAATGGCCGTAACAATCACCAAAGATCCAATATGGTTCAATATAAAACCAAAAACACCACTATTTTCAAAACTTGTGTAAACCACCACAAACCAAATACAAGGTGCTAAGATTAACAAAGGCAAACAGAAACTCATGGAATTAGTAAAAGCCTGATAGGCCGTTCTTTCTTCGAAATACCAGGCGATAGTAAATAGCATGGTTACAAAGAATAACCAACCTGCTAAAAAAACTAGAAATCCGTATTTATTCTTACTAATAGGATGCTGCATTGAATCTATTTATAGGATTTAATTTCGCAACCACCCAAAGCAACAATTCCTTTAATAATTAGTTCCTTTTTGGGCTCTACAATATAATTTTTGGTCACCATTCTCTTATCAGATACGCCACCCAAAATAGCAGACACTTCTACTTGCACATCCCAATCAGAAGGAACAACCAGAACGCAACCTCCAAACATGGTAAATACATCTATCACATTAATACCTTCCGCGAGTTCAGCATTGGTAAGGTTTAATTCAGTCCCTCCAAAAACACAAGTAATTTTTCCGCCTTTAAAATTTTTGTTGTTGATTACCTTCTCTCCTCCGCCAAAAATATTTAGCTCATCAATGTAATCGGTACTCTCACCAGATCCAGCTTTACTGTTAAGATCACCCATATTTCGTTTACGAATAACCACAACACCTATAACAATAAGAATAATGGGCCAAAATAATCCTCGCCAATTAAAGCTCCAATTGAATATCATAGGGAGTAAAAACAAACCTCCAACAGCCATTAGTGCAATTCCTGTTGTTTTATCTTCTTTCCCAAAAAAGAAAAGTGTACCTAAACCCAAAAGTAAAGCTGGCCATGAAAAAATGATATGCCTAAATTCGTAGGGAATAAAATCAAGATTTTTAAGAACTAGTAAGCACCCAAAAAGTATTAGAAAAATACCGAATATAGCACGATTATTGGTATTGGATTGACGATCTGATCTCATAATTTTATATTTTACAGTATGAATTTATTTATTTTTTGAACAATAAGGTGAATCGGGAGCAAATATGAATGCTATGCCACCAACAATTAGAAGTATTGGGAAAAACCAGATATCCCAATTCTCTGGTAAAAAATAGAATTCGTCCATTAGAAAATACAATCCTCCAGCAATAGCCATTATTCCACCAAAAATTCGACGACGAACAACAACCTGCAATACACCAACCAGAATAAGTATTGCCTCCCACCTATATAAATAGTGCACTATAAAATCAGACTGGAAATTTAGTCTTTCTAAGGCAATTACGACTCCTACGATAATTAATCCAAGTCCTACAAACAAATTCCTATTTTTCTTACTTTTATCCATGCTATTACAATTTACAGTTAAATTCCTCTTTTATTTCTATGACTAAAGTAAAACTCTAAGCCGAAAATTACTTGTTCTAATCGGTTAAATGTGTTCTGAAGTCGGTAAATGGTAACAAAAAAAGATCACCCTAAAGTGATCTGTAAACAATTAAAAATAGAATACTAGTTCTACTAAGATAATTTAGTAAACTGATACTTTGCCTCTATTCTATCAGATACTAAGTTTATTAGTTTCAATAGAACCACTAGTTTTGTTGCTTGAATTAGATTTGGATGCATAAGGCAATGTAAAATAAAATGTAGAACCTTCTCCTTCTTTACTATCCAGCCAAATTTCTCCATTAAGCATTTCGATATGCGATTTGGCTATTGAAAGACCTAATCCGGCACCTTCTCTAGCCATCACATCCTGTATGTCGGCCTGAATAAATCGTTCGAAGATAGCCTCTTGTCGGTCTTCTGAAATTCCTATACCACTATCCTTCACAAAAAATTTAAACATTGGCTCATGATTTTTCACTATTAATTCATAACCAAATTCAATACTACCTTCATCGGTATATTTAATTGCGTTTTTGATTAATTTTGAAAGTATTGCAATGAATTTATCTTTATCAGTTCGAATTACTATTTCTTTTTCTAATAATCCTTTTTTAAATGAAAAAGCAATTCCTTTAGCCTCCACTTCTGAATTAAAAATATCGTATAAGTAATCAATCTGTTCATTGATATTAATTTTTTCAAGCTCTAAAGTCATAAGACCAGCTTCAATTTTTGATATGTCCATAATATCATCAATAATATTGAGCATTCGCTTCCCACTTTTTATTATTACACCCAAATATTTTTCTTTTTTCACTAAAGTCAAATTACTATTACTTAAGAGCTCTGAAAACCCAATAATGCTATTCATTGGCGTACGAATCTCGTGACTCATATTTGCCAAAAAAGCAGATTTTAATCGATCACTTTCTTCGGCCTTTTCTTTTGCTATATTCAATTCAATTTCTGCGATTTTTTGTTCCGTAATATCCTGAACTATCCCCGTGAGGTAAATTGGATTTCCCTCAGAATTTAAAACATGCCTTCCTGTTGCTTTTATCCAACGAATCTCACCATCAATAAAACGATTTATTCGACACTCAAAATTCCAATCAGAAACGGATTCTATTGCTCTATTAAAAGCCTCATCCACATAATTTTTATCATCAGGAAAAACATGGTTCAAAAACATATCATAAGTCCATTCTGGCAACAAATGGTCATACCCAAATATTTGATCATGAATTAAAGTTCTACGTGAAGAATTATCAAACAAATTTAGATCCCATGCTCCAATCATACCAGTTTCTAATGCTAAACTTAATCGATGTTCACTTTTAGCTAAAGCTTTTAAGATATTATTCTGTTCGGTTATATCATGAATCGAGCCCACCAAAAACTTATTTCCTGCTGCGTCAATAAAACGTATTTTTCTTGTGATTATGGTTCTCGTAGTATCCCCAACCGTCAATTTTTCTTCACGTAAATCAGGCACTCCGGTATCCAGCACCTTTCGATCAGCTGCAAGAAAATCTTGTTTCTCGTTACTAGGAACCGATTCGACCAGAGTTGATCCAATAACCTCTTCTTGGTTTAAGTTAAAAATATTGTAAAAAGCACTATTAGCCATCGTTATGCGATGATCATTATCCTTAACAAAAATAGGATCGCCCACCAAATCGAGGATTGTTCGTATTTGCTCTTTCTCATTACGTAATGTTAATTCTGCCAACTTACGCTCCGAAATATCAGAATGAGTTCCTATAATTCGAATTGCTTTTCCTGCATCATCATAAAATGCCTCTCCACGCGAAAGAACATCAACCCAATGTCCCTGCTTATGACGCATTTTAAACTCCAAAACAAAACGATTTTTTTTTCTTGTCATTAAATCATTCAGCAATCCCCACGTTTTACTAACATCCTCGGGATCAGTTAAATCTTCCCATATACTTACTTCATTTTTTAATTCATGTTCCTCATAACCAAGCATTTTTTTCCATCCTGGTGAATAGTAAATCTTTTGAGAGTCAAGATTCCAATCATACAAACCATCATTCGATGCCTCCATTGCCAACTTAAATCTCTCTTCACTATTTCTTAAGGCTTCTTCGGTGCGCTTATGAATAATTAGATTTTGGTCAGAAGATTCCTTTAAAGAGGTAAACCTTTGTTGCAATTGATTTAACTCTATTACTAATTCTTCCCTGGATTTTTCATGGTGCCGTATCATAACCTAATAGTAATCGCGATTAAAAAAAACAAGTTTAAATGTCAGTCCGAAAAAAATAAAACTGGAATACCACTTAATTTTCAAATAAGAATATACATAAAAAATTGGTCAATTTAAAATAATTCTACATAAGCCCCCCTTCTGAAGAATATTGTCGAATCAATAAAAAATAGGACACCGAAAAAGAGTTTCTCTAAACCAGAGTATCTAATTCTTCATTTATTCTTTATAAAAAAATCAGGTTCAGAGCTTGTAATATCAGCGAAAGCTTTAGTATTTTTACCATTTGGGTTTACCAAAGCTTACACAGATTATCTATTCACACAACCATAGACTTTTACAACTATGAATCAAGCAAAAGCCAAGCTTCGCATTACTGAATTGCGCGAACAATTACATACATACAATCACAATTACTACGTTTTATCGCAACCGAGCATTAGCGATTACGATTTTGATATGCTTTTGAATGAATTGATCGATTTGGAAAAACAGTTTCCAGAATTTAAAGATGAATCTTCACCAACTCAACGCGTGGGTAGCGATATCAATCTTGATTTTAAACAAGTTGAGCACAGATATCCCATGCTTTCGTTGGGCAACACCTACTCGGAAGAAGAAATTCGTGATTTCGAAGGCCGAATCAAAAAATTAATCGACGGCGATGTAGAATATGTTTGCGAATTAAAATACGATGGAACCTCCATCTCCTTAAGCTATAAAAATGGAAAATTAATTCAGGCAGTCACTCGTGGCGATGGTGTTAAAGGCGATGATGTAACAGCCAATGTAAAAACCATACGCTCGATTCCCTTGCAGTTAAGCGGAACCGGCTATCCCGAAGAATTTGAGATTCGGGGAGAAATACTAATGCCTTTTGATGTATTCAATAGTTTAAACGAAGAACGTGAGGAAATTGGAGAAAGCCCATTTGCCAATCCTAGAAATGCGGCATCGGGAACACTAAAAATGCAAAATTCATCTGTAGTAGCCAAGCGCAAGTTAGATTGTTACTTATACTACCTATTAGGCAAAGAAATTCCTGCTAGAACTCATTTTGCCAATTTACAAGCAGCCAAAGACTGGGGATTTAAAATTCCGGCTAATACCAAGCGCTGTAAAAATATCGAAGAGGTTATTGCCTTTATCAAAGAATGGGACCATAAACGCGAAGAACTTCCCGTTCCCATAGATGGAATTGTAATTAAGGTGAACTCACTCGACATGCAGGAAGAACTTGGTTATACGGCCAAATCACCTCGTTGGGCAATTTCCTATAAATACAAAGCTGAACGAGTATCTACAAAACTGAAAATGGTAACCTATCAAGTTGGGAGAACTGGATCGATTACTCCGGTTGCTAACCTGGATGCAGTACAATTGGCTGGCACAATAGTAAAAAGAGCATCCTTGCACAATGCGGATATCATTCAAAATTTAGATCTACACGAAAACGACACTGTTTATGTAGAAAAAGGCGGTGAAATTATTCCTAAGATTGTTGGAGTTGAACTATCGGAAAGATCTGCGCAAGCAAAAGCCATTCAATACATCGATAAATGCCCTGAGTGCGGCACTCCTCTAGTACGTAAAGAGGGCGAAGCCAATCATTACTGTCCAAATGACATGAGCTGTCCCCCACAAATAAAAGGCCGAATAGAACATTTCATTAGCAGGCGTGCTATGGATTTAGATGGCTTGGGAGAAGAAACGATTGATCTGTTTTTTCAGAACAATATGCTTAAGGATGTGGCTGATCTTTATCGCCTACAAAAAGAGGATATTGTTCGCTTAGAAAGAATGGCAGATAAATCGGCAGAACGAATTTTAGGCAGTATCGAAAATTCTAAACAGGTTCCCTACGAAAGAGTATTATATGCTTTAGGAATTAGATATGTAGGCATTACCGTAGCAAAAAAATTAGCCAAGGCCATTCCTTCCATCGATAAATTAGCGACTACCTCTCTAGAGGATCTGATTGAAATAGATGAAATTGGTGGCAAAATTGCAGAAAGCATCGTGGAATACTTCTCAAGCGAATATCATCAAAATTTAATTGCTCAACTAAAAGATTTTGGCTTGCAAATGGAGAAAGAAATTATCGATAACCCCGAGGCAAGTACCATTTTAGAAGGTTTATCGATTGTTATTTCGGGTAGCTTTAGTAAATACTCTCGAGATGAACTAAAAAATATGATTGAGTTGCATGGTGGTAAAAATGTGAGTTCTATTTCTAAAAAAACAAGTTTTTTGCTGGCAGGAGAAAAAATCGGACCTAGTAAGTTAGAAAAAGTCGAAAAACTAGGTATCGAAATGAAAACAGAAGATGAGTTTTTGTTGATGATCGGAAATAAATAATGAGAAATACATTAGAAATGAATTTTACAGCACTAGATTTTGAAACGGCTAACGGACAAAGAAATTCGGCTTGCTCCTTAGGTTTGGTTCGTGTTAGAAATGGAAAAATAGTAGAGTGCAAAGACTGGTTGATATCGCCTCCTGAAATGTACTTTCATCCCATAAACGTAAGCATACACGGCATTACCGAAGAGGATGTAATGAGTAAACCAAGCTTTAATTACCTTTGGGATGAAATTGAAAATTATTTACAAGGTGAGATCGTGATCGCTCACAATGCTAGTTTTGATGTATCGGTTCTTCGCGCTTGTCTGAAAACTTATGGCATTGCTTTTCCAGAGTTTGATTACTTATGCACCATTCAAATTAGTCGTTGCATTTGGCCCAACCTGCCAAATCACAAACTGAATACTCTTGCACATTTATTCGACATTCCCTTAAAACATCACGATGCCTTGGAAGACACTTTGGCATGTGCCAAAATCGCCATTAAAGCCTGTGAAGTAATGAATGTAAATAACCTTATTGAATTGGCTCAGGAAATACGCATCGCCCCGGGAAAACTAAAGGCAAATAGCTATAAAGCGCCAAAAAAAATTAAATAAGCTTAATTTATAAATTCTAAAATAAAAATTTTAATAACTTGTAATTGCAATTGATTAAGGCCATGCCTCTTTAATTGTTACCCTACAACTTAACGATAGACTATAAAATGAGTTTTTTCCAAAATATGATCAATCAACTTGCAGGTATAAAACGAAAGAGCAAGACAAAAAAGAATACTCGAAAAAAAGAATTTCACAATTTAACAAGTGCAAAAAGCATTGGAATTCTTTTCGATACACTCGATCAAAAAAACTTCTCGGTGGTTAAAAATTTCTCGGAAGATTTGCAGCAAAAAGGCTATAAGGTGCAAACTGTAGGATGGATAAATGCCAATGAACTTCCTGATTTCGGAATTGCTCAAAAAATATTATTATATACCAATAAAGATATTAAATGGAGCGGTGAGCCTAACATACCTGAACTGAACGATTTTATTACAAATAAATTTGACTTACTTTTTGTTCTTAGCAATTCAGAGCATCTTTCGATAAAATACATTACTCAAGTTTCGTTAGCATCTTGTAAAGTAGGCTCACTAAAAGGCAATTGCGATCATTTAGATTTAATGATTGATCAGGGTAAAAATTATAGTATTGAAAAACTCATCAGCGAAAGCTTAAATTATTTGTCACAAATAAAGAAATAGAAACGAGGAAACAATAAAAACATCAGCATTTGTAGCTTGTTCTGATTCCTCACCTATTTTTTAAAAATCAATCAAAAATGCATAAAATAGCATAAGTATTTTGGCATAAAAATTGTGTTTGTTTGAAATAGTTTACCTTACTTATTTAGAATATTATTTTAACAAAAATGAAAAACATTATGAAATATTCACTTCGTCTATTTGTTTTCGCTCTTGCGATAGTAGTTGGATCTTCTTGTTCAAGACAAGTAACCAGAGTTTCTCCCGATCAGCAAATTGATTTAAGCGGGCGTTGGAACGACACCGATTCTAAACTTACTGCAGAAGCTTTAATTGAGCAACTTCTCAATCAAAATTGGATTGCAAATTATGAGCAAGAATTCAATCGTAAACCTGTAGTTATTGTTGGATTAATAACCAACAAGAGTTCAGAACATATCGATTCGGACACCTATATCAAAGACATTGAGAAAGCTATTTTAAATGATGGACGCGTTCGCCTAGTTCAGGCAGGAGCAAAAAGAGAAAATCTTCGCCAGGAACGTGCAGATCAACAAGATTTTGCATCGAAAGAGACGCTTAAAAAATGGGGACAAGAATTAGGTGCCGACTTTATGCTCCAAGGTGATATTTCTTCGATAATTGATAGTTATAAAAAAGAAAATGTTAGATACTATCAGTTAAATATGGACCTTACCAACCTTGAAACTAGCGAACTCGTTTGGATGGGTGATAAAAAAATCAAAAAGTACGTTAACAAATAATTAGTACCCACAGGAAGTCAGTTTTTGGCTTCCTGAATTTCTTTATTCCATTTTCGATGAAGCTAAAGTTATCCTTACATACATTGGGCAAAATATTGTCTGTATTCCTATTGGGTTTATTCCTTCTACTATCGGGTTGTGCTACCTACTACATGCAAAACGAGGCATTCAACGGCTATTTTTTGCGTGGAGATATAGCCAATGCCGAAAAAGTACTCGACAAGGATAAAAAAAACAATCGGAATAAAAACAAAGCTTTATTTTTATTGAACAAAGGAACACTTTCGTGGATGCAGCAGGATTACGCAGCTGCTACTGATTATTTCAATCAGGCCGATTTATATATCGAAGATCAACATAAGAAAATTGGATCGGAAGCACTAGCCGTACTGACCAATCCTATGACAAAACCTTACGTTCCGGAAGATTTTGAGAACGTGATGCTTAATTTCTACAAAGCATTGAGCTATTTGGAAATGGGCAACACTCAAGACGCTATGGTAGAATGCCGAAGAGTAAATGAAAAACTATATGCCTTAAACGATAAATACCCTAAAAATCATCAGAACCGATATAGTGATGATGCTTTCGCACACACCTTAATGGGATTGATTTACGATTCGTCGGGAGACTCGAACAATGCCTTTATCGCCTACCGAAATGCATTTAAAATTTACGAAGACAACTACCTAAAGAATTTCAACACTCCAGTACCTTCGCAATTGAAAAAAGACTTGCTCCGTACAGCCTATCAAACCGGACTATTTGAAGAATATGAATTTTACAAGAAGAAATTTGACTTCGATTTTGATAAAACACAGCCCGGAGAAGGAGATGTTGTATTTATATGGTTATCGGGATTAGGACCTGTGAAAGCTGAATGGAGCATTAATTTCACGGCTGTAAATGGTAGCAATGGTTACCTAACCATGGTTAACAACGATGAAAATGTTACACTGCCTTTTTTTATTGGTGATATGGATCGGAAAACCCAAAATTCTTTTGGAAATATGGGTTTAGTGCGCGTTGCATTTCCTAAATACCAGGAGCGAGTTCCATTTTATAGCCAAGCAAGAATTTTAGTAAATGATTCCATTAGCTATCCTCTTGACAAAGGAGAAGACATTAACGCCATTGCTTTTAAAACACTTAGAGATAGGATGATTCGTGAGATGGCAAACTCTTTACTCAGACTTGCCACCAAACAAGCAATCGAGAGCTATGCCCGAAGTAAGGATGATAACATTGGTACCCTCATTAGTATTTTCAATGCTGTAACCGAAAAAGCAGATACTCGAAATTGGCAAACCTTACCTCACTCCATTCACTACACAAGAATTAGAATGAAAGAAGGAATACATAACGTAACCCTTCGGGTAAATTCACCAGGAGGACAAAGTGCAGATCAGCAATTGAATTTTGATGTAAAAGCTGGAAATACGAGCTTTTATACCTATCACCACATGGAATCAAACTAAAATATGATTTTTGGAAAGAGTAAAACAAACCAACTTACTTCTTTTCGAGATAAATTCTGTTTTTAAGGTAAGCTCCTCATTAAAAAAACGTTGACATCCCATAAACAGACCAATGGCTAAATCGATAAGTACTTCTTCGCTTTGACAACTTATTTGAAAGGTGGAATCGTTAATTTGAATGGCTTTAAAACGAGGAATTTCCACCTTTGTAAAACGCTCCTGAATGCTATGATGAATAAAATCATCGATTTGTCCTAAGAATTCAAAAACATCAGTATTTCCAGCAAAATCCGGTCGGAATAAAATAACCAAACGACTAAAAAGATATTCCCCAAAATTTTTTACAAGATCAGAAACTGAATTTTTCACTTCATTACTCAGAATATCACACATTTCAACAAATTGAGTGTATGGATAATCATAGGTAGCTTCGTAAACACCATTATTTCCAACACCCAACTCTGCAATTATTTTTTCAGTAATATCTATTCCGTATTCCTTTTCCGTCATCTCTAACAACTCCGTAAAAAAAATTCCTTTCATTAGATACCTCCTTTAATTTTCATTGTGGTTGATTGAAACACCACAAAAAATTATCTTTTACTTTTATACAATCTATAACGAATTAAAAGAAAAGTAATTGTGCTTACAAAAAATAGATACACCCTCAAAAAGATTCATTCTTACTCTAAATTAGTTAACGTTTGAGTGTTTTTTTCGATATCAGTCAATAATTTTTGCATCTCCAAACATTTATTCTCGTACTCCCAACGGTCTGTATCTTTCTCATGTGCAATCTTGTAGAATTTTAAGGCCTCTGTAAGCTGATTGCTATTCTCGTATATTTCCCCCACATAAAAGAATGATTCAGCACGATTGGGATAACTTGAAACCGTAAATTTTAAAAAATTCATGGCCTCATCATATCTTTTTGCCTCTTTTAATTGTAAGCAAACACTCTCGAGCAAAGAGTAAGGCAATTTTTCATTTCTACCATAAGTGAGTAAAATATTTTTCTGATAAGATTGTGCTACTCCTGCCCCTTCATCTACTAAAACTTGCACATCTGGATATTTGTAATCAAGAAACATGAACTCCATACCTTTCATTAAACTCTTACGATATAAAGAGTAGTGACTTTCATCAGGCATCCACTCATACTTCCATTTGAGATCACTAGGTGCATTGATTTTTAAGGAAGAAATTAAAGATTTGCAAGACTTAAGCATCTCGCTAGCCTCCTTGGCAAAGGATATAAACAATTGTTTTCGTATGGATGAATTATTCTCTAAAAATGTATCAATATCGTGGACAATTGCTTTGTTATTCCACCACAAAATAGGGCTAAAAGCCATGTATTTATCAAATAAATCGGTGCGAAAGTAAAAAGCATAAGAAACAAAAAGACCACTATAACTATGTCCGATCAATAATCGTTGCGAATTCATTCTGAAGTTCTCGTTTAAAAAAGGAAAAATATCTACTTCTAATGCTTTAATAAATTGATCGGCTCCTCCTCGTGTTCGGTAAATATTCTTATTCATAACTGTATCTACCGGAGTCATATCGCGAAAACGATCTGTATTAGGAAGTCCAACAACAATGTGAGGAGGAATAAAATGATTATCCATTAGAAAACTGAGCACTTCAATTCCCATGTCAAAATTTGTCTCCGCATCTAGTAAATAAATCGTAGGATACTTGTAATAAGTATTATCGTATTCGTTAGGAAGTAAGACTCTCATTTCGCGATACTCCTTAAGAACTTTGGAGTAAACACGAGAATTTCGCAAATTTTTAACATTTACTTCAGCATGACTTGTTGAAAAAAGAAACAAAGCGAACAGAGTCGAAAACAAATATCGAATCATAATAATGTTGATTTGAATTTTAATCTCCATTCAAATTACAACTATTAATTTTAAATTCAAACAGATAGGTAGATTTTAAAAATGAAACACCTATTATTCATATAAATTTTACTCAATAATGTGTTCCATAAAAAAAGCCAGAATAAAATATCCTGACTTCCTTTCTAATTCATCCGTATTTTATTCAAAATTCAAATCTAAATCCAATTGGAATTCATCATAAATGGTTTTATCCCCTAAATTATCAAAGAAGGAACCCGATCCGTAACGAACATTATACTTTGTACGGTCGATGATCATTTTTCCATTAACATGAAGCATTTTGCCGTGTTTGTGCACATTAACCATTAATTCTGCTATCTCAGTAATTCCTTTAATAGTTAGATTTCCTATCACTTTAAATTTTCCATCTGCCAATTTTTCAGCACTTGTAATTTTAAATTTCGATTCTTGAAACTTATCCACGCCAAAAAAGTCATCCGATTTTAAATGTCCTTCCAACTTTGCTCTATAGGTTTCGTCCTCAATATCCGTATTCACAATGGTAGTCATGTCTACCACAAAACTTCCCCCAAGCAATTGATCCGCATCAAAAGTTAAATTCCCTTGCTTCATAAAAATGGTACCAGAGTGTTCTCCTGTAACCTTTTTACCGAGCCATTCAATCTTGCTTTTTTCGGGTTTTAACTGGTAATTATTTTCTTGTGAAAATACTGTATTTGGCGTAAGAATAAGTGTAGCAACAAAAACGGCTGCTAGTAATAATACAATTCTCTTCATAATTTCTAAATATTAGTTGCTTTTACTGATTTTACATCGAAATCAGCAATTTCTATTCTCTGAATTTTATTTTTAGTCCATTAAATTTACGCAAAAAATTCCAGACTTACATGTCTTTATTTTGTTAATAGCTCGTTAAATTCTATTATTCCTGCCAAACTCATACCAATAATGGATAAAAAATGAGAATTTTGTGGTCATGTTAAAAAAATATTTCATTGTAAAAAGCTACCTATAAAGTCCTTATAAAAAAGTATGCTTTTTATCTATAAATAATCCCTAAATAATTTGGACAAATACCTCTAAAACCCCTATATTTGCAGGGCAATTAAGAAAAAAGGACGCGTAGCATAACTGGATAGTGCACTACGTTACGGCCGTAGAGGTTGGGGGTTCGAATCCCTCCGCGTTCACAATTAAAATCTTTCTTAGGCAAAGGGGCTTCCACCCTCTAAGTTAAGAATCGCTTCCATTTATTTGGTGGCGATTTTTTGCTTTATAGATTTTCTATAATTTTGAAATACCACAAAAATTTATTTTTATTCTCCTCCAGATATTTGTATTGATCCTCAATTACTTTAGGTGCTTTTTCGTTTAAAACTTTTATCTTTAAGCTTACATACTTTCAACTTTTCGTTATGAACATCCTGCAAATCATACCAGGCTCTGGTGGTAGCTTTTATTGTGGCAATTGCTTGCGCGATGACAAGTTTCATCTAGCCATGAAAAAACAAGGACATGAGGTAACCAAAATCCCCATGTATCTCCCCTTGTTTTCCGATGAACATGATCTAAATGACATGCCTGTTTTTTATGGTGCCATCAGTATTTATTTAAAGCAGCTATATCCTATTTTTCGAAAAGCTCCTGCCTGGCTCGATTCTCTCTTAAACTCGCGCCCAATGTTAAAGTTAGCTGCAAATATGGCTGGTTCTACCAATGCAAAAGGTCTGGAAGAAATGACCATTTCGATGTTGATGGGAGAAGAAGGAAAGCAGAAAGAGGAATTGAACCGAATGGTTAGCTGGATGGCCGAATACCTTAAACCAGATGTAATTCACTTATCGAATGCACTCTTATTGGGATTGGCTCCTAAATTAAAAGAAAAGTTTCCGAAAACTTCTCTCATTTGTTCTTTACAGGATGAAGATGTTTGGGTAGATGCCATGAAAAACTCATTTAGAGACAAAATTTGGAATCTTATGAGCACAAAATCTAAATATGTCGACGGATTTATTGGGGTTAGTGATTTTTATTCAAAAGTTTCCATCCAAAAAATGAACCTTCAAAAAGAAAAAGTATTCACCAATTACTTAGGAGTAGACCCGAATGAATACAAGCTAACACCAGTAAACGAGAAAGCACGAAACATTGGCTACATCTCACGAATGTGTGAAGCAAATGGTTTTGATATCATTGTAGATGCGTTTATCGAACTCAAAAAAGATGATGAGCTTAGAGATGTTAAACTGATTCTAACCGGTGGCTACACAGGTAACGACAAGTCCATTTTGAAACAGATGCGAAAAAAGCTAAAGAGAGCAAATCTGATGGATCAAGTTGAATTTCATGTGGATTTCGACGGTGATGGAAGGCATGAATTCTTTAGTAAAGTAAAAATGATTTCTGTTCCTGTTAAAAATGGGGAAGCTTTTGGTTTGTATTTATTGGAAAGTATGGCTTCGGGTGTACCGGTTGTGCAACCAAAGCTAGGTGCTTTTCCCGAAATTGTAGAAAAGACAAAGGGTGGTGTCATCTACGAAAAAAACACACCAAAAGAATTAGCCAAAGCTTTAAAAAAGCTCTTACTTAATAATGAAAAACTGCAAAAATTATCAGAAAATGCCCGATCTGGAGTTGAAAGTAAATTTAATATTTATACTCAAGCCAATCACCTAATTGAGATATATCGCAAATTTGTTTCTTCATCACGTTAGCTATCCAACATCAGAGATAGATAAAACATGAAGCAGAACAATATCCTGCTATAATTCGCGTACTAAATTCCTTAAAAGAACCAGAAATACAGATCAATCAAATAGTTTGCCTATATTACTTCTCCTCTATTACTGATTAACAAAAGCTCGAAATCATAGCTCTCAATTACCTGCTGACAAACCTCCATGCACTTATTTTTTAGCAGCTTGAAAAATAGTTCTTCCTGCAAAAAGGGTAAAAGCTCTTCCAGCTCACGAGCCATTTTCATCTCTCCTATTTTTTGAATCACCGCCTCAGGATAATTGCCTTCTTTGGCCAGCTTCATCAGAAAGTCATGATCTAATACCACCTTTCTACTGTGGGTATCGAGATTTCCGGCCGCCAACTTCACCGCTTTGCCGGTCATGATGCCCATGCTTACTTTTTCAACACCCGAACCTTTAAGAATGGTCAGCATTTCTCCAATGAAATTCCCATATTGTAGAAAAGCCAATTCGTCTATTTCGGTAAATTTACTCTTTAGGTATCGTTCACTTCTTCCTCCCGAGTTCACCACAATATGCTTGTATCCATTCTCAACAGCCAAATCTACCTGCTTTCTGATACTCTGCATATACGCCTCCAAGGAGTAAGGCTTAATTCTGCCGGTAGTACCAATAATCGAAATGCCGTCGACAATCCCTAATTTCGGATTAAAGGTTTTCGCACCTAACTTTTTACCCAGGGGTACAAATACCGAAACATCAATACCTCTACTAAGCCCGTATTCTTCCAGAATTTTCTGCAGCTCATCGATAATCATTTTGCGGGGAACAGGATTTACCGCAGGTTCTCCCACCGGAATTCCCAGTCCTTTTAGCGTAACCGTTCCCACTCCTTCGCCTTTCACAAAGCGAATGCAATTTAAGTCGTTCCACTTCAGGCTCACACCTATTTCCATTCCATCGGTAACATCCGGATCGTCGCCCGAATTTTTTACCACCGAACAAATCGCATAATCCTCACCCAATTTATTCCGATGCAATTGCATGCTGCAGGTTCCGCCATCGGCCAGCACAAGGCTTTCCTTTTGTTGTATTTCCTTGCCTAACAACAATTTCAAAGCCGCTTTCGCGGATATGCAAGCACAAGTTCCCGAAGTAAAACCTGCTGCCAAGTCTTTTCGCTCCACACCAAAGCTGCTTTTCAAATATTTCTGAAGCGTTTCGCGATTGGTAATGGTTTCATCATATTCCGGAGGTGTAGGCCGAGCAATTACATGCAAAGGAATTTGATGCTTTAGAGCCAATTCCATCTTCTGATCCAACAAACCCGAATAACCACTTTCCTTGGTAATCATGGCTTCAATCTGCTCCTCAATCAATAGATCTTCCAATGATTCCATTCCCTCAAAGGCTGCCGAAACAATCAGCTTATCGCTTTCCACTCCCGCTTTTTCTGCAATTTCAAGCGAAGAAGGAAAATCCAATATCCGATACCAAATGGGAACCGAAGGCATGGTTTTATGAATCGCCGGCAAAGCTTTTACACCCAGTAAGGAAAGAATCTTGCTCTTTTTACTTGCTTTCAGTTCCATTAGTATAGAAACCAAGCTTTTATGATAGTGAATGAATTCACTCTCCATTCTGGGCACAACATCGCGTTCAACACGCAAAACAGGCAGCTTCGCCTGTTCTCCTGCTTCCACAATACTATGATGCAACACCTCCGCAAAAGGATGAGCAGCATCAATAATCAAATCAACTTCGTTTTCGTCACAGAAACTACAAATTTCTTCAACATCCATAGCACCACAAATGCGCTGTCCGAATTTCGAATCGTAATTTCCCGAACTTGTTTTGGTGGAATAGAAATGTGAAATCTCCAAATCATCCAACCAATTAGAAGTGGCTTTTCCTTCCGTGGTTCCCCCGAATAAAAGTATTTCCATTGCAATCTATTTTCTCTATCAACCTCTACAGGCTTAAGTATTTTTCCTTCCTACTTCCTAACTTTCAATTCCTTTTCGGCATCCATGAGTAAATTTTGGATCGTATAAAAGAGATCTGTTTTTACGATTTCCTATGGCTTCTCCCACCACAATCATCACCGTTAAGGACAACTTGTTTTCTTTTACAATTTTCACCAGGTCTTTCAATTCACCTCTCCAAATTTTCTCCTCTTTCCAGGTCAGTTTGTGGCAAATAGCTACGGGTGTCGTTTCCGGATATCCTTCCAGTAAATCTTTCTGTAATTTTTCCACCAAGGTCACGCTCAGAAACAGGCAAATGGTCGATTGAAATTTGGCAAACTCAGCCAGTCGCTCTCTTGGAGGCATTGGCGTTCTTCCCTCTCCACGAGTCAGGATGATAGACTGAACCTTGTTGGGAATGGTAAATTGAGATTTTAGTTGAGCGGCAGCTGCCTGAAATGAAGAAATTCCCGGAACAATCTGGTACTCCATTTCATGCTGATCGAAGAAATTCATTTGCTCCTGAATGGCACCATAAATACATGGATCACCGGTGTGCAAGCGCACCACCAATCCGCCCCGATCGTAGTGTTCCTTCATCACATCAAATTGCTCTTCCAAAGTCAGGTCGGCCGAATTGCGAATCACACAGGATGCTTTTCCGTAATCGGTTAGCTCCCGAGGAACCAGACTACCGGCATAGAGAATTAAATCGGCTTGTTTCAATAATTTTTTTCCACGAACAGAAACCAAATCGGGTGCACCCGGACCAGCACCTACTATGAATATTTTTCCTTTTCTCTCCTGCTCAGCATCCATTGCCAAAGCCAAAGTAAAATGCTTTCCATTTTCATCCACATGCTTGCTCTTGGTTTGCAGCAAGCTTTTGGCTCCACTGGCAATTAATGCCGATGCCTCGGATACATTTACAGCTCCCACCTCGCGATGTGCCGCTTCAGAATAGGATACTTCGCTTTCTTTCTCGTTCAATTCATCGGCCGAATAGGTCACAAAAGTCAAATTCGTAGTCTCGCTAAACTGCTTATAGGCTTTTTCGTTCGCTTTTACGGTAATACTATGAATGCTTTTTAAGGATGCAAAAGACAGCTGATTGCTTGCAAAACATGCTCTCAATTCCTTCTCGAAAGCATCAACAGAAATCCCTTTTTGCGCTCCGGTTCCCACCACAATGCATTTAGGACGGAAAAACAAACTTGGAATACTTGTTTCGTATAATCCTGGAGTCACCGCAATCAGCAGCTCAAAATCTTCCTGCTGAATCTGATCGTAGTGGTAAAAAGTCTCTACAAAATCAGGACAGGATTCCACCAAAGCTTGAGTTCCTTCGTTCTTCACATCTAGCAAAAGAGCTGTTTTTTTCTGATTCACAAAAGCAGCAATCAGTTCATTTTCTGTGGTATTCTGATACTCATTCGTCCATTCGTACTTTCTTCCGAAGATATCCAAAGGCCACAATTCCAATGTATCGCTAGCGGTAGTAATAATAGCCCTTCCATTGGTAATTTTTGCAATTTGTTTTGCATATTCGTTGGCTCCGCCTTTGTGTCCCGATAGTACCGATTGCACATATTTTCCCTGCAAATCCATATTAATTACTGCCGGATCGCTAGCTTTATCCAGAATAAAAGGAGCAATACTTCTCACACAAATCCCCATGGCACCAATAAAAATTAGCAGATCAGCAACTTGAAAAGATTCTGTTAGAAAATCTGGCAAAGAAGAAATTTGATCACTTCCCGGATATCCGGCCACGGAAACAATTGTGCTTCCTTCCATTTTTGCGGCAATTCTTTCGGCCGTTGCCATGGCAAAACTATTGTTGATAATGATGTATGTATTGCTCATATATTTTTGCTTTTAAGTAGTAGCCAACAGCTAGTACCTATTTTTACTTGTCTTTTACTTATTATTTTTTGCTATCGCCTTTTTTCTAGCCTGAAAAATTACAATTGGGTTAAAATCATCCTGCTGAATGCTCATTTGATCGGTAATTTCCATTTTCAGTTCCTCTACAGCTTGCAAAAAATCCTTTTTTGTAGCTTCGCTTACCGTATTAAATACAATCAATCCATCATCGAGCAATACCGCATACAACTTCTGCATCATTTCCTTCAGCTTCCCTCCATGTCCACCAATAAAAATTCGATCGGGTCTCTCTATTTTTGCTAAATCGATATGAAAGAAATCATCGTGAATGCCTTCAATTCCGGGAACACAAAACTTTCGTTGATTCAATTTCAGTAGTTCTTTCGACTCTTCTCTTCTCTCGAAAGCAGTTACTTTTAGATGAGGAGCAAACTGCTTGGCTTCGATGGAAACCGAACCTGTGCAGTACCCCACATCCCAAAGGTGTTTGGCATTCTGCAAATCCAAAAATGAAATGGAATTCAAACGAATGCTTCGCTTGGTAATCATCCTGGGTCGCCCTTCGAGAATGTAAAAATCGCCTTCGTGAATACCCAAAGTCCGTTTAATCTCCTTCTGCTGCACCAAAATCAAGCAATTGGGATGCGCAAAATCTGTATCAACAGCTTCCTGCAGACTTATTTCTGCACAAACTTGCTCTTCCCCACCTAGTTTTGAACCCACAATCATTCTATAGTTATCAAAACCAGCATCGAGCATGCGTTGGGAAATGCTGCTTGGTGTTTTTTTCTTATCGGTTAAAACCCCAATGCATTTCTTGCCACGAATCAACTCCTGATCCAAATTCACCCAATCTCTTCCTGTTAGGGTACAAATCGTCATTTCGCCATAAGCCAGCTGAAATTCCTGAGCCAACAACTGCAAGCTATTGAAATAGGAGAATACTTTCATTTTTGCTTCCGGGAAACGACGTTTGATTGTGTTTCCAATGCCAAAAAACAGAGGATCGCCTGAGGCAATCACCACAATAGGTTCCTCAATTTTTTCATAGGCCTGAAATGTACCTTCCAGGGGAACTATAATATCGATCCACTCCGCATGTTCGGGCAAATAGGAAATTACCAAATCTCTGTGCCGCTTTCCGCCCGAAAAATAGCGATGATTCTTCATCAGCTCTTTTACTTCGGACGAAAGGCTCACCTCCATGCGATCGGGAATTCCGATGATGTAAAAATCAAACATCTCTACCTGGTTTTAAATCGTAAGCATCTTCCAGACTTAAAATGGCGTTAACAATAGTTGCAGCCAAAGTAGAACCACCTTTTCGTCCTTCGATAATTACGGCTGGTAATTTGGTAAAGCTTTTCACTCGGTGTTTCGATTCTTTCACATTTACAAATCCAACGGGAGCCGCAATAATTCCTGCAGGCTGAAAGTTTTTGTTCCTCATCAATTCCGTCAACTCCATCAGTGCCGTGGGTGCATTTCCAAATACATACAAAGCATCTGGATGTTCTTCAACCGCCAAACGAATGCCGGCCTGTGTTCGGGTTATCCCCATTTTTTCGGATAATTCCATGGTACGAGGATCGTGCAAGTAGCATTTTACCTCAACGCCCATTCTCTCGCAGGCTTTCTTACGAATTCCCGATTGAGCCATAGTTACATCGGTAATAATAACACCGCCTTTTTGCAAGTATTCATTCAATTTTGGAGCGGCATTGTTCTGTACTTTTAAAATCTTCGCCAACTCGAAATCAGCCGAAGTATGTATGCAATGCAACATCATCCATTTGGTTTCCAAAGGCAAATCCATTCCTTTTAGCTCGGCCGCAATGGTTCTGAAACTTTCCTGCATGATGAGCGGTCCAGGTCTTCCCTTTTGCTCCTCCTTACTGTAATAGCCACGTGGCGTGATAAAACGATCACCCGAAATATAGGATTGCGAATTACCAATAATCACTATGGAGAACATATCTACCATTTCCGGATCGAAATCGCGCAGATTTGTTAAGGTAATCTGCTCTTCGGCACGAGCCACCTGACGCACGATGGCAACCGGAGTTGTACCCTCTCTCTCCTCTAAAAACAGTTCCCTTAAGCGATACAGCTGCCAATATCTTTTCTTGCTTTTCGGATTGTAAATAGCGGTTACAAAATCGCCCATGGCTGCTGCCTTAATTCGCTTTTCGATTAAAGCATAACTAGTCAATAAATCCGATAGAGAAAGAAGCACCAGATCGTGGCTTAGTGGAGCTCCTATTTTTGCCGCCGCTGCCTGAAAAGCCGAAATACCAGGTACAACTATTAGCTCTACCTTCGATTCTGTTTTCTCTGCCATTTCAAAAACCAAAGATGCCATTCCATAAATTCCAGCATCACCAGAACTAATTACCACCACATCCTTACCTTGCTCTGCCAGTTCAAATGCGATTTCTGCACGCTGCACTTCCTGGCGCATTCCCGTATCCATGCATTCTGTTCCCTCCTTCAGAAAAGATTCAATGAATTGAAAATAATATTTGTAACCAATCACCACATCGGCTTTACTAATGGCATTAATGGCTGGATTCAAAAACATCTCAGGACTTCCTGGTCCTAAGCCTGCAACAGTTATTTTTCCTAATTTATTTGACATGATTTCTTATTTATTACCGTAAAATATGATGATGGCGAAGTAGGGAATTTTCCGATCCTTCAAGCATTCTATATCTGTACAGGTGAATTGCTTCCCGGTACCTAAATACTCACCATAGAAGAATTGTAATCTACTTTCTTTAATAAATTCCTTGATCCACTCCCGAACCTTCGAAATTTTCATTAACACCACCGTTTGATTTTGAGCAAGTAAAGCCTTTAGCTCCTGCTGATTTTCCAAATCGGGAGCCACCAAAAGCTTATCGTTTTGAGTGACCAATGGCAGTTTGCCTGCCGATCCGCCTAATATAAAAGCCGGAACTCCGGGAATCATCTCAAAATCAACACCTTTTGCATGAAAATCATTCAGGAGATAAGAAAATGTGCTAAAAAAAGAGATATCGCCCTCACTCACCACAGCCACCTGCTTTCCTTCTGCCACATCCTGCTGAACCTTTAAAGATAGCTCGGTGTAAGCTTTTTCTGCATGAGATCGATCCTTACTCATTGGTACCTGAATGGGTACAAATTTGCTCTCTTCTATATCCAGTTGCTTTAAAATGACCAATGAGAAACTGTCCTGATTTCCCTTTGGACTTTGCGTTGATGGATAGTAGATCTTCTCTACATTTTGCAGACATTTCAGTGCCTTTATCGTTATTAATTCCGGATCGCCTGGCCCTAAAGCCACTCCGAACACTTTTCCGCTCATATCTTCCTATTATTGATGATGTGATTACACATCCTTATATATCTGTTGACTTTAATCATTTCAGATTGTCAAAATTTGCACCTGAAACATTCAAATTTTATAAATCCCATTTTACACTCTCACTAAAATCAATCCATACCTCCTCCAAAATAGAGATACATAGAATCTTTTGCCGAAAAAAATCAACAAAATGAACTACAAAGCATAGTTACTGGGAATAAATTTTAAATGCGGGAACAATTTGCTTAAAAAACAAATAAAGTTGAACTCTTTGCCTTAAGAACAAGATGATTAGAGAATCATCCTTAATTGGTTTACAGGTAGTTTTTCCTTCCCCGATAAGGGATACAAAACCCGGATGCCATTTAGGCATTAGTCTATAAAATATCATCACAAATCTTACTTTTAATCCCGAAAGTATCGATAAAACAAATTTGCTCGAAGGCAGGTCTTCTGACTTTCTCCCTCAGATTGCGCCTTCCCATATCTTCCATAAGACACAGTGGCATTCTGCAATAGAGTTTGGTATAGAGATTACAGCTGCGGGTACAGTTTCGGACTTCAACCGAATTCCCTCTTTAATAGCAGATCATGAGATCTACTATTGCCAAATCGCGTAACAAATGTATGATTATTAATTTAAGAAACGACTGCTCTATTTTATCCAGATTTTGCATAAGATCCGATAAAATATTTTTTAATACTGATATTCTGACACATACAACACTGACTCAGATAGTTTTTCTGTCGAGAAACATAAAAACAAAAGCCCGTAAGGCACTATACCCCGGTAGTAAAATTGAATGAAAAGAGGATAAAAAAAAAGGCTGATATTGAATCAGCCTTTTATTGTATTTAGCAATATAAAAATCGTTTTATTTTGTGTGTTGCCGTTTTTTGAAACGGATCAACATGAGCTACGACCAATTGAATTTGAGAGAATTTGTTAACTCTTGAATTCACATAGACCTGTAATTCTGCCAACAAGTCATCTACTTGAGTGTCTACATAATTACCAATTTCTTTTTTTACATTTTTATATTGTTGTCCCAATTCGTCATAGTTAAAATGAACCATGGCAACTAATCGTCCTTTTTGCTCTATTACAACAGATTCAACAACGTGTTTAAAGTTGTTGATTACAGATTCAATTTCTTCTGGATAAATATTTTCTCCACTAGAACCCACAATCATATTTTTTAAGCGACCTTCTATAGACAGGTAGTTATCCTTATCTAATTTAGCAAGATCACCAGTTTTGAACCATCCATCCTCAGTAATAACCTCTTTAGTCATTTCTGGTTCTTTATAGTAGCCCATCATTATACTTTCTGATTTTGCCCATAGCTCTCCAATTTGAGTTATGGGATCAGGATTGTGAATTTTCAACTCTGTTTCAATTACAGCAGGACCTGTTGACTGAAATTTTGTAATTGCAGGACCACATCCTGCTAGTAAAGGAGCAGTCTCTGTTAATCCGTAGCCTATGGCGTAAGGAAATTTCGCTTCCCGCAAAAACAACTCAACTTGAGAATTCAATTTTGCACCACCAATTCCAAAAAAGGTTAGTTCACCACCAAAAGTTTCCATCAGTTTTTTTCCTGCAATAACATTTAGCTTCTTACGGAAAAATGGCATTTTATATAAAAACCTAGTGATTGCTTTGCTGTTTATCGATGGCAATATTTTACTTCGGTAAATTTTCTCAATAATCAATGGAACCGCGAACATTATCGTGGGTTTTACTTCCTTAAATGCTTTCAATAAAAGAGAAGGAACGGGCGTTTTTCCCAAATAGTAAATACAAGCTCCAGCAATCATCGGAATTACAAATCCTAAGGTATTCTCATAAGTATGAGACAAAGGAAGAATTGATAAGAAACGATCCGTTTCATCCATTGGATGAATTACTTTTGACCGAATCGCATTAGAACAAATATTTTTATGCGAAAGCATTACTCCCTTTGATTTTCCAGTAGTACCCGAAGTATAGATAATCGCTGCCAAATCGTCCTCATTCACTTCATAAGTACTATTTGGTTTTTGTGTAATATCAAATTTCACATCATTTTCTGATGAAGAAAGCACACTAAAATCTTCAATTGCAATTTTTGTTTGCAAAGAATCGATATCTAAATTCTTTATTTTTGAAACCAAACCTTTCGAAACAAAAATAACTTTTGCTTCCGAATGCCTTAATATGTTTTCAATTTCATATTCACTAAAATCTGGCAACATTGGAACAACAACAGCTCCCATAAAAGTGG
This sequence comes from Labilibaculum sp., assembly GCF_041595635.1. GTDB lineage: Bacteria > Bacteroidota > Bacteroidia > Bacteroidales > Marinifilaceae > Labilibaculum. Next base: position 36,190 of record NZ_JBFHJW010000006.1, read on the forward strand.
TTGCATAGTATGCCATTCCCCAATTTGGCATGTTAGTGCTTAACACGGCTATTTTATCGCCTGGTTTAATTCCTAATTTCTCGTAAAATGCAAGTAGAGCTTGAATGTTGGAATGTACCTCATTATAGGTAAAAGGAGTTTGACCTACAAGGGCCATCGCGTTACAGCTTCCAAATTTCTCCACTGTTTCCGTAAAAAGAGTAGGAAATGTTAAATTTTTATACTGTTTCATCATGGTTTTGTTCGTCTATAGCAGCTTTAAAATTAAGGTTGAATTAACAAAAACTACGCACGCAAGTTATAAAAAAAACAATATTATAGTTACTTTTATCTTAATTAGATCACCTCATTACACGTTCCTAAAAATAGACAAAAAACAACAAACGACTCACAAACAAATACTTACAAGTGTTTAACCTGCCATTTTTGCAAGAAAGTTTTTAGACAATAATTCCTGAAATAATTCTTTTTTACAGCTCTTTCGATAAGATATTCTTCCATATTTAAAGTTCTTCCTAAGCAACTTCTCAGTAAATAGTCGGAACTTTTTTACTCAACAAAAGGAAACTTAATCGTAAAAATACTTCCTTTACCCAAAACACTACTCACCTGTATTGATCCTTTGTGAACTTTTATTAATTCTGCACAAATACTTAAACCTAATCCTGTTCCCTGTTCATCATGAATACCTCGAATGCTACTCGTTGTTTTTGTAGCATCAAACAAGCTATTTTGAATTTCTTCTGACATTCCTGTTCCATCATCTTCTACAGTTATAACAACATTCGAATCTTCTCTTTGCGCTTGCAATTGAATTAAACCTCCCTCTTTGGTGTACTTAATCGCATTTGAAATTAAATTTCGCAAAATAGTGCGCAAAATATCAGAATCCGCTTTTAAATCTTCGTCTATTGTATTCTGAAATTCAATTTTCACATCGTACTTTTTCCCTTCTGATGCAAAAAAACTACTTAATTCATCAAATAAGTTTGAGATGCTTATTGATTGAGGATGAAAAGCGATTGCTCCTGTTTGAGCTCGTGACCAATCCAATAGGTTAGTCAATAACTTCAAACCTTCTGTTGCAGATTGATAAATATAGTTGGTAAATTCTTCAATATTTTCATATTGTTTCATTTTAACTTCTTCCAAAAGAAGATTACTAAAACCAATTAAAGTATTAAAAGGGTTCTTTAAATCGTGTGAAATTACAGAAAACAATTTATCCTTTGTCTGATTTATTTTTGCCAGTTTACGATTGAGTTTACGATGGGAATAATACTGCCATAAAAGAACACCTACAATTAAAAACATTAGCATGATAATAACCACCAAATACACCTCTTCATTTTTCCGTGTATTCAATTCCTTTTCCGTATTGGATAGTGTTTCTCTAATTGCAAATCGGTTATGCATTTCGTTAATGATCTCGGATTGCTGGATCGAATAAATGGAATCATACTGTGTTAAAAACATGTTGTAACTCTCAGTAGACTTTTTATAATCATTCAATATTGTATAGAAAGTAGCAAAAGAACTGTAAACATTTAATATCTTAGAATTTAAACTTAAGCGATTGGCTATTTCCAGAGCCTTCTGAAGAAGAACTTCACCTTCCGCACGTTTCTTATTTTGAGCATACACCAAAGCCATTCCAATATAATCGTTGATAAGGCCATATTCATGATTGCGTTCTTCATTTAATTTTAGCGAATTCTGATAGTAAGCAAAGGCCTTTTCGTACTCTTTTTGAAAATAAAATATATTAGCCATTCCATTCAAAGAAAATGCTGCATACCTTACATTCGTAGAGATTTGACTTTTATTATAGGCTCGCTGATAAAAATCCATCGCAAGATCTAAATTCCCTTTTTCTTCGTAAGTTCTTGCTATTTCGAGCATAATAGCACCTACACCTAATTCATTGTTTTCATTTTCGAGAAGAAGCTTTGCTCTATTTAAATAATCCAAGGCTAACTTATAATCCTTCTTTGCACGATACACTAAACCCACATTCACATTCGAATAAGATTCGCCAACAGGGTTGCCTAACTTTTCAAATAATTCGAGAGAATATTCTGAAAATTGCAGAGACAAAGGAATGTTTCCGGTTATTAGGTATAAATCTCCCAAATTATTATAGGAGTAGGCTAGTTGTGTTGAATCTTTTTGTTTCAGGCTGTATTCGAGTGCTGCATGTAAATAAGGGAGAGATTCTTTTGTTTTGTATTGATAATGCAATTGCACAACACTAAGATAGCCGTATATTCGAGGTAGTTCTTTCTCTAAATTATTATCTAAGGCCAGATGCAATGCCTCCTCACCAAAAAAAATTGCACTATCAGAATTTATTTCTCGCAATTGCCAACACTCATTGCTTAAATCTCTAACTTTTTGATTTATTTCCTCTTTCGACAGAAATTCTGTGTGATTTTTAGAACCAGATTGAGCAAAAGTAACAAAACTACAACACAGGAGTAAACAGTTCGTTAAACAGAGATGGAATCGTATCATTCAATATTTATTTAAGAAACAAATATAAAATAATTCTTTGGCTTGTAAATTATAATTTGGCACATATATAAATATTTAACCAACTAAACACTTTTATGTTAATTGAAAACAGGAGAAAATAAAGTTTCTAGAACAATAACACAAAGGCAATTATGATGATAAACACAGCAATTAAAGAAACACATAAATATGGATTTGAAAAATTAAAAGTCCAGCCCATTAAAAAATTATATTTCGGTACAATTAATCGTGGATCTTTACGATTGCAATACAAAGGCCCGTGCCAATTCGATAAATCCTTACTCATGCCATCTAAAATATGTTGATCAAGTTTTCGTTTCATGAGTGCCATTATTTTTACTTTTTAATGTAATAATTTTCAAAAAAACAGACAAACAAATAGCATAAAAAACCTCCAATTAGAAAACTAATTGGAGGTGCTAATACTCTCTCGGGCTTTAAATTCATTGATATAAATTTTGAATTAACTATCCCTACATATAAAGTAAAATGAATGAAAGTCAAATCCAAAGTCACCTTATTATACTAATCCAACTAAATTTTCTATTTAAACTCATACTAGTTTAGGATACCGAAAAGCTTTTTAATTTTTCAAAATACATTGCAAAGGAACGATATAAGAAATGGGTCCATTTTCCGAAAGGCACAATAATTATAGCCCACTGAACAAGAACAATCAAATGAATCATATACATCCAAATATTTGTTTCCAAAATATCCAAATCAATAAATACCCGAACAACAAAAGCACTAAATCCCATTAAAAATAACCAGATAACAAAAAACCAGTCACTAGGATGAGAATTTTTACTCACCTGTGCCTTCTTATTTAAACGTCCAATCATAAAAATGAATGTTACCGATAAAATAATTACACTCTCAATGTAACCAAGAACCATTATAAAACTACTCTCAGTAGAAAACCAGTCTAGAAAAACAGTAGTGAAGAGTAATGATAAATAGCCAATTACCAGTATCAGATGTTGGAACCAACGAGTCTGATTATCGTCACACCCCAATGTTCTCTTTTGTGTAAACATGTGAACAATTAATTCGCCAAGTGATTTAAAATAGGCAGAAAATGGCACTTTAACCTCTGATTTACGAATAGCCATGTTCCACATTCTTATAAGATTAGGGAGTAAAATCACTAAAAATACTCCGCCAATTGCCAACATCTCAAAATAATGACCATAGTGCAATAAACGCTCGAACATAAAATTTTGATCTGCGGCAAACCACATGACTCCAATCGCTACTAAAACAAATGCAATAACACTTGTGGTTAATGATTTATAGAGCATTCCAGATAGACCTGTCCAATCGTATTTTGAAGTAAGGTACCTTCGAAGTGTCATCATCAATTCGCCTGGTTGCGCTTCTCGTGGACAAGTTGCACTACAATCACCACAATAGTAGCAAAGCCATGGTTCCATTGAGGTCTGTATTTCATCCTCCAAGCCAAGGACACTATATCTTACCATTTTCCGTGGAAATGAGTTGTCTTCGTCTGACAAAGAGCATACAGCAGTACAATTTCCGCAATTGTAACATGCATTTGTATCAAATGCACCATAGCTTTTCAACTCTGTTATGAATTTAGGATTAATCCTTGCCATTGTTCTTTATTTTATAATAAAAATATTCATCCATATCGTCTATTTTACCTGTTTCAACAAAACCATATTTTAACAAGCTCATTATTTGATATAAAATTTCATCTGCGGGAATACTTAATGCTTCGGCAAGTTGCGGAACAGTTTTGTCCCCATCCTTTAAAGCATCCATCAATCTCTTTTTTGTTTTTGTAAAATATTTGAGATTCTCCATAACCTCTTTGGCCACTGGATTCTTTTCCTTCCTGTATTTTGCAGTTTTACCTTTTTCAACTTCCATATCTAGTAATTTTAATGAGTTGATATTAAAGCATCTATCATACCTTCTATTTGATCGTCAGTATAACCAATTAATTCAATTGCGTTAGATGGACAAACAGGCATACACATACCGCAACCTTTACAAACAGCCTCGTTAACAACAGCAATTTGTTTGGCGTTAACATCTATTTTTGTTAAGGCACTAAACGGACATGCATCATCACATTTACCACACCATTCGCAATTATCAGCATCAACTTTGGCAATAGTAGGTGAAAGAGCAAGTTCTCCCGCAGCAATTAATGAAAAAGACTTAGTTGCAGCTGCCAAAGATGAATTCATTGATTCCATAATATTCTTAGGCCCTTGAGAAGCGCCTGCAATAGTTACACCATCGATTACAGTTTCAACCGGCCGCAACTTCATGTGAATTTCATTAAAGAAATTATCTCTGCCCTTAGGAACTTTTAAAAGGCTACCAATGGAATTGTCTTCACGAGGAACCATTCCCGTAACCAAAACAACCAAATCAGCTTCTACTTCCAAAGTTTTATCGGTAGTCAGGATATCCTTAATCGTAACAATTGTTTTATCGCCATCCATAGATACAACCGGCGGATGATCTTCAAATGATTGTAAATAAATATCGCCCTTCCTGGAGGACTCATCATACAAAATCTCCTGTTTCCCGTAGGTTCGAATACCCCGATTAAAATGGAAATTATATATCTCTTTGTATTTATTTTTGGCTGTGATTGCTGCATGAATAGTAGCTGTACAACAATATCTGGAGCAATACTTATTCTCTCCGTTTGCCTGACGACTACCTACGCAATAGATGTAAGCAATGTTTTTGACTTCTTTTCCTTTATAAACAAGTTTGTCATCACAATAATGTACCAAGCGTTTAAATTGAGGAAGAGTAATTACATTATCAACAGTTCCATATCCAAATTCATCCTTTTTCGGTTCATATGGATCAAAACCTGTTGCTAATAAAACAGAACCAACTTGAATGTTTAAAAATTCCTCTTTCTGACTAAAATCAACATTTTCACATACTTTTTCACATTCTCCGCAGCGAGTACAATTCTCCATATCAATTACTGGTAATTGAGGATATTCTTCAGGAAAATTGTGGTATATCGCTTTACGAGTAGTGATATTGAAGTTAAACTTATCTAGAACTTTTACAGGGCAAATATCAATTGCTTTCTTCAAATTGCCCTCATCACAATCCAATTTCATATGACGAGGAGAAACTCTCACTTTTAAGGAAATATTACCTACACTACCACTATTTTCAACAATTTCAGCCCCAGTAAAAAGAGTAATATTTTTATGATTCATTGCTCTATTGTACAAGCGAGTAATTAATTCTTTACCTGTCTCTTTTGAAACAAATAAATCATCCCATTGAGCAACTCGACCACCAACAAAAAATTCTCTTTCAATTAAATAAACATAAGCTCCAGATTCTGCTAATTCAATTGCAGAACGAAGACCTGATACGCCAGCACCAACAACGGCAACAGCATTGGTAGCTTTCACACGAATGGGTACAAGAGCATTGGATCTTTTCACTTTAGCAACCGCCGCTTTCACAATCTGAATGGCTTTTTCTGTTGCTCCAACTTTATCATCAGAATGCGCCCATGAAGCCTGTTCTCTGATATTTGCATGAATGTAATTGTATTTATTCAACCCAGCCCTTTCAGCAACTGCACTAAAGGTAAGTAAGTGCAACTTAGGAGAACACGAAGCAACTACAGCACCATCTAATTGCTTTTCTGCAATATCAGTCACCATATCCTTTTGGTTAGAATCGGCACAAGCAAACATGGTGGTTTTCGCTAAAAAAACCCCTTCATCTTTCTCAATTTCTTCTCTAACCTTCTCTACATCTACATAATCAGAAATATTACCACCACAATGGCATACGTAAACACCTATCTTCTTTTTCATAAAGCATCCCTCCTTAAATAACTTGTAGTTTCTGCGGAAGCAGCTCCTGCTGATAAAATTGAATCAGGAATATCCATTGGTCCAGTTGCGGTTCCTGCAACAAAAACACCTTCAATATTTGTTTCCGCTGGACTAGCCAAAATGTCATTCTGATTGATAAAACCATAATCATCCAGTAGTAATGATTCTCCTTGAAAAGAATCGGAAATTTCAGAATTGGACATGATACCAACAGAAAGTACTACCATATCATGTTCTGCTTCCTTCATTTTACCTTCTTCTATATCTTCGTATCTAAGAACCAAGTTTCCATTCTCCTTTTCCTTTATATTTCCAATTTTTCCTTTAATAAATTCTACCCCCATCTCTTTGGACTGTTCGTAGAACTCATTAAACCCTTTACCAAATGCTCTAATATGCAGATAGTAAATGGTAACATCAGCCATAGGAAGCGACCCCATTAACAACTGACCTTGTTTAATGGAATACATACAACACACCTGAGAACAGATAGGATTTCCAACTGATTTATCCCTTGATCCGGTACACAAAACATAGGCAATATTATCAGGCATCTTACCATCTCCCGGTCTTAGAATCGCATTAAAAGGCCTGGTTGGAGCGAGTTGTCTTTCCATTTGCATGGAAGTAATTACATTTTTATATTTTCCGTAACCGTAACGAGGAATTTTTACTGGATCAAATAATTTAAAGCCAGTAGCAACAACAACAGCTTTTGCATTTACCACATAATCATTATCGGTCTGGGTAAAATCAATACATCCTGTTGGGCAGGCTCTTTCGCAAGCACCACAAAGTGTGCAATTAGTTATATCGATTGCGGCAGCACGCGGACTAGCAATACTAAATGGAATAAAAGCCGCTTTACGACCAATTAATCCTTGCTGATATTGGTCGATAACACTTACTGGACAAGCTTTTTCGCACAACTGACAAGCAGTACAACCATCGATATTTACATATCTTGGTTTTTGATGTACATGAGCTTCAAAATTATGTTCGTCCAATTTATCTATTTTTTTAGCTTCAGCGCTAAACATGATAGTAATATTGGGGTGTCTGGATATTTCGGATACTTTGGGAGTGGTAATACAAGCCGCGCAATCCAGAGTTGGGAATACCTTGCTAAGGGCAATCATTTTTCCACCTAGAGATAGGTCTTTCTCGACTACCAAAACCTTATAATTAAGATTTGCCAAATTAAGAGCCGCTTCTCCGCCAGAAATTCCTCCGCCAACAACAAGAACATCATATTCTAATATTTTTTTTTCCGACATTCTACTTAGTTTGAAGAATTCATTAAATACTTAGTAAAACTCCTTACATGTTTTACGAATGGTTCACTACACACAGAACAAATAGCCGCCATTTTCAGACGAGCAGGATCCATTCCTTTTTCTTTTAAAGTTTCTTGAATTGTACCTACAAGCTGCCCTGTTTTATCGACACAAGATTCACCATAAGGACAGTCGGTGCCATCAGCAGCAATAAAAACACCATCAAAACCTCGCTCAAGAGCATGTAAAATCCATTTGGGCTTAATCCCACTTGAGCAAGGCACAGTAATGGTATAAACTGTAGGCGGATAATGTAATTTCAATAAACCCGCCATATCAATGGCTGGATCCGATATTTTTTCCGTGGAAAAAACCAGAATCTTAGGGTTTTTATTTACTTTTTCCGCTTCCATCTTTATTTTTTTAGATAAATTTTATAAAAACCAGATTCCTCTAGAGTACCTAAACATTCGAATCCTTTTTTGTTGCACCATTTTGGAATATCAATTCTTGTTCCTTCATCAGCTGAAAGAACTTCCATGATCTGACCTTTTTCAATAGTTCCAATTGCTTTTTTAGCTGCTAACAATGGTCCTGGGCATGAAGTTCCACGTGCATCTACACTTGTATCTGCTTTTATTGTCAATAAATCTTCTTGTGTCATGATCTTAAGTTTTAATAATTAAAAAATATATTTCTATTATATAAAAAGTTGAGCTGAACTCTCACCCATATCTCCTGCAAACGTAACTGCACCTGCAAAGCGCATATTCGGATAGTCAATCAATTCTTCTTTTTTAATTCCCATTAAATCCATCGACATCTCACAGATAGTAATTTCAATCCCAAGGTCTCCTGCTTGCTTAAACATCTCTTCTAATGAAAGAACCCCATGTTTTTTCATGATAGACTTAATCATACGTGGTCCCATTCCCCCCATATTCATATTTGACATCTTCAGTTTTTCCTTTCCTCTAGGAAGCATTACACCAAACATCTTAGAAATAAAGTTCTTTCCATGTGCTCTTTTTTTAGGATCACGCAAGGCTGCAAGAGACCAAAATGAAAAGAATAATTTCACCTCTGTATCCATCGTTGCTGCTGCCAGAGAAATAACCATCGCCGCCAAAATCTTATCAAAATCACCAGAAACTATCGCTATAGATAGCTGATCTTGATTCATATTTTCCAACATGGCTACCCTCTTTGTTAAGGCGTCCATTTGCATTTGAAAATCAATAGCTTGAACTTCTGTTACTTGTTGCATTTTTTGTTTTTTTAATGAATTAATATCGGAGTGTACTACAGATATCAGGACATATTTTATTCCGAAAATATTATCAGTCAAATCAATCTAATTTTCCGGCTTCTAGTTTCTAGCTATACCAATGCTTACCGTAAATCCAGATAGACAAATTATTATATCTCAATTTAATCTCCGTTTCTTATTTCTTTTATAAGAATATCATAATCCAAATATAGATTAGTAAAAAATATTTTTTATTATTTTAAGCGTGAGTTCAAACATATTTAAGTGTGATTCATATCACATTGTCGAAATATTTATATATTTGCATACGAATACATCAATAAAATGAATGCAATTCATATAGAACTCAGATAAAACATCAATAAATAGGCGCTATTTATTGAATAATAAATTCTTTAATAAAAAAGCAGAAATATGAGCCAGATCACATGTATTAATTGCAATAACAGATCAACTGCTACATCACAGCTTAAGGATAAAGAATTATCAATGTTAGAAGCTAGTTGTTCAAATGTTAAATTCATGAAAGGTGATGTAATTTTTAAACAATATGCCCTTTCGTCGAACATCATCTATGTGAAAAAAGGACTTGTTAAAATTCATATTAATGGACCTGATCGGGATCAAATTTTAAAAATTGTAAAAGGACCAACTTATTTAGGAATCCCAACAACTTTTGGCGATAAAGTCAATCGCTATTCTGCCACAGCATTAACAGAAACTGATGTATGTTTCGTTGAGCTCTCAGCTTTTAAAGAATTCCTAGCTACCAACAGCAATTTTGCTTTTGAAATTATTAAAGAATTATGCAAAAATGAATTGGGTCACTTCGATCATTGTGTAAGTCAAGTCCAAAAACAAAGTCAGGGTCGAATTGCAGAAGGGATCTGCTTCTTCGCAGATAAAATATTTAATGAATCTATCTTTGAACTTCCTCTATCAAGACAAGAGTTAGGCGATTTAACAGGTAATTCGCGTGAAAGTGTTTCCAGAATTCTTACTAATTTGAATAATGATAAAGTGATTTCTCTTAAAGGAAAAACTATCGAAATTCTGAATATGGAACGCTTAAAGGGTATTAGTAAAAATGGCTAAGGCGTTTTGAATTATTTTTTCATCTGAATTATTTAATCCTTTTTGAAAACCATCCCTGAAAATACTCGCCACTTACAGACCTTTTAGAATTCTCATACTTTTAAAAATACCCTCTACATTTTAAGTACATTTGCAAATCTAAAAAAAGTAAAGGGTAAAAAATGGAGAAATCAAAAGACAATAAAATGGGCTATGTATATGCCATGCAAGCTTTTTTCGCATGGGGAATTTTACCCATCTTTTGGAAATTATTATCTCATGTTTCAGCCTTTGAAATACTTGCTCATCGAATTTTTTGGTCCTTCATTTTTCTAGCTTTCTTCTTGTTTTGGACTCGACAAAGCAAATTACTCAATCTTCTGAAACAAAAGAAAACTCGCAATAGCCTTATCACTTCTTCCTTACTAATTGGGGTTAATTGGGGCTTCTTTATCTATGCCGTAAATACAAATCAAATTGTTGAAGCAAGCTTGGGTTACTATATCAATCCTATTGCGAATGTATTTCTTGGAATACTTGTATTAAATGAAAAATTAGACAAGTTAAAATTTGCAGCACTTCTGCTTGCCTCTACTGCTGTAATTTATCTTACTATCGATTACGGTAAATTTCCATGGATCTCAATTCTTCTTGCATGCACATTTGCTTTGTATGGTTTGGTGAAAAAAACAGCTGGAATCGATGCTATTCCGGCACTTTGCATAGAAACTTTACTTCTAACACCTCTGGCATTTGTATTTATTATTTACAAAATTTGGATAGGAACAAGCGCTTTCTTTGCAGGCAATTTTTTAACTGACATTTATTTAATCCTAACTGGAATTGTAACCAGCTTTCCTCTTTATTGGTTCGCTAAAGGTGCACAACGAATTCCTCTTTCTGCATTGGGCTTTATGCAGTACATAGGTCCTAGCCTAATGTTATTAATCGGCGTATTGATATACAAAGAAAAATTTCGTCACGAACAAGCCATTGCCTTTGGAATGATCTGGTGTGCTCTCTTCCTATACACCTTCTCTATGATTCGAAACACGAAAAGAATCCTAAAATCAAAAGTCAATTAATGTTTTATCGTCTAAACCCATACCATTGCTGCGACTATGCTAGCAGAAAACATCAAAGAATAAACAAGAAAAAAGCCTGTTCAGTTATCCTAAACAAGCCTTCTCTGAATTGATGTATACAATACCTTTTATAAAGGCATTCTAATTGACAAACCTAAGCTAAGAAAAAAATCTGGAGAAACCTCACTTAATCCGATTCCAGTTGAAAAATCTAGCTGCAAATCATCATTTACCGAATAAGTCATACCAGCATCCCAACGATGATCATTTTTCCCTTCATTAGGCAGAAAACCATATAATTCAGCAAAAGCGCCCAATTTCTGCGACAGACTAATGCCAACAACAGCAGTATAAACCCCTACGGCATAATCTTCGTCCTCTACTCCACTCCAGGCAACACCCAAATTCATACCTAACGACATTGCTTCATTTAAAAAGTAATCACCCGTAACCCTTATATCAGCACCTAAATTTTCATTTTCAAAAGTACTTGATCCACTATGTGGAATCGAAATTGTAGTTAGCAAGGCTAATTTTGGTTTCCCTTCATCTTCTAGCAAATGGAATTTAGCACCAATACTCAAGGGGCCAAAACCTCGCTCCGTATAAGAATCTTCCTCTTCTGAAGAATGTATTCCCTGATAGGAGAAACCCATGCGAAGTTCAATATTATCCACAAGACCATAACGCAACAAAGTTGTATTAAAGGTAGTATTATTGATATCAGCATCCGTTTTCTCGAAAGCGAAGCCCGATTCTATTTGTAAACCTTTTGGAGAAATCAGACTGGCCGATTCAGTTTGGTCAGGACGATCAGTTACCATATCTGGCTTTTCCTGTGCACTTGCACCTCCAAAAAACAGAATTACAAACAATAAAAGTGTTACACTTTGTCTCATCCCCATCTTATTTAGTGTTTTTTCTGTAACTCTTCAATACAAACACGTGCTTTAGCAACATTCTTATTTTCGACAAGTAATTCCACCGAATCAGGAGTTCCCCCCATCCCAACAATACTCCCCGATTGAGAATCATCTCTCCATAAAGAAGGGATTCCATTTTCTTCCAATCTTTCCTTATAAAATTGAACATTGATTTTCGATCCTATAAAAACACAGATTAATTCAGTTTCATCATCCATAATTGATTTTCTTTAAAATTTATGTTCCTCAGAACCTAAGATATAGAAAACTTTTGATTATTCTATTTTTTTAATCTGTGAAAACACACACCAAGAAGGTTTCAAACATAAAAGTTGACCCTAGTAATTTAGCAAGTACCCTACTTAAGGTCAATACTATTTATCCAAGCCAAATTGTAAAGACGAAATCACATTAATTTATAGTTAAATCTATACTGCACGCAAATACCTATTAGTAGGACACTTATGCAAATTGCATACTATGATTTAAAATAGAATATACATTTTTTTTGATTTTAATGCATATTTGATTTCAATAGATCGAAAAGATAACATATATTTGGTATCATATTTACGTACTGATATGAATAATGAAAAAAACAAACTAATACTAGTTGTAGAGGATGAAGAATTCAACAGAATTTATTTTGAAGAATTGTTAACCCAAATTCATTGCAATGTTTTGGTTGCCAAAAATGGTATTGAAGCAGTTCAAATCTGCACTGATAACGAAAAAATTGATTTGGTTTTAATGGATATTAAAATGCCATTAATGGATGGATATGAGGCCACAAAGGAAATCAAAAAAATACGACCAAACCTTCCTATTATTGCACAAACCGCTTTTGCTCTTCTTGGCGATAAAACAAAATCTTTAGAAAATGGTTGCGATGATTACATTTCTAAGCCAGTAAAAAAAGACAACCTAATTAAATTAATTCAAAAACATCTGGTATAACAAGTCACTTTCTTCTATAAATTTCCTAATCAAACATTATAAAAATCCAATCTCAAATGTTATTTCACATTTCAAGATTTTTTAATGATTTGTATCATTCCCTCCCTCACAAAATCCTTCACTCAAAGGCAAACTCAATAACAAAATGCCTAATGAGAAGCACTCCTAAAACTTTGAACTGATTAATTTTTCCATTATCTTTAGAATCATTCAAAATAAGGAGATGAAACTATGAATAAATACATTATTTTACTGGGAACTATCCTTTTGTTTAGCAATAATTTATTGGCGCAAAAAATAATGAAAAAAGATCAATACAATCAGCTTACCGCAGACGAAAAGAGAGTAATAATCGACAAAGGAACCGAATATCCCGGAACTGGAAAATACCTACACAACAAAGCATCTGGTGTCTACACCTGCAAGCAATGCAATGCAGAACTCTATCTATCCCATAGCAAATTTGAGTCACATTGTGGTTGGCCAAGTTTCGACGATGAAATAGAAGGAGCCGTTAAACGAATAACTGACACAGACGGTAGAAGAACCGAAATTGTTTGTGCCAATTGCGATGGGCATCTTGGTCACGTTTTTTTGGGAGAAGGATTCACCTCCAAAAATACCCGGCACTGTGTAAATAGCATTTCGCTAGATTTTATTCCTCTGAAATCGGATCAGTAAAGAAAAGTAAAAATCATAAATTGAAGACCTTAGCTAAGCTAAGGTCTTTTTTTATTGACAAACAAGTAAAGTATAAACTTTCTAACCTAGAATATTTTCACCTAAAAAAAGCAGGTAATTCAAAAAAAGATCTATCTTCGCGTCGATTATAAAATTAAACAATTACAATCATTATTTGTGCATTTTTTAACATTGTCGATCTAATTACAAATATTCTTAACAGTAATTCTTTTAATCGGCAAAAATATTGAACTAGATATTTTATCGAATCAATTAAAAAATAGTAAGTTTAATAGCAAATCATAAACAGTAAGGACCCTAAATTTGAATTGAAATGAGTTTTAATTTTCTTGAAATCATATCTGCCTCTATCGTATTATTTGCAGTAATTGACATTATTGGCGGCATTCCTATTATTGTGGATTTAAAACAAAAAGGTGGTGAAATAGAAGCCTTAAAGGCTACTTTGGTAGCACTTTGCGTATTAATCATCTTTACTTTTTTGGGAGATAATTTACTAGGCTTGTTTGGAGTAGACATTTCAAGTTTTGCCATCGCTGGTTCTATAATTTTATTTATTATGGGTGTTGAAATGGCTTTGGGTGTGGAAATTATTAAATACGATGGCCCAGGTGGGGTTTCCATTGTACCTATCGCCTTTCCTTTGGTTGCCGGAGCAGGTTCATTTACTACGGTTTTATCTTTACGTGCCGAATATGCTACCGAAAACATTATTGTAGCAATTATTTTGAACTTGGCGTTTGTGTACCTGGTTTTACGTTCCACTGATTTCGTTGAGAGAATACTAGGTGAAGGAGGAATTCTTATTTTACGCAAAGTATTTGGAATTATATTACTTGCTATATCGGTAAAACTTTTCATGTCGAATGTTGCCATTCAAATACACACTCTTTTTCCTTTTTTAAAAGAAGCTTTACAACATTCCTAGAGCAAGAACTTTAAACAATATTCAAGCACAAAACATAAGAAATTAAGCTATTTTTGTATCATTCAAAGCAAACTTATTGTACCATTTGCCATGCATGATATAAGTATCATTCAAATTGTTCTATGCGGTATTGTTATTCTTTCGGCAGCATTTATAAAAGGCATGACCGGTTTTGGTTTTGCCCTACTTGCGGTTCCTTTTCTCTCGCTCATTTTTCCGATGCAGATTTTAGTTCCCGCCATGAGTCTATTCAATTTAGTAAGTAGCTTAGTTATTCTTCTTAAACTACAGGAAAAAATAAAAGCTTACTATTTTATTCCTATGTTTGTTGCGAGCTTGGGAGGAATTCCCTTGGGGGTTTATGCTCTTGAATATGTAAGCAGCGATACACTTCGACTCATTACAGGCATTCTAGTTATTCTTTTTTCCGTTCAAATGTTGGGAAAAATTAAACTAGCCAAGCACTTTTTAAACTTTCCCATTGTTTTTGCCGGATTTGTTAGTGGAATTCTAAGCAGTTCGATATCGGTTGGCGGACCACCACTAGTCATAGCCATGAATCGAAAAGGATATCCTAAAGACAAATTTCGAGGTGTATTTGCCTGGTTCGGTACTTTCTCATCATTTTTTACTACTGTTGCCTTTTTAATGAAAGGCATGATAGAAATGCAATCGGTGAACTTATCGCTTTTTTGTCTGCCGATTCTATTTTTCGGCTCTCATGTTGGTGCTAAATTTTCGGGTAAAATTGAACCTGATAAATTCAGAAAAATAGTGATTGGAATCAATATTATTACAGGCTCATTTATTGTAATCTCTTCTCTTGTTAATTAGGATTAAGCAAAAAAAAAGCTCACGAAAACAATTCCGCGAGCTAACTTATTTTTCTTATAATCAACTACATTTCAAACTCTTCCACATCAACTCCTCCATTTGAACCTCTTTCTCGATTCAATTTATAGTTGTTAATCTTGAAGCTAAGTTTCAAATTAAAAGTAGGAGATTTTCGAGTAAACTGGCTAAAGTTATAAAATGAATCTCCCTCGTAGATTGTTTCGTGTTTTGCCGTTCCAAAAATATCACTAACCTGAAAGGTTGCCGATAATTTACGTTTCATAAATTCACGTTTTAAAGCAGCCGAACTCATAAAATATCCTTTTCGCTTCCCCTGAGCCCAAGTTGTTTCAGATTGATAATTTGCTGTAATCTGAAGTCTTGTATCTTTATCGAAAATAAAGGTTGAATTGTTCCTCAAACTCCAGTTGAAACTATTGGTAGAGAAATCTTCATAATCTTCCTCTCCCGACGAATCTGTAATGGTAAAATCTCCTTCTTCTTTGTAATGATATAAATTACCTATTAAATCATTCTTCAACCAACTTGAATAAGAAAGATTGAGAGTAGCTTCGATTCCTAAGGAGTAATCTTTACCAACATTTTCGAAAGTACTCATCATCACGTTGTCTTCTGCTTCCCAAACATATTTTACACGCTCAATTTTGTTGTCGGTCATTTTATAGTAAGCTTCTAACGAAATAGCCTGATCACCGAATCGTTTCATGTAACCAACTTCGAAGGAATCAATGTATTCAGGATTTAAATCAGGATTACCCTGACGAACATTGTACGCATCGGTCCAAGTAATAAATGGCTCTAAATAATATCCACGAGGACGCTGAATACGTCGAGAATAACTAGCCATTATTTGAGAATTTGACCCCAAATCCATTTGTGTATGAAGGGTTGGAAAAAAATCCCATCGCTTAATGGTAAAAGCATCAGTTTCGCCTTCATAACTAATTTCGCGATTAGTATATTCCGATCGGAAACCCAATTGATAACCCAACAAACCCATTTTAGATGCATAGGTTGTATACAAACCATGAACCTTTTGATCGTAGGTTACATCATGACTGTATAATTCGTTAGCCACATATAGACCTGTAGTTGTATCATAATCCTCTTGCACGGTTTGTGCATCGCTGGAGCTAAACTGCCCCTGGTAGCCAAATTCAAATTTTGCATCATTAGCCAGAGGTAATGTATAATCAGAGCGAATTTCCATCTTACTTCCCGATCCATCTTCCGTAGAAATCTGACCTGAAGAAAGTACATCGTCCTCGTACAGTTCATTGGTAGAACTCTCATCGCCATTTCCCCTACGCGAATAGGAAACCTGAGAAGACAACTGATGTCCCTCGCCATTAAACTTTAACACATAAGAGAAGTTCGCACTCAAATAATCCATTTCTTTTTGCCAAAGATCTTTACTATCGTAAAAGCTTGTATCTACACTACTGCTATCAAATTCCTCGTAATCGAGAATAGAACCTCTTTCCATGTCTCTAAATCCGTAACGAAAGCCCAAAGATATTTGGTTTTTATCGTTGATATCGTAATCGAACCCGGTTCGAAAACCATAACTTTTACGTTTCATTTTCGAATCACCATCGGATAACACCGAACTAGTATATCCATCGGAAACGGTAATGTATTCATTCTTGCTTGTTCCTTCGAACTGACGATTGTTGTAATCGAGACCAAAGTTCCAGTTCCAATTCTTTTTACGATAATTCATCAGAATATCAGCACTCAAGTTATCCTGACTACCAAGGGAAAAATTGGTCACTCCATTCAATCCTTTGTCAGTATTTTTCTTGGTGATGATGTTGATGATTCCCGCCGTTCCTTCGGGATCGTATTTTGCAGAAGGATTGGTGATAATTTCGATGTTTTCGATCACACTGGCTGGCATTTGTTCTAAAATATCCGATGCATCTAAAATAGAAGGTTTCCCATCGACCAAAACCGTGAAATTTGAATTTCCACGTAAGCTTACATTCCCTTCAATATCTACACTAACCGAGGGAACATTTTCTAGCACATCTACAGCAGTACCACTTGCTGCGGTAATTTGTCGACTAACAGGAATTACTTTTTTATCAATTTGGTATTGCACCGGCGAACGTTCTGTAGTTACAAGCACTTCGCCTATGGATTCTGTGGATTGTCGCAAATTCACGATCTTTAAATCAGCCAATTTACGATCTCTATTAATAGGAATATTTTTAATGATAGCTTTGTTATAACCAATAAAGGAAACTTCTACAAAATAGACTCCTTCTTTTAACTTTGCCAATTCAAAAGCACCTTTCTCATCGGTTATAGTTCCATCTACCAAACTGGAATCGGCCATATAGTATAGCGAAACTGTTGCATATTCAACAGGACTATCCATACTAGTGTCCATTACGGTTCCTTTTATTACACCGCCCTTTACTACTGGGCTTACCACTGGATCTACCGCCTTTACAGACATTGCCGTAAAAATAAGGTAGATCATAAGAATTAATCGATTCATTTAGGTTAATTATGAGTTTTTTTTTATTTTGTCCACATAAACTTAGTACTACAAACTGAGAAACAGCAACAATTAGTGAATTTTAAATATTCATTAACATTTGAGCATAAGAAGAAACATCCGAGCACACATTCAGCCAATGGATAGACTCATAAAAAGACAAAAGGTTTAAAAGAAAATACTTAATTTGGACTTTTTAATTTCCAGACCATTTTTTTGGAAAAATAATGGTCTACAATTACTTTACTAGATTTGAGTTTCGGAAACTTCTTGTACCAAATTCCATTTCTCAATTGCAATTCTTCCCATTTCCTTGCCAAGTTCATAATCAGTAAGCAAAGTTTGATAATCTTGAGTAAATCGTTTGGTTTTAAAATCCTCGGGCGGACAAACATCAACAACTTTCAGTTTTTGTGGAGGATTATGAATCAAATCGATGGAAGCATTATAAGTGTTAGGGCGATTGTGCAAGGCCGCAACTAAACCTGGATGTTTTCGAAACAAAAAGGCTCCTAATTTCGATTCCATGCCTTTTTTCATTCGGAACGAATCAGGACGAGAACGAATCACCATAATTTTTGAAGCTCCCTTCTCGATGGCTCGTTGAACAGGAATAGGTGCAGCAACTCCTCCATCTGAAACAATTTCCTGGTTTATTTTCAGAAATTTGCGGTAAAAAAGAGGCACCGTGCAACTAGCTTTCATCAAATGGCTTATATTTTCAACATTAGGTTGAATAAAAATAGATTGGCCATCGGAATTGCGGGTAACGCCAATTTCAAAATCAACCCGACTGGCGAATAAAGTATCCAAATCGATAGGTAAATCGCGAGATGTAATTTCCCAAGACCAATCTAAATCCATTAAATGGCCACCTTTTAAAAATTTTTTCCAACTAATGTATTCTGGACGAAGAGAATAATCGGTAAAAACCTTGAAATTTCGCCCTTTTTGTTTCGAAAGATAAGCAGCAGCATTTACTGATCCGGCAGAAACCCCAATCACCAACTGAAATGGATTGAATTCCGCCTCGATAAAATGGTCTAACACGCCAGCAGCAAAAATGCCACGCATGGCACCTCCTTCTACAACTAAAGCCGTTTTATCGTGTCGATGATTCATAACTAATTGCCTTTACTGATTGAGTTCTTTTCTGATGACAGATTCGAGTTGATCGGTTAGCTCAACAGCATCTCTTCCTGCTGGTTCTATAGGATCCAAAACTTTATAACCCACCTTAGCACCCAAGCACAAAGGAAACATTCCTTTCTGTTCAATTTTGTAGTTACCATCAATCACAAAAGGAACCAAAAGCGCATTGGGCGCTGCTTTTAGCAAAGCTTCAATTCCGCCAGCTTTAAACTTTTTCATCGCTCCAGTTCTACTTCTTGTCCCCTCGGGGAAAATGCAGGCTGCATAATTTTTGTTTGCAATGAGCTGACCTAATTTAAAAATTTCAGGAATGGCTTGGGCTCGATTTTTCCGGTCGATTAGAGCAGATCCCGAATGACGAAGATTATAGGATACGCTGGGAATATTTTTAGACAGTTCCTTTTTTGAAATGAACTTTGGATGGTGTTTACGAAATATCCACACCAAGGGAGGAATATCGTAAACTCCCTGATGATTGGAAACAATAATCAGCGGACGGTCAGTAGGCAAATCTACTTTTACTCTGGATGCTATTCGAACCCCCAACAAAGCAACCACACGCATTAAAAAGAAATTAAGAACATCCACAGATTTTTTGTGGGCCTGATATCCGAAAAGCTTATCACAAACAACTTGAATCGGGTGAAATATTACCAACAGTAGAAGGAAAAAAATATAAAATATAACACTCAGTGGATAAGATAAAATCTTGATCATTTACTTTTTTGAATTTGATTACTGCACAAAAGAACAAAAAAATAAATAGCTGAGAAAAGCTGATCAAAAAAAATTATTAACACCGAGTGTAAATGTGCTCATATTCAGATCTAAAAAAAAAGCCTCCTTAATTAGGAAGCTCATATTCGAGGAATTTATTCGAGAGCAAAATTAATGAGGACCGAATATTCCAGCTTAATTTTCTCAAAATCGAGCTCAGGCATCTCCATATCCGATTCGTAACTAATGCTTTTCAAACTGAATTTAGTTTTGTTCATTCTCACTCCGTACGAAGATGAAATTTCGTTCATATAAATAGCTCGTCCAACCTTTTGATCAATGGCCTCAGCCAAAGCTATCGCTTTTTCTTTCCCTTCTTTTACTGCATTCACCTTAACTTGACGGCGGTATTTTTCAATTTCAGAATGGTCAACCTTGACAATACTAATATTGGATATTTTAATCTGATCTAATTCGACAAAGACTTTGCCCAATGTTTTTGAATCGTGTACCAGTAGCTGAAAATCTTTTGATTTTTTAGCGTCGGCACGTCTAATAAAATAAGTACTTAAGTTACTGCTAAAATCGGAAACGGATAGCTGTTTTTCCAGATTAATACCTGCCTTTTTCAAAGCCACAAACATTTGCTTTTCCAGCACTTCAATGCTTTCCTTATTTTTAGTATCCAGTTCGTCTAAATGAATGTTTAAATAAATTTCGTCGGGAACCACTTCTAGTTCCGCGGTTCCTTTTACTTCGATGTAATTTTGATCAATAAAGTTTTTTTGCGCCTGTACTGATATTGCAGCAAAAAAAACAAACAATAGTATAACTGCATTTTTTTTCATGTTTTTATATTTTTGTGTATAAGTATTATTTTCAAATCAGATGAAAACAAATACCGTGCTAAAAAATTGCATTGCCCTCAAATTTTTCAGAAAGTATCGAACAGAAAAAGTGAAACAGTAATCACTTTACTCTCTTAAAATTAGAAATTTATAGGTAGTCTAAGAACATAAACCTATTCTTTTTATTCACCTATAGATATAAATCGAGCATTGGTTAACATATAATGAATGAAATCGGAGGTTCTCTAATTGAAATTTTAGCATTTCATTTACCAACTGCTAAAAAGAATAATTACACCAATAAAAATCAATTTGCAGATCCACTCTAAGCAAATTTGCGGTATAAATATTATTAAGACACCTATAAACACCGATGTTTATAATAAAAAATCGGCTTATTTAGTTCTGAAAAAAAAAATCGAAATGAGAAAGTAGCTCTTTGGAATGTGGAGGTAAACTATCAAATTTTAGCTTATTAAGAAAATTAGTAAGGGCTAACTCATTACTATTGAGCTAGCCCTTTACTACTTATACAAAATATTTTATGTTGATTTAATGTGCTACTACTTGCATAAGAACACCACACAACCAAGCCCCATAGGTACCCAATGCGTAGCCTATTACTGCAAGTAAAACACCCACAGGTGCCAGCGATGGATGAAATGCTGCAGCAACTACCGGTGCACTTGCTGCACCTCCAATGTTTGCTTTACTTCCCACTGCGAGAAAAAAGAAAGGTGCTCTAATAATTTTCCCCACGACAAGTAACAATATCACATGGATGGACATCCAAATAGCTCCGACCATAAAAAGTCCTGGATGCTCAAAAATCTTGGTTACATTCATTTTCATTCCAATGGTAGCTACCAAAATATAAATAAAAACAGTCCCTATTTTAGAAGCTCCCGCTCCCTCATAATTCCTTAATTTGGTAAAGGACATTCCAATTCCCATAGTAGTTGACAAAATAATCAACCAAAAGAAGTTAGAGGTTAGGCTTAATTTATTCAAGTACGGAGCATTTTCCGCAATAAAGGGAGCAATATTATCAGCCAAAAAGTGCGCCAAGCCAGTAACTCCAAGTCCCAACGCCAGTATTACCATTAAATCGGTAGTGGAAGCAACTCTCGACATACGTTGAGTAAAATCGTGCATTTTATCTTTTAAGGTTTCCACGCTGCTTGCATCTGCTTTAAAGTATTTATCAATCTGTTTCGATTTTCCCACACCAATCAGTAAAAGGGCCATCCAAACTTCAGCAACCAAAACATCAACTGTTATCATTATGGAGTAAAGCCTATCCGAAGGTTTAAATATTTCGTACATAGAGGCTTGATTTGCCCCTCCACCAATCCAACTTCCGGCAATGGTAGTCATGCCACGCCACACTGCTTCAGGACCTGCTCCACCAACAAGATCGGGGTTAAAAGAAGAGGTAATTAATATGGCTAACGGACCACCGATAACAACACCAAAGGTTCCAGTTAAAAACATGATTAAAGCTTTATTACCTAATTTAAAAACTTCTCTTAGATCGATACTTAATGTTAATAGCACCAAACTAGCAGGCAATAAATAACGTGAGGCAACAAAGTATAAATTGGAATGTTCTCCATCTACAATACCAAAAGTAGTCAATAAACTGGGTAAAAAGTAGCACAGCAATAACATGGGCACTGCTGTATAAAATTTCTTAAAAAAAGGTTTATCTAAATTACTGGTGTAAAATATAAGTGCCAACATGGCCATTAAAATTCCAAATACAACGGCATCATTAGTAATTAAAGCATCTACGTGTTCTGTTCCGGCCATAAAAAAATAAAATTTGAGTCCATAAGGATAATCACACCATTTATTTAATCAATTCCACAAAGGGTGTATTCCTATCTAATTAAAATAAATCGCTAATATACTTGAAGTTTTACTGAACCCCATTTATCTACCCTTATTTTTCGTAAATATTTTTACAAATTTGCGACTTATGACAACACAAACCCTCAATTTACGCTAGTCTATTGCAAAAAATAAGAATTTATTATAAACATACTATTATGGAGCCGTTCCGAAATACAAAATACAATGTGTGTGTGATGTAGTAGAAAATTCGAAGAATGGTTCATTATTAAAAAACAACTTGGCAAGATTTTAAATTGCTCACCCCAACAGTTATTATATAATCAATGCCTGATTTAGAAATACTGCTTAGTAAGATTGAAACAAAGTATAAGCGGAGCATGCGCTATTAAAAAAACACCTACTCCGCCAACCTTTCCAAAATATTGAATGCTAGTATTATTTAATGAACTAAACCTAAATAACTGGTCTAGTAAGCAAACTAATCGGAATCACCTACCAAACGCACATACTTTTATTAAGTACGTTCCATGCGTAAGTAACATTAGTTTACCTTTTCCGATTTCTTTAAATTTAACTTGTCAACTAATTATAAAAAAACAGAATCAATGAACTTGTTGATATTACCATCAAACAGACTAATTTTATCAACAAAATCCATTTTTTTGCTCATAATAATATGCAAATAAAAAAATCAAAATGTAGTTAGTTGAATTGTTTTTTGAAATGTATTTTGCTTGTATAATACTGACACATACTTTTTATAGCATTTTATCCACGTATTTGCTCAAATTTTGTTTGATAAAACAATTCCACCTATTGGTACATCTTTCCCTCAAAAATTCCCTTATATTAAGAGGAAAACTTTCAGTTGATTTACTAACAAGCATCTGCTTTATTTTGTACTAATGTGCTTCCAAACTAGGCAATAAGTAAAATCTTCTCCATCTTGCGTCCCTTCGCTAACTCATCCACTAATTTATCCAAATATCGCACTTGTTGAGTTAAAGGATTTTCAATTTCCTCTACCCTGTATCCACAAATTATACCTTTAATGAATTTTGCATTGGGATTCAATTTGGCATCCTTAAAAAAGGATTCAAATGTTACTTCTTTATCAATAATTTCTTTCAAGTTATTTTCATCATAACCTGTTAACCATTCAATTACTCGATTCAGTTCTTCCTTCGTTCTTCCTTTCTTCTCAATTTTTGTAAGGTAATGAGGATAAACCGAAGCAAACGTCATTTTTGCAATGCGTGCATCGTGATGGCTTGTATTACTCATATTCTTTTTCTGATAAGTTATTTATTAATTCCCGCCAAATGGAGTTCCGAATATTCCCACTGCCAATTCCATCCAAATAAGAAGTACGATGATTAAAATAACGGACAACATAATCATTTTATACTTCCTATTCTCTATTTTTCTTATAACAGCTTCACATATCAAGCCTGTTCCCAAAAGAAGTGCTCCTGCAATTACAAAATCGGCTAGCTCCCAATTCACTTCATTGCTAAAATGCATGGCTATCAATGGAATTAGCAATACAAATAAAGATATTAAAACAATGATAATGAGTCTTTTGTTTTTCATAGTCTTACATTGGCTTTTACTAAACAATTGTCTATAACTCAATTTTTGAATTTGTGCTAATCTATTTTCGATTCAAGTTCTAAAAGTGCTTTGTACGAATTTCCCTTTAAACCCAACTCAATACCAAATGCAGGTTCTGTATTGTAGCCTTTCTGCTCCAATTCAATAATTCGTTGCCGAAAAGCCTCCCCTTTTTCGTTAATTAATTTATTTTCTATGATCATGTATCGATAGGCACTTTGTTGTTTGGTAGGAATGTTCTGCCCAAAAATTTCAATTTCAAATCCATCAATCATGAAATACGCAAGCGTATCCTGAGTTGGTAGTTCTGCAATTTCCCAAATTTTAAATCCTATGGCATCACCAAATTCTTCTGTAAGGAGTTTTTTGAAATGAGACTTGTTCTCACAATAGCATATTATATCAAGGTCGCTATTTTCTATATCGATATTAATTGGAATTGTACCCACAAGAATTGGGGTAAACTGGCTAAGTTTTTCGAGAATCCTGTACTTGGTAAGAAGCATATAAGCTCGTTTTTGCTTTTCACTTCCATTTTTTAAGTAATCAATATTTTCAAAGCAAGTGTCTGTTTCCATGATTTTTCCATTATTGCGATACAATACAGTAGCAGCCTATCAGTTTTTTACCCGTCAATTTACAAAAAAATTCAAACGATTACGTAGGTTAAACCTACAATTATTGATTTAATTATTATCATAGTTTGTGAATCAACTAATCTATTTTCGTTCCAAGTTCTAAAAGGGCTTTGTATGAATCTCCCACTAAACCCAACTCAATACCAAAAGCAGGTTCTGTTTTGTAACCTTTCTGCTTCAAAGCGATAATTCGCTGTCGAAAACCTTCGCCTTCTTCCTTAATCAGTTTATTTTCTATAATCATGTGTCGATAGGCATTTTGTTGCTTACTGGGAATGTTCTGTCCAAAAATCTCAATTTCAAATCCATCGATTACAAAATTAGCAACCGTATCCTGAGTTGATAACTCTGTATTTTCCCACATTTTAAAGCCTTCTACACCGGCAAATTTTTCCTCAAGGAATTTTTTAAAATAAGCCTTGTCCTTGCAATAACAGATAATATCGAGATCGCTACTCTCTATATCAATATTAATTGGAATGGTGCCCACAAGAATTGGGTCGAATTCCCAGAGTGTTTCGAGTATCCGGCACTTGGTAAGCAGGTTGTAAACTCGCTTTTGCTTTTCATTCCCATCTTTTAGGTAGTCTATATTGTCAAAGTTATGCTCTAATTCCATGCATCTCCCATTATTCTAGTTAAGTTTCAGCTTGCCTGATTTGCAGCCTTCAAAATGCAAAAAAAATTGCAACGACCTGCCTTGAATTTACAGGTATCTTGGCTTAGTAAGGATGAACGATGAGACATTCTACTAATCGATGCCTACAACAGTACTGCGGCGTTCCAACAAAGCTACATCACGCCATTTGCCTTCCATTTTGCCAATGCGCTTCTTAATTCCGATTGTGCTAAATCCATGTTTGTGGTGCAAGTTAATACTTCCCGTATTCTCTGGAAAAACTCCCGATTGTAAGGTCCAAATCCCTTTCTCCTCCGATTCTTTAATTATGGCATCCATCATTTTATGGCCAAGCCCTTTTCCTCTATAAGCAGAATCAACGTAAACACTCAACTCGGCAACACCCGCATAAACCGGTCTGCTAGAAATTGGCGATAAAGCCGCCCATACAACTATTTTACCATTAACTAAGCCCACTAATCTACAATGCTTACTGTGTGCCTTATTCCAGGAATCCCAGTCGGGAATCTCGTTTTGAAAGGTTGCATTTTTAGTGGCAATACCCATTTCGTAAATTCGTGCAACATCTGCCCAACTCTCTTTGGTCATTGGTTGAATGCTAAGATCCATAATTTTCTATCAGTTTAAAGTTCGCAATACCATTTGTACACTTGTCAGCATTTGGGAAAAACCAACATGGCTTGTTTCTTCCCTTTGGCAAAGCACAAACAGCCTATTTCTTTAATTATGTGAATCTACAAAACGACAAAACTTAAACAAAAAAATTGGCACCCTATTTTCTAAAAAACCATATTTAAAGAAACACCCCCTATTTTTACAATGTTTCTTGCATAAAAAGCTGTTTATGACTTGATAGAGTGTAAAATTAGAATTATTAAACTTGGGTAGAATTCGGATTAGGAGATAATTGTAGGTCTCGAAAAATTGCGATCTTGTAGTTGTAAAGCTTGATTTGAGCTATTAATAAGTTTAAAATTAAAAAACGCTGCTGATCTTGATCAATCTTTTACTTTTAGCAAACCATTTTCCAGTAGCTAAAATAGTAAACTTAGCCTTTGCGGTACATTGCCTGAATTAATGAAATACCTGTTTGAGTCTTAAAATATTTCTTTTGGATGCTCTCAATCGAGCGATCTGGCATTTTATCTTCATCAATATTAACTAAGAAATCTGCTTCCACCAATATCTGAAAATCCAGTCCATCTATTTTCTGATAGGAATGATGATGCCCGATTAAATAACAGATTCTATGAAGATTTTCCCTTGTAAGATTAATATCGGATAGTAAATCTATTGCAACAGCAGGACCCTCTTTTTCCTGATAAGGTCCACTTGTGTTATCGTATTTTTCTTCGGCATTCTTAATGCCAATATCATGAAGAATCGCAGCCATGTCAAGGACTAATAATTCATTATCCGATAAATTCTCTCTGCGTGCAATACAACTTGCAAACCCATAAACTTTTAGCGCATGGTTTATTCTCCGAACATCTTTTCCGAAGTACTCAATCATCTTCTGTATTATTCTATCTGTCATTCTACTTTACGGATATTGGTTTTTTTACTTATGGACAATGGCAAATATAAAGAATAGTAGCCGATTTTGTGGTGATTTCTTGTTTGGTTATGGAAAGATTCAAATGGGTTACAAAGCTCGATATTTCATTATTCAGATATAATTCAACAGCATGAATATTTTGTAATGAGGGATCTGATTTTAATTTTTTACTAAAAATTCATACTATTTATTTGACGCGAACACTAAGTTTATCATGAAATTCTGCCTATTCCACAAGCAATTTCCATTTTTGCCAACTAATTTAGAAAAGTGGTAAAGCGCTTCTAAAAGATAAATCGGAATTTTGTCAGATGAATAAAATCTCAAACTTTGGAATTTTCACACTGCTATTTGTTAGCAGTTTAACCATTATGGTGGGCACAGTAATTGCACCATCGCTATCCGGAATTGTAAAAACAATAAATTTTGGCTTTTCGCCCAGTTGGCTAATTACTGTACCAGCCTTGGGTGTTGTGTTATTTGCCCCTTTAATTGGTCGCCTGCTAAACAAATTAGGAAGCATTAAATTGTTGTGTTTCGGTCTTGTTTCCTATGGAATTTTAGGCTTATTGGGTGCATTTATTTCCAACGACTACCTATTAATTTTAGACCGTTTTCTGCTTGGAGCCGCAACGGTTACAATTCAGGTATCGGTAACCACTTATATAGTTGAAATTTTCACCAACGAAACCCGCTTAAAAATGATTGCCTGGCAAGGAATGGCCATTGAAATGGGTGGTGTAATTTTTCTGGCAATGGGTGGTATTTTAGGTCAAATGCATTGGCAATACCCTTTTTATATTTATTTGAGTGCGATTATTTGTGTGTTCTTAGTTTTTAATACCTTACCGAAATCGCAAGCTAAAAAACAGGAGCAAAAAGTGCTTTCGACATCAAATCCGAAAAATCATTCCAGAATTAGAATAATTTTTT
This sequence comes from Labilibaculum sp., assembly GCF_041595635.1. Lineage (GTDB taxonomy): Bacteria > Bacteroidota > Bacteroidia > Bacteroidales > Marinifilaceae > Labilibaculum. The sequence continues at coordinate 64,122 of NZ_JBFHJW010000006.1, forward strand.
GCGCTTCGCTATTGGCCATGATGTTGTTCTTTGTTGGCATTGTTACTTTACCCCTCTATTTGCCAGATTGCTTTACTTTTAACGAATCGGAAACAGGCTATCTATTGGCTTTTATTTCGCTTACTGCTATTCTTACTGCCAGCCAAATGCCAAAAATGATTAGATTTTTGGGAGATGGAAAAACACTTAGCTTGGGTTTTGCATTTTATATGTTGGCCTATCTGGTTTTGTCGAGTACAGCAAGCATTCCTTTTTTACTGCTATCGGCTCTATTTTTGGGCATTGGTTTTGGCCTTAGTATTCCGCTACTAAACCACATGATGATAGAAGCCAGCAACTCGGAAAATCAAGGAAAAAACTTAGGTTTGTATTCTATGGGTATTTTTGGAGGTCAATTTTTATCTACTTTCGTTCAATCTATTTCTGGTAATTACATAGCGGTTTATAGTTTTTCCGCTGTATTGGCATTTGTAGTTGGTGGCGTAATTTTTTACAACTTCCAAAATTCTCTAAAAGTTCAACTTGAATAAATTCTTGCTACTTTTGAGAATATTTTAAGATCAAATGAGCAAAGAAGATTGGTGCAGTAAATTTCAAATTATTCAAGAATTTGAACCTAAAAGCGATATCCTTTCAAATAATTCCATGGGAATCTATTTTGAATGTAAGACAAAAAACGCACTAATTGTCCATTTCAAAGCTCTAAATGAAGCATTTAATTCCGACCTATTTACAAAAGATAAAGGCATTTTAATAAATTTTGACCGAGATTTTATTGATAAAGACGACATTGAATATGCTTTGGATGTAATGTCACTTTTCAATAAATATCCTCAATTTATTATTGATGACAATCAGCAAGTTAAGCGATTGCGGCATTTAATTGATTTTCTTACAGAGGAGTACCATGATGAGTCAGCCTCTTTCATCCTACTTAAAACATTACTTAAGGCTTTGCTCCTGCATTTAATTCGCTTTCAAAACAATGGCTTTTTACAGCAGGACTTGCATCAAAAAAAGGTTTTTCAGTTTTTAGAGTTAATGGAAACTACTTTTTTACAAGAAACAAAACCCGATTACTATGCCCGAGAAATTGGCATCAGTACAAAACGATTGAACCAAATTTTAAAGGAAAAGCTACACCTTACTGCCAAGCAAATTATTCAGCAAAGACAAATTACCGAAGCCAAACGCCAACTGCTAAAAAGAGAGATCACAACCAAAGAACTGGCGTTCAAATTGGGTTTTGATTCCATAAGTAGTTTTTCAAGATTTTTCAAAAAAAATGTAGGCCTAAGTCCTTCCGCTTTTCGATCTCGAAACTAATTTTACAATTGAGCTTAGTTTATAAATTAGCTGGAATCGCTCTTCTATTCTTTTGAATCCATACAATTAGCCACAATACGATTTCTACAAAATTTTTAATTATTAAATTCAATGACCAAGTCCATATTGCTCGAAGAGTAAAAGAAAAATCACAAAATAGATGACTGCCAAGTTTAGTCTAAAACTAAATAAAGTCATAATTAAAATATTTTGTAACTTAAGCGATAAATGAATAAGATCTTAATACAAATGATTCAAAAAATTTTCCTCTCTATCGCATTGATTGGATTTCTTTTTTCATACACAGCTAATGCAAAAACAATAGTTGGTGAAGTACCTCAATCAGTCATAAAATCACGTTACATAATGAACGACAATCTGTTTGGAAAAACAATTTTGTCTGGTGCTCTAACTAACGGGGTGCAATACGATAGTGGTTTCGGATTACAAGGAATGTTAGACCATCGCTTTATGAATCGTGTTTCAATGGGCTTGCAAGGCAACCTATACTTTTTAGAATCTGATTTGTCTTCGACTCGTCAATTAAGTGCCAGCCTTAGAATCAATTATCATTTGATAAAAGAAAAACGCTTTGAATCAAATGACTGGGATTGGTACATTGGTGGCAACTTAGGAGCTGATCTAGAAGGAGGAAACAAAAAAATCTCTCAAACTCAATGGTTTACAGAAATTCACACAGGCCTTCGATACAAACTAAACTACAAATGGTTACTGTTTGCAGAGATTGGAAGCAGAAATTCGGCTTTAGGTTTGGCAATTTCATTATAAAAATAGGTTCTATTCTTATTTCTTATGTCCTTTCTACCCCTATATTTCTAAATGGAGATTCTACACCCACTAAAATCCCCTGAAGAGGACCTAAAACTATCACCCACTATCTACAAATTCAATCCAATAAAAAGTGGTCATCGAATCAATCCGATGACCACTTTAATATCTTGAATCCAGTAAACTAGCCTGGAAACTTAGGGAATTTCTGAAAATCAGGATCTCGCTTTTCTAGGAATGCATGCTTCCCTTCCTGAGCTTCTTCCATAAGGTAATACATCATAGTAGCATCACCTGCAAACTCCATTAATCCACGTTGTCCGTCTAGTTCAGCATTCAATCCACGCTTAATCATACGTAATGCCATCGGACTACGCTGCAACATGATTGTGCACCATTCCACGGTTTCGTCTTCCAATTGTTCCAAAGGAACTACCTTGTTTACCATGCCCATTTCTTCAGCTTCTTTGGCAGTATATTGCTTGCAAAGGAACCAAATTTCACGCGCTTTTTTCTGACCTACGTGGCGAGCCAGATAGGAAGAACCAAAACCAGCATCGAAGCTGCCTACTTTAGGGCCAGTTTGACCGAATTTCGCATTCTCCGAAGCAATGGTTAAATCGCAAACAATGTGCAATACATGTCCACCACCAATGGCATATCCATTCACCATGGCAATAACCGGCTTAGGCATGGAACGAATTGCTTTGTGCAAATCCAATACATTTAAACGAGGAACACCATGATCATCGATATAACCACCCACTCCTTTTACATTCTGATCGCCACCCGAACAAAAAGCCTTATCGCCTGTTCCGGTAAACACAATTACCCCAATATCACTGCGTTCGCGACAAATATCCATCGCATCCAACATATCGAAATTGGTTTGCGGACGAAATGCATTATAGACCTCAGGTCTGTTGATTGTTATCTTGGCAATCCCTTCGAAAAAATCGAATTTAATATCTTCGTATTCTTTAATGGTAGTCCATGCTCTCGTTGTCATACCTTAATTTTTATAGTGTTAAAATAATTTATTAATACTTGATCGTTCACCTTTCTAGGTGTTTTAATCTCTAAAATAGCAGCTTGTGAATTCGCTGCATAGAAATCGGGAAGAATTTGATTCACTTCCTCTTCATTTTCGGCATGGAAATAGTCCAAACCGTAAGTCTCTGCCAATTTATCGGCGCTATAATTCTGAACCGCCTCAAAATATTCTTCGAGTTCTTCCACGCCCGAGGGTCCCGATATAAAACGGAATATTCCTCCTCCTCCGTTGTTGATGAGAATGATTTTTAAATTTGGCTGTAAATATTTATTCCACAACGCATTGGAATCATAGAAAAAACTAATATCACCTGTAATCAGAGTGGTTGTTTTACCATTTACCATGGCAGCACCAACAGCTGTTGAAGTGCAACCATCAATGCCACTGGTCCCCCTATTTGCATTGTATGCTAAGCGATTGGATGTTTTAAATAATTGCGCATAACGAACTACAGAACTGTTCGCCAACTGCAAGTTTCCTCCCTCGGGAATGGTTTGCAAAACCTGCTCGAAAGCCTTCAAGTCACTCCACTCTATACTTTTCAGATATTCCTCATGAATGCTTGAAACAACAGCATCGCGATTTTTCCAGTGAGCAGAATAGCTACTTTCCAATGCTTTTATCTGTGGCAACAGCTGCCTAAAAAATGCCAAAGGCGAAACATCAATATGAGTAGTTAGATGTTCAAATGTATCAATAAAGTGATCCTCTTTTCCGATGAACCAATGCTCTTTCGGACTGTTATTTCGTAAGAATGATTTAATCATTTTAGAAACCAAAGGACCGCCAAAGTTAATCAGCAAATCAGGTGCAAAATCTTCCAATTCCTCTTGCTTCAAAGAGCAAAGAACCCGATCGATGCAAGGCAAAAACGCCTCATCATGAAGATTCGCCACCGATTCGGTTAACACAACTACATTTTTGAGTTTTGCCAGGTCAGCCAGGAGCGCATTCAAGTCGGGCTGAGGATGCAGCAATCCTGCGATAATTAAAATTTTCTGCTGAGAGTTAAAAACTGAAGCAAGCTTTGAAATACTTTCCTCACTTAACTCGTCAACCGATGCAATTTTAGAAATGACCCTTTCGTTGGTATTGGCGTATTTTTTCACCCCATAAAGAGGTTCCCGCAAGGGGAAATTAATATGCACAGGTCCTAGTCTTCCGCTTTGAGCTTTGCTTACTGCTTCATTCACCACGCGATTTAAATACCAGCAATCATCAGGGTTATTGGCATCCAGAGGCAGCTGATAACTTCCTTTTACAAAACGTCCAAATACTTCAACTTGCGGCAAAGCCTGCGAATCGTCTTGTCCTATCCATTCCACAGGCCGATCGGCCGAAATCACAACCAAAGGCAATCGTTGGTAAAAAGCTTCGGCTACGGCCGGACCATAATTTAACAAAGCAGTGCCCGAGGTACAAACCAAACCAACTGGTTTCCTGGTTTGTTGAGCAATTCCTAGCGCAAAATATCCAGCACTTCTTTCATCCACAATCACCAAACTTTTTATTCGCTGATCTTTGGCAAAAGAAATACTTAATGGTGCGTTGCGAGAACCAGGCGAAACAATAACATATTCCATTCCTTTTGCCCAACAGATATCAATTAACTCTTTCACTCCTTTGATATCTGAATAATTTCGCTCCATATTTTTTAGTTTATTTTTTCGAATATTGAAGTCACATCTGATCCAATAAAAGCCTTTCAGCTAATTGAGATGATTACATTCCACAATTACTATCGATAAATTTAGCCCAAATTTAGAATAATTTATTGGGCTTCCCTTACGAACGAATGACATTCAGTAGGGTTTGAGCTTTTAAACAGGTTTCCTCCCATTCATTCTCGGGGATTGAATCGGCAGTAATTCCCCCACCAACAAAAAGAGCCATCTGATTTTCAAGCACTTTCATACTTCTTAAATTCACAAACAAAGAAAAAATCCCACTGGCTTCAATTGGCCCTAAATAACCAGCATAATATTCTCTATCGTGTTTTTCGATTTCTCGGATAAGTTGCACAGCCTTCTGTTTGGGTAATCCGCAAACAGCTGGCGTAGGATGAAGATCCTGAACCAAGGCCGACAATTGAGAAAAATTTAAATCTGCAGGCAACTGATAGCTGGTTCTAAGATGAACCACATTTCCTGCCTGAGCAGTTACTGGTCCTGTCCGCTTGTATCCACTCAGATGATGACTAGCCAATACTCCATCAATATATGAGCTCACAAAAGCTTGCTCTTCCCGTTCTTTTTTCTCCCAACTTATCTGATCAAGAGCTCTATCTCCGAGCTTCTGAGTTCCCGCCAAAGCAACTGTTTCAATGCAATTTTCATTCGAAGAAAGTAAGGTTTCAGGACTTGCTCCTATCCAATTTCCCACGCTGGGTATGGATACGAACGATACAAATGCTGATTGATAAGCTTCGGATAATTTTAAGAATGATTCGGCCGCTTGATTTTTTCCCATCCCCTCTAAAATCTGAATTCTCGACAAAACGGTCTTGTCTAGCTTTTCTTGTTTTAAATCAGAAATCATTGCAGTTACCTGATTGAAATACAAATTGTACGAACTCTCGAGTAAGTTTTGGTCTGTCAATTCTAAATCTGCCTTATTTGTATGTAATTCTAATGCCTTAATGGCTTGGGAATCTATTTCGCTGGCTTCCCATTGCAAATCACCTCGCACAAACCACGAATGATGTCTACTTTCTGTATCGAAAGGAGAAAATACGAAACCATTTTCACCCTCTAATTCAGACAAACATCCATATGCTTTCAAATTCGAATCGGTTTGAACCCCAATTTGAATAATTCCAGAATTAGGTAATTGGTAAGCAAAAAAGGGAAAACTATTCTGCAAGCAGTAGGTAAAAAAGGCAGCTAATTCATTTCTATTTTCCACCATTCTACTTTTTTAAAATAACGTTGGTAATTCTACAAACCGAAATCAATTTTCCTTGCTCATTAAGTATATTAACTTCAACAATATGGGTCAAACTTCCTTTGTGGATAAAATGTGCTTTTGCGGTAATCGTTCCAGTTTTAATACTTCTAATGTGATTGGCATTGATCTCCATCCCTTTCACATCGTATTGTTCCATATCGGTCTTAATTACTGATAAGGCACTCCCTACCGATTCAGCCAAAGCAAGTGTTGCTCCGCCGTGTAAAATTCGCATGGGTTGCCAATGCTTCGAGGTCACAGGCATTTCTGCAACAAGGTAATTTTGGCCTACTTCTGTATAGATAATTCCCAAGTGTTCCATTAATGTGTCGGAACACATTTTGTTCAATGCATCAAGTGCATCTATTTCATTGCTCATGCTACAAAAATAATACATTCTTCTATTTAGAAAAAACTGCTTCCTTGGGTAAATTTGATTGCACAGAATAATGCACAAAAAAAGCTCAACATTACATTGAGCTTTACCAAGGAAAAATATTTTATGCTGATTTAATTAATTTTCACATTAACTGCATTCATTCCTTTTTTTCCTTCAACAACATCAAAAGTTACTTCGTCGTTTTGATCAATTTTGTCAATTAATCCTGTTACATGAACAAAGATATCTTCTCCTGTTTCGTCGTTTTTAATGAATCCAAATCCCTTAGATTCGTTAAAAAATTTTACTGTACCTGTAGGCATTACTTAAAAAATTTTAAATTATTATAAGGGATAAATGTACATAAATTGATTTAATATGAAAATAAATCCAATACTATTTTTTTAAGATCTTAAAACAAATTATTAAAATAATCGCATTTCTCTAGCTAAAACACTAGTACCAAAAGGAATTGCTCATTTTTGTTGTCAGAACTAAAAAACAATATAAAAATAAATGGATAAAAGCATTTTAGGCAAAAAAATGCATTAAAAATTGACTAATTTTTACTTTCTTACATTTTTTCAATTACATTTTTACAGTGAATTTTCTCTATCTTTAAATAGTTTCAATAAAATAATTCGGTACTAACTAAACAGAAATCAAATGAAGATTTTCCTTTACATCCTTTTAGGAATCGGTTTACTCCTTGTTATTCTTCATACCATAGCGCCCAAAACCTATCAAGTAGAAAGAAAAATTATAGTTTCGGTAAATATTGATTCTGTTTTTAAAAGCCTGTGCTCCTTAAAAGCTCAACAAGAGTGGTCGCCCTGGGCTTCTAAAGATCCTAATATGGTTGTAGAATACAATGGTGTTGATGGACAGCTTGGATCGGTTACTCATTGGATAGGAAACAAAGAAGTAGGAGAAGGAGAACAAGAAATTACCAAAATAGAACCTAGCTCTTATATTGAAACAGAACTTCGCTTTCTAAAACCTTTTAAATCGACCAGTACTGGCTTTTTTAGCCTCAAACAAGTAAGTGAAGGTACCGAAGTTAGCTGGGGTTTTAAAGGACATAATACTTTTCCAATTACCATAATGATGGTATTTATGAACATGGAAAAAGCAATTGGTCCTGATTTTGAAAAAGGTTTGTCTGATTTTAAATTATTTATCGAAAAATAAATTCATGAAAATCTTAAAAAAAACAGGGATTTTATTAGCAATCCTCCTATTGGCCACTACTGTTCTAGGACTATTTTTAGGCAAACAACAATACCTAATTGAAAACAAAGTTGATCGCCCAGTAAAAAAAGTTTTTCAGCTCTTTACTAATCACGATCGCCTTTCGGAATGGCTAAGTGAAGTGAAAAGTTTCGAAGTTATAATAGAAACACCCGAAAAAATTGGAAGCGAATACAAATTAATGGTGGATAATGATGGAAACATGGTTGAATTAATCGAAAAACTTAGCAACTACAAAGAGAATAAGCTTATAGAAATAGAATATAAATCTGGATGGATGCACAAATACAATCATTATAGCTTTTCAGAATCCGAAAAAGGAACTAAAATAGTTGCTCGATATACCATAGAAGGTACCAACCCATTGGCAAAATCCCTGTTCTTACTTTTCACAAAAAGCTTTCAGAAAATTGATGCTACCAATCTGGAAAGATTTAAAGTATTCGCCGAAAAACAAGCTATTTATAGCGAACCAACCAATGAACTTGAAGTTGTTAATTAAATTAATACAGAATGAAAAAAAATATGGGTAATCTTGATCGCGTGTTAAGAGTAATTGCAGCTATTATTCTGGCTTCACTTTATTTTCTGAATATCATCACTGGAACCATTGGTATTGCAGTTTTCATATTTGCATGTGTCATGCTTTTAACTAGTATCACCGGAAGTTGTCCTCCTTATGGATTTTTGGGAATTAATACCTGCAAAGGTAAAAAACAAAAATAAACGAATTCATATTCATAAAGTGAATCCTCGAAGAAAAAACTTCGAGGATTTTTTTCGTGTAGCGCAGTAGTCTATCCACATAATAATATACATAACACACTAAATATCACGAATTTATTGTGTATATTTAAGTGTGTAATTCTGTAATGAAGAATTAGTTCTAAACTGTAGTTAAGCTAAATTATCTTATAGAGTAAGATGAAAAAAATTAAAAAGAAAAATAGAATAGCTTACTGTGGAATAGACTGTTCTAAATGTCCGGCCTATGTAGCCACAGAAAAAGAACAGAAAAATGTGCGTATAAAAATTGCAAAGCTTTGGTCTGATCGGGAAAATCATTATGAATCGTGCGAAATAAGCTGCAAAGGCTGCCGTGAACCTTGGGGAAAAAAATTTAGACATTGTGCCAATTGTGAGGTTCGTGAATGTGCCCGTAAAAAACTTTACACAAGCTGTGCCGATTGTCCCCAATATCCTTGTACTAAACTAAATGATCTTTTACAAAGTCTGGACGAGAAAATTGTTCGAATCAATTTAGATGAACTAAAATGTAAGCACAAAACAGACTAATTTCATCTTTATTACTTCATTAAACTATGATAATATTATGTTTTACCTATCTAAAATTGAAGAGAAAATTCGGTTAAGTGGTGGGCTTTTGAACGTACCGAAATTGCACCTCCGTGCAAGCTCATAATTTGTCTGGCGAAATTTAACCCCATACCTGTATGTTTTTCTTTAGACGTAAAAAAAGGAGTGAAAATATGATTAATATTATCCTGTGTTATGCCCACTCCGTTATCTCTTACAATAATTAAGCTAATTGGGTTTCCAGGACCTGTCGAAATTGAAATCGATTTTGATTCGGTATTTTGTAAGGCTTCTATTGAATTTCGAATTAGAAGCACTAAAAGTCGAGTGAGCAATTTTTCATCTGCTATTACTTCCTGACCAGTTTCCTTAAGGTAATAAGTAAACTCAATCTTTTCAGACTTGAATTCCTCATTCAGTAAATTATTAATACCAGAAAATAATTTTTCAAGCATAATCAATTCAAAATGAGGCCTTTCTTGTTGTTTTAAATTCTTATACTGATCAAACATCTCAACTAAAGCATTACTTCTTCTTCTAATGGTTTTTAGTCCCATCAAGGTGTTCGACATGGCTCCCTGGCTCAATATTTCCTGACAAGGTTGACCTCCTTTCTTTTCATAAAATTCAATAAGACGATCGGATAACTGACGAATTGGATTAAGTGAATTCATCACTTTTCCGCTAAAAACATGAAGCAATTGATCCATCGTTTCCATCTCCACTCGATCCATGGCATTTTTAATATCTTGAAAAGCAATTAGTTTGAAACAATTCTCTTCCATTCTAAAATCAACTGCCGAAATCGCCAATTGTAAGATCCGATGTTTCACCAGATATTTTCTCAACTTTTGTTTTCCCGTTTTAACACGAAACAAAAAATCAGGAAAATCTTTATCAATCTTATTTAGTTCGCTAATATTCCCGACATCTTTCACTAAAAAAAGCTCATTAAATGCCTCATTACAAAAACGAACATTACCCTTATGATCAAAAGCAAGCAAAGCCACACCCATTAGATAACACGCATTCTTGAAGAAAATAAAATCCTGTTCCTTTTCAATCTTCACTTTAGCCCTCGCATTTAAAATGCGGTTAAAATTTTGATCTAAACTTTGAAACCTTTTGTGTTTTTCCAATTCATTAGGTTGTAAAGTATCATACTGATACTCTAATGCATTAAAAAAACGAGATAAATTACGATTTACATTATTGATGTAATAAATTAGATATCCAATTTGCAAAAGCCACAAGACAAATAAAGCAATAGCAATTGCAAACGCTTGTCCTTTTACAATTAGAAAGCAAAATATAAAAGACGTTAAGGCTACAAACAAAACTTGCAATACCATTAAGAGATAAAAATTTTTATCGATCATGCTTCCTTCTTTTCTGCTCACTGCAGATCCGTGTTTCTATTGTTAGAATAATCATATTGTTATAAATGTCATACAATGCTTATAAAAAATCACTTGATATCTTTAACTATTTCATCAGAAAGGCGTTGAAATACCTCTTCGAAGCATCCTACTCCATCTACTTTTGTAAGTCCATGCATTTGCATGTATTTTTCAATTACAGGAACTGTTTTTTTTTCATGCTCCTGTAAACGTTTTACTATTTTCGAGATGCTAGTATCGTAAGGCATACATCGATCTGTTTTACTTCTAGCATCTAAACGATTGATTAGCTCTAGAGTTGGCACTTCAATTTCGATAACCCGAGAAATAGATGAACCATGCTTTTTCAGTAAACCATCCAAAATATATGACTGCACCAAAGTTCGGGGAAAGCCTTTAAAAATAAATCCTTTCACTCCTTTCGAATTCTCAATTTTCTTTTCGATAAGCTGAACTACAATTTCATCGGGAACCAATTCTCCATTTTCATACAAGTCAAAAATGCGCTTACCAATTTTTGATTTAGTTTTAATCTCATAATCAAGCATTTGACCTGTTGAAACATATTCTAATTCATATTTTTTGGCCAATGCAAGTCCCTGCGATCCCCTTCCCGAACCTGGATAGCCAAACAAGACTATATTGTATAAACTCTTGTTTAATTCTTCCTTTATCACTTTTTGTATATCCCGATTTACTTCTTCAATTGGCTGATCACCCTTTACCTCAAAAAAAATCCCTCTGTCTTTGTAAAACTTCAACACTGGAAGTGTTTTATCCTTGTATTCCTTTAATCGATTCCGAATCACAAGTTCATTATCATCGGTTCGACCCGAAGTCTTCCCTCTATTTAATAAACGAGAAACAGAAACTTCCTCGTCCACCTCTAAGCTAATTAAACAATTCAAGGAGGTGTTCAACTTTATCATTAATCCTTCCAAAATATAGGCCTGAATGTATGTTCTGGGAAATCCATCGAAAAGAAATCCATTCGAATCGGGATTTTCAGTGATTGTTTTCTCAATTATCTGTACAATCACTTCATCAGAAACCAAACCACCAGAAGCAATTGTACTTTGTGCTTCGAGTCCTAATTTACTTTTTTCAGACATCTCTTTTCGTAGCAAATCACCAGTAGAAATGTAAAAAAGATTGTACTGTTCAAGTAAAAACTCCGATTGAGTTCCTTTTCCAGCACCTGGAGGACCAAATAGTGCAATGTTCAACATATAAATTTTAGTTTGTTTAATACTCATATGAAAATAATAGAATTTACACACAATGTACTATTTATCGTAATTAAGACCAAGAAGATCAGTCATAATCATGAACCATACAGAAGGTGTTTTTGTCTTATTTGTGGCATACAATTTCAATCTTTTTAAAGAAACTCATCGTATTTTAATCGACAATTATCGATATAATTGCTCCTCACAACTAATAAAAGGAATCTACAATTCACAAAAGACCAATTTAAACAGCTCATGCATGATAAAAGAATGATAGAATCTTATAGCGAATGATTTTTTCTCGATAAGAAAGAAAGACTTTAAATTAGCATTACAAATAGGTAATTATCAGACTTTTCCATAAATTATTACTATCATGTAAAATCGACTGTTATGAAACTACCCAAATCAACCTACAATTGGCTCTCTATTTTAGGTGCGAGCATAGCAATCATAGCTTTTTTTCTCATCGTTTTTTTCTTTGTAATTTCGGTTCTTTTCGATCAGGGGAGCTCCTACATGGGCTTAATTATTTACCTAATATTACCGACTTTTATGGTAATTGGAATGCTGCTTATCCCTATCGGAATGCTGATTCAGATTCGTCGAAAAAAGAACCAAATATTTATAGCAGAAGGTATGAAATGGCCTCGAGTCGATTTAAATGATTCTAAACACAGAAATGCCTTCACCTTATTTGTTGTAATCAGTTTTCTCTTTCTTTTTCTTTCCTCAATAGGAAGCTACGAAGCTTTTCAATATAGCGAATCGGTTCCTTTTTGTGGCACTCTTTGTCATTCGGTTATGGAACCTGAATATGTCACCTATCAAAAATCGGCTCATGCAAAAGTAGCATGCGTAGAATGTCATGTTGGTTCTGGAGCCGATTGGTATGTGCGCTCCAAATTAAGTGGTTTGTATCAAGTTTATGCCGTTGCTGTAAATAATTACCCTCGACCCATTCCTACACCACTTGCCGACCTTCGCCCTGCCCAGGAAACTTGTGAGCATTGTCATTGGCCCGAAAAATTTTACTCAAATCGGATCAAAAAAGAACGCCATTATTTAACTGATGAAAATAACAGCGAGTGGAACATTCAATTAAGTATGAAAACAGGTGCCAATCACCACACCGAAAAACTATCCGAAGGGATTCATTGGCACATTAACCCTGATGTGAAAATTGAATTCATGTCGACCGATAACAAATCAGAATTTATTCAATGGATCAGATACACAAATCTGGCAACGGGAGAAATCCAAATTTTTGAAGACAATATGATGCCTCCAGATAGCAGCTTTTTTGCGGATGGACAACTGCACGAAATGGATTGTATGGATTGCCACAATCGCCCATCTCATATTTACTTATCACCTCCTGATTATATTGATGCTTCCTTGTCGAAAAATGACATCGATAAAAATATACCTTTTATTAAGCTTGCAGCCATGGAAGCATTAAAAGAAATTTATGTGAGTAAGGATAGTGCTAATCTAGGAATTACAAATAGCATTCTGAATTTTTACCAAGAGAACTATCCCGATATCCTAACTAAACATGAACCCAAAATCTCACAGGCTATCAATGCAATTAAATCTGCTTATCATGAAAATACCTTTCCCGAAATGAAGGTACGCTGGGATGTATACCCCGATCATAAAAGCCATATAGAAACACAGGGCTGTTTCCGTTGCCACGATGATAATCATGTTAGCAAAGAAGGCAAGATCATTTCTAAAGATTGCAACCTATGCCATTCCATTATTGCACAAGGAAAACCAGATTCCCTAAACATGGCCTTTTCATCTGAAAATATGGAATTTATTCATCCTGTTTACATCGGAACAGATTGGAAAGATTACTCCTGCGTAGACTGCCATGCCTATCTTTATCCATAGAAAGAGCCTCATGAGAATCATTCTATTTGGAATTGTTTTAATTAAAGAAGATATTCGTATCGGAAATAGAATAAAACAAAAGAATGAAACAAAATAGATTGAGTGGATCGGAACTTCATGAATTAGGAGTTAAATGGGTTTACAAACACATAAAAGACGAATTTGAAGTACTTTCGATAAACATAGAATTCGAAAAAAACCCGCAAATTTTAGCTCGAAAAAATGATCAATTGCATTTTATCGTAGTAAAAACCAGCACTTATCCCGACTTAGGTTCGCTATCGCCTTCGGCAGCAGAAGAAATTATTAAGCATGCCGACAAGCACAAGGCAAAAATTTTATTTGCTCATGTTGGAGTTGCTAATGCCGACACCAAGGATGAAAAAGAAATGCAACATCCTAAAAAAGGAGGTCATTATTACATCAACTATACAGGCTTAAGCATTCAGCCTAACATTTTATAAAATCAAAATATTTACAGGCAAAATAAAAAAGAATGAATAAGGATATTAAGAAACTCCGGCATGAATATGGCCAACGTTCCCTAACTCGATCGGAAATCAATTCGAATCCATTTACTCAGTTCCGTATATGGTTTGAAGAAGCCGTAAAAATGCAACTTCCCGATGCCAACGCCATGACTCTCGCCACTGTTTCGCCCGATAATAGACCCTCGGCAAGAATTCTTCTTTTAAAAGATTTTAGTGAGAAAGGTTTCTGTTTTTTTACCAACTATCAAAGCCGAAAAGGAAAGGACATTGACAAAAACGCATATGGAGCCTTGGTTTTTTTTTGGCCCGAGCTGGAACGACAAATACGCATTGAAGGAAAAATTACCAAACTAAAAGCAGAAGATTCTAATCAATATTTTTTTGAACGCCCAATAGGAAGTCGAATGGCAGCTTCAGTATCGCCTCAAAGTACTGAAATTGAAAACCGAGAAAGCCTAATTGAAATGATGAATCAATTTGAAAATGAACACGGGACAATATTCAATCGACCTGATTTCTGGGGAGGCTATCAACTACAACCTGATCTTTTTGAATTTTGGCAAGGACGAGAAAATCGATTAAATGACAGAATTGAATATACTTTAGAAAATAAAAAGTGGAAACACAGAAGACTTGCTCCATAAAAACACCAGCTTTATCAACAAAAAAGACACATTCATATAAAAAGCTATAAATAACCTCTTTTCTTAGGTTACCTTTTACCAAATTGCCGTACTAAGTAGTAGGAACGATGTCCAAAAGTTCCTATTCAATTTTAATGTGTGTAGTTACAGAACGCCCCCTTTTTGTTGTAAAGGGGGTGTTTTTTTTATAAGCGGTACTCACTAGCTGTTTCAATGGGTAAAAAATTATCGTAAATCATACAAACCTGCTGTGAAAAAAAGGTTGCAAAACGTGCCAAATCATCTCTGTTCTTTTCCGATAGCACAACCAAATCAGACACTTTAATTCCATTTCGAACACAAACAAATGCAATAGCTGCATTTACCGTATCGCCAGCACCCACAGTACTAACAGGCTTAATGGAAGGAACTGTATAATAATACTCCTGCTTGTTGTGAATGAATAAACCATCCTTATTTGCTGTATAAATGAGTAAAGCATCCGAGAATTCACTCATCCATTGATATGCCTGTTCAGCATTTGTACTGTTGCAAATAAATTGAAAATCTTCATTTGATGCCTTCACAACATTAGCCAGAGCCATATTCTCTTTTATGTAGGGAAGAACCTCTGGCAACATTTGTAAATGTTGAGAACGAAAATTTGGATCGTAAATGATTAAAGCTCCCTTCTTTTTACAATCTAGAAGGAAGGCACTTAAGGCAAATCTAAATTCCTTTTTTATGGCCAAAAAAGATCCAAATAGAATAATATCATTTTTTGCAACATCGGTAGGAAAAACAACGGTATGAGGCAGTCCTTTACGTGTTTTGTAAAAAGAATAATCGGCATTTTTATTTTCATCGAGATAAGCCAAAGCCAAATTTGAATTTGTATCGGTAAAATAAGATATGTGTTGAGTATCAACTCCATTTTCGCCCAAAAAACTTTTTATCTGATCTCCAACCCGATCCATACCTAGCTCACTAATTAAAGAAACATTAATCCCTAATCGGCCAAGCGTTACCGCCGAATTTAAAAAAGATCCCCCTGGCTTTGCTTCCACCGGAATATTATTCTCAAAAAAAACATCCAAAACACAATCACCAATGGCATATACTTTTCTCATTTCTAATTATTTGATATTAATTACAACTATCGTTTTTAAGGTCTAACAAGATACAAATTCCAAATAAAGGATCTAAAAGCTACGAGTAGATTAGTATAAAAAAAGATAATCATGAATCATTCATTAAAATTACACCCTAAAATTCTTCTAAAAAAATATAAATATAGGATGCAATTGATCATCGATTAATTGGGAATTTTCACAAATTTTATTAATTTGTAACCTTTATAAATAAGGGTCAAAATTTCATATTTAAATCGTTTTCGCCTCTTATAAATTGTGCCTTCTAAAATTAGTACGGTTAAATAAAATTGCGTGAATCCATGTAAGTTAAATTGTATCTTTTAGAATCAGCGAAAATAAAGTAAATTTGGTTCCGTCATTCCCTAAGCAAAAATAAATTGGAAACATATGCAAAGTAAAAAACAAAATAAAAGTGAAATTAAATCTAAGGAGGTTAAAACAGATCAAAGAGATTTGATCCGCTATATTAACCTGCAACTGGCATCAATGGATCAGCCTATTTTTACAGAAAGTTCCGATGAAGAACAAAATCAACTATCCGATCCGAAATTCATTCAACTTACTGATAGCCTGATAAAAAATTACCGTGCAAAATCGCGATTATTGGCAGATCACCTATGTCCTGCGGATATGCGGATACAAAATTTTTTAAATGATTATTTAAAAGATGTTGATGAAAATGTAGCTAAAATTCCAAATTCGACATTCATTCTTGATCAACCAGGAATAGCAAGAGAATTAAGTCTTCCTCCAGACAAGGATGAACATATCACAGACTTACTAAGCTCATATAGAATAAAACAAGGAGTTCTACACAACCCAAAACACGACAGAAGAACAACAAGCGGTTCCTTTCATATTGTTGATGGAAGTTTACCGGTTCCTTTGGATAAAATTGAAGTTCCCAAAAAAGCATTTGCAAAATTTTTGCAAGCAGCTTTTGCTCCCAATGCAAAATTAAAACAACTTCCATTTACAGCGACACAAGATGACAAAGCTGAACTAATGGTTTCCCTTTTATTACGTCCGATTGTATGCCCGGAGGTAAAAGGGATCATCAGTCAAAAATCTCTGGAGGTTCGTTTCTTTGCTCCAGGTAGTTTAGTAAGTAACCTTGATTTTGTAGAGTCTATTTTTGGCAACGCAGGAGATCCTAACATTCCAGCCAACGACGCAGGTTTAGATCCAGAACATTGGACTGGACATACGGGTTGTATTGTATTAGCTCCACAATTGTTAGCATTAAAGAAAAAAGATCTGGGATTACCACACTACGACGATGCAACTGAGCGTCAGAGAAATGATGGTGTTTGCTGGAAGGATGAGAATGAACTTTATAACAATGGAAATGCTTTTAAACTAACCTGTCGTAGCGAAAAAGGGGTTGTAATTACCTTAATTGCAGATAATTATTTTGGTTACTCTAAAAAAGAGATCAAAACGCAAATTAGTTTCTCGGCCAATCTTTATGGTTTAGCAGAAGAGGAACACTCAGGAGGAGCAATTGCATTCCCTCGTAAAAATTTAGGAGACGGTTTTAATGGAGCGCTTTTCATGAAAAATGTACTGAAAAAACAGTACAGCTACGATGAAATGATCAAACAATTCGGCGAAACCATGGAAGTACATCCTGAAGGTTTTGCTACTGATACAACATATCCAAACATATACTATATCAATGAAAATGCGAATATAGACCTTTACGAAAGCCAGATAAGCTGGGAGAATAATGGTAAAAAAGAACATATTCGTTTACTTCCTGATTACTACTACGTGCATCCATCTGGTTTCAAGATACATATGGAAAAGCATCCAACAGCTCCATCATGGAGATTGGTTAGTACATTTGCCGAAGGAACTTTCTGCCACAAGCCTTGTACTGTTTCAGGTGGTGGAAAATCAGAAATTTCTAAATCGTTACTAAACGCCATCATTTACAGCTCTTTCTATATTCAAGATATGGATACTGACTTTAATTTGGCAGATCAAGTCATTAATTACAATTATACTCATCGTTGGAATGATGCTCCTAACCGAACTGTTCCAGCACGAGCTCTTTTAAGTTCAGACAGATCTTTAGGTTCGGTGGTGAAGTTGTTAACTCCTTCGAAATATTATACAACTGAATACAATGAATTTTTAAATTCGATTCCTGATCATGTGAAAGCATTGGTTCTTTTTGTAAAAAGATTCTATCGTCCGGGAAGAACAGACAGCAACTGGAGAGACTATTTCTCGGTTGATGTGATCAATGGCAGAAAAGGTCATGAATTGTTGTTTAATAATCGTAAGATTGTTGCTAGTTACTTGCGAGTAGGATTTGCTGGTGATAAATCCTGGTATTTGAATAAATTGCGTCAGGATTTTATTGCTGCAGCAAAAATTCAAATGGAAGATGATATTACCGCTTCCATTGTTCTTCCTGCTAATCAATTCAACTACTTAAATTCCTCTTACGATAATAAAAGTATCAAACTGACTGCCAATTGTGAAGAACGCTTTTTCCAGCGTCCTGATGAAGCAGTGAATAGAGGCTACGATAAAGAAGCTGAAGCTGATCTATCCATGAGAAATAACTTTACATCGAACTATGAGCCACTTAGCCGAAAAGACGGTAAAGAATTATTAGCCGATGCTATTGGATTTGATTTGTATACAAAACCAATTCAAGAAATCATTCGTCAAGGAGCTGAAAGCAAAAAGTCGAATTACTTTATTTCTCCTTCTCATACGCGAATTGTAGATGGTAAACCGTCACAAAATCCACGTTACCTGCAGATTCGACCTGATTTGGTAAATCCTGTTGACGATCGATTGGCGGAAATAGGTATTCGCTTGGCCCGAAGAATTCCTTTGGATCAGCCCGTACATCATCCAGTAAATGCAGTATTACCAGGTCGTAGAAATAATCCTGCCGATAAAGCAGCTGGTATTCGTGCGTTAAGTGTTTACAATCCAATCCACTTTCAGGAATTGCCTGAATTATTTATGGATTTCATTTGTAGTTTAACAGGGAAATCACCTTCCACTACAGGTGCTGGGTCGGAAGGAGCCTTAACAAAAGGTCCATTTAACATGCTGTCTCCAACTACAGATTTAAACAATGCTTTGCTTTCTTATATCCTTACCGGATATCAGGGATTTTCTTCAGCTGCAGGCCATGTAGGAACTGAAAATCGATTCGATCATGATGTTTCTTTGCTTATTCCTGAACTTTGGTGTAGACTGAAGGAAGAATGTCGCGATCCTAAATTGATGATAAAAGAAGGTTCTCTCGAAAAACTTGAGGATTTTGAGTTCGAAGGAGAAAAAATCAAAGCAAGTCGTCTTGGATATCGTATTACTGAAGAATTCCTTTTCCGTTATATGAACCGCATTTTTGATGAGCCTCAGAATGTATTTAACGAAAGAATGTTAAAGCCTGAGATTCAAGATCTGGAAGCTTTTGCTGATGGAATTAACAATATTGTAGAAGCGCAGGAAAAAGTGGCCATCAACTATTTTAAAGATGATAGTGTTGAAGCTGCAATTCCACCTTTGCAAATTCTTTTGCATATCATGGCTTACGGACAATACCAAGGAAAAGATATTAGTGATCCGGAATTACGTAAACAATTCGATCGTGACGTAGTAATTAACTCTTCGTGGTATCAGGCTCGTTTAAAAAACAAGCAAGATATCGACATTAAGTTCTACGAAAAACAAATTGCGTATCTTGAGTCTTTCATGGCAAACAAGATTAATGCAGACTGGAATGCTGAGTTGAATTTGGAAGATCGTTATTGGAAAGCAAAAAAAGATCTGGACCGAGTTAAATCGAAAGAATATCTTCAAAGTTTAGTAGGTACAATTGGTGCCGACCCTTTGTTTAGAAACTAAAGATTAACAAATATAAATCAAAAGAGGAACTCACAATGAGTTCCTCTTTTTTTTGGCTTACAATGAAAACTATCAAAACTTGCTTAAATTCAGTCTGAACAATAGGAAAGTAAAGACATAAAGAATGCCCGTGATATAGGGGAATCACGGGCAACAATTCTAAAGGGTTAATTAACCTACCAACCAAATGGTTGATTTTTTTAATAGATTTCCTACTTTGAGTAAGAATTCGATACTAAGATAGAAAAAAAAATGAAATTTATCACACCACCCCCTATCTTTTATACCCATTCCAAGTAAATTCTGAATGTATCTAATTCATTCTGATCAATCATAATCATTTGTTCGTGGTTTCTAAAATTACTTTAATGTATAAATATAAAATCACGTATTATTCATAATTTATTTTATTATGACTATAAAAGAGACATGTTAAAAAATGAGCTCCAATAATAATCGGAGCTCATTGTAGTGTAAGGAATGTATTCACTTAAGAATTCAGTTCCTTGATTGTATTAAAATTGAAAACAGAAATATTTCACTTTAAATTAAAAAGAATATCTTAAATAAATTGAGCTTCTTGTACTTGAAAATTCTTCTGAATTAGCTACTGTACCATCAACTTTAGTATCTCCATAAGCAGCAGCAGTATATAATACTTGAGCACCAACCATACATTTACCAGAATAGATCTCAATACGTGGTCCAAACTGATAAACGTAATCAATATCACCACCACGACTATACAGACCTACAAAATCACCATCTGTATCAGTTGCCAAATCATCATCAGCACCTAAATTTTTTGTATAACCTGCAAATAGACCATAATGAATATTACCAGTAGTTGTATGCACATCCGACCAAATTGAAGATGTTTTGATATTGGTATATTCATAATCGCCATTACCTTTTACATTTTTAACACCATAACCACCTAACATTACAAAATTATACATGTTCTGACCGTAAATTGTCTGCAAGTTCCATACTACTTTATCAGATTTTAAAGTCATCCAAGCATTCATCTGATAACAAGAAAGCAATTCATCTGTTTTAGCACCCAATGAGTTTTCAGTCAATGGTTTTAAAAATTTATAGCCAGCAGTTGCTCCTAAAGTAAATCCTTTTGCAAAATCGTATTTGATTTGTCCCGAAAATTCAGGAATACCTGCTTGCTGAACATACTCAACACTAGCACCGTTAGGCCCCGTAGATTTAGCATCCATTTCGGATAATGCAGCAATAAAAACATAACCTTTATCGCCTAAATCGCGAGTATATTTTATCTGGGGAGCTCTTGCCAAAACGTTGAAAGGAATTCCAGCATTCCAAGCCAATACATCAGGATAACATGAGGTTACAAACATAGGATGCCAATACTTACCGAGTAGCAGTTCATCTTTCCCCCAATCTAGCTTAACATAGGCGTGTCTTAAACGGAATAAACCAGTATAGTCATTTGCTGTACTAGCAAAATCTCCTTGAACACAAGCAGTCCCTTTTGCCCCGAAAGCTTCAAAACCCGAAACCCCAATATTTATTCGAGAATGTATAGTAGTCATATACAATTCAGAACGATCGTTTAAATCATCACCATAAATATCAAGATCTTCATTTTTAGGATACAATAAAACATCCCCTTCACGAGCAGTAACCGACACACGACTATCGTATATTGCTTCACCAGTTACAAGACCGCTTAATTTTACTTTTACTTCATCAGCTTTTTGCGCCATGCCCACAAAAGGCAGAAGTCCTAAGAACATTAAAAATACTTTCTTCATTTTAGTTTGGGTTTATTATAGGTTAGGAACAAGTCATAATTTTTATAGCAAGATGCAAAATCAGATAAAAATCACAACTAGTTCTCCACCCGTAAATATTAGAATAATTAGTTATTGGATTTTTAAGTTTTAGATGTTGTGGCCCGATCAACCAAGTATGCAATTGATTGATAAGAAACCCCACTGTTTAATGTTAAACCTATTTCGCAGGTTCTGCTTGTTGAGTAACCATGTTTTACTTCTGTAGGATGCTGAATTCTAAGGTCTCGCAATCCATGATCGTTTAAATCGGGATGCGTGAATCCTCTATCCCCAGCAAAACCACAACAATTTGTATCTGGTTTCACCACCTTTTTTGCACACAATTGAGCTAACTCAACGAGTTGATCTTCAACACCCATTTTCTTTGCCGAGCATACTGCAAATACCGAAACTGTTTCGTCAACAGGCGTAAAGTGTAGATTATCTTTTAAATACTCCATAATGAACTCAATGGGTTCATATAATTTCAAACGAGGTTCCATATTCTCTTTCATGGTATACAAACAAGGACTCATATCGCATAAAATTGGGTATTTCCCGTTTTCACTTGCCTTACTTAATGCAGCTTCTAAATTATTTGATTTTTTCATCCCTGCTTCTTTAAAGCCTTTGCTTAAAAAAGCCATTCCGCAACATTGATTGCTCAAATCCTCGGGATAGATAATTTCGTATCCGGCTTTTTTTATCAGTTGCTCCATTTTATGAGTTAGAGCTACTTTTTCGTCGTAATCTTTTGAAGTTCCCATGCTTCTGTTAATACAAGAAGGAAAATAAACTACCTTCTTAGGATTCTTCTTGTTCACAGCAGGAGCCACTATTTTAGGTGCTCCTTTTGGAAAAGCTTTCGTCCATCGAGGAATCGCATTTCCCGATAAGGTTCTCATTCCTCCAGAAATACCCCCCATAAGGCCTGATCCAAGAATGGAATGAAAGAAATTAACCGTATTCAAGCCCATTTTGGCATAGGACTGAACCTTATCCATATTATCGGCACACCACATGGCATATTTTTTTGCCTTAGGTGAAGCATCATCGGCGCGAAGCTCCTTTACCAATTTTCCCGTGTCGATTTTCACGGGACAACTAAGAGCACATAAACCATCTGTAGCACATAATTGCAAGGCCTCGTAATCGAATTGTTTAATCATGCTGGCCAACTCATGAGGCTTCTCTCCACTTGCTTTTAAACGAGTAATTTCACGATAGGTCGCAATTCTTTGGCGAGGACTCAATGTTAAATTATGAGAAACACAAGCAGGTTCACAAAAACCACATTCCATGCACTGATCGATTTTCTCGTGAGCAGCAGGAAGAGGTTTCAGATCTTTTAAATGTGCTTGCTTATCTGCATTCAAAATTACTCCTGGATTAATGAGAAAGCGTGGGTCGAAAATAGCCTTAATTTGTTTCATCAAATTGTAGGCATCGGTTCCCCACTCCATTTCAACATAAGGAGCCATATTTCGTCCAGTACCATGTTCAGCTTTTAGAGCACCATCGTAACGCGCTACAACCAATTCGGCTAATTCATCCATGAATTTAGCGTAGCGATCAATCTCCGACTGACTCCCAAAATCTTGTGTGAATACAAAATGCAAGTTTCCTTCCAATGCATGACCAAAAATCACCGCTTCGGAGTAATGATATTTTTTAAATAGTTTCTGAAGATCCAGAGTTGCCTCGGCCAATTTAGGCACAGGGAAACAAACATCTTCAATGATTACTGTTGTTCCTACTTTCCGCATCCCTCCAACCGTTGGAAGCAAACCTTTTCGGATTTTCCAAAGCATAGCAAATTCGGCAGGCACATTGGTAAATTCAACAGGAATTTCGACTGGAATCTCGCTAATTGCCTTTGTTATGATTGCAATTTGTTCTTGTAACTGATTGGCATCCTCGGCACGACTTTCTACCAAAATTGCAGATGCTCCTTCCGAGAGAGTTTTTAGGTAAGCAGGCACTCCAACATCATTTTCTACAGAACGTAAAGCAGCTCTGTCCATTAATTCAACCGCAGCAACAGGCTCCGATTTTAAACGAGAAACCGCTCGACAAGCTTTTTCGATATCAGGAAAAATCATTAAGGAACTAGCCTTAAATTTATGCTCTACTACTGTTCTATAAACCAGTTCAGAAATAAAACCAAGAGTTCCTTCCGAACCAATCATGAGATGAGTTAAAATGTCAATAGGATCTTTATAATCAACAAGAGCATTCAAACTATAACCCGTGGTATTCTTCATCTTGAATTTCTCACGAATACGAGCCTCTAAAATTTTATTCTCGCGAACATCTTTAGCCAACTGACTGATGTCCTGTAATAGTTGTAAATGTGTGTTTTTAAAGGAAGCCACACTTTCCTTACTCGAGGTATCTAAAATGGTTCCATCGTGTAAAATAACACGAATAGAATCAATTGTTTTGTAGGAGTTCTCTGAGGTTCCACAACACATTCCCGAAGCATTGTTGGCAGCAATACCACCAATCATAGCTGCATTGATAGAAGCAGGATCGGGTCCAATTTTTTTCCCATAAGGAGCCAATAATGCATTTGCTCGAGCTCCAGTTATTCCGGGCTGAAGTCTAATTTTTGCACCCTTTTCAAGTATGCTGTGTTTCTTCCAAAAATCCCCAGCAATCACCAAAACAGAATCACTAAGTGCTTGACCCGACAAACTAGTTCCGGCCGCACGATAGGTAACAGGAATATTTAAATCATCACATTCGCGCATTATCTCACTTACCTCAACTTCACTTTTCGATTTGATGACCAATTTAGGTATCAAACGATAAAAACTGGCATCAGTTCCCCATGCAAGTGTATGCAATGGATCGTGAAACATCCTATTCTTATCAATTTTTTTCAGTAATCGTTCGTGTAATACTTTGTATTCTCCTGTCAGCATCTTTCCCTTGTTTTAAGTTTCTTACTCGGAAGCAAAACAATTTCCCCTTAATAAATTCCTTACAAACTGAAGAATAATACAGCTGCTTTAGTCAGCAGAATACCCCAATCTGTAAGGAAATTTACCACTCTCTATTTCTTAAAAAATCAGATTGCTTAAATAGCAACTGCCTTTTTTTCTACTTTCTTTTTCTTATAGTTTGGCTGAGCTGCCTTTTTGGTTGTTACTCTATCAACCAAATAGATAATAGACTGATAAGGAACACCACCATTATGACTTAAACCAATTTCACAAGTTCTACTGTTAGAGTAACCCGCAACCACTTTTTCTTTCGAAATTACAGGATGAAGTTTACGCAAAGCATATTTGTTAACTTCAGGAAAATTAAAACCTCTATCACCAGCAAAACCACAACAACCCACTTCTGCAGGTAAAACAACATGTGTAGCACAAGCCTCAGCAACCGCTTTCAATGCAGGAGTTAATCCCATTTTTGTTGTCGTACAAGTCGAATGAATAGCAACTACTTCGTCTACCTTTTTAAAGTTTAGTTTATCCATTAAAAATTCATGAATAAATTCAACAGGCTCATAAAGTTTCAATGTCTTATCCATAACATTACGCATACGGTACAAACATGGAGATGTATCACAAAGAACTGGGTATTTCCCATTCTCAGAAGCTTTTAGTAAAGCAGCCTCTAACTCCGATGATTTTTGATTAGCATGTTTGACTAATCCCTTGCTCTCCCATGGAGTTCCACAGCACAAATTGCTCATTCCATCTGGGAAAATCACCTCGTAACCAGCTTTTTCCAATAATTCTTGAGTAACCACATGTAAAGGTTTCTTGTAAGGATCTCCTTTTGCAGGTCCCATTGTTTGGGCAATACAAGAAGGGAAATAAACCATTTTCATTGGATTTTCCTTGTTAATAGGGTGCTGAACTGGTTTTTTAGCTCCTTTAGGCATAGATGCAGTCCACAATGGAATGTTATTACCACTCAAGGTTCTAAATCCACCAGCAATAGCTCCCAATAAGGTTGTACCCATTACAGTATGAACACCATTCACAAAGGTAAGACCTCCACGAATCATAGGACCGATTTTATATAAATTATCGGCAGCCATTTTACTGTATTTTTGAGCTTTATCACTAGCCATATTTAGTGATCTCAAATACTTAATATACTTACCCGTATCTATGCCTACAGGACAAGATGTTGCACACAAACCATCACCTGCACAAGTTTCTTGTCCTAGGTAAACAAATCCTTTTTTCAACACTTCCAATCGTTCTGGATCTTCTCCAGTCATTTCCAAACGCTTAATTTCACGTTGAATAACAGTACGCTGACGAGCCGAAATAGTAAATCCAGCTGTTAAGCAATTCACCTCACAAAAACCACATTCGATACATTTGTCTACCAAATCGTGAACAGGAGCAAGTGTTTTAAAGTTTTTGGTATAACACTCAGGGTCATTATTAATAATTACACCAGGATTTAACAGCGTTTTAGGATCGAAAAGTTGCTTTACCTCTTTCATTAGTTCGTAAGCCTCTTCGCCCCACTCATGCTTCACAAAAGGAGCCATATTTCTTCCTGTTCCGTGCTCTGCTTTTAACGAACCATTGTATTTATCTACTACCAACTGATCCACTTCATGCATAAAGCTTTTATACTGCTCTAATTCTTCTGGCTTATCGAAATTTTGGTTGAAGATAAAGTGGAAATTTCCTTCCAAAGCATGACCATAAATCACACCATCTTTGTATTCATATTTAGCAATCAGATTCTGCAAATCTAAAGTTGCCTTCGGTAAATCTTCAATATGAAAAGCTACATCTTCAATAATACAAGTTGTACCTGTTTCACGTAATCCACCTACAGCTGGGAAAACACCTTTACGGATGTCCCAATATTTTGAATATTCCTCTGCTTTATCGGTAAATTCGATAGGTCGAACGGTTTCGTAGGCCGATAAAAGAGATTTAATTTCTTTGATGTTATTATCTAATTCTTCTTGACTATTTGCCAAAGTTTCTACCAAGATAGCGGTTACTCCATCAGGAAAATCTTTAATAAATGGTGGAATACCATCGGCATTTTCAACAGAACGAAGTGCTACACGATCGAGCATTTCTGCTCCATGTACCGGTCCTGGTTTCATGGTTACTACCGATTGACAAGCAGTAACAATATCGTTAAAGTAAATCATGGCACTAGCCTTAAATTTGTGATTTACTACCGTTTTCATAGTCAACTCAGATACAAAAGCTAGAGTTCCCTCTGATCCAACCATCAAGTTTACGATAATCTGAAAAGGATCTTCGTAATCGATAAAAGGATTGATGCTTAAACCGGTTGTATTCTTAATGCTGTATTTATAACGAATTAACTCAGCCAATTTTTTGTTAGAACGCACCTTATCGCGCATCTCCTCGATTTGACGAATAAAATCGCCATGAGTCTTTTTAAATTCTTCTCTACTCTTTTCGTCTCCAGTATCAACAATGGTACCATCGGCAAAAATCAAACGAGCTGACAGAATTGTTTTATAAGAATTTTCATGAGTTCCACAATTCATCCCAGAGGCGTTATTCATTACAATTCCCCCAATCATTGCGGAATTAATCGATGCAGGATCTGGTCCCAACTTTCGACCGTAAGGAGCCAATACTGCGTTCACTCGACTTCCAATTAAACCTGGTTGCATGCGAATTGCTTCCCCGTTTTTAAGAATATCGAAATCCTCCCAATGTTTTCCTGCAACAATTAGAATAGAATCGGTAATTGCCTGACCTGCCAAACTAGTACCAGCAGCACGAAAAGTAACTGGCAAATTGTATTTATTGGCCAAAAGCAATGCTTTTTGAACTTCCTTCTCATCATTTGCTCTGATGATAATTTGAGGGATTAAGCGATAAAAACCAGCATCGGTACCGTAAGCTAAGTTTCTAACTTCATCAGTGTACAATCGAGACTTCTCTATCGTCGATTTAATTTCATCATAAAATTTCTTATAATTTCCTGTTAGCATCTTAATAAAATTTTGAGTCATTATAAGTTATCACTGAGATGCTTTTTGCATCAAAAGCATCGTTTGGTAACCTGTAAAAACAAGTAAATATTTCTGTTTTTAAAAAGAACCAAATATTCGGCTGACCCAAATATTTGGCTCGAATATTTCTTACAAAGGAAGAGGGTTAAAACCTGATGAAATTAACACCACAACAATTACCATTACCATTAAATAGTAGATAAATGCTGGAATTGAATTTCGTCGGATAATAGTACCTTCGGCACCAATACAACCCACTGTGGCACAAACTGCAACCACATTATTAACACAAATCATATTTCCCAATGCAGCACCAATAGTTTGAACCGCAACAATCAATACCTGAGGAATACCCAAGATAGTAGCTGTTTCGAACTGTAAAGATGAAAACAATAAATTAGAAACGGTCGCCGATCCCGACATAAATGAGCCTAATACACCAACAATTGGTGCAATAATAGGATAAGCATTTCCAGACAAGTCAGCAATTGATGTTGCCATAGTAGTAAGCATACTATCCATACCGGCACCATTGGTTCCTGATTTTAGCATCAACTGAACCATAGCAACACCTGCAAATAGTGCAATAGCTGCTCCACTAATTTGTTTAAAAGTTGTTTTCCAGGAAGCAATTACCTGCTTGCCACTCATTTTATGCATAAAGTTGGTAATTACTGCAACCAAAATAAATGGTATTGTTCCTGGTAAGTAAGCCCATTTCAACACATAAGTTAGTCCATCAATACCAAAAATATTAGGAAGAGTTATTGTTTGAGAAGCCAACCATCCTTTTAAACCTAAAGAAGGGATACGAGTAACTACAAGAATTATTGCAATTAGTACATATGGCATCCAAGCTTTAACCAAGCCCATTTTAGCTTCTCCAGTATCACCAGTAGAGTCGTTTGATTTCCAATTAGCGGCCCATTCTGATTTTGGAGGAAAATCCCATGATTTCTTAGGCATAAGAAAACCATTCTTTGCAGCTACAATAATAATTCCAAGGCCAATAAATGCACCTAATAAAGAAGGAAGGTCTGGGCCTAATGTAGAAGCAATAACAACGTAAGGTACTGCAAAGGCTAAACCAGCAAAAATTGCAAATGGTGCTGCCGCTAATGCAGGTTTAATCGATTTTTCTTTTCCAAAGAATCTGGTCATAATCATGATTCCCAATAAAGGAATAAAAATACCTACCAATGCATTTGGAATAGCAATCCATTTTGTCAGTGCCATTTTAAAAACTTCGGGATTCGCCCCAATTTGTGAAAGATTCTGCTCCAAAGTAACCATAGCACCACCACTAATTGGTGTTCCTACTGCTCCGTAAGGTACAGGTACCGAGTTAAAAATTAAAGCAACCATAGCCGCAGCCAAAGGAGGAAAACCAAGCCCCACTAAAAGTGGTCCAGCCAAAGCGGCAGGAGTTCCGAAACCTGCAGCACCTTCAATAAATGCTCCAAACATGAAACCAATGATAATTGCCTGAATCCGTCGATCGGTTGTTATCCCACTAAATCCATTGTTTATGGTTGTCATAGCCCCCGACAACTTCAATGTATTTAAAATAAGAATAGCCCCAAAAATGATAATTAGTATATCCAATGCTTTTAAAAATCCAAAAACTGAATAGCCCATGATGTGGAATAAATCAATTTGCCAAACTCCATAAGCAACGATCACCGATAGTAATAACGATAATGGCAAGGCCTTTTTTGCTCCCCAGTTGAAGCCTACCATCAATACAATGGTTAATAAAATAGGTGAAAAAGCTAATAATGCGTCCATAAAAAATAATTTAGGTTTAGTTTAAAATTTGTTATTGTCATTTGCAAATGGGTTAGATCTACAATAGTTTTCGATAATTGTATTGTTTGAATTTTTAAATGACCCCTGTAATGCATTCGTTTGCATCAGTACATTCAAAGCGCGCAATTTATGCCCTAATTCTTCCATGTTCTTTTTCGTCTCAATTTTGTCATTGGTAAAATTCATAATTCTCACTTTTATAATTCTTAAAAAATAAAAACTGATTCTCTTATCAGACCAGCATATCTATGCTCTCGAAAAATTACACCTATCATACACTCTTCGTATTTGTAGCCACAAAATTGCTTGGCAAGTGTGCATTTTCGATATCTGACTAACCAATAGCAATGCCAAAAATTCGCACCTTAGGCTATTTAGAATTATTCTACTATTTTAGGCTTTAGACATCAGTATTTTAGCTTACGGAAAGGTTTTCGCAAGGAACAATTTATATCGTTTCCGCCACTGTTCATTTTTGAACATGCTATTAGTTGCCGTATGCAATCCTGAACAATTGCGCAAATTCGAACAGTAAATACCCACTCAAAAATGAGTAGTTCCCGCCATTATTTTTGAAAAAAAAAGGAAGGTAATTCTGACATTATCCATTAAAAAATAACAATACATGTAAACCTATTTTTACAAATCATCTCATTTTACAGCAAAATTTCACCCCAAAACTAATATTAGTTTTGGGGTGAAATTTTATTACAAGCTTATTGTCGTATGCTCTATTGATTCACACTACTTCTTTATTGCATATTCTTTTGCATTACAATAATTTTCCAAATAATCACTGCCTAAATCACCGCCTAATGATTTTATACGGTTCAAATCTTTACAGGCTCCATCCTTATTTCCCATAGCTAATTGTGTTAATCCATGTCTTAATAAAATTGACTCATCGTATGGCTGATAAACAAGGGCATGATCGAACAGTTGCAATGCTCTTTTGTGTTTGTCTTTCAAAAATTTCTTGCATCCTTTAATAAAAAAACTCTGTGCTATTTTCCTATGATTAGAATTTTCCATCTGAAAAGTTACAGCTACCTCTTTTTCCATTCCAACAGCAATCCCATTATTCTGCCCTGGTTTCCACATACCATCAGTCATTTTCAAGGCCTCAAGTACTTCTTCATCTATATTATTGGATACACTATTAATAACTATGAAATTATCTAAATTTCCATTCGTTAATACTGTAAACTGAACTACTACGCAACCTTCTCGATACCATTGCTCATCCTCGTCGGGATATTCAACCACATGTGCCAGATAATCAATAATAGAGGTTGATTTCGCCAGATCCACCTCTGCTTTCTCTACTCCCATAAAAAATGGGGGTTTAACTTCTACATCTCCTAACATTTTACTTTTCACCAATTCTTGTCCACTTACTAAAAATGCCATAAACATGAACAGAATTGTTATCGCTACCGCTTTCATAACTTCATGTTTTAAGTAAAACTTCTCAATTTACAAGACCAATAAATCATGATCTACTCTATGCACAAAGTTAAACCAGAATAGAAATAAGCACATAACGACTATGTTGATCAGATTTGAAATCTTTTCTCAATGTAATAGCAATTTGGTTGCATTCTTAAACCTCTGTTGCAAAAACTTATCACTATGATGAATCTGAAAAAAAATAAAGCTATTTGCACAAAAATAGTGAAAGCCGAAAATAAAAAATTACTGTTGTTCCTCTCCAATATATTTCTAAAAAAGGGCAATCCTGATTTTACTATTTTGGCAAAGCTATACCTTATCCAAGCCAATTTTTTGCAAGATGGAACGATAACGAGGCTCATTGTGAAGATTTTTAAGATTCCTATCGTTTTTAATTCGAATAAACAGTATACCTTCTTTCGTGGCAAAAGCCTTTTCTAACCATTCCAAGGCTTTTTCCTTATTGTCTAACTTTGCATATAGTTCAGCAATAAAATAAGCCTCTGGTACTTTCTTCTTCTCTTGTATATTAATTAAACATTGAAGCATTCCCTTTCTACCTAATCTTTTAAAAGCAGACTCTAGGGATGGAATTTCTAATTTATCCTGTGGATTTTTGGCCAAGTACTTTTTTAATTCTTCGCAAGCCTCCGCATTTTTTCCTTGCTGTAAATAAATGTAGAAAATATCAATGTGTGAAAATCTAAGTTCAGGGCCTAAATCGAGAGCTGTCTGATGCAAATTCAGAGCCTGATGATCCAATCCAGCCTGATAATGATAAACGCCCCCAAAATTATACAAGATTGCAATTAATGGATCCAGTTCGATAGCTATATTAATTTCTTCAACTGCCTGATTAATCTTCCCTACTGCCCCCAAAAACTCAGCATAATAATAATGGGCTGTTGCGTAATTTTTGTTTAGTTCGATAGCTCGTTTAAATCCTCTCTCTGCTTCTGCCCATTTCCAACTATTTTCAGCAATTACGGCAAGAGTAGCATGCGGCTCTGCGAGACTTGGATCAAGGGCAAGAGCTTTTAATGCGAATTCTTTGGATTTTGCATATCCGTCCTCCTTGGGATACCATTTCCACCATGCAAGAACTAAATACGCATCGGCCACCCCAGCATAAGCCAGTGCATAGGTAGAATCCTGCTCAATGGACCGTTCAAAATAGTTCAAACTTTTTTCCACATCTATTTCGGTACGTTTGTTCCAAAAAAAACGTCCTTTTAAGTAATTATGATAGGCTTCCTGATTTTTGGGTGGTTTTATTTCTATTTGTTGTATTTCCTTTGGAGAAAGCACCGTTTTTAATTCAGAGGCAATTTGTTTCGCCAGATCGCTTTGCAGAGTAAACAAATTTTTAAAGTTCGCGTCGTACTTTCCCGACCATATAAGATTGTCTTCTTTGGCAACAATAAGCTTCACAAAAATACGCACATTTTCATCACTCTTTTGAATGCTCCCCGTTACAAGATAAGAAACGCCTAATTCCTTTCCAATTTCGGCTAAGGTTTTAGTACTTTCTCTGTAATAATTCGAAGACGCTCGAGAAATTACCTTAAGATCATTTACCAAAGACAAACGATTAAGAATATCTTCCATAATACCATCCGTAAAGTAAACATTAGACTGATCGGCGCTTAAATTTTTAAAAGGTAAAATGGCAATGGATTTTTCCAATTCAGCTTTTCTGAACCAACTTGCACTATCGCTCATCTGGGAAAGAAAAAAATAAGAAAAACCAAACAAAATAAGGATAGCAGAAAAAAGAAGCAATGTTCTTTTATTGCTTACGATTGAAGTTTTTACTGTTTTTGACTGCTTTTCTTCCAGTGAAGACTCAAAACCTCTTTTTTTTACCTCTCCTGGAGGAAAACCATAGAACTCATGAAAGCATTTATTAAAATAGGTAGGACTTCGAAAACCAACCTCATAGGAAATTTCTGAAACCGTTGCCACATTTTTTTGCAAGAGTAGCATCGCCTTTTTCAATCGAATTTTGCGTATGAACCTACTGATAGATTGGTGCGTGAGTTTTTGCAGCTTTCTGTGTATTTGAGATCTACTCATACCCATCTCCTCAGCCAATTTTTGCACCCCAAATTGTTCATTTTTCAGGTTCTTTTCTACGATTAAATGCAACCTCTTCAGAAAGACCTCATCCATAGATTTTTCCTCAGTCATAACTTTATATTTCAACAATAATCCCCAACATAAATTTCTTAATTTGCTCGCCTATACAAATTCATAAAAACAAATTAGACAACAGCACGCAGCTAAATTATAAGTTACAAAAAAATCAATTGTCAAAAAAGAATAAACACAAACTTAAATATCTAGAACACCAATATTTATAATCCTTACCAATTCAACCTACAAGGTCTATTTTACTTCCTAAAAACCAAACTGTTGAATAAAAAAAACCTCTTTCCAAGTAGAAAGAGGTATATTTATGTAAAGTTATTTTTATAAATCCTCCAGCACATACACCATGGTTTTTACTATATTTTTGGCAAAATATAGTTCCTTGCTCAAAGAAGAAACAGAATCACTTGCTATGCCCCTACCTAAAACAACAGCCGATTTTTCTTTTATCAGTTCAAAATCGTCCATAGAGTGAAGAATTTTACTTGCCGGAACTACCAAATGCAATATCTCTGCCATGTAAATACTAAGTAATACATCCTTATCTTGAGTATCTACAACAAGGAATCCACTATCAGCAATAGCAAAATCGGCTTCTATTAAAGCATTTTTAGCATTACTAATATTCTTAGATACTCTATTGAGCTGACAATTTTTCATTCGAATCAATTCAAACTGAATATTCTCATTGTTCGCAGCTTCAACAAATAGATCCTTCTCTACTTTTAAAGTTTCGTTTCCTAAACGATGTGAATTTGTTAAAAATGAATCTAAAAGTTCACTTTTATTCTCTGTCACTACTAAATTTCTTTCTTTTGTGTAAGTTGTAAGCTCCATACCCTATTGATTTAAATGAAAAACTAGTACTTAAAAAACAAAAGGAATGCCAAAAAAAAGAGAAAATAAGTGGCCATCTTAAAATACACCACAAACAACTAATTATCAGACAAGTATGCAACATTTAAAAAATCAAGAAAAAATGGAATAAATGTTCAATTCTGAACAAAATCTTCGAAAACGATTTCAAAAATGCACAATTGTTCATTTTCAAGCATTTAAAGCGATATAAATTGTGGAAAATGAATCCCCAATTGGGGAAAAAAGACACATAATAAAGCACTTACAGAACTTCTACAGTTTATTCATTCTGCTACGAAGGGCACTTCGAGTAATACCGAGATATTCAGCTGTTTTCGATTTATTATCATGGAATTTTTTGAGAGCTTTGCGAACGATTTCTAACTCTAAACTTTCAATATTCAATTCATTATCTGGCAAAACAATACGACCTAAAACAATTGCCTTTTCGCTGACATCAATCTCTGTATCATCAGTTTGTAGAAACTTCAAATGTTCTGTTTTTAATTCTAAATCGTTAAAAAGTAAAGTTGCCCTTTCAATGGTATTTTTTAATTCCCGAATATTTCCTGGCCAGGAATAATCCTGCAGCATTTTTTTTGCGTTCTTGCTAATAAAGCGAAATTTACGATTTCGTTTTTTCGAATATTGATCTAAGAAGATTTGAGAAAAAGACAGAATTGCCTCTTTCCTCTCGCGTAAAGGAGGAATAAAAAGACGACCTGTATTCAAGCGATAATATAAATCGCTACGAAATGTTTTTTCGGCTACCATGGCTTTCAAATTCCTATTGGTTGCAAAAATCACTCTCACATCCAAATCGATGGGTTTACTTCCTCCTACTCGATACATTTCACGCTGCTGCAACACCCGAAGCAATTTAGGTTGCATATCCAGCGGCATCTCGCCAATCTCATCCAGAAATAAAGTCCCACCTTGCGCCAGCTCTAACTTTCCAGGTTTTCCATCCTTGCGAGCTCCTGTAAAAGCTCCTTCATCGTAACCAAATAATTCACTTTCAAACAAAGTGGGAGAAATTGCCGAACAGTTAATCGAAATAAATGGTTTGGTAATGTCATTTGATTTGCCAAAATGCACCAAGCGTGCCATTACTTCTTTTCCTGTACCCGTTTCTCCTTCGATTAGAACCGGAACAGAACGATCCTCGTGAAACTGCTCAGCCATTCGTACTACTCCACGCATCACATCCGAGAAAACTCCTATTTTGCCTACGCTAGTAATTTCGCGTATGGTTGTTTCGTAATATTGAATTCGTTCTACCTCTCCTTTTTTAGCATGAGAAATTGCTTGCGCAAAATTCTCTTTGAGGTCTTTATTTTCTTCTTTTATTTTTATTTTTTCAGCCACACGCTCAATTAATATGGCTAATTCTTCAATATTAACAGGTTTTAGAAGGTAGTCATAGGCTCCTCCACGCAAGGCTTCAATAGAACTTTCCATATCGCCAAAGCCTGTCATAATCACCACCTCTATCTGATTGCCATTGGGCAAAAGTTTTATTTTCTTCAGCAGATCCAAACCAGAAATTCCTGGCATTCTCATATCTGAAATTACCATTTGAAAATCTTCATTTTTCAGCACATTATATGCTTCTTCACCATTATGACACAAATGAATGGAGTAAGACAATTGCTCTTCTATAAACTCAGCAACTGCAGTTCCACTCGAAATGTCATCGTCAACAATAAGAATTTTCATTTTTAATTTCTGTATTAATTCCCAATATTATTTTTTGTTTGAGCCAAGCAATTTCTTTTGACACAAGGTATTTTTACTCATTTTCGCTCAACTTAAAGCGCAAAACAAAACTTGCTCCTCCTTCATCGTTATTATAATCCGAAATTTCGCCCTGAAAACGATCAATAAATGTTTTTACTATCGCCATTCCCAGTCCACTGCCACTCTCATGGGCTCTTGTA
Source organism: Labilibaculum sp. (assembly GCF_041595635.1). Lineage (GTDB taxonomy): Bacteria > Bacteroidota > Bacteroidia > Bacteroidales > Marinifilaceae > Labilibaculum. The sequence goes on from NZ_JBFHJW010000006.1 coordinate 99,866, forward strand.
GTAAATAAGGGATCGTAAATTTTTTCACGGATATTATCTTCAATCCCCGTTCCATTATCATGAATTTCCAAAACCCCGTGCTTGGAATCCTGATAAACATTTAATTCAATCTTTTTATTCTCTTTGTGCACCTTATCCAGCGAATGGATAGCATTCACGATTAAATTGACTACGATCTGTTCGAATTGAATGTAATTTGCACGCACATTTACAGGTTTATCTGGCAAACTATCAACTATTTCGATGCTATGATCATAAACCTGTCGTTTTACCAATGATAAAGATCGAGTCACGCCTTCTATCATATCAACAACCTCTTCTTCGGTTACATGAGGTTTCTCCCAAAAAGTTCTCATGTGCTTAATAATAGAGTCGATTCGGGTCGTTCCTTCGGATATGGTTTGAATTTTACGAGTAAACATTTCAGGAAGTTGTCCTGGATTTCTTTTCTGCCAAAATAATACACTATCGGCCGTAATTTTGATAGAATTTAATGGCTGATTAATTTCATGAGTAATTCCTGCTGCCATTACACCAATGGATGCCAAGCGAGAAGACTCCTCTAACATACGCAAAGCCTCTACATTTTTTTGTTCGGCCTCAATTCGATCAATCATTAAGGAATTACGCTCCCAAGTGTTGGCAATCATATTCACTGTTGAAAAAAAGACACTGATTTCATCACGAGTCCAGAAATGAGCTTTTTGTTGAGAAAAGCCCATCATTCCAACCACCTCGTTTTCTACCATTACTGGCAAGACAACAATCGCACCAATATTTCTTTTTCGATAGTATTCCTGCTCCTTAGAGCTTAAATTGGATAGATCTCGGGAAACGATACTTTTATTCATCTTTACTCTCGAAATAATCTGATCGATTTGTGAAAAATAAACCTGATCAATATCTTCGATATTCTTCCCTTTCAAGGAAACCCGGCTATTAATTCTAATCGCTTCTTTTGTTGAATCTGTTAAGGAATACAAACTAATTTTTGCCACATTCAACTCATCCGTCATCAACTTGAGCACATCATCCAAAACGTTTTTAAAATCTTCCGATGCATTCAACAATCGCCCTATCAAACCCAGTAATCGCTCATGTCTTACTGATATTTTCAAACGATTCTGCTCCACAAGCAAAGCTTTTTCTGCTCTAATTCGACGAATAATTGCTCTTGACAGAACAATGATAATAATACCCGAAAAAAGTAGAGTTCCACCCAATAAATGAATCCAATCTTTGTTTTCACTGTAGTAAGATTTTGGTGAATTCAATAAAAGAGTGCCTTTTGGTAGAACTTTTTTATCGATATTAAATCGCACTACTTCATTATAATTCACCACATAACTATCTAGTGGTTCGAAATAAATTGGAATAGAATCAGCAGGAATACCAGAAATAATTTTAGTAACCATTTCAGCTACCATTTTCCCATGCAAACGACCACTTACTGCTTTTCCCCCCAAAACACCATCGCTAAGCAAAAAAGTCCAAGTAGTAAAAACAGGAACCTTACATTCAGGTACAAACAAATCGAGATTATCCTGCGAACTCACAAATTTGCCTGATTTATCCTTATTAAAAGTGAGTAGCAAAACACAAGTATCACCTTTTATGGCTTTAAGATTTGTAACGATATCGGCTACATCCTGATCTTCGATATAAGAGAATTGCAGTTTCGATTTGTATTTCTCTTCCAAAGAAAGCATGATTACTTTATTCAACTTGGCAGTTGTTGTTTTGTTATCGTTAATCACCACCAAGTGCTTTGTATTGGGTTGAGTACGAAGAATCAAATCGATAGCACCATCCCAGTCTATTTCCTCCGAAATACCAGTAATATTAGTAAGTCCATCAATTAAATCATCACTATAGTGATTAATACCGCAAAATACAATAGGAGTATTGTGGAAGTATTTTCGTCCATGATTTTTCACAAAAGACAAAGCGTTATTATCGCACACAATAATAGCATTGTACTTTTCTTCCTGTAATTTTAAATCGTAAAGTTCAATGATTTTATTCAGATACTCAACGGAAGGATTTCTTTTGGTATCTAAATACTCGTAATCCAATTCAAGCTTATTCCCTAAAGAATCCATCACCTCTCGAATTCCTTGATTTAAATTATCTGTCCATTTTAAACCTTGATGATAAGAATGCAGAACAAGAACCTTCTTTCTTTCAGCCGAATACACATAAATAGAACAGAATACAAAAAATACGAATATGATGTATTTTAGATATCTCATACAAGAATCTTTAATAATTAAATAAGAATGCACTAAAATAGCATAATACGTCCCAATTTAAGCATATAATGAGATGTTACATGAAATGTTTAAGAAGATTTCTATAAAGGAAGCGAAAACTTAAACGCGCTGCCTTTTCCCAGACAACTTTCTACCCAAATTTTTCCCTTGTGCCTTTCTACAAATTCTTTACACAAAAGTAGACCCAATCCGGTTCCAGTTTCATTCTCAGTTCCGTTATTGGTTACTTGTTCATCAATTCTAAATAACTTTTTCTGATCTTCGGAATCAATTCCAATTCCCGAATCGACAACCCAAATTTCAACATATTTTCCATTCAAATGCGAAGAAACGCTTATCTCTCCACCACGAGGAGTAAATTTTATAGCATTAGAAACTAAATTACGAACAACAGTATTAATCATGTTCGGATCGGCCATTATCTTGAGGTCTTCATCAATATTTGCCTTTATTTCGATCTCTTTACTCTCAGCACTTCCAGTGTGCAAAATCACTACCTCATTCACTAAATCCCACAAATCAATTTCTTTGGGTTGCCAGGCAATAGAGCCCGTTTGCATCCGCGACCAGGTTAAGAGGTTCTCGAGTAATCTGTAGGCCTGTCGTGCAGATTTATTAATAATTCCCGAAAAAGTTTTGACCTGTTCCTTAGACAATTCCTCACTGCCCTCAACCAATATGTCGGAGGCTCCAATCAGGGAGGCAAAAGGGTTTTTCAGATCGTGAGCAATTATGGAAAAAAATTTGTCTTTTGTGGCATTCACACTTTCCAATTCTTTCCGTTGCTTTTCGATGGTAATGGTTTGCTGAGTTAGCTCTTCCTCTAAAAGATCTTTAATCACCATTCTTTTTCGAATTTTTCGTAATGGATTCAAAACGGTGTCAATAATTCGAATGTTAAATTTTTTTTCGAGACTATGAATATGATCATCAGTGCACTTTAAAAGAAGGCTATTGCTTTTTGCTCTGGCCGAAGCAGAACGAGTCTCTGCTTTTATAAGGGCATATTCTCCAAAGCTTTTTCCATCACTCAGCTCAATAAATACATGATCTTCATCATGAATTTCAACACATCCTTTTTCAATAATATAGACTGCACCTCCGGAATCTCCTTTCGAAAATATTACTTCTCCTTTTGCCACCTCCTTTTCTTCCACAATTTCACTTAAAAATTCACAGGCAGCAATATCCTGATCTTTAAGGAAATCGAGCGTTTGCAGAAGCATTAATCTTTTATCAAGATTTAGTGACATGATTATAATTTATTTACAAAAGAATTAGAAGATTTGCAAATATAATCATTTACAAAAACTTTTCAGAACAAAAAAAAGACTGCTGATCAAAATCAACAGTCCTACCTTCTACAATCAAAATTTTTAGAAGAATTTAAATCCTAATGTAACATTATACATTTTATTCTTTTTCAAAAATTCAGAAGACACATCAGATAAACCAAATTCATAATCAACATCTAAAGTTAATTTCCATACGTCAACACCTGCACCTACTTTTGCATTCCAAACAGCACCTTCAAAATCCTCATCTACACTTTCTAGTGTACTCTTAAAACTATCATCAATATTAAAAGACGCCACAGGACCTGCAAAAGCTCTTAGTTTAAAGAGGGGAAGCTTCACAATCTTATAACCTAATAACATAGGAATATCAAGGCTCTTGGTTTTTATATCGTAGCTATTTCCATCTACCACAACTTCACTTTTTCGGGAAACGTAATTCAATTCTGGTTGCAAGTACCATTTGTTTAAATTTACGCGAAGAAAAGCACCAAGCATCATTCCATTTTTACTTTCTTCTTTAATACTACTAGCATCAGCATCTTTGTAATCCATTTTTGTACTTACCAAACCAGTGTGTAATCCAAAGCTTATAGGAGAAGACAATTGTGCAAATAAGGTACTTGATAACATGCAGATTACTGCAACTAAAATAATTTTTTTCATAGTTAGTATTTTTTTAATTCATATTATTATCAACGTAAAAAAGTAGGAGTAAACTACTTTTGTCTTAGTTAAACGAAGACTAATATATATATTCTTACCATTCAGATAAAACAATTTGCACATTAAAATAAAATAGATCAAAAAAACCCGACCTATTGGCCGGGTTTTTTTGATCTATTTTTAAGAGCTTACAAACCCAATTTTTCTTTCATTTCTTTCGACAATGCGTCTTTATGAATCATAAAAGACATTGTTTTATAGGCAACAAAGGGAAAAGAAGCATAAAAATAACCATCATAAGGATTATTGTCTGTTCCCCAAGAATTTTTCACTATAAAATATTTGTGATCTTTTTGATCTTTTGCAATTCCAACAATATGCATTCCGTGATCATCGGTTGTTTCGTAATTATCGAAAGCTTCCTGACGCATTTGCTGGGTAATTACTTTCTCATCACCAGGTTTTTCAAAAGAAAATAATTTTTCATTTTTCTCGGTATCCGAAAGATTTTCCCATTTCGAAATCTCAGAATCACTCATATTTTTCGTATCCTTAGAAGGTACAATTGCAACTCCTTTTCGGTAGGCAAAGCCTTTTTCACTCACATCCGAAGCCCATCCGATTGTGTATCCCTTGTTAATAGCACCTTCCATAATGTCCATCATTTCATTCAATGGAACATTATAAACCTGATCCCACAACCAGTTATCAGGTACTTCAATAATAAATTTCTCGTAAAAAGGATGATGAGTATATGAAGAAATCTCAATGTAATCATCAGGATTAAGCCCTACAAAATCTTCAGCAAATGTTTTGGGAGTATATTCTTTTCCTTCATAATCGAAGGTTTTAGGAAGCTCGCCAAGGTAAGAATCTAAAATTCCATCGAAACCATCGTGCCAAACTGGCGTAAGTTTTCTGTTCTTATTTTTAATTACTGCATCAACATAGTCATCCAAAACAACGTCTAATTCTCCATGAGTATGCCCTTCTTCACCGTAATTTAAACCTTGATAAACTTGCTCAGGTACTATTCCATAATTTTTCATCACGTAAGTCACATCGTGAAAAGCTCCTCCGCCACCAAAATTAAATTTACCATGCATTCTCACATCTATCACCGATTTGTCTGAATAACAGTTATAAACCACGAACATTTCCGACAAATCAACTTCTGGTTTTCCCATTCTCATCATTTCCGATTCGATAAAAGAAAGACCCGAAAAAGACCAGCATGTACCCGATCTGTGTTGATCTTTTACTGATGTGGTTGGCAATCTTTTAATGTCTGTAAAAACGTAAGATTCTTTCTTGTCTTTTTTATCTTTCTTTTCTGCTTTAACTGAAGTTGATACTAGTATCCCCATTGCCAAAAGCATTACACTAAGGAATTTAATTTTCATATAATTTTACTTTAAGATTTTCATTTCAAACGGTTGTAAATGTACTAAAAACAGCTTTAGAATCGAGTGAAGCGACTATTTTCATTCATTTTTTCGATGAAACCCACTTCTGAGTCCTTGTATGCAAATAAATCACAAAAAGAAAGTGAAAAAAAGAGAATAGTACTCAATTAGTACAACCTCCTTTAATTCCATTTGGCAATAGAAACAACTTCATCTTACTTTTAGAAACTTGCAATTTTTCTTTGTAGAACCACTAATTATCCAATACAATTCTGCTAAACAAAACTTCTTATGCGTTTGGATTTTATGAGTGGAATTTTCACTGATTACAAATACCATTTACTCTATTTTTAATTCAAGTTCTGTTTTGAATCAAAAAAACAATCGCAGAAGAAATAACAAGTGGATTAAATTCAATGTTTTCCTTCTTTAGAAAAGAGAAAAATAGTGCTTACCAAGTTTTTTCGTTTTGGAATAATGGCGGTTTTTACTCATTTCATAATGAGTATTTACTGCACAATATTGCACATTTGTTCATAAAAGCACATACAAATAACACAATCGTTCATTAATGAACAGATAAGGAGCCATTTTAAAAATAGTTTACGAAAACCTTTTCGAAAAGTAAGTTGCTGGCTACATGCAAATAAGCTGTTATAATGATTATAAATAGAAGTTTGAGCCAATTTTTGGCATTTTTATTGAATAATGAATTTTATGCAGAATAACATAAACGTTATGCAATAACCCAAAAACACAATAAGATATGAGTGAACTAGATTTTTTTCTGGATAAATCGAAACTGGTTGGCAACAACAATCAGATTTTGTCCTCTACTGAATTCTCCAACTTTTTAATAGAGGAGAAATTCGAATATGTAAATGTTCCAAGTTTTAATCAATTAAAAGATATACAAGCTGGAGAAGCAGGCTTTAAGAATGCGCTCGTAGAACTCGATTATGCCATTGCAGAGACCGGAACGGTTGTGATTGATAGTTTGAATGAAAATAAACGTTTGGCAACTTGCCTGGCAGAAAAGTTATTTGTTGTGATGCCGCAAAGTAAACTGGTTTCCCGTTTAAATGATGTAGCCGATTTTCTGGAAGAAAGAACTTCAGACATGGGTGGTTATGTTGCTTTTATTACCGGTGCTAGTAGAACAGCAGATATTGAGCGTGTTTTAACTGTTGGAGTACACGGACCAAAAGAAATGACAGTTATTGTTGTGAACGATTTATAAGAAGAAACTATGGAAATTCAAGATAAAATACAAGAAAAAATAAACGATGAAGTTTTGCACAACAACTTAAAAAGTTTTGCAAAAGCATATAAAGCTTCGAAAGAAAATGCCTACAAAGGATTGGATTTTGAAGCCCTACGAACCAAGGTTCATGATATAAAAGACAGAGACCTAAACAAGATAATGGAACAATTCCACTTGTTTAAAGCAAATGTAGAAAAGCACGGCTGCTCTGTTTTTCAGGCAAAAACGAGTGAAGATGCATGCAAGTACATTGCTGGTGTAATGAAAAAGCACAATGTTAAATACATGGTAAAAAGTAAATCGATGACTTCTGAAGAGATTCTACTGAACCATTATTTAGAGAAAGAAGGCCTACACCCGATTGAAACTGATTTGGGAGAATGGATTCTTCAATTGGCCAATGAGCATCCATCGCACATGGTAATGCCAGCCATTCACAAAACCAGACAGCAGGTTGCAAAAATCTTTAGTGATTATACCGGAGAAGCCGTAGACCCTGATAATATTAATGCAATGGTTGAAATTGCTCGTCGATTTCTTCGCGAATCTTATTTTAAAGCTGGTGTTGGAATGACCGGAGCTAATGTTGCTGTAGCCAGTACTGGTACTATTGGCTTAGTAACGAACGAAGGAAATGCTCGTTTAACCTCAACAGTACCTCCTGTGCATATTGTTTTAGTTGGATATGAGAAATTGTGTGACAATTTTAATCAAGCTTTAGATATTGTTCGAGTGTTGCCGAAAAGTGCTACTGGACAAATTATTACTTCCTATACTACCTGGATTAAAGGTAGAGTGCCCGCTCATAAAAGTGAAGACGGCATCAAAGAAACTCATTATGTATTTTTAGATAATGGTCGTTTAGCTTTTTTAGAACACCCCAAATTTAAGGAAGCATTAAAGTGTATTCGTTGTGGTAGTTGTGCCAATATTTGTCCTGCTTACGAAATGGTTGGAGGTCACGTTTATGGTGATCGTTATATAGGTTCTATAGGATTGATACTAACTGCACTTTATCAAGGCGATGAAGCTGCCAAAGACATTTTAAAAATGTGTATTGGTTGTCGTGCCTGCTCTTTTAATTGCCCTGCAGGCATTGATTTACAATCTTTAATTTCAGAATTGAAATTGGTTGTGGGCAAAAAATATGGAATCAATCCAATAAAGAAAAAAGTTTTTAAAGGCTTGGTTGCTAAGCCCGACAGAATGAAAGCAGTCTTGAATTTGGGAGCTAACTTTCAATTTCCTCTGACGAAAACCAATAAATTAAATGACGAAAAAATAATTTCAAAGGTTCCAATGCTACCTAAAGAGATGGATTTTAGAAAATTTCCAGCCTTGGCTTCCAAAACTTTTAGCAAGCGTTTCCATAAAGAGGGATACGATGAGTTTACTTCTGACAAAAAAGTATTCTTTTACCCTGGATGTGCTACTGAATATTTTTATCCAAACATGGGATTAGCAATGGTTAAACTTCTTCAGAAGTCTGGTTTTCAGGTTGATATTCCTACAAAAGCGGCATGTTGTGGTATTCCTGCAATAGCATCAGGTGATCCAGAAAATGCCAAAACCATGATTTACAATACGCTGGACAACTTAGAAGATCCAAAAAATTATGAGGCTTTATTGGTATCGTGTCCTACCTGTGGAGGAGCCATTAAGCACGAATTTTTAGATTTTACCAAAGAAGATCCTAACCGATATAAGAAGGCTACTCAATTGGGAGATATGGTAACACCCATTGGAAAATTTTTAGAAGATAACAACATCCAATTTAAGGTAAAAGGGAATATGAAGGTAACCTATCATACTCCTTGTCATGATACCAGATCATTAGGTTATTCAGCAGAATCATTCCTTTCAAAATTAATTGGAAAACAGTTTATTCCATTAACCGATAGTAATGTGTGTTGTGGATTTGGTGGAACCTATTCTCTCGACTTTGCAACCATATCGAATGGAATTTTAGATAAAAAAATAGAAAATATAGTGGCAAGTAAGGCCGAGATATTGGTTACAGATTGTCCAGGTTGTGTGATGCAAATTAATGGTGGATTGATGCACAAAAATGTACCTGTAAAAGTACTTCACTTGTCTGAATTCATTGAAAATTATTTAGAACGAATTGAAAAATAACAACTGAAAATTAGGGACTTTTATAATGATAACAATAAGAAATTGGAAGATTTAAAACAAAAGCTTATTGATCTTCACATTTCATCCTGTTTTAGTTAAAATAATTGAGAGCTGTCTTTATATGCATAAAGGCAGCTTTTTTTATAGATAGAACTTTATAAAGCGCTCATTACAAGCAAGAAAACGAAAACACAAAGCAGCTTTTATTTCTCAGTAATAGTGTTTTTTTCACAATTACTTATTGTAGTTACAAATAGAAAGACTCTTAATTTTGTTTTTCTTAAAATTGCAAAATACCATTAAAAATTTAAAGGTTCATAAATTAATGAATTTTATAAACTAGACTTTTTCCTTTAGATTTGAATTATTAGAAAGAAATCTTTTAACTATGAACGACAAAGAAGATCTCCCATTTCACCATTATACGGATACCTACAAGAAAGTAAATATAATGGACGGTCACCCCGTTCTTTCTCTTGATCCGAACTTCCCCTTTGCAATGACTCGATTTGGCATCATGGATAATGAATCGCAAACCGGAATTCCACATCGACATGATTATTATGAGATTTTATTTGTAGAGGAAGGTTTGGGACAGCATATCGTTGACTACGAATCATACGAAATAAAGAATGCGAAGAATGCGAAGAATGCGAAGAATGATAATACTATATTTTTTTACTTTTTATTCGCTAATACAAAGCTTTAGGATTCTTGCTCTTTTCAGGATCTACAACCGTACTTGTTGACCAATGTTCATCAATTTTTCCATCCTCATTGAGTCGGAAAGTATGCTGAATCAGGACCTTTTTACCGGGCAACTTTTTCCGATTTTGCATGTAAACAAAATCACCATCCGCCAATATATATGCTGGTTTAAATTTAATTCCTTTGGGTCTGTTTTTAAATTGGGGTGATGTTGTTAA
>NZ_JBFHJW010000007.1:0-97144 GCF_041595635.1 Labilibaculum sp.
AATTTTTAAGAATTCTTTCTTCAGCACTAAACCACGATTGCTTTCCTTATGCTCTAAGCGGTGTACTCCTTTAATTCTGCTTTCTCCGGTGCAATGAGCTGCCAGGGCAACTAAAGGAGGAAAAAGGTCAGGACAATGGGTTGCGTCCAGTTCAAAAGCGCGTAAATTATTATTTGTAACCGTTAAATTATTTCCATTCCATGTAAGCGAAGCACCACATTTTTGTAAAGCATCAAGAATAGCTTTATCGGCCTGATATGAATCGGGATTCATGTGTTCCAGCGTAACACTTCCTTTTAGCGCACCAGCCACTAAAAGGGGAGCCGCGGAACTCCAGTCAGCCTCAATTGTATACTCGGTGGGTTGATAAATTTGATTCCCTTTTATCTGAAAGTCTTCATAATTCTGATGTTCTATTTCAATACCGAAATGCTTTATCAGATCCAGAGTCATGTTGATGTAAGGAATGCTTTTTAAATTCTTTACTTTTAGAGTCGTATCCTCTTTCCGCAAGGGCAGAGCCATTAAAAGACCGGTGAGGAATTGTGACCCAAGCGATCCGTCAATTCTTGCAAAATTACTTTTGTAGCCTCCTTTTATGGTAATGGGTAAGAATCCGTTTCCCGGATTTTCACATTCTATGCCCAGGTTTTCCAGGCCTTCTATAATATTTTGAACGGGCCTTTTTAGGATACTGCCTGTTCCCGTAATTTCCATTTCATCGGGCTTTAGCGCAACAATGGGAGAGAACATTCGCAATGAAAGACCTGATTCTCCTACGTGAATACTTTCAGGAGCTTTGCTTACCTTAGATGTAATCTCTACGGATTTTTCCTTTTTGATGACTTCCGAACCCATTCGCTGAATAATATCTGTTGCCGCATCGGCATCTTCACATTTACAGGGATTGTGAATTACAGAGTTTCCATTGGCTAACATTGCTGCAGCTAAAGCTCTTTGCATCATGCTTTTTGAGGAAGGTGGTGTCAGGCTTCCTTTAATGGTTGAGGATTGGATTCGAACTCTCATAATTTTGGCTTTTAACGGGTTGATTTAGGATTGGCGCATAGTCCAATCACTCTGGCTTTTAGTTCTTCAATAGGAAGGGTAACAATGGTGGCTTCTCCTATTTTTTTGAGTAGAATAAAATCAAGGGTCGATCTGTTCTTCTTTTTGTCTTTGCTTAAATATTGGTTAATTGTTTCCGCAGAAACCTGATGATCTATTGGTAATTTGAAATCAGTAAGTAGGTCGTTTACTTTTTGAACATCATCGGCACTTAGACCGTTTAATTCCTGAGACAATTGGCAGGCTAAATTCATTCCTACCGAAACAGCTTCGCCATGTGTTAAATCTGAATTGTTCTCAATGGCATGACCAATGGTGTGTCCAAAGTTTAGTTTTTTACGTTCTCCTTTTTCAAAGGGATCGCCTTCTACAACTTCTGTTTTTATAGAAACAGCACGGAATACCAAATCTTCCATCAAATCTGAATCTAGATTTAGCAAAGCTTCGCGCTTTTCTTTTAGGAATAGATATAAACTTTCATCTTTGATGAAAGCATGTTTTATTATTTCCCCAAATCCACTACTAAGTTCACGTTTTGGGAGGGTTTTTAGCAAAATAGGATCGCAAATTACAAACTTGGGTGGATTAAAAACACCAACCATATTTTTGAGTTTGCCGAAATTAATTCCATTCTTGCCGCCAACACTAGCATCAACCTGAGAGAGAAGCGAAGTGCTGATAAAACCAAACTCTATGCCTCGCATAAATATTGAAGCCACGAAACCTGTCACATCTGAAACTAAACCGCCACCCATTCCAAGTAAAAAACTATTTCTATCGGCTCCTTTATCAAGCAATTGCTCAATAATTTTTTCCATTGTATTCCAGTTCTTGTTTCCTTCGCCACAACCCATTACGATATAGTCGAATTGGTCGATAAATTCGGAGTAGTGCTCATAGATGTGTTCATCACAAATCAGAAAGCATTTTTTCTCGGGTAAATAGTTTTTTACTTTGAGATAAGATTCGCCTACATGAATACTACTGTTTTGTTTTTCGATGTATATGCTTTTCATATTTTCTAAAGAGATTTGAGATAAAAGATAGTAGAGGGAGAAAAATTTCATCTCTACTATCTCAAAGCTAAATATTATGAGTTCATAATTTCTTCCTGCTGATTGATTGATTCCTGGTGAATTGCTTTAAATAAATTGGTGATGAATTGCTCGCTAAAGCCTTTCTTTTGTCCATTTATCATGCTTTTTTCAACAATGGCACCCCATCTTTTGTTCTGCAAAACGGTAATGTTATTCTCTTTTTTGTAGTGACCGATGGTTTTAGCAATTTGCATACGGTTAGCAAGTAGTTCTAATAATTTCTCGTCGAAATCATCAATTAAATGACGAAGTTCTCCAAGTGTGTTGTCAACTAATTCGTTTGAGCTATCATGATCACGAAGCACTAAGTTGGATAAAAGTTCTTTGAGTGCCATAGGTGTTAATTGCTGTTTGGCATCACTCCAGGCTTCTTCTGGTTTGCAGTGTGATTCAATAATTAAACCTTCGTAGTTCAAATCCATCGATTTTTGGGTCACTTCAGCAAGTAAATCGCGATCTCCGGTAATGTGACTAGGGTCGCAAAAGATAGGAAGTTGAGGCATTCTTCTCTTCAACTCAATTGGAATTTGCCATTGAGGATCATTTCTGTATTTCTGTTTTTGGTAGGTTGAGAATCCTCTGTGAATAGCAGCTAATCTTGTCAATCCAACGGCATGTAATCTTTCGATAGCACCCATCCAAAGTTCCAAATCTGGGTTGATTGGATTTTTTACCAATACAGGAATATCATGTCCTCGTAATGCATCAGCAATTTCTTGCACGGCAAATGGATTTACGGTAGTTCTTGCTCCAATCCATAAGATATCTACTCCAGCACCTAAAGCCAACTCAACGTGTCTGGCGTTGGCAACTTCGGTAGCAGTAAGTAGTCCTGTTTCTTCTTTTACTTTTTGTAACCAAATTAATCCTTTGGCACCAATTCCTTCAAAACTGTTCGGACGGGTACGTGGTTTCCAAATTCCCGCGCGGAAAATCGGTATCCCGGCAGCTTTAATTCCGCGTGCTGCTTCCAATACTTGTTCCTCTGTCTCTGCACTGCATGGTCCACCAATTACTAAAGGGCGTGTGCTATGCTCAATTGGCCAGCTGCTAAGGTCCTTAATTTCCAAATTCTTCATTGTATACTGTTTTTTTACTCTTTTTTCGAGTGATTAAAAATATGGTTTCTTATTTTAGATTGTGAAATTAAGCTCTTGTCCTAATCTCTGTTGATTTTGCTATTGTTTCTTTTTCGTTTTTTTCTTTCTGATCAAGAACTCTTCTTATGTCGTTGGCTTCAGAAATTAAATCGCTCACACCTTGAAAATTATCCTCTTCAATTAAATCTTTAAATTGTTGAAGTGTGTCGATGTATTTTTGAAGTACTTTGCCAACATTTTTTTTATTTTGCTGAAAAATAGGTGTCCACATATCTGCAGAACTTTTTGCCAAACGAACTGTGGAATCAAATCCACCACTTGCCAATTCGAAAATGTGCTTGTCGGCTTTTTCTTTGTGCAATACAGTTAGTGATAGGGCAAAAGCACTGATATGCGATAAATGAGACACGTAAGCGGTTTGTCTGTCGTGCACTTCCGCATCCATAAAAACACATCTCATTCTCAGGCAATGAAACATATCAGTGATTAGGCTGACTGCTTTTTTATCTGAATCTTCAGGATTACAAATAATAGAGCATTTCCCATCGAATAATCCTGAATGTGCTGCCTGTGGACCCGAAAATTCGGTACCTGCCATAGGGTGAGCTGGCACAAACTGCTTTCTTTTGGGATGATTGGCAATGGATTCAATTAATTGTTCTTTTGTTGATCCCAAATCACTTACGATTTGATTATCGATTAAATCCATAATGCTTGGCAATGTCTTTATGCAGGCATCAACAGGAATGGCCAAAAGAATCAGGTCGGAGTTCGTAACTGCTGTTTTTAAATCTTGAATTTCATCAATTAGGCCTAATTTTTTAGCCGAGTGAGCATTCAAAGAATTGTTATCAACTCCAATTACTTTACCTACAAATCCTCTTTTCTTTAGGTCAAGAGCTATTGAGCCCCCAATTAATCCTAATCCTATTACTGAAAGTATCATCGTTTTGATTTTTATCTAGTTTTCTTTAATTCTATCTATAGCTTCTTGAATAAGCGCTTCGCTACTGCAAAGTGAGATGCGAATGTATTTGTCTCCCTGATCGCCAAATATGCCTCCTGGTGTAATAAATACTCTCGATTCTTTTAAAATTTTGTCACTTAGCTCGTAGCTATCCTTGTATTTGTTGGGAATAGCAGCCCATACAAACATACCAGCTTGATCTTCTCTAGGAGTACAACCAATCAGATTCATTAGCTTGAAAACTAATTTTCGTCTTATTTTATACGTGGCGTTTATTGAATCGTACCAGCTCTGATCTTGTGAAAGAGCTTTAACTGCTGCTTGTTGAATAGGGTAGAACATACCTGAATCCATATTTGTTTTTACCTTTAAAACAGGTTCAAGTAATTCGGCTTTTCCACATATCATCCCAACTCTCCAACCTGGCATGTTGTGCGATTTACTAAGTGAGTTTAATTCTATGCAACATTCTTTGGCACCATCAATACTCATAATACTCAGGGGCGAATCGTTCAGAATAAAACCATAAGGATTATCATTTACAATTAGAATCTCATGTTTTAAACCGAAAGCAACTACCTTTTCGAATAGTTCTTTGCTTGCTCTAGCTCCAGTTGGCATGTGCGGATAGTTGATCCACATGATTTTTACCTTGCTAAGGTCTTTTTTTTCCAATTCTTCAAAATCAGGATAATAGTTGTTCTCCTCAAACAAAGGATAAGAAACTATTTTACCGCCAAGTAGGTTTGTTACAGATGTATAAGTAGGATAGGATGGATTCGGAATTAAAACCTCTTCGCCTTCATTTAAATAGGCCAGAGAGGTGATCATGATTCCTTCTTTTGATCCCATTAAAGGTAAAATTTCCTTGGCCGGATTTAAATCTACCTTGAAAAAAGTCTTGTACCATTTCGAGAAAGCTTCCCGTAAGGCTGGAATTCCCTGGTATGATTGGTAACCATGACTCATTGGATGAGAACAGGCTTCCTTAAGCATTCCCCAAGTATTCTCCGAAGGAGACATATCAGGATTGCCAATTCCCAAATTAAGAACTTTTACTTCCCCCTCGTTCATGCGTGCTATTTCTTTTAGTTTTAGTGAGAAATAGTATTCTTTTACGCCTTGGGTTCTGTTTGCTGCTTGAATCATTATTGTTGTGGTTAAAATTTTGGTTTTGTTTCAAAAAAAAATCCTACTCGTTTTGAGCAGGATCATGGTTATACTTTTTCTTAAAAATTAGGTATAAGGCATCCTGCCCGGTCACTTGCGTTGAACCAGAAATAAAAATAATAATATCGGAATGCTAATCCTGAATTTTTCATTGTTCTATTTTATATAAAAAAAATCTTGCCGTTAAGGCAAGATTTTTAAATGTATCTGTTCGATTTGTTACATATCAATTCTTGCCCTTATCGTTGTGGATAATAGTAATACCAAAAGTAATAAAAGTAAGTACTGAAAGTTTTCATGTGATAAATCAATTGTTTTCTCATTGTCTGCTTCAAATGTAGGAATTATTTCTTATCCTGCAAATCTATTTTTCAGTCTTCATAAAATGATAACGATTGAATAAGGAAAGGTGAATAGTCAAAGTACTTGTGAAAGTAGGTGTTGCGTTCTTTTTTAGGCTATATTAATATTTAATTGGCTAGGTGTTTAATTTAATGGTCAGAACATTATTAAAGAGTTTTTCTAAAACAATTCTCTCATTTAAAAAGAAGGCTTTTGTGGTTAAAAGAGAAAGGATTCATGAAGATAAAAAATATTTAAAAAAAATATTTTGATTTAATCAGTTGATTATTAGTATTGAAAGTTGTTTTTGTAGGAGGGGAGGAACTGGTTCCTGAATTTCGATTTGGAATTTCAATAAATAATTAATTAGATTTGTAACAAGAAAAAAGAAAGATATGATTGGAATGATTAAAACATATTGGTGGTGGCACAGCTATAATCTCTCGAACCAGAGCAGAAGTGATTCCCCTATGTGTAAAAATTAGTTCATTTTAATATAACGAACAAAGCAAGCGGTCTACTGATACTCAGTAGATCGCTTTTTTTTTGACTTGAATTTAACGATTAGCCAAATGATAAAATTTAACTACCTGAAAAAAGAAATGCTAGCCGATGTAATTACTCCGGTAAGCATGTATTTAAAATTGCGTGATCGATTTCCCGGTGCAATTTTATTGGAGAGTTCGGATTACCACAGTCCGGAAAATGCAAGCTCCTTTATCGCTTTAGATCCCATAGCCAGTATTACATTGAAAGATGGACAACTGATTGAGGAGATTGAAGGTAAAAAAGAAATTTGCAAGGCAAGGGGAAAAGGAAAACGCTTTGTTTCCAACAAATTGAAAGGTTTTGTCAATCAGTTCGATTTGGAAGGCAAAGAGAATGTTGCCAAGGCAAATGCTCTTTTTGGCTATACCACATTCGATGCAGTACCCTTTTTCGAGGATTTGAATTTTAACTTGGAGAAAAAGCAATCAGGTATTCCTCAAATGTGTTACTCTCTCTACCGGTTTATTATTGAAGTGAATCATTTTAATAATACTCTGATGGTGATTGAGTTGGTAAAAGATGGAGAAGCTTCAAGAATTCATGAGGTGACGGATTTGTTACGAAACCGAAATCTGCCTGCTTTTACCTTTAATTTGGAAGGCGAAGAGCAAACCAATATGGATGACGATGCTTTTAAGAGTTTGGTAACGAAAGGAAAACAGCATTGTAGACGGGGTGATGTTTTTCAAATTGTTCTTTCTCGTCAGTTTTCGCAAAAATATAAAGGGGATGATTTTAATTTGTATCGCGCCTTGCGATCGGTTAATCCATCTCCTTACCTGTTTTATTTCGATTACGGATCTTTCCGGATCATGGGATCATCGCCCGAGGCACAAATCGAAATAAAAAATAAGAAGGCCTATATTCACCCAATTGCAGGAACTTTTCGAAGAACTGGCGATGCAGTAAAAGATGTTGAGTTGGCCAATGAGTTATTGAAGGATGAAAAGGAGAAGGCTGAACATGTGATGCTGGTAGATTTGGCAAGAAATGACCTGAGCCGCGATGCACAAAATATAAAGGTAGAGACCTTTTGCGAGGTGCAGTATTTTTCTCATGTAATTCACCTAGTGTCGAAGGTGTCGGGTGAACTGCCCGATGATTATAATCCTTTTCAATTGGTTGGAGATACCTTTCCTGCAGGAACTCTATCGGGTGCACCTAAATACAGAGCTATGGAATTGATCGATCAGTACGAACCTACAGCACGAGGTTTTTATGGCGGATGCATTGGATCTCTCGGCTTTAATGGTGAAGTTAACCAGGCTATCATGATTCGCAGTTTCATGAGTAAAGATAATTGTTTGTATTATCAGGCAGGAGCCGGTGTGGTTGAGAAATCGAAAGAGGAGAATGAGTTAAACGAAGTGAGTAATAAATTAGCAGCCTTGCGAAAAGCAATGGAATTGGCACAAAATATATAGGTTATGAAGATTTTAGTATTAGATAATTACGATTCCTTCACCTATAATTTGGTGGAATATTTGCGAAAATTGGGTGCAAAAGATATTGAGATACATCGAAATCGTGAAATCGATTTGAAAGAGGTGGCTAAGTTCGATAAGATTTTACTATCGCCCGGACCAGGCATTCCTGATGAAGCCGGAATCTTAAAGGATGTGATTAGGGAATATGCCTCAACTAAGTCAATATTAGGTGTTTGTTTGGGTGAACAGGCTATTGCTGAGGTGTTTGGTGGAAGTATAGAAAATCTCGATAAAGTGTACCATGGTGTAGCAACTTCTATTTTTAGAACCGAAGATGACAAAGGCCTTTTGCAGGGAATCGAAAAAGAATTTCAGGCAGGGAGATATCATTCCTGGAATGTAGTGAAGGAAAATTTGCCCGATTGTTTGACCGTAACCTGCGAAGACTCGGAAGGACAGATTATGGGAATTCGTCATAAAGAATTTGATGTGCAGGGCGTTCAGTTTCATCCCGAGTCGGTTCTAACACCTGATGGAATGAAAATGATTGAAAATTGGCTGAAATCATAAGCTGTAAGTCTTGTTTCAAGGACTCAAAATTTCTTGATGCTTGAAGCTAGTAGCTTGTCGAGAGCGATATCAATAAAAAAATAAAAAATAACGAAGCTTAATATTATAATCATGCGCAATATACTTCAACATTTATTCGAATATAAAACCTTAACAAAAGAGGAAGCCAAAAAGGTTTTGATTCAGATTACCAAAGGAAATTACAACGAGTTCCAGATCACTTCATTTTTAACGGTTTTTATGATGAGAAGCATTACCGTAGAGGAGCTGACTGGTTTTCGGGAGGCACTTCTAGAGTTATGCATTCCCGTAGATCTGTCGGAATATAATGGTATTGATTTGTGTGGAACTGGCGGTGATGGCAAAAACACCTTCAACATTTCTACTTTAGCCTCTTTTGTGGTGGCCGGTACGGGCGAAAAAGTAACTAAGCATGGAAATTATGGGGTGTCATCTTTCTGCGGATCGTCTAATGTGATTGAGCATTTGGGTTATCAGTTTAAAAACAGGGAAGAAGATTTGAAGAGAGATTTAGATGAGGCAGGCATTTGTTTTTTGCATGCTCCCTTATTCAATCCAGCCATGAAAAATATTGCGCCCATTCGCCGAAATTTAGGGGTGAGAACCTTTTTTAATATGTTGGGTCCTTTGGTGAATCCATCGAAACCCAAAAATCAAATTGTTGGGGTTTTTGACTTAGAATTGGCGCGTTTGTATCAGTATTTATTGCAGGAAACAGATTCGAAATTTACGGTGATTCATGGAATTGATGGTTACGACGAGGTTTCGCTTACTGGCAAAGTAAAATTGATTGGCAATCAGATGGAAGAGTTGCTAGAGCCAGAAGATTTTGAGAAAAGAAAATTGAATCCGGAAGAATTGCATGGAGGAGAAACAGTAGAGGAAGCTGCAAAAATATTTGTAGATATACTAAAGGGCAAAGGAACAGAGGCGCAAAACTCTGTGGTTACTACAAATGCAGGTTTGGCCATTCATTGTCTGAATCCGGAAATAAGCCGGGCAGATGCCATGGGCAGAGCGGAAGAATCTTTATTTTCAGGCAAATCGTATGATGTATTAAGGAAACTGACAAAGAGAAACTAAGCATGAATGCAAAACAAAATATATTAGATAAGATTGTTCAGCAGAAGTTGGCTGAAGTAAGGGGGCAGAAAGAGCTTGTGCCTGTTTTTCAATTGATGGAGGAGGTAAATTTCAAGCGAACCTGTTTTTCCGCTAAAAAGTCGATTACTAAGATAGGTGCTTCGGGTGTGATTGCTGAATTCAAACGTCAATCGCCATCGAAAGGTGTGATTAATGGTAAAGCCAAGCCTGAGGATGTTGTGAAAGCTTACGAGGAGGCGGGAGCTTCTATGGTTTCAGTGCTAACCGATGAGACTTTTTTTGGAGCGCAGGCAAGCGATTTTGAAATGGCAAGAAAAATACTGAACATTCCCTTGCTGAGAAAAGAGTTCATTGTTGATTCCTATCAAATCTATCAATCGAAAGCCATGGGAGCTGATGTAATTCTGCTGATTGCAGCCATTCTAACTCCACAGCGATGCAAAGATTTTGCTTTTCTTGCTAGAGATTTGGGCATGGAAGTACTGCTGGAACTGCACGACGAATCGGAATTAGCCCATGTGAATGAATATGTCGATTTGGTGGGAATCAATAACCGAAACCTGAAAGATTTCTCGGTTGATACCGATCGATCGATTCGATTGGCTGCTAAATTACCCGAAGATTTAATTCGTGTGGCCGAAAGTGGTTTGGATAGCGAAGAAGTGGTTCGAGAGATGAAAGCAAATGGTTTTCAGGCCTTTTTAATGGGCGAACATTTCATGAAAACCGATTGCCCAGGCAAGGCCTGCAAACAATTTATTAATGCAATGTAGGGACATGATACATTGTGTCCAATAGGATAGAATAAAAGGACACGGCATGTCGGAATTTAAATATAAAAACAGCATGAAAATAAAAGTTTGCGGTCTTCGCGATAAGAATAATCTTAAAGATCTGTCTGTATTGCCATTGGACTATATGGGTTTCATTTTTTATTCAAAGTCTGCGCGTTTTGTGGGGGATGATTTTGATGCAGAAATCATGAAAATGATTCCTTCTCAGATCCGTAAAGTGGGGGTTTTTGTGAACGAAACAGTTCCGCGAGTGCTTGAATTGGCAAACAAATACCAGTTGGATGTTGTTCAGTTGCATGGCGATGAGAGTCCGAAAATGTGCAAGACAATTCAGGACTCAGGTTTTGAGGTATTTAAAGCTTTTCAGTTGAATGAAGACTTTCAGTTTGAACAGCTGGACAAGTATCATAAAACATGTGATCATTTCCTTTTCGATACCAAATCGGCTGCTTATGGTGGAAGTGGAAAGAAATTCAACTGGCAAATCCTGGAAAAGTACAAGGGAGAAACCGATTTCTTTTTGAGTGGAGGAATTGGAATGGAGGATGTGGAAGCAGTAAAAGCTTTTCAGCATCCGCAATTATACGGCTTAGATGTGAATTCAGGATTTGAGGAGAGTCCGGCCGTAAAAAATGTTGTGTTGGTAAAAGAGTTTTTAAAATCAGTAAGAAAAACGAAGATGAGCAAGCAAAAATATGCAGTAAACGATAGAGGGTACTATGGACAATTTGGGGGCGCATTTATTCCTGAAATGTTACGTGCTAATGTTGATGAATTGCGTGAAAACTATCTGAAAATAATTAATTCGGATCAATTTCAGAAGGATTACAAACGTCTGTTAGACAATTATGTGGGACGACCTACTCCTTTAACTAAAGTGGAGAGCTTGTCGAAACGTTACGGAGCGAATATCTATCTGAAAAGAGAAGATTTAACGCACACCGGAGCGCACAAAATCAACAACACAATCGGTCAGATTCTGATTGCCAAATACATGGGTAAGACCCGAATTATTGCTGAGACAGGAGCGGGGCAGCATGGCGTTGCAACTGCTACCGTTTGTGCTTTGTTTGGATTGGAATGTGTGGTTTATATGGGTGCTTTGGATGTGGAACGTCAGGCTCCGAATGTGGCGCGCATGAAAATGCTGGGCGCGAAAGTGGTTCCTGCCATATCAGGAAATAAGACTTTGAAAGATGCGACCAACGAGGCCATTCGCGACTGGATTGCTAATCCTCATTCCTTCTATTTAATTGGCTCGGTGGTGGGTCCTCATCCATACCCCGATATGGTGACGCGTTTGCAGTCGGTAATCTCCAAAGAAATTCGTGAGCAGCTGACCCTTGAAACAGGAAATCCGAATCCTGATTACGTGATTGCCTGTGTGGGTGGAGGAAGTAATGCGGCAGGTGCTTTTTACCATTATCTGGATGAAGAAAAAGTGAAATTAGTAGCCGTTGAAGCTTCTGGTATGGGCGTTGAAAGCGGAGAGACCGCCGCAACCATAACTTTAGGGAATATTGGCTTTATTCACGGAAGTAAAACTATGCTGATGCAGGATGAGGACGGACAAATTACCGAACCTTACTCCATTTCGGCAGGTCTCGATTATCCGGGAGTGGGGCCTTTGCATGCGCATTTGGCGGAATCGGAGAGGGCAGAATTCCTTTCTGTTACCGATCAGGAAGCTTTGGATGCCGCAAAAACCTTGGCTCTGTCTGAGGGAATTATTCCAGCTTTGGAATCGGCACATGCTCTGGCTGCTCTGGAGAAAATAAAATTCAAGAAAGAGGATGTGGTGGTTCTAAACCTATCGGGAAGAGGCGATAAGGATATGGAAACCTACATGAAGCATTTTAATTAATAAATAGTAATTAACAAGTAACAATTAGGACCTAAAAATTATTAATTACTAATTGTTTATTATTCATTGTTTATCATGAACCGAATAGATCAATTATTTCAAGATAAAGAAAAGGACATCCTGTCTATTTATTTTCCTGCTGGATATCCAAATTTGAACGATACAGTTGCAAACCTTCAACTTTTGCAGGATAAGGGTGTGGATATGGTGGAAATTGGTATTCCATTTTCCGATCCTTTGGCCGATGGACCGGTAATTCAGTTGGCTGCTAAGAAGGCTCTCGATAGCGGCATGAGTTTACAACTTTTGTTTGAGCAGTTAAAAGAGGTACGTAAAAGCATTATAATGCCTTTGATATTGATGGGCTATTGGAATGTGGTTCATAAATTTGGCGTGGATGCTTTTCTAGATCAGTGCCAAAAAGTAGGAATTGACGGTGTGATTTTGCCCGATTTGCCTTTGGAAGAATACGAAGAGGATTTTAAAGAGAAGTTTGAGGCCAAGGGCGTGCACAATATTCTGTTGGTAACGCCACAAACCACCGATAGTCGCATGGCGAAAATCGAGAAAGCAGCCAAAGGTTTCTTGTACATGGTATCTTCATCGGCAACAACGGGCGGAGCTTTAGAGCAAAATAAGGAGAAGGAAGCCTACTTTAAAAAGGTGGCCCAATTAAATATTCCTTCCCTCATCGGATTTGGAATTCGCGATAAGCAAAGTCTGGTAAATGCATCTAAATTTTCTAACGGAGCCATTATAGGAACTGCGTTTATTAAAGCATTAGAGCAGGGAAAAGCTGCGGATTTTATTGATGCCTTAGCCTAAAAGTATTTTAAAATTTACGAAGATGAAGAAAGCCACCCTGAGGTGGCTTTTTGCTTTTATGTTTGTTTCTGGAAACATTTGAATTCTAAGGATTCTGTTTTTTTTCTCTCTTACTCGCTGCTCATTGTGGTGGATATTTTTCTTGCTAGGCAGTTCTTCCAACCAATTCGTCCGAATCGATTTATAGTTCGATTTGCCTACTGTTTTTTCGAGCTTGTGTTTTTTACTTTTGCAAAGTAAAGCACGAGCTAGAAGCTCGCGCTAGCGGGGGCTTTTTGCTTTTATGTTTGTTTCTGGAAACATTTGAATTCTAAGGATTCTGTTATTTTTCTCTCTGTCTTACTCGCTGCTCTGTGGTGGATATTTTTCTTACTAGGCAGTTCCTCCTGCCTATTCGTTCCAATCGATTTATAGTTCGATTGGCTTACTGTTTTTTTGAGCTTGTGTTTTTACTTTTGCAAAGTAAAGCACGAGCTAGAAGCTCGCGCTAGCGGGGGCCTCCAATTTCAATTACGTTTTATCTCATTTAATTTTTGATTCAATTAGATTTAGTAAGATTTTTTGTCCAACAATTAGTATGCTATTTTCTCTATAATTTATAGTTATTTTTCCTCTATGCAGATTAGTAATTTTTTTAATTTTTGAAATTTTCTCAAATGTTGAAGAATTATTATCTCTACTAATTTCTTGATAGCCTTTTTCAACCAAAATACTTTCAATTTTTTCTGATATATTTTCAAAATTGATACTGTTTTTAATCGTCATTATTCCTTTTTTATCCACAAGAGGTTGAATTAATCCTTGAGTTAATGGAACAAAAACAAGTATTATCCAATTTTTACCAAATAATTCTTCAAAAGGAGTTTTTAATAAAATGGTAAATATTAAATATGCTAATCCATTTAACAGAACGAAAGAAATCAATGCAATTTTAAACATTGCAGGAATTGATGCTTTGTAATATTTAATTTCAATTGTCATCTTCTATTTTTTTTCATTTAAACTTGGCGGTAACTTCTTAGTAACCACCATGGCGTTTATTTCTTTTTAAAAAGAGTAAGGCTTTTGCTAAATAGCTTTTGGCTGATGTATTTTTAAACTGTAGTCTATTTTACTCTCTGCTCTCCCAATATTCCATGCAATAAACAAATGAGCTGGACAGACTTGCGAATGTACACATAATTAATTATTTCGAATCATTATTTGGTCAGTAGTTTTGGAAGGAGGGGAGCAGATCTGTTTCGTATTCAGTTTTTCATAAATATGGATGGGAGCAAAAAAAAGCATGCGTTCCACTTCCGTGAACAGAGGCAATTGAAGGGTTAAATCTCCCGAAAGTCCCGTCCTGATTGCTTCCTGCAGCTTTGTTTGGTGCAATCTTGCGAACGAGTTTGTTTTCCTGCAAGTTTGAATGCTCCCAAAACGATTTTAGTTGGGGCCACGCAAGTGTGAATGCTCCCAAACTAATTCTAGTTGGTGTCACTCAGCTTGGTTTGGTATCTACTTGCGTGCAGGTTTGCTCCCTGCAAGTATGAATGGTCTCAAACTAATTCTAGTTGGGGCCATGCAGGTTGGTTTGGTATCATCTTGCGTGCAAGATTGCTTCCTGCAAGTGTGAATGCTCTCAAAACAATTCTAGTTACTAGCTCACAAGCTGGTTTACTACTTTTTTGTTGGTAAGATATTAGTTTGCAGGTAATGAATACTGCTATCGGGCACGCAAGCTTGCATTCAACAAGTGTGAAAGTTTATACAACGATTCTGCTCGGCAGCTCGCGAGTTGGTTTGCTATTTTCTTTCCTGCAAGCTCGTGGCCTGCAAGAGTGAATGCTGTCAACTTGTGCACAATTGATGAGTGTCGGGAAGCTTACGATTGTAAATTTCTAATCATTTAGACTGAAACTTATGAAAATTATTAACAAAGTACGCTCTATTCTTGATCATTTGCTATACATTTACAATAATTATGCAGTATCTGCCTAAGTGGATATAGAAGATCGCTATGAATTTTATGATACAGGGATTTTGTCCAGGATTTTTTGTTGATACCAGCCTAATGAAGTGGAAATTTTCAAATTGCAGGCTCATTTTTAATTGCCTTTTTATAGAATCATTATTTTCCAATAGATATAAATATTTTTAAGTATGAGAAGATTAATCTTTTTGATGTCTGTTTGTTTTTTAACTTTTTCCTGTGCCGAAAAAGGACAGGTAGATTATGGAGCAGGGACGAATGTGCCCGCTGTTCAGACGGCTGTAAGTGAGTTTTTAAGTCTGGTAGAAGAGGCCAGAGTAGGTACGAATCAGGCTGAGGACCATTATAAATTATTTTTAGACTCTGAAATTAGCGATGGTAGCTTTGGTTATCGCCGTAAGGGTGAAACCATTGAGTTTTTTGCTGGCGATGCAATGGGCTTATCGAATGCAATGTATACTTTGCTGGAGGATATTGGCTATACTTTTGATATTACAGGCATTAGCAAGCCAGACAGTTACGATTTTACTGTGCTTAAAAATGCAGATCGTAGGATAAGTCCTGCGGTTCGCTGGAGAGGGATTCGTCAGCACGTTAATTTTCCTATGGATGTTTCTTCCTACTCTATTGAGGATGCCAAAGAGTATATCGATTGTGTGACTCGTCTGCGTATGAATAAATTTACCATTCATGCTTATCCAGGACAATGGTACGAAACGCATATTGGCGATAGCTTGTCGATGGCGGGTAATTTCTTTTACGGAAATAAGCATTACATCTATAATAATTCCTTGCTGAAGAAGGTGATTCCGACCAATGATTCTCTTTATTGTATTCCACAGGCAGAGAAATTGAAAGGTCAGGCTTTAAGTTCTTTCACCATCGATTGGATGCAGCAATTTATGGCTTATGCCAAGAAGCGAGGTTTTTATATTCAGCTTTCCTTCGAACCGCGTTCTACTTCGGTAGCGCAAGCAGTAAGTACGGCTAAGGAAATTGAAAAGCAATATCCCGATATGGATGCACTGGAATTTATGACGGAAGAAACCGGTGGATGGGGTCCTGCCTGTACTAAAGAAGAAACATTAGCGACTTTAGATAAGTATTTTACCGCCGATATTGCGAAAAATGCGACTGTATTAAAGCCTATTCGTGAGAAGCAACGCGATTTAAATAAGTTGTATGAGCAAATTGGTATTTGTGTGAATGCCATTCAGGAAATCAGAAAAGAGGGTGCTTTTGGTCCTGAATTAAAATTGGGCATTTATTCTTCCTTAAATGATCTTACTCAGGGAGCCTACCGTTTGGCTCGTTTGGCTCTTCCTCAAATTCCTGTTTGTTTAATGCCTTCGCATGGTAGCGATGGTACGGCCCTAGCATTTCCATTGTCGGTTCTCGATAAGGAAGATATGGATCATACCGAAATTTATTCGTGGATTGAGTTTGATGGATTGATGTATCTGGAGCAAAATTCAATTGGCGGTAATGAGACTTTGATTAAGGATATGGCTCAAATGGCCGGGGGACAGATTTCTTCCTTGTGTTTTAATCATTGGAGAACGGCAGAGAATAGAACCTCTACGCGTTATGTTGCCGAAACAAGCCTGACAGGGAGCATGCCTGCTGATACTTTTTATGCAAGTTATGCCAAACGTTTGGGTATTACTGATATAAAAGATTATACCAAGGCACTGCATATGATCAATGAAGTAGATTCCTACTCCAAATCGCGTCTTAAAAATATTGGATTTTGCTGGTTTGGGGCCTGGAGAAGAGGTGGTCCTTATCTTCATGTGAAACCTGAGCACATGATTCAGGCCAGAGATATGCATCTTGAGGTAGCCAATTTGTTGGCCGAAGCTTTAAAGGAGACTGAAAAAGGGACTGTGGCTCATGATTATTTAGCCTTTAAAGGAAATAGAGCGCTTTGTACGGTTTTGTATTTAGATGCTTTTGTGGAAGCTACCAAGCTTCAATCGATAAAAAAGAATGCCTCTGGTGAGATTTCGAAAGCAGATCAGAAAATAGCAGAAGAAATTTGTAATAAGTCGCTCCTGAAATTAGATCAATTTTTGGATATGTATGCTCGCATGATGCCTGATAGAGGTTGTGAAGGTACACTGTCCAGTGTGTGGAATGCTCCGGTTCAGGGATTGAAAGTTTCTCGTGCTAAATATAGTGGTGTTCCTATGGAAGAAATGCCTCATAGCGATGATGCCATTGATGCGCCTCCTTTGCCTATCTTATATGAATAGTTAGGGAATGTATTTAATGAAAAAGCCAGATGAACGAATTGAATTCATCTGGCTTTTTTTGATTTTCACGTTGTGCTCTAATTAGATTTATGCACGCAACTCTATTAATTGAAATCTCCCTTTTCAGGGGAGAAACCCGACAGGGAGAGGGGTGAGTAAATTTGAAGTAATTCATGATTAGATGTTTGTTCTTTTGCATTTGTATTTTCTTTGTCCTTAAGCTAAGGGACATAATTATAAAATGGTCTTGCTGATATTTACAAAAAAGAGTACTATATTTGACATATTAAAATATAATTGACTTCGAAACGACTCTCTTTTAGGAAGTATAGGGCAAAGCTTACTTCACTTCTGTTTTACTTATCAGGCTACTCGATAAAATCTATAAAATGAAAATTTTAATCAAAATAGTTTTCTTCATCTCTCTTTGTATAGGAATTGTTTACGCTAGCTTACATCCTCGTTATAACTGGGATATGATTCCCTACATGGCTTGCGTAATTCAAAAAACCACTCCAGACTCCGAGGCTTGTCATGCTGCAACCTATCATTTATTACGGCAAGAATTGGGTGACGAGAGATACAATAAATTCTCTTACAATGAATATACGCTCGCCATGGAAAGCGATCATGAGGCTTTTAGCGAGAATTTACCCTACTACACAATCCGAATTGTATATATCAATATTGTTAATTTTTTCTATCAACTGGGTCTGCCACTTTATTTTTCAACTATTTTACCCTCCTTAGTCAGTGTATTTTTAATTATTCTCACCCTATTCTTTGTATTGAGTAAAGAGCTTAAAAATACTATGATAGCAGCTGCAATATCAATACTCATATTGTTTCTTCCTCCCATCATTCGCATGGCAAGGCTTTCTACTCCCGATAGCTTATCGGCACTGTTTCTAGTAATTATTACTGTGGCTTACCTGTATCGAAGCAATTGGTTTTTAATTCTTCTTTTGATGGCGATTTCGGTTATGACCAGAACCGATAATATAATTTGGTGCTATATACTTTTACTTTTAGAAGCACTCTACTCTTCCGAAAAGAAAAGCAAAGGACTTATGCTTTTATTCATGCTTGCTTTGGCTTTAATTTACTTAATAATAAATCATTTATACTCCAATGGAGGTTGGGAAATTCTTTTCTACAGTGCATTTGTCGAAAGACTAAGTTTCCCTTTGTCGCAAACGCCATCATTAACAATTGGTAATTATATTTGGACCATGTTTACCCGAACTCCAGAATATCTGCCATGGATTTTACTTATTTTCCTTGGATTGTATTATTTGAAAATCAAAAACTTAAAAGTGTTACTCAAGAGTCGTGGAAGCAAAATAGTACTGGTTTGTATCTTGTCCTTCTTTAGTAAGTTTGTGCTGTTTCCATCTTTCGATTCCAGATTCTATTTTGTCTTAATTTTAATGCTAGTACTTGCATTAGCAATAGAGTGGAAGGAACTCATTAAACTCTACATTCCAAAAAATGAAACTCAAAAGTAGGGAACAGTCTGGCTGATTGACCTTTTACTGCTGATATATTCTGCTTGGCTCGTAAGGAGCGACTCTACAAGAATCCGTTTGCAGAAATCGCAGACAAGAACATTCCAATTCCAATGAAACCATTTGTTTATCGAAATATATTTCATTAAAAAGGCTCAACTATTTTATCTCCTTCCACCATTGTGTAAATTGCTGGGTGCTATCATTTAAATTTACTTGTTCTCCAATTTGTGGAGTTAGAATTCGAAATGAGTTTTTTGCCTGGTTTTGAGTTATTTTGTTTAAAGGTTCATCCCAATTGTGGTTTCCCAGGGTAAATTTTCCAGAATGTACAGGAAGTAAAGCCTTTGCTTTTAAGTCGCTGGTAGCCTTTAAAACTTCATGTGGCATCATGTGAATATATTTCCAACTCTTATCGTACTGTCCGTTTTCAAGAATCGCCAAATCGAAGGGGCCGTATTTATTTCCAATTTCAGCAAAGTGAGTATCGTAACCACCATCGCCGCCAATGAATACTTTTGCAGATGGTGTACATAATACAAAGGAAGCCCACAATGTTTGATTTCGTTTAAAGCCTCGACCCGAGAAATGACGGGCTGGTGTAATATGGACAGTAAAATTATTATCAAAAAGTAGGGTTTTATTCCAATCTTCTTCAAAAATGACTGATTTATGAAAACCCCAATGCTCTAAATGCGATCCATTACCGAGAGGACAAATCACCTTTTTAATTTTAGATTGCAGTTGGCCTAGCGTTTTGTAGTCCATATGATCCCAATGATCGTGGGTAATAAAAAGATAATCGATAGTAGGTAGATCATCAGGGTTGTAAATATCGCTGCCTGCAAAGGCTTCTATTGAGAACCATAGGGGAGAAGCGGAACCACTCAGTACCGGATCAACCAGAATTGTTTTTCCGTCTAATTGCATGAAGTAGGAGGAATGTCCCATCCAAACCAGAATATTTTCCGAAGGATCCAGCTTTAATAGATTGGTTTTTTTCGTTGGCAAATTACTTTCTGGTTCTTTTACTTTTTTAAAGAAATACTCCTTGGTCATGGACCAGTAACTTGCATCTTCAGAAAGCATCGAAGTTGGGCTTATGTTCTGAAATTCACCGTTTTTATAATTGGGAGACACTTTTATTATTGAAAGACGATTGCCTGATGCTTGTTTTCCAAACATGGGCATTTGCATAAATAGAATCACTCCTAAGCTAAGAATGAGTAGTGTTGATAGAGTTATAATCATATAGTTTTTCAATTTATTTTTCATTGTTTAAGCGATTCTTTACGGATAAGAAGGTCAACTTGTAAAAGCAGATTAAATTTGCTTTTTGGGATATTGTAATTACATTTGACAAATGTAGTAAAATTGTCATAACGACAAAGAAATAGATTTTTGTATGGATAAAAAGCAAGATATAGTTGTTAGGGCAGCTCAAAAATTATTTTTGAAATATGGCTATACAAAAGTGAATATGGGCGATATTGCAAAGGCTGCAAATATGTCCAGACCCTTGCTGTATACTATGTTTAAAGGGAAAGATGATATTTTTGAGAATGTAATATGGAAAATAGCAAGCGAATTGACTGAAAAAGCTCAGAAGGAAATTGTCGCTTTTGATCATCCTCTGGAAAAATTAGAAAAGCTTTTGCAGATATGGGTGCTGGATATGTTTGAGGAGTTGAGTAAGTCGGAAGAAGCCAAAGAACTTTACGAATGCAGCTATGGTTTTGTGCAGGAAACAATGAACAAGGTGAATGACTTGTTTTTAACAGATATTGAAAATGTCTTGCAACAGTTTCCAAAAGAAAGTTTGAATGGAGGGCTAAACCCAAAGGAATTAGCGGCTATCTTTCTGGCTTCTATTGTGGGATTTAAGAAAACTTCTGAAAATGTAAAAGACTTGAAAAGTAAAATTCAACTTTTAACAAGAGCAACAATAAATCCCTAAATAGAATAGGTAGAATTTATTGTTTCTGTATTTAATTTACTGGAGGATTGCATGTTTGTAATATCAGTGTAAAAAAACGAAATTCGATCCCATCGGGATCGAATTTTTTTCGCTATGCTTCAGACGTGTGAATCTTACAGAAATTATTTTGTATTTTCTTTGTCCACATTTTTAATGAATTCGATAAGACCTTTAAAATAAATTTCAGTATCATCGTACATGGCTAAATGACTGCCATTTTGACAGTTTAAATATTGGCCATTTTGAACTTCAGATGCAATCCATTTCATATGTTTCGGATCCATGGTGTCGTAATTGCCACCAATGCTTAGGGTAGGAACACTTATTTTTGAAAGTTCTGATGTAATGTCCCAATTTTTTAACTTTGCATCTCCAGCAACTCCAAACTCACTAGGACCTTGCATGGTGGTATACAAGTCTGCATTTACATTTGCAAAAGCCCGAATTACCGGATTTGGCCATTCATCCAAAGGCATTCTCAAAACATGTTCTGGGTAATAGTAAGTATAGATTAACTCTGAATATCTTGGGTTTGCATAGTCTCCTTTTGCCTCTAAATCTCTAATCTCATTCAAAACATTTGTGGGTAACTGTGGACCTAATACATCATTTGCATATTTTATGTATTCAGGAATGGAAGCCATCATGTTCGAGATAATAAGGCCTTTAAGGTTCTTTTGATATTTTAATGCATACTCCATGCATAATATTCCTCCCCACGATTGACCAAGTAGGTAGAAGTTATCGGCGTTTAAGCCAAGAGCTTTTCGAACTTGTTCAACTTCATCAACATATCGGTCAACGCTCCAAAGAGTACTGTCGTTGGGTTGATCGCTATAGGCAGATTCCAATTGGTCGTAGTAATAATATTCAATTTCAGCATTTGGAAAATAGGAATCAAAAACTTCGAAATACTCATGAGTGGCACCCGGTCCTCCATGAAGCAATAATACTTTCATTGTGGGATTGTTTCCAGTTCGTTTGGTCCAAACTTTAAACTCTCCGGCAGATGTTTGTATGGGAATCATCTTTACGCCACCACTTAATTTATCATCACAATTAGAATAATCTAAGTAGCTGACTTTTTTGTCTTCTAAACTCGTTTTTTGTTGATTTGTTTGGCATCCTTGTAGGATAACAAAGGCAAAAGTAAGGAATAGTAGATTTTTCATAGTTCTGGTTTATGTGCCTATAGTAGTGTTTAGATCTTGAATGTACTCATCTTTTTATTTTGGAGCAAAAAAATCATAATAAATGATAGTTTCTTACTTTGGAAAGTAATATGGCAAGTAGTTTTGATTGTATCTTAGGACTTAATTGCTGTCTCAATTTTGTTCTTTTTGCTGAAGTTTTTGTAATTGTGTGGATGAAATTACTCTTGATAGTTGATTGTACTTTTATCAAATAAAAGTTTGATTAATCATATTTAATGACACTTTTATCCATTGTTAATAAAAATTATTATGAAGACAATTGTGTTTTAATTGAATTTAAAGAAAGTACAGTAATGGATGAAGAAGGAGGTACATAGGAGTTATTTTTTTAATACTGCTTTGAAAAATTGAATTGAATCATTCAATTTAAGATTAAGCGTATTGTAAAAGTCTATAGGTAAATGGATATTGTATTAGTACAGGATGGAATGTTGAATTGATGTGTTAAATAAGTTAAAACGATGTAGATTTATTTTTCTTTTGTTTAAATCGATTGCATGGTAAAAGACCAAAAAATAATATGTTAATAGAATTGAAAAATTGGGAAATATTCTTGAAAAAATATTGTAAAAATGCGGATTTGAGCGTTTATTTTATAAATAAAAGTGATAACTTTATTCGCAAAGGGAAAATGTTTATTATGATAAGACACCTATTTTAACCCAATATAACCCAATAACAAAACAACCAAAAAAAGTTTGAGTATGGACTACCTTAAGTTTGACAAAGCTCAATTGGTGAATACAGAATATTCTTTAAAGAAAGAATATATTCGAACCAATCGGGCGGGCTCTTTTGCCAGTTCCACTATTATTAATTGCAATACCCGAAAGTACCATGGGCTTTTAATATGTCCCATTGAAAATTTTTTGGGAGAAAATTATGTGCTCTTGTCTTCGCTCGACGAAACGATTGTACAACATGATTCTCCATTTAATTTGGGGATTCATAAATTTCCCGGAGAGTACAGTCCGAAAGGGCATAAATATGTCCGCGAATACAATATGGATCCAACTCCTTCCATTACTTATAGGGTAGGTGGTGTGGTATTAAAAAAAGAGTCTCTTTTGGTAGAGAAAGAACAACGAGTATTGGTACGTTACACCTTATTGGAGGCAAATTCTCCCACAATGCTCCGCTTGCAACCTTTTTTAGCATTCAGAAACATTCATTCCTTAACCAAGGCGAATATGGATGCGAACACAAGATCAGAGTCGGTTGATCATGGAATTAAAATTTGCATGTATCCAGGGTTCCCTTATTTACACATGCAAACTTCAAACACTTCTGAGTTTGTTCATGTTCCCGACTGGTATTATGATGTCGAATATAAAGAGGAGAAAAAAAGAGGTTATGAGTGTCATGAAGATCTTTTTGTTCCTGGTTATTTTGAGATGGAGTTTAAAAAGGGAGAAGCTATTGTTTTTTCGGCAGGAACAAAAGAGGCTGATTCGAAAAAACTCCTTAAGCAGTTCACAAAGGAATTAAATAAGAGGGTGAGACAAGATAGTTTTGATCATTGTTTGGAAAATTCGGCTCTTCAGTTTTTTTCAAAAAATGGACGAGGAACTGGTATTATAAATGGTTTCCCCTGGTTTAGTCTTAGCGAAAGAAATACTTATTTATCCTTGCCAGGATTAGCCTTAGCTCGTGGCGATGAAAAAATGTTTTTAGAGGTTTTTAAAACTTCATTTTCGAAGATTTGCGATCGCTTTTCTCCCGATTCTGCTATTAACGGAAGGCGCTATTCAGTGGATGTTCCCTTATGGTCGTTTTGGTGTCTGCAAAAATATGTAGAATCAGGTGCTGATAAAACGAAACTCTGGAAAAATTATGGAGAGAAACTAAAACAGATTCTGCTCTACTATAAGAATGGTTCAAATCTTCCTATAATAATGAAGGATAATGGTATGCTTTGGATTGAGCGAAAAGGCGTTACCTGGATGAATATTCAAAAGAATGGAGAGTTTGTAAATCGACGCATGGGATATGTTGTTGAAATTAATGCCCTTTGGTACAATGCAATTTGTTTTACTTTAGAGATGGCTAATGAATCGGGTGATAAACATTTTATTTCAGAATGGGATAAGGTGCCAGAATTGTTAAAACAATCATTTTTGGAAACTTTTTGGGAAGAAGATAAAGGATATTTATCTGATTATGTGGATGAAACTCATAAAAGTTGGGCCATTCGACCCAATCAGCTTTTTGCAGTATCTCTTCCTTATTCTTGTCTTTCGGCAATTCAGAAGAAGGCTGTGTTGGACGTCATTGAAAAGGATTTGGTAACAAGGAGAGGTTTACGGACTTTATCACCTAATCATCATGAATACATAGGTGTTTATAATGGGGATGAGGAAAAGCGAAAACAGGCCTTTCATTATGGTTCGGTTTTTCCTTGGCTTTTCGGACATTATGCCGAGGCTTACCTTAAATTACATAAGTCTGGAGGTGAAAGTACGATTCGAAGATTTTTATATGGATTTGAAGAAACCTTATCAGAGCATGGTTTGGGAACTATTTCTGAAATTTTTGATGGAAATCCTCCACACCAACCAAACGAAGCTACTTCCTATGCTTTAAGTGTTGCTGAAATTATTAGAGTCAATAAAATGTTGAATAAGTCACCTTTAAAATAGCCGATATAATGAAAGTACTAATGTTTGGGTGGGAATTTCCACCTCATATTTCTGGAGGATTAGGAACTGCTTGTTATGGATTAACCAGAGGATTGGCTCAGATAAACGATTTAGATATTGTTTTTGTAGTTCCTAAAGCGCATGGTGATGAGGATCAAAGTAAAATGAAATTGGTTGGTGCTAATGGAATTACCATTAAGCAGGTTCAAACTTCGGTCGAAAAATTCAAAAGTCAGCATACCTATTTGGAAGTCGAATCTCAGTTGATTCCTTATAACGATCCTGAGGAGTATTACTCGTTTTCGAGTGAGGAATTATGTGGAAAAAACAAGTTTTTTAAGGTGGATAAGCAAGGAAAACTTGAATTTAGCGGTAAGTACGGCACAAATTTAATTGAAGAAATCTATAAATATGCCTATGTAGCATCTACAATTAGTGGTAAATACGAACATGATGTGATTCATGCGCACGACTGGCTTTGTTATCCTGCAGGAATTGCTGCGAAGGAAGTATCGGGAAAGCCTCTGGTGATTCATGTTCATGCTACAGATTTTGATCGAAGTGGTGGAAATGTCAATCCAAAGGTTTTCGAAATTGAAAAAATGGGAATGGATGCTGCTGATAAAATTATTGCAGTTAGTAACTTAACTCGTAATATTGTTATTGAAAAGTACGGGCAGGATCCTAAAAAGGTATATACTGTTTATAATGCTGTAGAGCCTGTTTCCCTTGCTGAGAAGATTAAAATAAAAAAAGGAGTGAAAGAAAAAGTGGTTACTTTCTTGGGAAGGATAACCATGCAGAAAGGACCAGAATATTTTGTGGAAGCTGCCTATCAGGTTCTGAAACGAACTAACAATGTACGTTTTGTAATGGCAGGAAATGGAGATATGCTCGAGAAAATGGTGGACCGAGCTGCTCAATTGGGAATCAGTGATAAATTTCATTTTACTGGCTTCCTAAAAGGAGATGATGTTTTTAAAATGTTCCTTTTAAGTGATGTATACGTAATGCCATCGGTTTCTGAACCATTTGGGATTTCACCACTAGAAGCTATGCAATCCAATGTTCCGGTTATTATATCAAAGCAATCCGGAGTATCGGAAATCTTAACTCATGCCGTAAAAGTCGATTATTGGGATATTGATGCCATGGCCGATGCTATTTACGGGATCATAAAATACGATGCTCTTTCTGGAGTTTTTAAAGAGGAAGGCAAGGAAGAAGTAGATAATTTGAAATGGGCAAAGGCTGCAATTCATGTTCATGATGTTTATACTTCGGCAATCAAATCATTTGTTCCATTATCTAAAAAGCAATAATATGAAATCACTTTGTTTATATTTTCAAGTTCATCAACCTTTACGTTTAAGAAGATATCGATTTTTTGATATTGGGAATGATCATTACTATTATGATGATTATTCCAATGAGTCAATTATGCGGAAAATTTCAGATGAATGTTATCTCCCGACCAATAAAATCATTCTCGAATTGCTAAAAAAACACAAAGGAAAATTCAAAATATCTTTTTCCATTACTGGTATTGCTTTGGAACAGTTTCAGCTTTATGCTCCCGAGGTAATTGACAGTTTTAACGCCTTGGCAAAAACAGGAGATGTTGAGTTTTTGGCTGAGACTTATTCGCACTCATTAGCTTCACTTATTAACCCCAATGAGTTTGAGCAACAAGTAAAAGAGCATAGCGATAAAATAGAAGATTTATTTGGGCTTCGTCCAACTGTATTTCGCAATACAGAAATGATATATTCAGATAAAATTGGCGAACAAATTGCAAAAATGGGATACAAGGCTGTTCTTACCGAGGGAGCTAAACACATATTAGGATGGAAAAGTCCTAACTATTTGTATTGCAATGCCATTAATCCCAAACTGAAAATTCTAATGCGCAATTACAAATTGAGTGATGATATTTCATTTCGATTTTCTTCCAAAGGATGGAAGGAGTGGCCATTAACATGCTCTAAATTTGTTGATTGGTTGAATGATTTGGATGAAAAAGAAGATGTCGTAAATCTATTTATGGATTATGAAACTTTTGGAGAACATCAGAAAAAAGATTCTGGAATTTTTGAATTTCTATCTCATCTTCCACATGAAGTTTTGAGCCGTTCGAAGTATAAATTCGCAACACCTTCTGAACTAGCCACTCAATATCAACCCATAGCCAAGGCTCTTGTTGCTAATGAAATATCATGGGCAGATGAAGAACGTGATTTATCGGCCTGGCTAGGAAATAAATTACAGAAGGAAGCTTTTGAAAAGCTATATGCTTTGCGCGATGATGTTTTGGATATTCAGGATGCTCACATCAATGCTGATTGGAAATATTTGCAAGCGAGTGATCATTTCTATTATATGTGTACTAAGTT
The DNA here is from genome assembly GCF_041595635.1 of Labilibaculum sp. Classification (GTDB taxonomy): domain Bacteria; phylum Bacteroidota; class Bacteroidia; order Bacteroidales; family Marinifilaceae; genus Labilibaculum. The sequence continues at coordinate 26,861 of NZ_JBFHJW010000007.1, forward strand.
TTTTAGCGATGGCGATGTGCATTCCTATTTCAATCCTTATAATTCTCCCTATGATGCATTCATTAACTACATGAATATTCTGAGCGATTTTCAGATTCGCGTGAAGGAGCTAAAAGAGGGAGGATCCAATAATCTGGTAGATCTGCAACATCAGCTTTCCGAAAAGGATGAACTGATTGATAAATACGAAAAAGAATTGAGGGATCTTAAAAGTCAAGCTATCTAAGTAACAGAATATAAAATAGACCATTCACTCAAGGAGCTGTAAAGTATTCCTTATAAAAATACTACTACCAGCTTGTTTTAGCAATAAATATGTTTATTGTTATATAATACATCTTCGGGAAAAAGATGAATACCTTTACTGTACATATTAATTATATAATAGTATGAATAATAAAAAAATAACTCCAGATTTTATATTTGAAGTTAGTTGGGAAGTTTGCAATAAGGTTGGGGGAATTCATACCGTGATTTCAACTAAAGCCTTGTCTTTACAATCTCAGTTTGGCGATCAAATTATTTATATCGGACCCGATTTTAATAAGCAAGAATATCGCGAAAGAGAATTTCACGAGGATCTGAATTTGTTTTCCGATTGGCGAAAACAGGCAAAGTCCGAAGGCTTGTCTGTGCGGATTGGCCGTTGGAAGATTCCGGGTAATCCAATCGTATTTCTGGTCGATTTTGCTAGTTTGCTGCCTAAAAAAAGCTTTGTTTATACAAAACTTTGGGAAGTGTACGGTTTAGAATCTTTATACGGACATGGTGATTACGATGAGGCTGCTATGTTTGGTTATGCAAGTGGAAAAGTTATCGAAAGTTTTGCTCGTGCAAACAAGTACTTAGAATCAAAACTTGTTGCTCAGTTTCATGAATGGATGACTGGATCTGGTCTTTTGTATTTGGAAGATCAGCTACCTGAAATTTCAACTATTTTTACAACACACGCAACCATGTTGGGACGTGTATTGGCTAGCAATAATGAAAATTTATACGATAATTTACCATTTTTCAATGCTATTGAAAAGCCACGTCAATACAATGTAACGGCTAAGTGTTCTATGGAAAAATGTGCTGCAAAAGCGGCCAATTGCCTTTCGACAGTAAGTGAGATAACAGCTCGGGAATGCAAGCAATTTCACAAACGAGATGTAGATGTTATCTTGCCCAATGGTTTCGAAGATGATTTTGTTCCAAACACTAAAGATTTGGAAAAAGGGGCAGTAGAAGCTAAAAAAGCATTTAAAAAAGTAGCAGAATCAATGTTTGGGTATGAGCTTAAACCGAATACCATGTTTATAGGTACAGGTGGACGCTATGAATATACCAATAAGGGACTCGATGTGTTTCTGGAATCTTTGGATCAACTGAATAAAAATAAATATTTGGATCGGGATATTGTTGCTTTCTTTTTAATTCCCGGTGATCAGCGTGGTATTCGAAAAGATTTGGAGGAGAATTTAGCAAATTATCCTGAAAAGAAAGCTTTGACAAATCCATTTTCAACTCATCTGTTGGGTGATGTTGATAACGATCATATCCTGAAAAAAATTAATGAATTAGGATTCGAAAATGGTCAAAGTGAACGGGTTAAGGTAATTTTTGTGCCCACCTATTTAGATGGGAAAGATGGCATATTTAATAAAACCTACTATCAACTTTTAATGGGGTTTGATGTATCTGTTTTTCCATCCTATTACGAACCTTGGGGTTATACTCCAATGGAAAGTGTAGCCTTCAGCGTCCCTACAATAACAACCTCTTTGGCTGGTTTTGGTCAGTGGGTGAGAATGATTGGGGAAGCAGATAAAGGGGGTGTGGAAATCGTAGATCGAAATGATTCGAACCGAAAAGAAGTAGTTGAGAAAATTGCGGCTTATCTTTTAAAATTCACAACCAAATCTGCCGATAAAGTTCTAAAGTGTAGAGAAAACGCCAGAAAAATTGCCAATAGGGCATTGTGGAAAAATTTTATATCAAATTATGATCAGGCCTACGAATTAGCAATTAAAAAGAACATGGAACAGGAAAATGATATGGAGGAGGCTGTAGCAAAAGAGCTCTATCTTGATGTAGCAAAAAGTAATGAGCTACATTGGCGAAAATTAATTATAGAAACGAACCTCCCTAAAGAATTAGTTGGCTTAGAGGAATTATCGAAAAACTTATGGTGGTGCTGGAATTATAAAGCAGTAGATTTGTATGAATCGATTGATCCTAAGTTATGGCAAGATTGCAATAAGAACCCAATTTTATTGTTAAAGCAAGTTTCAAGTTCAAGAATGAAAAGTCTTGCTCTTGATAAAACTTTTATGAATAATTACAGCGATGTAATTAAGGAGTTTAAGTCTTATATGGCAGAAAAGCCGGCCGAAGGTCAACCTAAAATCGCATACTTCAGTATGGAGTATGGTTTAAATAACAACCTGAAAATATATTCTGGTGGACTAGGAATTCTGGCAGGAGATTATTTAAAAGAAGCCAGTGATTCAAATGTTGATATGGTAGCCATTGGTTTTATGTATCGGTTTGGATATTTTACTCAACGATTGTCTATAAATGGGGAGCAATTAGTAGAATTGGATGAACAGCGCTTTTCTCAACTGCCAATTAGTCAGGTGCGAGATAGTTCAGGTGTCGTAAAGCGCATATCATTTTCTTTAGAAGGAAGAACGGTTAGTGCAAAAATCTGGAGGGTTGAAGTAGGACGAATTTCTCTTTATTTGTTAGATACAGAAACACAAATGAATGAAGAGCAGGATCGATCTTTAACTCATCAATTGTACGGTGGCGATTGGGATAATAGGATTAAGCAGGAAATTCTTTTGGGAATGGGTGGAATTAAAGCATTGGATGTTTTGGATATTGAACCAGATTTATATCATTGCAACGAAGGTCATGCTGCCCTAATTAATGTAGAACGTTTGATTAATCTGATTACCGAAGGCCATCCTTACGAAGAGGCTTTGGAAATTGTTAGAGCTACCTCTCTTTTTACAACTCATACGCCAGTTCCTGCAGGTCACGATACCTTTTCGCCTGATATGATAAAACATTATTTATCCTATGTGCCAGGAAAATTAAAATTGGATTGGGATCAATTTTTAGCTTTGGGTAGGGCAAACCCATTGGATGAGAATGAGAAATTTTCAATGAGTAATTTGGCTGCTAATACTTCGGTTGCCATGAATGGTGTGAGTAAATTACATGGGCAAATTTCGCAGGAAATGTTCAATAATCTTTATCAGGGATATTTTCCAGAAGAGTTACACATCGGTTATGTTACAAATGGGGTTCATTATCCTAGCTGGACTGCCGAAGAGTGGAGGATTCTTCACGAAAAAGAATTTAAGAAAGGATTTTTGAACGATTTATCGAACAAAGATTATTGGAGTAAAATATACGATGTGCCTGATGAAAAAATATGGGACATTAAAAATATCTTACGTAAAAAATTAATCGATTTTGCAAAAGTTCGTTTCCAGCACAATTGGATAAAAAGATATGAGGATCCTCGTTCATTGGTTGAAATTTTGGAATCTATTGATGAGAATGCACTAACCATTGGTTTTGCCCGACGATTCGCTACTTATAAGCGAGCTCATCTGTTGTTTAGTGATTTAGGGCGTTTGTCACGTATTCTAAATAACCCAGAAAAACCAGTGCAATTTATTTTTGCAGGTAAAGCTCATCCTGCCGATAAGGCCGGACAGGATTTAATTAAATTAATTGTTGAAGTTTCTCGTCGTCCAGAATTTGAAGGAAAGATTTTGTTCCTGGAAAATTACGATATGGAATTGGGACAAAAATTAGTGAAAGGGGTTGATATTTGGATGAATACACCAACTCGTCCTTTGGAGGCTTCCGGAACATCAGGAGAAAAAGCTGCAATGAATGGAGTGCTTAATTTTAGTGTACTTGACGGATGGTGGCTCGAAGGCTATCGGGAAGGTGCAGGATGGGCATTGTCTGATGGTAGAACCTATGATAACCAAGCATTTCAGGATGAATTGGATGCTCAGACTATTTATTCGATGTTTGAGAATGAAATTATACCTCTTTACTATAAGCGGGATGAAAATAACATTCCTGTGGGGTGGATACAGTACATAAAAAAATGTATTGCCGAAATTGCTCCTGAGTACACTACTAAACGTATGATGGACGATTATAAGGATAGGTTTTATAGTAAAATGTATCAACGTGTTCTGAAAATAAGGGAGGACAATTACGAAACGATACAGGAAGTTGTAAGATGGAAACAAAAAATTCTGGCTTCCTGGGATAAAATTGAGGTTGTGGCTGTGGATGCTCCAAGTACACCTAAACACAAATATTTGTCTGATGAAAATTATCATGTAGAGGTAGCATTGGATTTAAAAGATTTGATTGACGAGAATATCTGTGTGGAATTGGTTTTACGTGCAACATTGGATGCACAAAAACCGGGTCCTATTCGTACCGTGCCATTACTACTCGATCGAAAGGTAGATTCTCTTGCTTTTTATCATTTGGATTTGGTTTTAAATGATCCAGGGATATTCGATTTTGGATTAAGAATGTTTGCATGTAATGAAAACCTTCCTCATCGACAGGATTTTAATTACGTGAAATGGATTTAAAATTATCATGACAAAAAAATAGGCTGCTTTAGATTAATCTGAAGCAGCCTTTCTCTATTATTGCAAAGGTGGAATTACCAGAACTTGCCCAGGATAAATTAAATTAGGATCTTTTAGCATTGGTTTGTTGGCTTCAAAAATAACATCATATTTATTGGCCATTCCATAAACTTCCTTGGCAATTTTTGAAAGATAATCTCCTTTTTTAACGGTGTAGAATTGTTTTTCTACTTTAGGAGGTTCTACAGGGGGAGGATTTGTAACGGTAATTTGATCATTAACAGAGGAGATACCATCTACGTTGCCTGCAGTTACAATAACTTTGTTTTTATTTTCTATCGTATCAATACTTCCTGTTAAACTTACCTTCTCATCATCAACCGATACTTGTATGGTACTAGTATCAAAGCCAAATTTTTTAATGTGATTGGCAATCAGTTCAGCTTTTTCTTTTTCAAGTGTTTCCTCAGATTTCCCAAAGATTTTTTCACCTGCACTTTTTATGAACGAAATGAGTCCCATTCTGATTGAATTTTAGCGTTAAACATTATTTATTTTTTAAATGAGAATCAGTCTAAAAGCTGGAAAGTGATTTTTACATTTACACGATATTCTGTGATGTCGTTTTTAGAAACTACGGCACTCATATCCTGTACATATACAGAACGAATTTCTTTTACTGTTTTAGCTGCAGTTTTTACTGCATTTTTTGTTGCGTCTTCCCAACTCTTTGGTGATGAAGACATTACTTCTAGTACTTTTAAAATGGTCATGATTTTGTGTATTAAGTGAATATAATTACAGTTCTGGTAATTAGAACTGTTTTTTTAAGTACTCTCAATTTACTGAATTATTAGCGAAATAATAAATCTTTTTTCTGCGTTCTTTTTTAGGTTGTATTCTTAATCTACATGTGTTTTTATTGCATTGAGCAATTTTAGAAAATAAAAAAGACCAAATTCACATTGGAATTTGGTCTTTTAAATAGGATATTGAATTTAGCTTTTAAGCTAAATTTGTCTTTGTAGTGAGAAAAACTAATTCTTATTCGCCTTTTTTTCTCTTTTTGCTTCTTTTTTTTCTTTCGCTGTTTTAGTCGATTCTTTCTTTACATTTTTTTTAGCATCCTGTGACTTTGCCATGATATATTGATTTTATATGATGAAAAAATGATTATTTATTGTCATTTACTTTTTGTTTTAGTACCCATAATTGAACCATTTCCGAATGTCGCCAATTTTGATTTCTTTTGGTATTTTTTGAAGCTGATCGCACCTTTTTTTCCAAAAGTAATTCTTTTTCGAATCGTCCACCTTCGGCTAATTCCTTTTCGATAGGATGATTTTTCTCTTGTCCGGTAATTTGCGCTAAGTTCGAGAATAAAATAACCACGCGACCATTGATTCTGCTGTGTTTTTTAGCTTCTTCAAAAAAGCGAGGAAACAGATCCTTTTCGTAGTACATGGCATTATCAATTCCCTGTGTATTGTGTGAAGCTGGCAACCATGGCGGATTAAATACGATCAAATCAGTTTTTGAATTGCTTTGAGCAAATAAATCACCCAATAGAAGTTCAATTTTTGAATCGTATTGATTAAAGCCTTGAGTTTGCGAGGCTCCAATAATTGCATTAGGATTGGTGTCGGTAGCGTATATTTTTTTAAATCCATGCTTTAGGAGTTGCAGACTTAAAATTCCAGAACCTGTTCCTATATCGAAAGCAGATTTCTTTTCACCTTTGTATCGATCCAACCATTTGTCGAAAAGTTTTATGTGTTCAAATCGAGTTGGGAAATAGGTATCGAAAAATGGATGTATTTTTTGATCGAGAACAGGAATGTAAATGCCTTTTTCGTACCATTGCCACGAGCTATTTAATCCTTGTATTTGCGTAAAAGGCAACAAAAACTCATTTAAATTTGGATATAGTATTTCTAACCAGCCAATTACTGGAGCTTTTCGCACGTTTAATTTGTTGTTGGTAACGTGTATTAATAATTTTTGAGATAGTTTTTGATATGCAGAACGAAATTCACGTTGTCCTTTATAGGATTGATCTGGAAATTTCGTTTGTAGGTGTTTTTTTAACTCGCTGAGAACAGCTAATCCACTACTAAAATAATCAACAATTAATACTGAATATCCATCAATAAGAGCATCTACTGCATCCATTGGATCCATTCTTTTTTTATAGGGAACTACTTCAATATCAGAAAGGATAGGTTCGGGACGATTGGCTGTAATTTTCTTGCCCGAAAGAATTATTTCTATTTTTGCTTGTACCATTACTTATCTATTTTATTGCGTTTAGCAGAACTAAGGCACAATTTCCTAAGCTATGTTTGGTTCGCAGATTGTTAAATTTCGTGTAAACGTAGTACAAATACTGATAATTTTTGCCTGTATTGCAATAAATTATTGTGTTTGTATTTTATGGATAAGCAAAACGACCTAACAGGATGAGCTATGACTAGATATTTTATCAAATACAATCCTGAATTTCGAAAATAAGATAGTGGTGAGCCGAAATATCTAGGTCTAAACCTTTTTCCGATAATTCGTTACTACTTAGTTCGAGATTTGTATTAGTGTGTATCTTGTTAAAACGTAATTTTGTTGGATGTGCAATTTTTAGCGCATCCAGTGCATGTGCAGGTATTTTAATTTGTAAATGTTGAGGCTTATTGTCAAAACTGCATATAATTAGGAGTTTTTGGCTTGAACAGTGGCGCAAAAAGGCATAAACTGTTTCTGAATTAAAAATCTCCGAATTTGTATTCTGCCACATGATATCGTAAAACGAACCTTCGGCAATAGCTGGCAACTGTGCATAATTAAGAATCTCCCGGTAAGCATTTTGCAAGTTTTTTTGTGGAGTAGATAATAATTTTCCATCAAATTTTCCATCATTCATCCATTTCTGATGTTCGGGGAGGTTCCAGTAATCGAATATGGTAGAGCGACCATCGGCTTCACTGTATCCCGATTTTTCCATTCCTGTTTCTCCAAATTCTTGTCCAGAATAGAGTAGGGCTGCACCTTTATTAATGCAAACCGAAAGCACCATTCCTGGAAGAGCTTTGAAAGGATCTGTTGCGAAATAAGGGGATGCGATTCTTTGTTCATCGTGATTTTCCATAAACTGGAGCATGTAATCATCCAAATTATGCAGTGATTGCCAGGATTGTGTAATGTCTCTGGCTGGGCGTTCGCCACGAATTACCGCTTTAAGGGTATCGTACAAACCTACTTTATCATATAGGTAATCAAATTTTCCAATTTTAATATAGCTTTCATAGAGATATGGATTGTAGACTTCAGCTATGAATAGAATATCAGGGAATTGTGATTTAACTTCTTGAATTACCCACTGCCAAAATTCAACAGGAACCATTTCAGCCATGTCGCATCGAAAAGCGTCAATCCCTTTCTTTGCCCAATAAATAAGGATGTCCTTCATTTTGAACCAGGTATTCGGTATCGGGTCAAAATGTTTTGAATGATTGTTCAGGTAATCTACTCCGTAGTTTAGTTTTACGGTTTCGTACCAATCGTTTAGCTGTGGATGATCAGAAAATTGATCGTTTCCGGTTGCTTTTGCAGGATATTCCTGATAATCAATTTTAGGAAATCTATTTCTTATTTCATTGGACAAATGCAGATGCTGATGAGGCATGTAGTAAAAATTATTAGTTGGTGAGAACGCCATACTGCTATCGTCATTGCTTCCAAAATCAGAAATGCCGTTGGGTTTTGCATCTGAATGATATTCTCGAGCCAAATGGTTGGGAACGAAGTCAATGATCACCTTCATTCCATTTTCATGACTTCGATGAAGTAAATCTTCAAATTCTTGCATTCGGTGGTTAACATTTATGGCCAAATCTGGATTTACATCATAGTAATCTTTTATGGCATAAGGAGATCCTGCTTTTCCCTTAATTACCAGCGGGTTGCCATTTGGTATTCCCGCTTCGGGATAACCTTCGCTAATTGCATGTTCGATAATTCCTGTGTACCAAATATGTGTAACACCAAGTTTTTTTATTTCCTGTAGAGCCTTTGTGCTGATATCGTTGAATTTTCCGCAAGAGTTTTGATCTCGTGAACCATTTGCAATGGGATTGGTGTTTTTATTTCCAAATAAGCGGGGTAGTAGTTGGTATATTATAAGCTTGATATTTTTCATAACTAGAATACGCTTTTAGAGGGAATATATTTAAAAACCAAAGCAGTTCTACTTGGCAAGTAAAGATAAACCCGGTGAATATTCGACATTGTAGCTTCGGGTTTTGAATAGTATAGTCGATTTGCATCTACACGATCGAAACCTCCGTATTTTTTCTCGTCAGAGTTGAGCACCAACTGGTATTTGCCAGATTGTGCCGGAATTCCGTAGTAGGTGAAGGATTGGTTTGGGTTTAAATTGAAAACAAAAAGTAAATTTTTTCTTCGAACAGCCAATACCTGATTATTTTTATCAGATTGTACACAATCAATATAAGGCTCATTAATAAATTCTTCTTGTTTTTGCAGGGCAATCATATCTTTATCGAACTCATTTAAAAATTCGAATCGTAAGTTTGGATTGTCGACCAAACTCCATTGTCTGCGTGCATATTTATAGGACCAATTATTTCCAGCTCGGGGAAAATCAATCCATTCTGGATGCCCAAATTCATTGCCCATAAAATTCAAATAGCCATTTCCGCTGCAACAGATAGTTAGCAAACGAATCAATTTATGAAGTGCTATTCCGCGATCAACAATTAGGTTTTCACTTGCCTTGTCCATGCTATCATACATGCTTTTGTCAATCAAACGAAAAATTAGTGTTTGATCTCCTACCAAAGCCTGATCGTGCGATTCAGCATAACTAATGGTTTTTTCTTCGGCTCGTTTATTGGAGAGTTCGTAAAAGATAGTACCCACGTCCCAATTTTCATCGTGAGATTCTTTAATGAGTTTGATCCAATAATCTGGAATTCCCATTGCCAGGCGAAAATCGAAACCCAAACCACCTTCCTGAATAGGGGAAGCTAATCCCGGATAACCGCTCATTTCTTCAGCAATACTAATTGCCTTAGGATTGTATTGGTGAATTAATTTATTGGCTAAAATAAGGTAACTAATGGCATCTTCATCTTGTTGGCCATCGAAATACATGCTGTAATTGGTGAAATCTCTCGATAAGCCATGATCGTAGTACAACATACTGGTTACTCCATCGAAACGAAATCCATCAAAATGATATTCTTCTAGCCAGTATTTTATATTCGACAATAAAAGGTGAATGACTTCATTTTTAGCATAATTGTAGCAAAGAGAATCCCAAGCTACGTGTTCTCTTCGTTCGTTATCATGAAAAAACTGATAGGTGGAACCATCAAACTTTCCAAGTCCTTCGTTTTCGTTTTTAACAGCATGAGAATGAATTAGATCCATGATTACCATAATGCCTAAAGAATGAGCTTCATCAATGAGTTGCTTTAATTCCTCGGGTGTGCCAAAGCGCGATGATGCAGCGAATAAACTGGAAACATGGTATCCAAAAGAACCATAGTAAGGATGTTCCTGTATGGCCATCAATTGGATGGTATTGTAACCTGCTTTATGGATTCGAGGAAGAATGAGTTTTCGAAATTCATCATAGCTTCCAACGCCTTCTTTCTCGCTTGCCATGCCAATATGAGCCTCGTAAATAAGAGGCGATAGATATTTAACTCGTTTGGCTTCATGTTTCCATTCGAAAGAAGCTTTTGGCTTCCAAACTTGTGCTGAATAAACGAGTGTTTTCGGATCTTGTATTACACGGTTACACCATACAGGTATTCGTTCTCCTTCGCCACCAGACCAACAAACTAGTAATTTATACAAATCTGTCTGTTGCAGAGAAGCTAAAGGCAGTTTTAATTCGAAATTACCATATTCAAGCTTTTCGAATTTATAGTTTGAATGTTTTTTCCAGTTTGAAAATTTACCAATAAGGTATATTTCTTCTGCATTGGGAGCCCATTCTCTTATGATCCAATTTTTGGAATCTTGATGCAGTCCATAGTAATGGTGGCCATTAGCAAAGGATGAAAGATTTGTTTCGCCAAGGTTTTGTTCTTTTTGTTCTGCCGCTAGTATTCTTTTTTGAATTACAAATTGGTAATCTTGTAAAAAAGGATCCGATTCAATGATTTTAAGATGTGCAATCATAAGCATTATAGGTGTTCCTGCTTCGCAGTAGTTAGATATTACAATGAACTTAAAGATACAATTTATTACTTATGATTACTCTATAATGGAATATAGTTTTTAGGAATTTTTGCAAGTGAAAAAGTTGGAGCCATCTATTGATTTATTCCCTTTGCAGAAAAAACGAATTGTTTGAAAGGCTTAAGGTTGAAGTACAAATATATAGCGTATGTTCTGTTGAGAAATATGTTCCTTATGGTTGAAGCTGACAGATGGAAATACCCAGTAGACTTATTTCAGACCGAAATAAAGAGAATTATATGTATTTAAACATGTATTAATACTAATAGATAGTCGTTTATGTGCCATGCATAAGGTTTAGCAAAGTGAACTGTGTGGCTGACTGGTGCAATCGTTTTAACCAAATCCGATAAGAAATGAGCCAAATAGAACATTTTATATCCGCCAAAATTACTTAATCAGATGTTGATCAGGAAATTAGTTTGTTACATAAATCGATTAATCAGGCACTTGCCGATTTGGAAACAATTCAACAAAAAATTGTTAAAGAACTAAGCCAAAAAGAAGTTGATATTTTTGAATACCATAAACTTCTTTTGCAGGATGAAGATTTACTGAATGCAGTAGAAATAATGGTTCGAAAAGAAAAAATAAATGTTGCTTTTGTTTGGTTAAAGCAAATCAAGAAAAAAGATTGGAATATTCTTCGCATTTACTAATTAGTACCGATAAAAAAATCAATGAAATTTGTTGGGAATCAGGTTTTTCCAATGTTTCTCACTTCTGCCAGCTTTTTCAGAAGCAGTATGGTACCTCTCCCTTAAAATACATAAATGTAATTCGTAAGCAGTGAAAGTTTTGTTATTCAGTTACTTACTTTGAATCTTAACAGAAATCCATAATTTTGATGCATAAGGAATGATAAGACTTGTGGATATTTTCAATCTCTTTTCTTAACTTAAGGCTTGTATTCGTGGTGTGCATAATCGAAAGAAAAAAGATAGATATGAGATCGGAAAAGTTTCAAAATGAAGTAGATTTAAAGTATAAATTGTACAACAGTATATTTTTAACTTTGCCATTAGATGGCATTCATGGAACAGGAATTTTAATTCCTATACTAAAAGAGAGCTGCTCAAAAGGTTTGGATCTGGGGAAGTCTCCTCTTGAAATTTTCGATCATTTTTTTGAGAAACAAACTTCCTTACGAACAGAGAAAGAGCAATTCGATTTTCTGTTTCGGGTTATACATTATATTGAACGGCAGGTAGTATTGCTGGATGCTGTAGAGGATGCCGTTTTTGATAAAATTAATGATTTAGATGGAGCAGGAAGTTTAAAAGACTTAAAATCGAGAGTGAATCAAGCAGATAAATGGAAGGAGTTGAAAAGTGATTTGGAGAGGTTTGCTGTACGAATTGTTTTAACCGCTCATCCAACACAATTTTATCCGAGTACTGTACTTTCTATAATCAATGATTTAATTATAGCGATTCAGAAAAGTGATTTGCTTCAAATAAAATTATTGCTTACCCAATTGGGAAAAACCCCGTTTTTTAAAAAAGAACGTCCTACCCCATACGATGAGGCAAAAAGTATAAGTTGGTATCTTGAAAATATTTTTTATCAATCGGCTTCCGAATTGTATTCTGAATTGCTAAGCAATGAACAATTATCCGATGGAAAAGCATGTTCTGTAATTTCCTTCGGGTTTTGGCCCGGTGGCGATCGGGATGGAAATCCATATGTAAATACAGAGACAACTTTTAAAGTGGCAGAACGACTTCGATACATTCTATTTTCGAATTATTATAAAGATTTAAGGCGATTACGAAGACGATTAAGTTTTAAAGGAGTTTATGAAATTGTTCTTGATTTAGAAGAGAAAGTACTAAAGGCTTTGAATGCGAAAGGCGATGAAGGAAGTATCACAATTGAGGAAATTGATGAATCTTTAACAAAAATTGAAAAAATATTGCGGGAAGAACACGATGGGTTTTTTCTTGATCTTTTGCATAAATTTCAAAATAAAGTGAAATTGTTTGGAATTCACTTTGCCAATATCGACATCCGACAAGATAGCAGAATCATAAGGAAAGCTTTTGATCTTTTGTGCAATTCAAATCCTGAAATAAGTAAAAACCTAGATAAGAATCATCTGGATAGTTTATTTCAAGCAAAAGGTGTGATTGGGGATATATCCACTGATGATGAGGTGAGTAGAGACACACTTGCTGTTTTTTCTGCAATGAAAGAAATTCAGAAGATGAATGGAGAGCTTGCTTGTAATCGTTTTATCATCAGTAATTGTCAAACTTCTCTTGATGTAGCTCAAGTTTACGCTCTGGCTAAGCTTAGTGCCTGGAACAAGATTTTGCCTCTTGATATTGTACCACTGTTCGAAACCATAGATGATTTAGCTAAAGCAGATCAAAGCATGAGAGAATTGTTTGAGAATGAAACCTACTATCAGCATTTAGTTTCGAGAGGGAAGAAGCAAACCATTATGCTTGGTTTCTCCGATGGTACCAAGGATGGAGGTTATTTTTCGGCAAATTGGAGCATTTATAAAGCGAAAGAGAACATTACTCAATTGGCGCGGGAAAAAGGAATAGTGGTTGTATTTTTCGATGGTCGTGGTGGACCACCAGCGCGTGGAGGTGGAAACACTCACAAATTTTACTCCTCTTTGAGCAATGATATTGAAAATCAGGAAATACAAGTTACCATTCAGGGGCAGACTATTAGTTCGAAATTCGGTACTAAAGCATCGGCAAAATATTATCAGGAATTAATGATTACTGCAGGTTTGGGAAATCGACTTTTCGAAGATCAAAGCAAACAGTTTTCAGTCGAAGATAAGGAAACAATGGAAGCTTTGGCGAATTATAGCATGGAGGAATATCACCGGTTTAAATCTTCCGATAAATTTGTGCCTTATTTAGAGAAAATGAGCGCTTTAAAGTATTATGGGAAAGCAAAAATTGGTAGTCGGCCTAGTAAAAGAAAAGAAACAGCTACATTGAATTTTGAAGATCTTCGAGCCATTCCATTCGTAGGAGCATGGAGTCAGATGAAGCAAAATGTACCTGGCTTTTTTGGTGTTGGTGCGTCTCTTAAAAGAATGAAAGAGGAAGGCAAAATGGAGAACTGTAAAAAGTTGTATCATAATTCGTTATTTTTCCGCACCTTGGTGGAGAATAGCATGCAATCGATTTGTAAATCTTATTTTTCACTAACGCAATACATGAAAAAAGATGAAGAATTTGGTGAGTTCTGGAATTGGATTTACCAAGAATATCAACTTAGTGTAGATATGTTGCTCGAGGTGTCTGGACAAAAAGAATTGATGGAGCTATCGCTTGAGTTAAAGGATTCCATTCATTTACGGGAAGAAATTGTATTGCCATTAATTTGTATTCAGCAATTTGCATTGATGAAGATTCGAGCCATGGAATTGTCAGGAAATATTGATCAGGAGAAATACATTACATTGGAAAACTTGGTTATTAGGTCTCTTTATGGTAATATTAATGCCAGTAGAAATTCTGCATAAAATAAGTTTGATAAAAATTAATCTTAAATTGCAACATTCTTACTCGAATATCGTTTCCTTTGTAAGTAAGAAATTAAAATATAACAAAAAGAATTCCAATGAAGATGAATAAATCATTTTTTTCAATTATCTTTTTCACTTTATTCACCCTTTCTGCATTTGCGCAAAGCACCGATACTACTACTAAAGTAAAAGAAGCGGCAAAGAAACAGGAGGTAGTAAAACAGGAGACTGTAAAACAAGAAGTAAGTACTCCTGTAGAAAAGAAACCTGTTGTAAGAAAGCCAGTAAAAGCATATATGGATGAGGGTTCAATTGAAGAGCAATTTGATTATATGTTGAGCAAATCCAATCGTTATCAAGAATATAAGGTTGTAAAAATAAGCTCTCTCAATACATTTAAATCGAATGTTTTTGATTCATTAAATCTGGCAAAAAAGAATTTACTTGATTCTAAATTTATAGAAAAAAGCCAGAATTTGGAGATTGCTTCTTTAAAAAATGAATTGGAAACAGTGAAAAAGGAACTCGAACAAACGAGGAGTTCTAAAGATAGTATGCGGTTTTTAGGAATGGATCTTCCTAAAGCAACCTACAACACCATTATTTGGATTTTAATTTTAGGATCTTTACTACTTGCAGGTTTGTGTTTTCTCTTGTTTAAAAGAAGCAACGTGTTGACAGTGGAAACAAAACAGACATTGGAAGAAGTACGGGAAGAATTGGATACACTTCGTAAAAATGCACTCGTTCGAGAACAAAAGCTGGCGCGAAAACTTCAAGACGAGGTGATAAAAAATAAAAATTTAGGCTTATAAAAGAGTAAATTTATATCATAAAATGAAGACTAACAGCAATGTTAGTCTTTTTTTATGGACAATATTTAAGCAATAAATCCCAATGTGTTTTTCTGGTATAGTAGTTGATTTTTAGGTAAGATAGTTCAAAAATAGGATGCAATTCGTCTATAATTTATTTTGATATCGAAATTTACAACAATTGGAGTAATGGTAATTATAAATTCCACTTTTGCCATAGTTTTTCATTATAGAATGGATAGAATAATTATATTTTGGATCAAAATATTGATTTATTGTAAATACAATACTGCTTTATTATATTACTTATGTTTAAGTATTTATATTATATTTGTTATATATATTCTACTATTATGTTGCAGCAAATTAATGATCGATTTAATTCCGCATGTGAAACTTGTGCCGATAAATCATGCGCCATAAAAACTCTTAGAGAATATGAGCTACAATTATGGCGCAACAACTATCACGAGGTGAAATTTCGTAAGGGAGATATGATTATGTCCGAAGGAATTTCTGTAAATCAGATTGCTTATTTAAGAAGAGGACTGGTAAAAGAGTATGGAACTATAGATCATTTTCAACAGTACATTTTGCAGGTTATTAAACCGCATTCTTATTTAGGACTTGAATCTATCTTTGATAATTGCATCAATAAGTATTCTTATGTGGCTTTGAGCGATGTTACAGTATGTTTTCTGAAATTGCCTGTTTTTCTGGAGCTAATTAAAGAAAACGGACAGTTTAGTTATGAAATTTTATCTTCGATTTGTAATAACAATTTGCGAAATTATCATCGTTTTATCATTCAGCATCAAAAAAATAGTCGAGGCAAACTTGCTGATGTTCTTTTGTATTTTTCCAATGTTATTTTTGAATCGCTTTGTTTTATTTTACCACTCACACGCAAGGAGATTGCTTATATGGTTGGAATTAGTCGTGAAAGTGTATCAAAACAATTATGTGGATTTGAAATGGATCAGATCGTAAAAATTCGTAGGCGTGAAATCACCATTTTGGACGTTAATAAATTGGAGCAAATTAGTCGTTTGGGTTAATATAATTAATCCTATCGTGATTTTTTTGTAGGTTATTTTGCACCATTGATCTATTTCCTCATTCTTCACTAGTTATCCTGATTAATATTTACAAAATAGAATCAAATTATTTAGTTTATATTCCGATCATTGAAAGCTTTAGTTTAGTTAAAAATTGTTATTTTCAAGTCTTCAAAAGCCAACTAAGCTACTGTTTCATGAAATTATTATCTAAAATTCCCCATAAAGTTTTTTTGTTATTGGTATGTTGTATTCTTCAGTCCTGTTCATCTACCCCCAAGCAAACTAATTCAATTACTGTTTTTGCAGCGGCAAGTCTTACTGATGTGATGACTGAAATAGCAAGCCAGTTTAAAAAGGAAACAGGTTATAGTGTTCGTTTGAATTTTGCATCTTCAGGGATATTGGCTCGGCAAATCGAAAATGGTGCCCATTGTGATTATTACTTATCAGCAAGTAAAGAATGGATGGATTATTTGGATACTCTTCAATATGTTGATCGAAATTCTATTCATAGTCATGCTGGGAACCGAATTGTTGCTATTGTGCCTGTTGACAACAAAAAAATGATAATAGATTCGGTTACTATCGTAAATTTTCCTCAGCTTTTCGAAGGGCGAATATCTTTGGGTGATCCAAATCATGTTCCAGCAGGAAAATATGCCATGCAAATGATAGAAAAGTACGGATGGATAGCGGAATTGAAGCATAGACTATTGCCTGCAAAAAATGTTCGTGATGCACTTTTTATGGTGGAGATGGGAGAGGTTGAAATGGGCATAGTATATGCATCGGATGCTCATAAATCAGATAAAGTAAGAGTGGTTTACGAATTTTCTGGTGCTGATTGTGATCCCATTCGATACTATGGAGCAAGTTGCCCAAAACCGAAAAAAGCAGTAGGTGCTTTCCTTGAATTTTTGCAAACCGATCAAGTGAAATTAGTATGGGCTAAGAATGGTTTTAGAATTGATTAATATGGATAGTTATTTTGTATTTACAGAAACAGAAATAAGTGCAATTACGATCTCTTTTAAGGTGGCTTTGTGTTGTGCAATTTTACTTTTGCCTTTGGCAATTTTAGTAGGATGGTGGTTGGCGCGTAAATCTTTCAAAGGAAAATCATTAATTGAAGGATTTATTAATTTGCCATTGGTATTGCCTCCTGTTGCAACGGGTTTTATTTTGTTATTGCTATTGGGAACAAAAGGACTGATTGGTCATTTTCTGAATGAATACTTGGGAATTCGTATTGCCTTTACTTATTATGCAGCCGTAATCGCATCTATGGTTGTTTCTTTTCCTTTAGCGGTGCGAGCCATTCGTCTTTCCATCGAAATGGTTGATCCAGGTTTTGAAGAGGCTGCAAAGACCTTGGGGGCTAGTACTATTCAGAGTTTTGTGAGAGTAACACTTCCTTTGTCTTTACCGGGAATCATAAGTGGTTTTGTGCTTTCTTTTGCACGATCGCTTGGCGAATTTGGTGCGACTATAATATTTGCAGGTAATATTTTAGGCGAAACACAAACCATTCCCTTGGCATTGTTTAATCAGATCCAAGTGCCAGGTATGGAGAGTTCGGCATTTCGATTGCTGATGGTTGCTGTTGTTTTTTCTTTTTTAGCTATGGCTGTTTCTGAATATTTAGTCAAGAAATTACACAAACATTAGTAGAATAAACAGATTCTGCAATACAAATTAGTTAACAAAGAAAATCAGTTGTTTATGCATGTTTTATCAGCACATTTAAAACGTAAGAAGGGCAATTTCTTTTTGGATATTAAAGTAGATTTCAAACAAGGAATTACTGGAGTTTTTGGTCCCTCGGGAGCAGGCAAAACAACCTTAATGCACATGTTGGCAGGATTGGAACGTCCCGATGAAGGTTATGTAAAAATCGGTGAGAGGTATTTGGTCGATAGTTCAACAAATATCTATGAGCCGGCACGAAATCGTAAAATTGGCTATGTTTTTCAGGAAGGACGATTGTTTCCGCATATGACTGTCAGGAAGAATCTGCTTTTCGGTACGAAATACCTTCCAAAAGGAGAACAATTTATCGAGTTTGATGAGCTGGTGAACTTGTTGGAGGTAAATGATCTGCTTGAAAAACGTCCCAGTCAGTTGTCTGGAGGCGAAAAACAGCGTGTGGCTATTGGTAGGGCTTTGCTGAGTTCTCCTAACTTATTATTGATGGATGAGCCTTTTTCGTCGCTGGATGTGAAATTGCGAAGACAGATTATTCCTTACCTAATTAAAATAAATCGAAATTTTAACATTCCTATGTTGGTGGTTAGCCACGATTTACCTGATTTACTAAACTTAACTCGCGAGTTGTTTTTACTGAAAAATGGTCGGGTTGCTGGTCAGGGAAATTATCTCGATTTGGTGGAGAATGAGAATCTTTTTGAATTGATGCGTGGATCGGGATTAATGAATGTAATTCAATTTAAAGTGGATTCACGAAATGCAGAGGATGGTTTGACTATTTTGGTGAATAAAAATGCCAGTAAGCCAATTAAGGTGGAGCGGGAGATGAGTTTTGATTGTTGTCAGATTGGCGATGATATGAGCGTATCCTTGCGTCCTGAGGATATTGCGATTACCTTGGAGCAAATTCCAAATATTTCCATCCGAAACCAACTACGAGGAAGAATTCGTAAGATAATTCAAAAGGAGAATCGTAACTATTGCATGGTAGATGTTGGTTTTACATTATTGGTTTCCATCACGCATGCATCACTGGAAAAAATGCAGCTCGTCGAAGGAAAACAGGTATGGTGTTTGTTTAAATCAATGGCCTTGCAAATAAATAGGTGAAGTTTAGTTAGAAATCAAGAATTTATTTTGAAAATACTAGTCTCGAATCAGAGAAAAAATTCTGCACACAAAATGAGATAAAATAGTCTTTCTGTTTTCTTTTTATTATTGGTATTTTTTGCAAAGGGGACGTAACATTCCTTCCAATCCGTTCAGCTTTATCTCGTACATAGAGGCAAGCATTTCTCCTAGTTTTCCAGCTGGAAACCCTTTTTGTCGATACCAAACCAAGTAAGGTTCAGGAATATCAATAAGGTAACGTCCTTTGTATTTTCCGTAGGGCATTCTCATTCGAATTAATTTAATTAATTCCTCATTCATAAAGTCCCCGTCTATATTGTCCATATTTTTATCCGATTTCCTGCAAAGGTATTTTAGAATTTCAGATTTCTAAAAAAAATTATAGATATTTATCTTTCCCAGTATCAATAATTTTCGCGTAACTTTACCAAAAGACAAAATCGATTGGAGATGAATGCAATGGGAAATCAATTTACAGAGGAGAATATTCTAGAGAAGTGGCAAGGAGAAATTGATTTGCTTCAGGATTCGCTGCAAGTATCTGCAGTCTTAATTATGAAGTTGCATCCTCACGAATTGGAGGTGTATGTCAGTTCTGGGAATGAAAATAATCCGTATACAATTGGAGATCGGGGAGAGATTAATATTGGAGCCTATTGTGATACTATTATTGCCAGCAAGGCTAAATTTCAAATTGAAGATGCTTCAGAAGATCAGTATTGGCAATCAAAGATGAAGTTTAACAATGGTATGTCATGCTATATGGGATTACCAATTTTTTATCCGAATAAGGATTTGTTTGGAACCATTTGTGTGCTGAATAAAGAGCCTCGAAAATTTGTGGATTTGGATCATCAGTTGCTCGATCATTTTCGCACAGGTATTGAATCAGATTTGTTAATGGCAGATGAGTCTGAAGATAGAAGCAGTTTGTAATGGAAAAGTTATTCGGCAAATCCACCACCAATTAGTTTATCAGCAATATAAAAGGCTACAGGCTGACCGGGAGCAATTGCCCAGGCAGCATCTTCCAGAATAACCTCCAGTTCTGTATCCGAAATGATTTGTAGTTTACTGAATTTTTGAGGATTTCGGCCCAGACCACGCACAATGGTGTTGATTTTTGGAAGTTGGCTGTCTTCCAGATTATTAAAATAGTAATTCGATACCTTAATTTTCATTCGGTTGAGTTCCTCTTTCTTTTCCAGAATAAGCGTATTGCTCTCGGCATTGATTCTACTTACCATTAAACCCGATTTTTTTTCCAGTTCCAGGCCTCTTTTTTGACCTACTGTATAGTAAGGGTAACCATTGTGCCAACCCAAATAATTGCCTTTATTGTCCAGAACTTTTCCGCGGCCAATTTTTCGATCCAAATCGGGAATCATTTCCAGTAAAAAGTCGCGGTAATCCATTCGATCCATAAAGCAGATGCCCATGCTTTCCTTCTTTTTTGCGACCTCAGCAAAGCCAAATTCCTTAGCAATTTCACGCACTTCTGTTTTGGTAAATCCTCCCAGAGGAGTAAGTGTTCTCGATAAAATATCTTGTCCTAAATTCCAAAGAAAGTAGGATTGATCTTTGGCTGGATCTTTTCCTTTGTGAATGTAATATCCCTTTTCTTCGTGTATAATCTGAATGTAATGTCCGGTAGCAATCCATTTACAGTGCAGCTCATCGGCTTTTTCCAGAAGCAATCTCCATTTTAGCTGAGGATTGCACTGTATGCACGGACTGGGTGTTCTGCCAGCCAGGTATTCATCTAAAAAGAACTGAATAATGGTGTCGCGAAATTCCTGGCGGGCATCAATCACATGATGTTCGATGTTTAGTTCCTTGGCCAATTTTTGCGCATCAAGAATAAAATCCGGCAAGGGATCATGGGGATTTAAAGAATGATCAGTACCAAAAAACCAGAGGGAAACACCCACTACCTGATAGCCTTGTTTCTGAAGCATCATGGCTGCTACAGACGAATCGGTGCCACCACTCATTCCCAAAACTATTCTCCTTTTTGCATCCATCTCCGCGCTCATTTTGCTTCTTTTTTAGAATCTTCTGCAAACATATCCTTTTCACAGAAGATTACAAAATCGGTATCATCGAGCGAAACCTGCTGGATATCGAAAAAACTAAGGCTATTCAGAGGTTTTTTTTTACTTTCGCTGCTTCTAAAAAAACGATTAATCACAACAAAACAAAATAATGAATTTAAAACAATTGTCGGGTGGTATTTTGAGTGCGGGTTTGGTGCTTACCATCATGGTGGGATGTACCGAGAAGGCACCCAAAGGTACAGGAGTACTGAAAAAAGAAGATATGAACCTGGAAGTAAAACCAGGGGTTAATTTCTTTGAATATGCAAATGGAACCTGGATGAAGAATACGCCAATTCCAGCTGATAAAAGTCGTTATGGTGCTTTCGATATATTGGGCGAAAGCGCAAACGAAGCAGTTCATAACCTACTGGAAGAAGCCGCTAAAACAGAAAATGCAGAGGAAGGTAGCAATTTGAAGAAAATTCAGGATTTTTATGCGACTGCTATGGATGTTGAAAAAATCGAAAAGGTAGGTATTCAGCCTTTGCTTCCTGAGTTTGAAAGAATAGCTTCGGTGAAGAATGCAAGCGACTTGCGCAAAGAATTGGTTCATTTGCACAAGATGGGCATTAATGCTTTGTTTAGTGCAGGTGTTGAGCAGGACATGAAAAACACAAGGGTTAATCGCATGTATCTTGGTGAGGCTGGTCTTTCCTTATCGGATAGGGATTACTATGTTGCCGATAATGAAACAAGTGAAAATATCCGTAAAGAATTTGTAAAGCATGTGGCCAAAATGTTTGAGTTGATTGGTGAGGATGCAAGCCTTGCAAAAAGCAATGCCGCAAGAATCATGAAATTTGAGACTCGCATGGCTGAAAAATTCAATACCCGTGTTGAAAATAGAAATTACCCAGCCATGTACAATCCAAAAACGGTTGAGGTGCTAGAAAAAGAATATCCAAACTTTGCCTGGGGAAGCTATTTTAAAGAATTAGGTGCTGACATTAAGGAGTATGTGATTACAACTCACCCTCGTTACCTGACCGAGCTAAATAAGATGTTAGTGGAGGAGAAAATGGATGACATTAGGTTGTATTTGAAATGGAAAGTACTGGATGATGCGGCAGCAACTGTTGGTTCTGAGCTGGAAAAACAAAATTTCGCTTTTTATGGCACAATTTTAACCGGTGCAACAGAACAACAGCCACGTTGGAGACGCATGTCATCAGTAACGGGTTCTGTTTTGGGCGAAGCTGTTGGACAATTGTATGTGGCGAAATATTTCCCACCTGAAGCAAAGTTACGCATGGACAAGCTAGTGAAGAATCTTAAAACTGCTTTGCGTGGAAGAATTGAAAAATTAGAATGGATGAGCGATAGTACTCGAACAGAAGCTTTGGCAAAATTGGATGCTTTCGGCGTGAAAATTGGTTATCCCGATAAGTGGGAAGATTATTCGAAGCTTGAGGTATCTACCGATTCGTATGCTCAGAATATGTGGAGAGCTGCCAGGTTTAGTTTTGAGAAGAATATTGCAAAATTAGGACAAGAGGTTGATACTGAGAAGTGGGGGATGACTCCACAAACCGTGAATGCTTACTATCACCCAATGTTGAATGAGGTGGTTTTTCCAGCAGCAATTCTTCAGCCTCCTTTCTTTTATATGAATGGAGATGATGCGGTAAACTACGGTGCTATTGGTGTGGTAATCGGTCACGAAATGACTCACGGTTTTGATGATAATGGTCGTCGTTTCGATAAAGAAGGAAACATGAGAGACTGGTGGACTGCCGAAGATACCAAGAAGTTTAACGAAAGATCTCAAAAACTAGTCGATCAGTTTAATGGCTTTCAGGCTTTTGATGATCTGCATGTTAATGGTAAATTGACATTAGGAGAAAATATTGCGGATTATGGTGGTTTAACCATTTCATTGGAAGCTTATAAGATGGCTTTGAAAGGAGAAAAACCTGCAGATATTGATGGTTTCAATAATATGCAACGTTTCTTTTTGGCCTACGCTAAAGTTTGGAAAGGTAATGTAAGAGATACCTATTTGAGAAAACTAATTAAAGAAGATGTGCATTCCCCAGGTGAATATCGTGTAAACGGTGGTTTGTTTAATATTCCTGAATTCTACGATACTTTTGATATTAGTCCTGAAGATCCTTTGTATCGTACCGAGGAGCAAAGAGCTAAAATTTGGTAAGCCGATTTTAACTAGTAATAAGATAGATTGAAATGATACTATACAAACCGTCTCGGGAAACTGAGGCGGTTTTTTTTTTGCTCTTTGGTTGCGTTCAACAGACTTGCAAAGAGAGGAGTGCCTGAAAAAAACGTATTTTTCACGGAATGTAGAAAGTACAAAGCACGAAAAATTGATTTTTGACTCAATATGTATATTGTTAAAGCAAAAAATGATAACTTGGATATAATAAGTAACAATAGGATTGCGTAATCAATTCGTTTGATCACAGGCTGACAGGTCTATGAATGCTGTCAGGTTTGGTGAAGTAAAGTGGGAAACGCAAAACCTGTCAGTGTCTGAAAGACCTGACAGCGTTAAGATGCTTCTTTTCATTTCGAATTGATTGAGAAGTATTTTCGCAATCATGACCATTCTGTTTTTTTTCAGGAACTTACCGATAAAACATGTAATGATTTAGATTTCTTTTTGACTAAGGAATCTACAAAATACTCAGCTTAGAGGTAAATTGCAGTATAAATTCACAGCAAGAATGAAAGCAATAAAAATAGGACTACAAATTCAGGCCATCAGTGCTCAGCAAATAGAATGTTTACTTTCCAATGAAAAGGAGCGTATTCATGCAAGTTATTTTCCCGAGGAAGAGAAGCTTGTTTATACTGAGGAGTTTGAATTAACAGCTACTATGCGCATTATTGAATTCCAATTCAAAAAGGTGTTGCGTTCGGCGATTAATGGGAAACTGCAATTGGGACAAAAAATAGAATGTGTGTTTTTTGAGGATTTTCCTTTCGTAAAGGAATCGGATTTTAAGCACTATATTCGAGTCGATCGCCGATGTAATGATTTAAAAATTACCACCAGCAAAACGGGACTAAAAGAGGTTGCTAAAATTTTTGCTGATGGTTCTCATGCTTCCGAATTGAATCAGTCGGCTTATGCGGGTTTCATAGAAATGCCCGCCGGCAATCAACAAATTTATTCTCGCACATTCGATCAGGGGAGCAGCAATATGATGGAGCTGTTGGCCGTGCTCGAAGGTTTGGAAATGCTGCAATCGGAAGATAGAATTCAGGTGAATACCGATAGTCGTTTTGTGATTCGTGGCCTGGCACAGTGGATTCATTTTTGGCAGCACAACAATTGGCAAACGGCTCAGGGACAGGAAGTGAAATTTGCCAATTACTGGCAAAAAATTAATAGACTGTGTGAAGGAAAATTGATGGAGTTTAAATGGATAAAAGGACATTCGGGCCATGAGAAACAAGATTTTTGCCATCAGCTAGCCCATGAATCAGCAATACAGAAAAAGTAAGCCCTTTTTCCAATAAGCGATTGATAAAAGAGATCGGTAATTTCAAAAGCATTTCTATTTTTCCCCTAAATCCCCTGAAGGGGACTTTAAAATCCGCACGAGTAAGCCCCTTTAGGGGGTTGGGGTATCAGAAAACTTTGCGGTAAAAGTTAAAATCCCTTGCGAAAGGCCGAATTCCATAAAGGAGTAGCCTCTTTTGAAATTGAAATTTTTAGTTTCAAATGAAAAAAAGGACGAATTCTCATTGAATTTCCTGTTTGCAAGTAAGGAAATGGCTAATTCCCGATCGAAAGGCCCCTTTGGGGAGAGAATTTTAGCGAAAACAAATCGAAAAGTCCGTTCCACTCTTTCGAATCGTCGATTTCTGATGCGAAAAACGCAATTCTATTGAGAAAAACGCCAATTCGCGATTGAAAACGCCATTTTTAAGGGAGGAAAAGGCGATTTCCAATCAGATATCTCAATTTCCATTGAGAAAAAGGGAAATTCGCGATCAGAATTCCTCTTTCCAGAGAGAAAAAGGGCATCGAACCATCCAAATCGCCATTTTCAATTCAGGAATCGATGATTTCCGATGTGAAAGAGCCAATTTCATGGAGAAAAAGACCAATTCGTGAACGAAATGCTTCTTTCCGCAGCGAAGGAGGATAAAAGTCAATCGGAAATCACCATTTTTAATTCAACAATTCCTGTTTCTCGATGTAAAAAGCCCAGTCTATGAACGTGATCGTATTCCTTTTTCTCGCCAATGGGAATCCTTTTCTTTATCAACGAAAGTGTTTGTACTGTTCCCCGAAAGAGCTTAGTGTTTTGATAAGTTTTAGGCGTTCAATCTGGATGTTTATCAGAGGGAAAATGAAAATTTAGCATGTGGATTAATGAATCATAATTTTGCGCTTTCGGTTTATTTAAACTAAGTTCGTTCTCTCCATTCTATTACCAATAACAAAGTTCAATGTTTAAAAAGATTTGAAGTTCATGAGAATTCCTATATTATTTCAGTCTCTAAATTCATTTTTTACGGGTCTGAGCTTTAAAAGCAAGAAAACCCAAGCTCAAGAACTACTAAACTCCTTTGGCGAGCTAAAAGATTCTTCCTTCAATTTTGATTTGATTGAGAAGTATTTTCGGAATAAAGATCATTCCAAATCTCTTCAGGTGATTTCTGATAAAACTTGTGATGATTTGGATTTTGAGGAGCTGTTTATGTTTTTAGATCGAACGCATTCGAAGCCCGGACAACAATATTTGTATGATAAATTGCGGGTTATTCCTCAGGAAGCCGTAAATGTAGATATGGATGAAGAGTTGATTCATCGTTTTACAAAAGATTCTGATTTTCGGTTAGAAGTTCAAACTCAATTGAAGAAGTTGAATCGGAGAGAAGATTACTATATTTCAAGCTTGTTTCAGGAGGAACATTTGAAACCTCCCAAATGGTTTTTCGTGCTGCGATTGCTATCCTTTACCAGTATTTTATCGCTTATTTTACTGCCTTTTAATCCACAGCTATTCCTTGTTTTACTTGTGGTTTTTATCGCGAACATCTGCTTTCATTTGTGGAACAAGAAAAATATATCTAAATATTCCGATTCTATTCCTCAGCTATTGGTTTTAAAAAGAATTGCGAATCATTTTCTTCAGGATGAGCAATTAAAAAAAATAAATCCCAGACTGTCTGAGTCTTTAAAAATACTCGATCAGGTACGAAATAGAATGCTCTTCTTTAAATTAGACTCAAAAGTTGAAGGCGATTTACAAGTAATCTTTTGGTCTGTTGTAGAATTGTTTAAAATTCTTTTTTTGATAGAACCATTGTTACTGTTTGGGGTGCTAAAGCGTTTGAATACAAGAAGAAAGGAAATTGAGAATGTGTTTTCATTTGTGGGTAGCATTGATGTTCTTGTTTCAATAGCCTCCTTGCGAAAAGGGACTGACTGTTGGTGTATTCCCGAAATTGATGAAGAGACTAGTGGGATGGAAACTCGTGAGATTTCTCATCCATTAATAGTTAACTGTGTTGGAAATGATATTGCTGTAAAGGATAAATCGATACTGTTGACTGGATCGAATATGTCGGGAAAAACCTCTTTTATTCGGACCATTGGCATCAATGTCCTTACGGGATTATGCATTAATACTTGCTTTGCTAAATCGATGATGATTCCTCGAATTAAGATCTATTCCGCCATCCGCATTAGCGACGATTTAATGAATGACAAGAGCTATTATTTTGAAGAGGTTCTTACCATAAAAAACATGATTGATCGTTCCGAGAAAAGTGAAACCTGTTTGTTTTTATTGGATGAATTGTTTAAGGGAACCAATACCGTCGAGCGGATTTCTGCAGGAAAAGCGGTATTGTCTGCGCTTGCAAAAAATAACAATAGGGTGTTCATATCTACGCACGATATCGAATTAGCCGATTTATTGCAAGAAGAATATGAATTGTATCACTTTAGTGAAGTGGTAAGTAATAAATCGGTTGATTTTGACTACAAATTGAAGGAAGGCAAACTGAAAAACAGAAATGCCATTCGAATTCTGAAAATAAATAACTATCCCGAGAATGTTATTCGGGAGGCAATTATTTTGGCTGAAGAATTGGATAAGAGTCAAATGTTAAATGCTGATAGATTAGAGATATAAAAAGGGAAATTTATAAATCTGTTAGGGGATACAAGACCAAACGGTGTTGAAAAGCAGGAGGCTAAATGTTATAAGGCTGTCAGGTCTATGGACGCTGACAGGTTTAAAGAACAGAAATGGGAAAGAGAGAACCTGTCAGGGTTTGCAAGACCTGACAGCCTTAAAGTTCCAGGATTGCACTTGCATTTTTCGCATTTTTTAAAGCATATACCAAATACCTAAACAAGCGCAACAATCGTCATGCTTCTTTATTCGAGCGGCCCTTTAAACGTAAGATGATTGAAGAGTTTTCTCGTTTTAAGAATTTGCTTTTATATATGCATCAAAACCCAGTTCATCATGGATTTTGTGAACATCCATTGGAGTATGGGTGGAGTAGTTATATAAGCTGTATTAGTTCAAAACCTACAAAAATAGGAAGAGATGATGTTATTTAAACATAGTGTTTGCTTCTGCAATAAATCGATGTTTGGCTTTGTAGTTAAGCCTTAGATGAACTCAAATAGGATTGGTGACAAAAAAAATTGTAGTTTTGCCACTCTCTTTCAAAGTGAGGACATCAAGCAGTTTAAAATAGCAATAATGAATATAAAAATAGTTGATTACGGAATTTGTAAAGCGGTTGGAGAGACGAAGAAAGACATTGAACCGGGTAGCACAACAGGATATTTTTTGCACTCTGACGATATGGAGTTTCTGGAAAGAACAGATGTTATTAGCCCTAAGTTAGGCTTGAGCTTTGGAATAAGTTATGAGTTTGAACAAGATTTAGAAGAAGTTGAACTTATTGATTTTGTGTGCAGAATTAAACATCCTAAGTTGGTGAATTCAGTTAGTAAGGAGCAGTTTGTTGAATGCATAGAGGAAAAAGATGCTTATACTGATGAGTTAGGCAATGACTTCTACACCTTTGAATTCGACTGGGAAATGCAGCTTGGAGAATGGATTTTTGAGATTATTTATGAGGCTAAGATCATGTGCAGTCACACATTTACTCTGAGAGAATAAAGCCAATTGAAATTCAATAAAATAACAAATGCTCATCCGAACAGTATTCAGATGAGCATTTTGCATATCTCAAAAATAGAATTTCTTTAAAAAACAATGGTTCTTGTGCCATCCACAATAATTCGGTGTTCCGATTTGTAGCCGAGGGCGCGAGCCAATACAATTCTCTCCAAATCTCTACCTTTACGGATCAAATCTTTAATGGTATCCTTGTGCGTAATTCGCATGATATCCTGCTCAATAATCGGTCCTTCGTCCAGATCTTCGGTTACAAAGTGACTGGTTGCTCCAATCATTTTCACACCTCGTTCGTAGGCTTGCTTGTACGGATTTCCTCCCACAAAGCCAGGCAAGAAGGAATGGTGAATATTGATGATTTTGTTTTTGAATGCATTGATAAATTGAGGAGATAAAACCTGCATGTAACGTGCTAGCACCACAAAATCAATATTGTATTCTTTCAGCAAGGCAATTTCCTTGGCTTCCTGTTCCTGTTTGTTTTCTTTGGTGATCGGGAATATATGGTAAGGAATGCCGTTTGCTTCAGCAAGATGTTCTAAATCGGGATGATTGGATATGATCACAGGAATTTCAATGTCGTATTCGTTCATGTTAAAACGCCACAAAATTTCCTGCAGACAATGATCGTATTTTGAAACAAAAATGGCAACTCGTTGTTTGTGGTGAGAAAATTCTATGCTCCAATGGGCATCAAATTGTTTTGCAAGAGGCTCGAATGCTTCGTGAAGCTCCGATGCTGGAACCTTCGATTTAGACATGTTCCAGGCAATCCGTAAAGAAAAGAATTGCTGGTTTTGGTTTACATGTTCATCCAAATCGATAATATTCCCGCCAGTTTCGTAAATAAATTGGGTGATTTTGGCAACAATCCCATTTTGATCGGGACAGGTAAAAAGTAAATAGGCATTTACATTATTTTCAGACATAATCGTTATCATATTGTTCGGAGATTTTCATCCCGATAATTATTTTTCAAGTTACAAGTTTGCTCGAATGGTAAACGAATAATCCGTTTGTATAAGTGGTGTGAAAAGCAAAAATAGAAAATTTGGAGAATTATTAATACTAATATTAAATTAATAATTGATTGTCGCAAAATATGTTCTTATGGAGCGTGTTTTCCTGTAACAAAAAAATTCCCAGGCGAATCATCTTAAAGATGCATTAGCTCGGGAATCTCCTTTTACTTTAACCTTTATCCTTTACACTTTAACCATGTACCTATTCCCAATTCAGAATTTTTGTAAAGACATAGTTCTCTGCATCAGGAAGATATTCCTTGGCGGCTTCAACGTCTTCACTTGTCAGATAATGAAGGTTGTAGTTTAAAACGGACTGCACACGCTGGCTGTTCACATCCACCAATCGTGGTTTCACTTTTCCGTTTTCATCTTCTACATCTTTCAGAAATAGAGGAGAAGCATCACCTACAGGATCGACGGTTACCATGCATTTTGAATGACCCTGCTTGAATAGACTGTAAACGCCATTTCCCAGTAGGGTACAAAGGTTCAAGTCGAAACCGATGGGACGGCAGCAACGAATTTCAAATCCCAATTCAACAGGACGAGTTCCGATGTTGAGATTGTAGGATTTCATTTTTCGTTGAATAAGCATGTTAAAAACATGAGATTTGCTCACGTTAAACAATTCCGGATGTCCATGAGAATCGAAGGTAAAATTCGCTCCTGTGCTTTTAATTTCTTCATCGCTCATAAAGTGAAAAACACCCTCGCTAATAATGGCAGCACCATAGTTTAAGCCTAAAAGTCGTCTTTTTACAATGGAAGAAATCACCAATTGAGCAATTTTTTCGGCTGAAATGCTGGTTTTGTTAAACATTTCAGGAATAATGATCATTGGAAAGTGACAGGCGGTACCAATTCCAAAAGCAAGATGACCTGCTTCGCGTCCCATGGCTGCTAATACGAACCAATTTTGAGAAGTTTTAGCATCTTCGTAAACGGTACTTGCAATTTTTACACCTTCATCTTTTGCAGAATGAAAACCAAATGTTGGCGATCCTTCGGGCAAAGGCAAATCGTTATCGATGGTTTTAGGAACGTGAATATTAGAGATGTTTACCTTATTTTCTTCGAGGTATTTTGATATTCGGTTGGCTGTTGAGGCAGTATCGTCGCCACCAATGGTAACTAATAATTTCACATTGTTAGCAATGAAAAAGTCACTCGAAAAATCTGAATCCTTCGGTTTAAAACGACTCATTTTTAGGTGTGAACCACCTCTTGTATAGATCTCATCGAGCGTTTCAAAGTCTAGTTCTACCATTTTTCGGTCTTCCGAGAAAAGGCCTTTGTAGCCTTCATGCAAACCAATTACCCGATAACCATTTTTTAAAAATACTTTTCCTACACTACTAATCACGGTGTTAATACCAGGAGCCGGACCACCACCACACAGAATTACAACAGATTCTTTCATTATTTTAAGATTCAAGTACCGAGCGCATGTAATTTATACAAGTGCAAACTTCGGTATATTTAAAGTCATCCCCATTTCTTTAAATTGGGGCATTAAAATATCCATTTTTCTATTTTAAAGATTCGGCAAAGATAGAGCAATTTGGAAAATAACAGCTACAATTTACAATCAAGCTCCAATAGAAATATCTTTCTACCTAAGATTAATGAATTGATTAGGACTAATTTCTGAATATTAGAATAACTGCTTTTTTTGCAGCACAATAAAAAAGGCAATAACCAACGAGGTTATTGCCTTTGCTATTGTTATGAATTAGTAGTTATTCTGCAATTTCTACCAGCTTTTCATCGGAATGCCATAAGCCGTGTTTTGTGCAGAAAGCTGTAGCAGTTAATTTCATTTTACGAGAAGGAACTACGTAAAAATCAACTTCAGCTTGATTGGCTTCACCACCTAAAATTCCAGTGGAAAAATTGGCTTGGGTGAGCATTTTTTCACCATCCCAAAGTTGAACCCAAGCTACATAATGATCAAAATCATCTGGATGAGCATAAGCATCTCCAATTTTCACTTTCACTTTGAATTTTTCTCCCTTTTTAGCAGTATCATCACAGTAAACAAATGCTGAGTGTCTGTCGATATAATCTTTTTTAGCTTCACCATCAATGGTGTTAATGTCTTGGTATCTATTAATTTTCATATGTTGTTTGTTTGATTTTATTCCCTTTTGTTTGGGATGAGAGGATGAATTTTATTTTGATTATTTATTTGCTTAGGTATTCGGCAACACCTTCAGCAGTAGCTTGCATAGCTTCTTTTCCTTTGTTCCAATTAGCTGGGCAAACTTCACCATTTTCTTCGAAATGCTGCAGAGCATCAACCATACGAATTGCTTCATCCACACTTCTTCCTAAAGGTAAATCGTTAATTACTGAGTGACGAACTATTCCTTTTTTGTCGATAAGAAATAAGCCACGATATGCAACAGCTGCTCCTGATGATACTGCATTACCTTCTGCATCGTAATCGTATTCCGAAGCCAATACCCCAAAATTTTCGGAAATTGTTTTCGACAAATCGGATACCAATGGGTAGGTAACGCCTTTAATTCCACCTTTGTTTTTTTCAGTATTTAACCAGGCAAAATGAGAATATTCTGAATCTACAGAACAACCTACTACTGCTACATTTCTCTTTTCAAATTCAGCTAATTTTTCTTGAAAAGCTAGAAGCTCTGTCGGGCAAACAAAAGTAAAGTCCAAAGGGTAGAAGAAGAAAACAACTTCTTTTTTACCAACATATTGTTCCAATGAAAAGTCCTCAACGATTTGATTTCCGTTTATAACTGTGTTTGAGGAAAAGGAGGGTGCTTTTTTACCAATTAAAGTTTGCATTTTAGTCTGTTTTAAATTTGTTTATTGTAACCATTACAAATATAGACTCGATTAAAATAACAACAAAGTTAAATGAATCAATTATTTTTATCATATTATCGAAATAACAAATGATTGTTTTGTTGCGGGTTGAATTTGGCTGTGTTTCAATTCGTTTTACTGGCATATTATCTAGTTTAGAATTTGTCCAAATAAAATAAGGTTAATTTTTTGTAAATTTGTAATCCTTACAAAATATATGGTTTATGATTTCAGAACATGAAATATCCGAAAAGTTAGCATTATATAACATTCGACCTTCTGTAGCTCGTGTTAAAATTTATAAGTATTTAATTGAGAATAGAAATCATCCTAATGTTGAAACTATTTATATGGCTATGTTGAATACATTAACAAGTATTTCGAAAACTACGGTCTATAATTGTTTAAACTTGTTTGTAGAAAAAGGAATTGTGACGGCCATAGGCATTGAAGATAATGAATTGCGCTTCGATGTGGATATCTCTTCGCATGGACATTTTAAATGTGTGAAATGCAAGGGCGTTTTTGATTTTGAATTTGATGTGGATTCCATACAAAAATCTGGATTAAAGGATTTTGTAACTACAGAGTATCAGTTGTATATAAAAGGTATTTGTAGATCGTGTCGTACCATTTTGGAATTAAAATGAGATTTTTATATTTCAGGCTGATTTAATAAACTTTTTTTAACCTTCTAATTGTAATCTTTCTCTAAGCACCTTATGACTACTAAACTATTCCCCATCGATAATATTGAATTTTTACGTGATTTTTCTGAATGCAAAGGGAAAATAAACATTTCGGCTTTTGAAAGTCAATCAAAATCATGGGTTCCTTATTTTGTATACTTGCCTCCAGATTGGAATCCTAAAACATCCTATCCATTAGTGTTATTTTTACACGGACAAGGTGGAGATGAGGGAACTTTTAGTAAATATGTTAAGGCAGAACAATTGAATCAATGGATAAACAGTGGTGATATTGAACCGTTGGTAATTGCTGGAATACGTGGCGATAATGATCGCGATAATGTGCAGTGGTTCAGTGAAGGAAATGAGTGTCTTCTGGTTGATGAAAAGGGAGGTGAATTTATCAAATTCTGCCAGAATAACTTTAATGCTGGTGATCATGGGAAACAGATTTCTATTGAAGGGCATTCGCGTGGAGCTGCAGGAGCTATTTATTACTATCTAAAATATCCAGGTTTGTTTTCGTCTGTGCTTGGCATGGGATATGTTAGCGACTACACATTGGAGAATAATTTTCTTTTGGGATGGAAGAATTTAGAACTTTTGAAAAGGGAAAAAATGCCGTTTCGTTTGGAAATTGGTACCGAAGATAGTTTTGTTCTGAATAAGGATCGGAGAGCAAGTTTCGAGATGCATCAATTTCTGAAAGAGAATTTAATTGAACACACTTTTGATATTTTGCATGGAGTTGAGCATGGTTTTGATACCTATTGGAATTATTATACCGACGAAGGGATGTTGAATGGTTTGTCTCATCTGAAATTTCACGAAAGAAGCCGAAAGAAATAGTCCATAAATCGTTCGCATAATATGCAAAAGTTATCTATTTTGCATACACTAATTTTTAATTTAAAATTCATGAATTTTGCTCGTTTTTTTTTCGTACTACTACTATTTCTTCCATTCAGCAGTAAAGCACAGGATACTATTTATTTTAACCAGAATTGGCAATTTTCAGAAAAAAATAATGCTCAATTTTATTCCACAGTTCAATCTGTTTTAAATGTTCCTAATGAGTTCGTAGTCAGGGATTTTTCGATGGATGGAAATTTACTTGCCGAATATCATTATAAAGCGTTGACCGATAATGTAGATTGGACTCGGATTTATGCAGAGGGTTTTCAGGATCAGGCCATTGAAAATGGAACTTGTATAGAGTATTATCCATCAGGGAAAAAGAGGAAACAATTTGAAATTGTTGCTGGAAAACAAAAAGGAAAAATTACTGTTTGGCGTGAAAATGGGAACAAAGAGCGAGAGTTTATTGCTGAAAACAATGTTGCTAATGGCGTTTATTCTGAATTTTTTGAGAATGGGAAAACAAGTTTATTAGTAAAGTTCGAGAATGATACCTTACAGGGAGGAGCTATTTACTATCATAGTAATGGGAAAATTTCTAATATGGGAAAGTTTGCCAAGGGTATAAAAACTGGTTTGTGGACTTACTTGTCGGAAGATGGTGTGCCTGTTGCCGAAGAATTATATAAAAAAGCATATTTTATTGATGGACCAGATATTCATATTAGTTTTCCTGAAGGGCTTTGGTATTTATCGCAAAAATATCAGGTAGAGGGTCGATTAAATTTTCTTTTTTATCGACTAGCTAGCGATGGAGATGATAGTTTTGAAGAGACCGCTTCTTGTCTTATTTCTCTGGAATCGGTAAGAGTTGATTTGTCATTAGCTGATTACTCCAAGTATCGGAGAGATTTGTTGACCATTGATGTGAAGAGTGAAGTTGCAAAAGAAAATCACTTGTTTTCTTTGCCTAATTGTATTGCTTATTTGGGAGAATATCGCGATTCTCCTGATCAATATCGGAAATCAATTTTGCTGTATGCTCTTCAGAATCAGGTGGGAGTAGAAATGGTTTTAGATTGTAAGGAGGAAGATTTTGAAAGCTTACAAGATGAATTTGCATTGATATTGCAATCGCTTAAAAAATAAGATAGTTAAAAGTGAATGGTATAGTATGAAGGTTGTTTCCACAAATATTGGCGAAAAGGTTGAAATTAATTATCACGGTAAAGTTGAAAAAACAGGTATGTATAAACATGCAGTTGATCAACCTATTGTTTTAGGTAGAGACGATGTTTTTGATGATTCGGTTGTAGATAGAAGATATCATGGTGGTTCTGATAAGGCTTGCTATTGTTATTCAGAAAAACACTACGAGTACTGGAAAAATAAATTTCCTAACTTAAAATGGGATTTTGGTATGTTTGGAGAGAATTTAACCATTTCCAATTTGGATGAGGAAAAGCTTAAAATTGGAGATGTTTTCCAGATTGGATCTGCTAAGGTGCAGGTAACGCAACCTCGACAACCTTGCTACAAGCTAAATTATCGTTTTGATTGCGACAGTATGGTTCGCCAATTTATAGATTCTGGCTTTTCTGGTGTATATATTCGAGTACTTGAAGAAGGAAAAATAATGAGGAATGATGAATTAATTTTGCTTAATAGAAGAGAAAATAGCTTATTTGTAAAAGAAGTTTACAAGCTATTGTACGAACCAATTAAAGACAAAATGCAATTAGAAAAAGCTTTATCTGATCCTGCACTTGCAGCTAGTTGTAAAAGAGATTTGCAAAAATAGATGGAGATTGTCCAAAAAAATCATAGAAAACCAAAATGATTTAGAATTTGGAAACGTGTTGTATTTCGTTACAAACATATTCTTCAAAAAAGTAATTCTTTGATTTAATTACCCAATATTATTTCTCGAACTAAATTTTCTTGATCAATAGAGTCGGTATCCATTGTAAAACCAATACTATATATTAAACCATCGTACCAAGCGTAATATTGCGAAGATCCTGTTGATTCTTTATCCAAAAGTTGATCTTCATCAAGATATTTATAGTAATCAAACATTCTGGTCCAAGTAACCGACTCAGGTTTGTAATACAGAGGATGTTCATCGACTAAAACTAATTTCTGATAACTACTAGGTAAATTTTCTTCCATCTCCAAAGTGGCTTCAGCATCTTCAAAAGGATCATCTGGATATTGTGTTACCGAAATAATAAAAAAGTCCTGAAAATTGGTTTGATATTGATCTGAATTCTCTAAATACGAGAACTGAATCTGAAATACCAATTGGTTGGATTCATTCCAGGAAGTGACAATATTTGATTTTTCTTGAGATATAGTAAATGGCAGGTCATCTTGTGAGATAAAATGTAATTTTTCGCTCATGCTTGTTGGAATACAGGATAAGCCTTCGCTAACACTCACGGGAGAATAATAACTGACATATTCCCGATCTTGGAGGAGTTTAAAATCATAGTTGTAGGTATGTTGTCTTCCTTCCACTTCATTAAGTCTTTCTACCAATGCTTCGTTTTCATCCACATAACCAGAGAATTCATTTTCATTTGAGCAGGAAATACTTCCAATGACAAAAAGTAAAATGAAAAAATAACGTTGCTTCATAATGATGGATTTAGGTAAATTAGTGTAACATTACAAACATACGTAAAAAATGATTTTATGTTATCTTTTGTTTAAAGTTAATTAATCAAATTATGATTTAGACTCAGGATTTTAGTTCATTACTAATTTTCATTGGCAAGTTCCCATGTCGTTAAGAATATAAGTTCAGATACTTTTTTTATTGCCTCATAATCAATTTTATCTGCAGTATCGCCTGGTTGGTGATAATCTTTGTGTAATCCGTTAAAATAAAAAATTGCTGGAATGCCTTTTTGAACAAAACTGACCTGATCCGATGCTTGATATAAATAATTGTCAGCCTGATCGTATTTGTAATCGAGCTGTAGTTTGGGACTGATTTTATTAATGCTATCGGATATCCATTTTAATTTTGGACGAAGATGATTGGTTCCCAGAAGGTAAATATAGTCGGTTGTGTCGTGCAATTCATCAGATCTTCCAAGCATATCTATGTTTAGATTTCCCACAAATTTGGATTGTGAGAAGGGAGAATTTTCAACAAAGTATTTCGAGCCGAACATTCCTTTTTCTTCGCCTGTGAAGGCAGCAAATAGAATGCTCCTTTTTGTTTTGTGTTTTTCATCACTTGCTTGCTTAAATTTTCTGGCTAGTTCAATCATTGCAGCACAACCAGAAGCATTATCATTGGCTCCATTATATATTTCATTAGCGGTTTTCCCAATGTGATCGTAGTGGGCAGATACAATTACGATTTCCTCTTTTTTATCTGTTCCAGGTAAAAAGGCGAGTACATTCTCGGTATTTATTTTTTTGAATTTTAATTCAAAATTAAAGGCAAAATTACGAATGTTATTTTCAGTAGGTTTGATGCTTTTTTCGAATAAAATTTGTTTTAATCTTTTGGTTTTAATTTGCAAAATAGCACTGGCTGCCGCATTTGAAATTGCTCCATGATAGGATTGTAAGCGGTTTTTATATTGGATAAAGGAAAGTGTTGAGCTAATTGAATCAAATGGATTGTACTTACTAATTTCTTTATCCATGATTATTCTTCTTGTGAATAGCTTTCGTTTTTTTGCGAGCAAGTTTTTGTATTGTTTAGGCTGATTGGGATTACAAAAGAGGATTAATTTGGCTTTTGTAGCCATTGAAATTTTATTTGATTTTAAGGCTGCAGCATACAAATTCGAACTTAAAAAAAGAACCGCTTTATTGGAATAATCTTTATTTGTATAGCTGCTATCGGGCGCTGTTCCTAAAAAAACAAGTTCCATGTTGCTATTGGAATAATTTTTATATCCAGAGATTAAAATATTTTTGTAGTTGATTAATTCTTGTTTTTCAGTTTTTATTTTGGCAATGGGTAATTGTTGCTGATAGACAGAGAATTGCTGAAAAAAACCCAAGCTATCTTCAGTACCAGTAGGATTAATTAAATTGGCATTTACGAATTGTTTGTAAATGTAATGGGCTGCAAGTTTTTGTCCTTTACTTCCAGTATCTCTTCCTTCCATCTCATCTGAGGATAGGAACTCGATATCTTTTTGAATTTGTTTACTTGAGAGTAGTTTTGAATAGTGTAAAGGAAGGCTTTCTTGTGCACTTGCTATAAATAAATTACTAATTGATATAATAAAAATAATAAGGCTTGATCGCATGCTGAAATTTTAAATTATACTGGAAGAGGAATGAAATTTAAATTACAAAAATTTGTTTTTTTATTGCTATTATTCAATGATTATTTCGAGGTAAAGTGCGAATTGATTGTTTTGTAAGATTCCTTTTTTAATTGTTAATGTTGTAACTTGAATGAAATAAGGAATCCTAAAATCATGAAAGTAATTGTCATGGTCTTGTTATTGATATTTGGTTTATGTGAATATCTAGAGACTGATAATCAGCAAAAGATGAAATTTGAGAAACTTCGTATTCATATGGTCAAAGATCAAATCATTAAAAGGGGAATAGATGATCCTGATGTTATTTGTGCGATGGAGAAAGTAGAGAGACATTTGTTTGTTCCTGTCAAGATGAGGAATTTTGCTTATGAGGATCGTCCATTGCCCATAGGCAAAGGACAAAGCATTTCTCAACCCTATATTGTGGCTTATATGAGTCAGCTTTTGCATTTAAATTCGAAAAGTAAAGTGCTGGAAATAGGAACAGGATCGGGATATCAGGCAGCGATATTGGGCGAAATTTGTGCCATGGTTTACTCCATCGAAATTGTTGAATCTTTGCACAAAAAAGCCGTTTGTGTATTGGATTCTTTGGCTTATGATAATGTAAAATGTTATTTCAGAGATGGGTATTTGGGAATGGAAGAAAAAGCTCCCTTTGATGGTATTATTGTGACCTGTTCGCCTACAAAAATTCCCAAAGCTTTGCTCTCACAATTAGCAGAAGGTGGTCGATTGGTTATTCCTGTTGGGGAAAAAAATGTGAAGGAATTAATTGTGATTAAGAAAATAAAGGGGAAGTTGAGCCGTCAGAAAGTACTGCCAGTTCGTTTCGTACCCATGGTAGATAGCAAGGGAAGGTTATACTAATTAAGATTTTAGAAAGGATACAAAGTATAAAACTCTATTTGATTTATTTTTAGAAAGCTAGGGTGTAGGTTATTTCTTTTTTTTATAAATTCCTTCGAATTGAATGGTCCAGGTTTTACCTTTATCAATTGTTGATTCCCAAATTTGTTCGATTTCTCCGTCAGGAAGTATTGTCCAACTAATTTTATGAATGGATTTATCTTCACCCATATAAGAATCTGTTCCACTGTCTAAAATCATTGTTTTATTTTTAAAATTTCCTCTTAAAAGGAGGTTGTTGCCATTACTATCGACCCAAATTTGTTGCCATTGTTTAATTTTATTGTTGTAGAAGCTGTAGCTTGTGCCAGTAAAATTTTCTTGCTCCAAAACCCAGTTTTCCTGCAGTAAATGTCCGTTTTGAAAAAGACGAATGGTATTGTGAGCTACTTGTTCGTCATTGGTATAAACCTCCCAATCTCCAAGCAAAAAATCAAATTGTCGTTCTGGAGAAATAATTTTGTTTGTTTGGAGAGTCTGAGAATAAGAAACACAATAAATAAGAATGAAAAGTGGGATTAGTAATTGTTTCATGAATTTAATTTTAAGTGTGAATTACAAAAAATCAATGAAATTATTCCTCAAGATAGGTTAAGCAGCGTTCTAATTTATTCTTTAGTTCCTGTGCAAAAGCTTGGAGTTCCTCATTTTCAATCACATTAAATGCAGCAGTAGGATCCATAACCGAAATATCAACGTGACCGTTATCTTGTTCAATAACTGTCACATTGCAAGGCATCATAATGCCTATTTGATCCTCTACCTGGAAAGCTTTGTAAGCAAAGGAAGGATTGCAGGCACCAAGTATTCGGTATTTCTTAAAATCAACGTCCAGTTTTTCACGTAAAGTTGATTTAACATCAATATCGGTTAAAATTCCAAATCCTTCAGTTTGAAGTGCTCTGGTGATTCGATCGATAGCATCATCGAATTTAAAATTGGTTCTTAAACTTATAAAGTAGCCCATAAGTTGATTTTTTTGGATGTTAAATTATAATATGTTCATTCTTTTTAAGTGTTCATTAGTTCAAAAGTAGATCTATTTTACATTAGATATTTTGGTCGTATTTTGTTTTGTTATATTTCCTTCGGGGAGAAAGTTCACAAGCTTTAATTAAAAACCAAATTAAGGCAGAGAAGGCTAGAATTCTTGCATAACCCAAAACAGGTTCATATTCGATCCCTAGTGGACCAGGTATGTATTTGGTAAGCATTATGATGCTTAAAGGGATGAATAGGAGCATTAATAAAATTACAAGAATCGCTGATTCTTTGTGTACTCTTCGTATTAGCAGGCCAACCCCACATATTATTAAAATAAATCCAGATATATTAACCAATTCGTAGGTTGAGTCAAATAAGGCTAAAAACATGTGTTTGAAAAGATTAGGCATAAAAATATGCATGGCTCCAATGGTGATGAATCCAATTGCATAAGCAAAGCGCAAACGATCATTTTTTGAAAATTTCATCAATGATCGGCTAAACAAAGAGACGACTTGCACGAGTAAATAGGCAAGGATAATAGTGAGAAAAAAAAGCATTGGCTAAGTATTATATGTTTACAAGCTATCTCAATATACGAATTTGATAATTTGCTTGCAATAGGCTGAGTTTAAATTGTAAACATTTTAAATTGAAAAGGCCATATTTTATGAAATATGGCCTTTCAGATAACTATTGTTAAAATGGTTACTTTATTAATTCAATAAGCAAAACGCCATTTTTAGCCTCTTCACCATATTTATCAGTAGCTTTTGTCCCTTTTAACGCATTCATGCTTTTAATGGTATTAGGATCAATTTTCTCAGCTTCCATCACAGGTGTTTTTTTTCCATCAACAATATAAAGCGGAGCATTTTTTGACGAGACAAGTTTTATTTGATCCGCTAATGTATTGTTCGATTTGCTAGTGATTAGGATGACTCCATTTTTTCCTTCATCGCCATACAATTCCCTTGCTGAAGTATCTTTAATTACACTTATAGATTTAATTTCTGATGCGATCTCATCCATTTGTTCACGAGTGATTTTTTTTCCATCTAAAAGAATTAGTGGTTGCTTACCAGAGTCTGGATTCGAAATGGAATTAAACAAAATCCCTTTTTGTTTAGGAGTTCCATAACCTACAACAACAGAATCGGCTTTTAGATTATTTGATTCTGATTTGCTTGTTATTAAAATTACACCATTAGCACCCCCCACAGCGCCATATAATGCTGTTGCCGAAACATCTTTTACAACATTTATTTTGGCAATTTCGTTTGGTGGAATTTGATCCATCTGTTCCTGAGTGATTTCTTTGCCATCAAGAATGATAAGAGGTTTCTCAGTAGTGTTTTTTTGCGCAATTTTACTAAAAGAAGGGACAGTACCGAAACCAGTTTGAACTGTATTTTGAGTCATGGGCTGACCTACTTTCACATTACTCATTGGCGTAATTGAATCCTGATGAAAAACTCTTATAATTAATTCAGGAGAATCAGACTTCCATTCTTGTTTAGCGTTTTTTCTAAGGAAATTTTCAAGTCGATTTTTATATTCTAGACTATTTAATTTATTCTTACTCTCAAGTATTTCTTTTTTTCTGTCTTGAATTTCTTCCTCAATGATTTGATTAAATTCAGGAGATTCAATTTTTTGAAGTTCTTGACTTAGTCCACGCTTTTGTTCTTCAATGCGACTTAAGAATTCATCTGAATTGAATTCTTTTCTTTTCTTGGCAATTTTTTCTTTAGCTTTTAAAAGTTGTTCTTTTAGCTCATTTTGAGTTTTATCAGAATTGGAATTCTTAAACTTTTCTTTAAGTTTAATATCAATTTCTTTTTCTCTTTGGATAAGGGTTTGCAGATATTTTTCAGGACTAGAATTGTTTAGAGCTTCTAAATTTTGTTGCACACCTTTTCTAAGTTCATCAATGCTGTATGATTTTAGAATATTCAATAAAGAATTATTGTTATTCTCAACTTGTTCTCTGATAATTTCCTCAGCCTTTGTTTTTACCCAATCTTCTGATTTCAATGAGTCTTTAGGCTGAACAAAAGTTTCATGTTCGCCTTTTTTAGGCGATTTATTTTCTTGATCGAGAAGGTTGATTTTTGAAAATGACTTTTGATAATTGGTGTTTCCTGAAATCGCAAAATTCGAAACCAAGAATAATCCGATAAACAGGAGCGTAAAAACTCCGCTAAGCATGAATCTCTCTCTTCTGGGATTGATTGTTACTTTTGGCCTGAGTATACGATTAATTCTACCTAGTACTTTCCCTTTTTTTCCAGAGAATCCTAAAACCATTTTGTACTGCTTTTTTCTGATAGCTTCCATATTATTTAATGCTTTAATGAGTGTTAAGGATTCACCACAAACCGTAACCGCAAGATCGTCACATATATGCTCTCTTTCGGCATTAACCACAGAAGATAGCCACCAAACAACAGGATGATAAAAAAATACGAGTTCAATAATTCCTTGAATGAATTGCAGCAAATAATCGTGTCGCCGAATATGTGCTAATTCATGTGCTATAATAATTTCCAATTGATTTTTTGGGATGCCACTGAGTATGCTAATTGGCAGAATAACAAAGGGTTTAAAATATCCAATTACAGATGGGATTTCGAGAAATCCAGATTCTTTAAAAATAATATTTTGCTTAAGCTGATATTTAGTTATAATTCGATCAGTAATCTCTTTATATTCAGACCTTAAGGGGAAGGTAAGGTGTGTTTTTAGCTTTTGTGTATTTATGTATTTTAAAATGAGGTTGATGGATAGAAAAAACATTCCGATTATCCAGATATTTACCAGGATAGGGAAGCTATTTTCAATTCGGCTACTTACTTGAATCCATAAATGAGAGAAAAATGATTCTTCGAATTGTTCGAAATCAGTTAATTGTATTTGCTGGCCTAAATCAACAAGAGCTTTATTGGTTTCTTTTGGTAGGTAATGGTAAAATGTAATCGTGAAAGCGATACAGATTATAACTAACCCAAGCCCTGACAATGCATAACGGATACGAGCATTATCTTTAGAAATAAATCTAAATATCAACCAAATAATTACACCAATAACAGTCACTTGCCATGTGGAATGAAAAAGTGTCCAGCCAATGGTTTTACTCCAGTCGTATAAATTTATATTATACATCAGATTCTGGGTTTTCAAGGTTATCAATTAGTTTTTTAATCTCATTAAGCTCTTTTGTCGAACATTTCTGATTGCCCAATGCCTGAAGAACCATACCGGAGGTTGAACCTCCAAAAAGAGTAGAAATAAATTTATCGATTAACTGATTTTTAGTCTCTTTTTCTTCTACAATAGCTTTATAAATGTGAGTTCTTGAATTCATATCACGTTCAAGCATCCCTTTTTCATTCATTATTTGCATTGTTTTTAGGGTGGTAGTGTAACCTACATTTCGTTCCGATTTTAATTTATCGTTTACAAATCGAACATTCGACGGACCATATGTCCATAGAACTTGTAGTATTTCTAATTCTGCTTCGGTGGGCTTTATCTTCTGTGACATTTTATTGTGGTGATTTCCGTTATACGATTGTTTTCGTAGGACAATGTACGAAACTTATCGTATAATAAAAATTATAATACGAAGTAATTCGTATTTCTAAATGTTTGGAAAGAAAAGAAGAAGTTAATAATGAATATAAATACTTAATCAAAATGCTCTAGCTCTTTACTTACCGCTTTTTTTTTCGTATTTTAAAGAGTGCCTTCAGCTGCTAAAATGTTGAGGGCAGAAGTAAGAATTGAAAAAAGTCATCCAATTGGAATAACCAATAAAAGGT
Organism: Labilibaculum sp.; assembly: GCF_041595635.1. GTDB lineage: Bacteria > Bacteroidota > Bacteroidia > Bacteroidales > Marinifilaceae > Labilibaculum. The sequence goes on from NZ_JBFHJW010000007.1 coordinate 70,629, forward strand.
TGGTATAACCTTTTGAAGACTTGATATTTTTTAACCCTTTTAAGCTAAAGATTATGCCTATTCGTAAATTAAAAGAGTATTTGGATGAGCGACGTATTAAATATGTAAGTATTCGGCATTCATCAGCCTATACTGCCCAGCAAATTGCTGCAACAGCTCATATTCCAGGTAAAATGCTCGCTAAAACGGTAATGATTAAAGTAGATGGAAGAATGTGTATGGCTGTATTGCCTGCATCTTATTTGATCGATTTTGATTTATTAAAACAAATGCTGGGATGCAAGAAAGTGGAACTGGCACATGAGCAAGATTTTAAAGATATATTTCCGCAATGTGAAGTGGGAGCAATGCCACCGTTTGGAAATTTATATGGTTTAGAGGTTTATGTGTCTGAAAGTTTAAATGAGGATGATGATATCGTGTTCAATGCAGGAACTCATACGGAGTTACTTATGCTATCGTATGAAGATTTCCACAATTTGGTTGAACCTATCACATTAAAGTTTACTCATAAAGCTTACGCTTAATTTAATTGAATGAGACAAATAGTGGATTATTTTCTATTCTTACTTCTTTTTTATTAGTCTTATTTTGTTTTTTAGCGTGACAAAGTCTCTGTTACTTTTTTGATGTGATTAATCGCAACAGATTGCGTTTGTTGTTTGTGTTTTTAACTTGATAAAGGCTTAGGCTGATCTTGTGAATTACAATTTGTGTTTACTAATAGTGAGGGGTTTCTATTGGTTTTATTTTTTGCACATGTGTATTTAGTCTTCCTGTTCAAGGAATAATTTTTTTTTGAAAGCGGCAATAAATCCAACTCCACCGATTAAAATCAGTTTCCAAAATTTAAGAATTTTAGCAAAAAAGCCGACTTTGGGTAGTGCGCTTCCAGCAATGAGTCCGCCAATACCATAGGCGGCTACTTTATCTATTTCTGGGTTAAATTCTTGATACTGGTTTCCTGGATTAAATTGGACTGATGAGATGATTTTACTGGCATCTTTCTGAAATTCAGGGAGTATATCAATGTCACCAATGGCATTTAAATTTAAATATCCTTTCCGACCTAAAATACGAATGCTATAGTTCAGAGTATTTGACTCATAATTCTCAAATTTTAATTCTTTTGCCCAATGTAGCTTTTTGTTTTCCATATCATAAAATGGAGATGAGGCCCAACCAATTAAATGTATTGCAGGATAACCGGCTTCCTTTCTGGATGGGTTTTCATTTTCGGTGTCTTTCATCATTTCCTCTAACAAATCACTATAATCAATATTTTTAGCCTCCTCGTCTTCAATGTAACCTTCCTCCGAATAGGTAATTTCAACAGCAAAGCTTAAATCTGCATCAAGAGGATTGGCTTTATTAGGGAATAACATGCCCAAAACTTCTTGCGGAGGATTGTCCCATAAATCGCTAAGTACATATTCACTTTGTTCAGAATCTAGAAATTTGTATCCTTCGGGAACAAGAATGTTTGCATTGGCACTTACAAGTTGAATGCTCCCGTTTTGGTAGGTAAATGAATTGTTAATGCTATCGATTATTTGCTTGTATTTATCTTGATTTGGATAAATACTATCGTATTGGGCTGAAAGAGTAAAATTGATAGAAAAAATAAGAAGTACGAGTAAAGTGTATTTCATAAACTTTTGGGGATTGAAAAATGGTTTGAATAGTTAGAAACATAAAAGTATGAAATTTAATTAATTTTGAGAGTGGATTCATTCTAATTAAAAGTTTGATGATGAGTTGTTATGTGAGTGTGAAGCTATATTTTACAAATGAAAAATGGCTTTGCCCTCAGGCAAAGCCATTTCCAGAAATTTGAACATTCACATGCTGTTATTTTGGAATTTAAATTTGTTGATTAGCTCAAAAATATGGCTATTGAAACACCAATAAAGGTTCCTATGATGTAACCTAATATCCCTACCAAAATGGCTGGAGTTACCAATTTTTTCTGTCCCATCGAAGCTGCCATGGGAGCAGCAACAGATGGTCCCATGATATTCGCTGCCGATGAAATAGCCACTTCGTAAGCATCTAGTTTAAAAAGTTTAGCCAGAGATAACATAAACAAAAAGTGGAAAAGCATGATGCATAGGTAAAAGGCAAGTACGGCAGGACCTATGGTAAATATTTGACCAATGTTGGTAGCTGCACCTATTACGGCCAAAAAGATATACATCATCCATAATCCGATCGAAAAGGCTGTTTCTTGCAAATATTTTAAACGTTTAGGAAATAAATTGGCTGTAATTACAGCCAAAACTGTAATTATTAGAATGCTAAGGTTCAGTTTTGTATGCAATAAATTTTGCAAGTAAGGGGAAGTAAGTTGGCCCAAACCGGCAACTAATGCTGCAATAAATATAGAAACAGCTATTCTTTCGAGAGTCATGGGATACTTTACCTTCTCACTTGAGGAAACAGCTTCTTCTTGATTTTCTTTTTTCGGTTTTACAAAGAAGCGAGATAAGAAGACTAGAGAAGGAGTCAGGAATAAAAATAAGGTAAACAGGTTAGCCAGAAAGTTATCAACTGCAATGGTTGCAGTAAAAAGGGGGTTGGTACTAAAATTTAAGATCTCGGCTGCAGCAATAAAATTTACACTTCCTCCAATAAGGGTGGCAGCAATAACTCCTGCGGTATCTGCCGAATCAGGTCCTAAATCGATAAGCCAAAAAGCAATGAAACAGCCTATTACAATTCCTGTAGCTCCTATGATATAGGCTAGTAGTAATTTGCCACTTTCTTGTACAATTTTAAAAATATTAGAACTGAACAGTAACATTGGGATGGATATCGGTATGAAATAGGTGAATACCATGTCATAAACGTCCACTTTGATACTTGGATCAGAGGCTACCGGCACAATTCCTGTCATGGCAAGTATCGACATGAATATCATGGTAACTAAAATTCCAGATAGTTTTCCAAACCATTTTTTATGCTCGGAGTAAAGACCAAAAGCCGCAGCTCCTGTTATCACAAAAAACAAGACTAAATTGTTTTCGGGAGAGATGAATGATTGCATGATTATTTTTTTAATTAAAAAGCGAATGTACCCTTAGCAAAGGGTACAGAAACTAGTTGAAATAGAATTTTAAGTTTTTGATAAGGACAAAAAAAGCTCAAAACCATTTGGTATTTGAGCTTAGAATCTATTTATTTTTCTTACTTGATTTTTTCTTTTTCGATTTTTTCTTTTTGGGATTTTCCATGAATTCTTCAGCTTCCTCCATTAGTTCCTTTAAACTTTTAGAGTAGTCTTCCGAAAAATCGATAGTGGCTGAATAATCTCCTTGAGAAATATCCATTACCTGAATTTTGGTGCCAGTAAATTCTTCTATTTCTTCTAATAAGTTTTTTTCTTCCTTAGGACTGCAGAACGAAATGGCCAATCCTTTTTGAATGCCACGTCCGGTTCTACCAACTCGGTGAACGTAATTTTCGGCGACATCTGGCATATCGTAATTTACCACATAATCAACATTGGGAATGTCAATACCACGTGCACTTACATCTGTTGCGATTAAAACCTTGATTTTTCCAGTTTTAAAAGCATTTAAGGCAAGTAAACGATCATCTTGTTCGCGATCGCCGTGAATGGTTTGTGTTTCTATTCCAACGCGCATCATTGCTTTGTGTACTCGTTCCGCTCTTACTTTTGTTCGTACGAAAACAAGTATTTTGCTTTCCTGATGTTCTTTAACCATGCGTTCTAAAAAGAAACGCTTATCGTCCATTTGAACAAAAGCAACTCCATGTTCAACATTTTTTGAAACAGGATCTTTAGGCGAAATTTGGATTCGAATGGCACTTCGAACCAGAGAATAGGCTAGTTTTTTAATTTTTGGAGTGATGGTCGCTGAGAAAAACAGGGTTTGACGGTTTTTAGGAAGATAACGAATTAAATCCTGTATGTCTTTAATAAAACCTAGATCCAACATGTGGTCGGCTTCATCTAAAACTAAGGTTTCAACTTTATCAAGCACAATAAATCCCTGACTGGTTAAATCGAACATTCTGCCTGGAGTGGTAATTAATATATCGATTCCATCTTGCAGACTTGCTATCTGTGGAGCTTGTTCAACGCCACCAAATACGCAAAAGCTTTTTACTTTGGTATGTTTTGCTATCTGTTGAAAAACTTCGGTAATTTGAATGGCTAATTCGCGGGTTGGTACCATAACCACACATTTGATTCCATTACTGCTCTTGCTTTTTTTTGTTTTGTGTAGCTTATCTACAATTGGAATGGCAAATGCAGCTGTTTTTCCTGTACCGGTTTGGGCAATGGCAAGTACATCTTCTCCACGCACAATAGGAGGAATGGCTTTAAATTGAATATCGGTTGGTCGGTTAAAACCTAAGCCTTCTAAATTTCTTTTGATATCGGGAGAAAAACTATATTGACTAAATTTCATTTTTTGTGTTCAGATTTTTTACTTCGCAAAGATACAAGGAAAAGTTGAGTTTGTACCGATTCAGATTGTCTTGTTGCACTACCTCGGGAATTTACCTACTCTATTTACTTTCTATATTTTATTTCCATTCGGTAGTTGTAGTAGCCGTATGAGCCCATAAGAATTGTACCTATAAAAGTAAGACCATTGGAAAGGATGCCATAGCTAATTCCAGCTGTAGTGCTTAGGTTGTAAACAATAAACAATTGTAAGATTAAAAAATGTGTGGTTCCAATACCTCCCGGACTTGGAAGCGCCCAACCAATGCCACCAATAAAAAGAGTTACAACGGCAAATCCTATTGTAAAAGTTGATGTTTCGGGCAAACAAAGCATATAAATGTAATTCAAAAGTACTAGCATGCTCCAAATCAGCAGAGTAAGTAGAATAAACAAAAATCTTTGTTTTAGGAGTATACCTTGTTTAAGCGATTCAAGCATACTTTGTATAAATTCAATCACTTTTTTTATGGGTTTGCTTTCTGATTTTTTTAGTCGCTTTATTCCAAAGAAATAAAGAAGAATCAGAAGCACGAGAGCAAATCCTGCCAGGTATGTGTAGTTGTGGCCTAGCTCACTAATTCCACGCATTGTTGAATCGATAATGAGTTCTAGTTTTTCGAATTCAATCCAAAATATTGCAAGAATTCCAATAAGAAGGATCAGCAAATCGTAAGCTCGTTCGGCCATTACGCTTCCTATCGATACAGATACTGGAATATCGGTGCTTTTTTGCAATGAGGTGCAACGAATGATTTCTCCCAATTTAGGTGTGAAACTGTTTACAAAGTAACCCAATAGAACAGAAGTTAATACCTTGGAACCTTTTGGATCTTGGCCTGCTTCCTGCAGAAGTAATTTCCAACGTAAGGCTCTCAAATAGAAGATAACAAAAAGACAAATAAAGCTGAGTAGAATGTAAAAGTAATTGACATTTTCAAGACTTTTCCAAACTGGTCCCAATGGGTTTTTTCGTAATGCTAGATAAAGGAAGAAAGCTCCAATAAGCAATCCGATGGAATTCCTTAGTATATTTTTCAATTGGCTTGACATGACCTGAAGTTATGATTGTTATCTTTTTGTACAGAAATACAAAAGTAGAAAGACTTTTAGAATATTTTGTTTGAAGCTGGAATTTTATATAAGAATAAGATGTTTAGCTGTTTTTGCATTCTAAGTTACGGGTTGCTATTTGTATCTAGAGCAATTTGTTGCATGCTAGAGTTTATTCTTCGAATGGCTTCTTTTATATTATCTTCAGGTTTTATAAAATTCTGATGTCCCCAAAAGGAATCGTCGTAGCTAAGTTTTTCGCTAGAGAGAATAGTGTTTGGAGTTATGGTTTCCCGATGCTTAAATCGTTTAACATTTACAGTATCTACATCGGTGGTGGCCATCTCGAAAGAGGTGGAGAAATTTTGCGAAAAGAAGTCTCTTTTACTTTTTACTTTGAATTTTAACTTGCCTAGGGAATGATTTATGTAATATTTTTCTCCTATTTTTTTATAGTTTACAGTGTATTGAATTTGCGTAGGCCTGACTTTTATTTTAGAATTCGATTTGCTAATAAACTGATTGCTTATTTCGCGCAAGCGGCTTGGTTGGTAAGCAAATTCAGCTCGAATAATAGCTAAGCTTCGGGTTTCAATTATCAATCGACCCTCGAGAAGTGGTCTTGATTGTTTCGACTTAGCTTTAAATTCGATAAGATAGACTGCTTTGTTATTGTAAGTACTGATGTCCGTTAGTTGGTAGTGGTATAAATCCATGAGTTCTGGATTTAAGAATTCGGGTTGATTTTGCACAATGTCTAGGAGCAAACATCCCTGAATTCCGCCTTTTAAGCGGAACGAAATGGTATCTAAACGCGAAACATCATATATTTTACGACTCTTGAATATTTTCACCCGATCGTTTACGTTATGTTCGGAATAGGGATTTTTATAGATCTCTAAAACTGATTCCAAATAAATCATGTACTTGTTGTTTTTTAGCACCGATTCGCGGTAAAATGAGGTGAGTTGAGCTGGTTTTTGAGGGTAATTACTAGCAATTTTATTGATAGCTGCTTTTAGAATGTGTTTGGGATTGTTGTTCCTAATGATTACTTCCTGTAGGGATATAAAATCCTCCTTCATTTTAATTTCCATCTGGTTTTTTACAATCTCAGAAACGGGAATTTCATAATTTTTAAATCCAACATAAGACACAACAAGTGTATCTTTTTGGTTTGCAGAGGAAAGAGAAAGTGAAAATTCTCCATCCTGATTGCTAATAGTTCCAATGTGTTTGCCCCGAAGGCCTATACTTGCGTAGGGTAGGGCTGTTTTAGCCGACTGATTGGTGATTTTTCCACTAATGGTTCGGTACGAAATGTGTGGAATGATGCTATTGTTCTGCACCTTATTCGATTTGTAATCAGAAGGAACAATAATAATGTGCTTGTTTAGGAGTTGAAATGCAAGGCTACTATCCTGAATAATGTTTCGCAACAACTCTTCAAATTGGATATTATCTTCCTTCAGGCTAATTTTTTCCCGATCGGCAAATAAATTGGAGTTGTAAGTAAAATAGCAATGATTTTGTGCCGCTATAGAATCCAGAGCATCGGCGATAGTCAGCTCGTGAATATTAATTGAAATTTTTTTCTGTAAAAGATTTTCCTGTGCAAAAAGAGAAAAAGGAGTCAAGCAAATTAAAAGCTGGACAAGAGCAAAAGAAATGATTCTTTGCATCAGTTGTATATCTGCTTTTCTATTTTTCATTTTATTGCTTGTTTATTCTACTTTTTTTTCGATGATAATACGGTGGCCATTAATTTGGTATCTGAGTTTGTGAGGACGACAAAGGTTCTCTAAAACTTCTTCGATTGGTGTTTGGTTGAAGGAGGTGGTGATGGGTAAATTTTGAATGCTTGTGTCGCTAAATTCAATTTGTACCTGATAGGTTCTGTCAATAACTTTGGCAACCTGCTCTAAACTCATGGCTTTAAAAACCATTAATTTAGTTTTCCAGGACAGATAGTTTTCATCATTTTGAGTTCTTTTTTCAAGTAAGTTTTCACGAAGAATTGCAAAATCGCCTTTTTCAAGAATCAGGCTCCTGTTGGGTTCTTTTGCATTGGAAAATTGAACTTTCCCTGTTTCTACCAAAACTTCAATCTGTTTATGTAAGGCATTAACATTGAATGAGGTACCAAGTACTTTGATTTCTGCATTTCCTACCGATATAATAAAAGGTTTTTCTGGATTTTTGGCAATTTCGAAATAGGCTTCGCCAATTAATTGCACACGTCTTTCTTTTCCTGAAAAGGATTTTTCATAAATTAATTTTGATTCTCCATGCAAACTTACAAGGGAAGCATCGGGCAATGTAATGGTGGTACTACTTTCGTTGATTTCTGAAGAAATACTTTGGTAAGGAACTAGCCGATCGGTGTAAATGCGATAAGATGCAAATCCCAAGCCAATGGTAATAAGTAACATTGCGGCGATTTGAAGTATTTTTTTAGCATTTTGTCGTGCGAAAAATGGAAATTTTGTGGCTTTTTCTGGCTGATTTTTCAATTTTGATTTTACTTCCAACCATGCTTTATCAACATCAAATTGTTGGTGAATTTTGTTGAGTTCATGAATGCAATTTAAATCTTTGTTGACGGCAGTCACAATTTTGGCGTACTCAGCATTGATAGCAATCAATTTTTCAAAAGCCAATTTGTCTTCTGTATTCATTTCTCCATTTAAGTAGTTCGAAATGAGATCCCAGTTTATATGATGTGATTCTTTTTCTTTCATGATATTTATAGCACTATAGTTCCAAGGTAATCTTTTAAACTTTTTCGAAAGGATTTTAATGCCTTTCCCATATTGGATTCAACGGTTTTTACCGAGATGGATAATTGATCAGCAATTTCTTTATATTTAAGCCCTTCAAATCGATTCATTTTAAATATTTTACTGCAACGATCGGGTAAATTTGCGAGTGTTTTTTGTACGATGCTGTAAATTTCATTTTCTTCGAGGGTAGATGTAAGTTGTGAATGATCGGTATTCCTTTGTTTCAGGTAATTTTCGTATTGAGTTTTTACTTTCTTTTTTCGCAACACCTGCAAACTGTTATAATATGTTGCTTTGTATAGATATGCTTTTATTGAACTATGAATGCTGATATCTTTTCTGTTTTCCCATAAATGACAGAACAAATCCTGAACAATTTCTTCCGATTGATTCGTGTTTCTTACGAATCGAAAAGCATAACGACAAAGCAAAGGGTAATATTTCCTGAACAAGTTTTCGAATTCTTGTAGATCTCCCTTTCGTATGTTTTTTAGTATGCTGTTTTTATCTTTCAACATTTGTTTGTTTTGTGCTTCCATCAAAAAAGGTTCTTAGCTCTTCTAAGATAGGATTTTTCAATCAGTAGGGAAAGATCAGTACAACTTATTCCTTTTTAACTTCCTCTAACAATGAATTGTTTCAACTTTAATTTTTTTCTACAATTAATCATTTATTAAGAGGAAAGAGAACCATTCCCTGAGGGATAGATTTGAAAGGGAACGGTTCTTATTTGCAATGTAAATATGAATAATTATTATCTTGCTTTTCTACTTAATTTTCGAATGGCCGATTCAATGGATTGATCGGGTTCAATTGTGTTGTATTCTCCCCAGAAATTTACATCGGCAAATTTGTTTACTTCTTCTGACATTATCTGACTCGATTTAAACTTAACTGCTCCCTTAAAGCGAACTATATTTTCTTCATTTCGGTCGGTGATTGCAATTTCTGTCATGGCCAAATAGTTGGTGTTAAATAGTTTGCGTTTCCAGTTGCATTTGAAGTTAATTTCGCCTCGGGCATAGTTAAAATACCACTTTCCATCTTTTTCGATGTAGTTTACCAAATAATCGGCCGATGTAGGAGTTACTTTCACACCTGCTGGTTTGCGCTTGATAAACATTCTACTGGCCTCTGCCGCATCTTTTAGATTCAGGCTAAATTTGGCACTTGCCAAAGCTAAATTGGTCGATTCGATGTATAAAAGTCCATAGTAAAGAGGAAGATCAACGTTTTCTTTTTGCTTAAATTCAATTACATAATGAACTTTATTATTGATTTTAGTGATTGATTTAATGGCAAAATCATAGATGGTAATTAAGTCTTCAGAGAATAGGTTGTAAGGATTTTTCATCACATCTAAAAGGAGCGATGTGTTTGGACCACCTTGTAATTTAAAAAGAAGCGTATCCATTTTCTTTACATCCTGACTTTTACGCCCCTTAAAAATCTGCACCTGGTCGTCGCGCATTTGCTTATAACTTGCTTTGTGAACATTCACAATAGCTTCGGAAATGGCAACATACGAGCGGTTTTTCTTTATGGTTTCCCGATAAAATCCCTTCATCATATTGGGTTCTAAAGAGTAGTTTTGTTGGGTTTTTGCCAATACACTTTTTACTAAAAATAAGGCATCCTGTGGATAAATATTAATTTGGCTCAACGGAATGGAAACGGGTTCCAGTTGAAAAATATTTTTATTCTTTTTTAGTGAGCTGATGGGAATTTCAAGGTTTTTATATCCGATATATGAAATTTCGATGTTGCGAACGGGTAAATCTTTGGCAATTTTCAGAAGAAATTCGCCATCGCTATTCGAAACGGTAGCAACATTTATTCCTTGTACTGTTACTGTTGCAAACATCAGTGGTTCATTGGTTTTTGCATCTTTAATTTCTCCCTTGTACACCTTGTAATTTAAGGTGTCGATGGCTTGCTGAACCTTTTTGCTTTCATTTTTCTTAGAATATAAGTTTCCTTCCGAAGCCATTGTATTGCTAATGGAGAAAATTAAAAAAGCGGAAAGAAGCATTGCGAAATAAAATCTAATTTTTGTTTTCATGGCGATGTATTTTATTTGATACTACTTTTGTCTGTTGAAGAAAATCGATCGTGCCTTTTCTTGTTTCTACTAGTATGATGCTTTTCTTGCAAAATACCCTATCTTTTTTTTGTTATTTTTTACTTTCCGATCTCTTTTTTAGACGCTTTAGATATCTTATATTTAACTGGGAACAAATAAATACTTCTATTTCATTGTAGTAGTTGTATTTTATAGTCTGCCTAAGTGTTTCAATTTAAAACAAATAGCCAATTTTATGAAAGTAGATTATAGTAAAGAGGATTTAATTTTAAAAGTTTATCCTACGGTAGGAGGATGTTTCGAGGAAGGCTGGACGGTTCTAAAGAAACATTTTTTAGTGCTTTTGCTTGCAATTATTTTTATGGGCTTTGTGCAAATACCTATGGGTTTAAATAAAATAGATTGGAACAATATCGATTTTTTTGGGTTTCAGTTATTTTCTCTCAAAATTTTAGCTTTCTTCTACTATTTGTTGGTTGTAATACCTTTTAAATATGGTATAGATTGGCTATTTCTTAGAGCCTCTCGAAATACAGAGCCTCAGATGGAAGAAATTCTGAAAGGATTTAAAAGGTTAGTTCCCGTTGTTTTAAGTCAGATATTGGTGTTTTTTATTGTGGGTTTTGGATTTGTACTTCTGGTTCTTCCGGGTATTTATTTGATCTGTAAAATGATATTTGTTCCCTTTTTAGTTCTAGATAAAAAGGTAGATGCTATACAAGCTGTAAAGCTTAGTTTCTACATGAGTAAGGGGTATTTCTGGACTATTTTTGGAATGGCTATTCTTTCCTTTTTCATCTTTATATTAGGCCTTATTTGTCTAATAGTAGGTGTGGTCATTTCCATTGTTTGGATTCGTGCCGCATTTGCCGTTCTGTATAAAGCGGTAGATGAATTGCATTTTAAGGAGGCTTGCGAATTGGCAGGTATCTCTTTTGAAAGTATTAAAAACTAAATCTGAAGATCATAAGAAAGGGAGACCCTAATGGATCTCCCTTTTTGTATGGTGATTTTTTCTTTTATTTGATTAAATGTTTTGATAAATCGAGCATGCGAACAATAGGTGCTTTTGCATTTTCCATTACATCATCTGGTAATATGATTTCAGGTTTTTCGTTTTTAAGGGCTAAATACAATTTCTCCATGGTATTTAGTTTCATGTATGCACAATCGTTGCACGAACAGCTTTCGTCTGCTGGCACAATCAAAAATTCTTTTTCTGGAGAATCTTTTTGCATTTGGTGAAGAATACCTGTTTCGGTGGCTACAATAATTTTTTCCGAACTGCTATTTTTGCAGTATTCAAGCATAGCAGTTGTTGAACCCACAAAATCGGCCAATAAAAGCACTGGATGTGCACATTCCGGATGAGCAATTAATTTGGCATCGGGGTTTTCAATTTTCAATTTCATGATTCGCTCCGAAGAAAGAATGTCATGAACTTCACAGGTTCCATCCCAAAGAACCATTTGTCGACCTGTAACTTCGTTGATGTAGCGTCCTAGGTTTTTATCGGGAGCAAAGATGATTTTCTGATCCTTAGGAAAAGATTCTACAATTTGTACAGCGTTACCCGAAGTACAGATTACATCCGATAAGGTTTTTATTTCAGCAGTACAATTGATGTAAGAAATTACGATATGATCGGGGTGAAGAGCTTTAAATTTACGAAAATCATCCGCTGGGCATGATTCGGCAAGTGAACAACCAGCTTCTAAATCAGGAAGAAGTACTTTTCGGGTCGGATTTAATATTTTAGCTGTTTCTGCCATAAAATGAACTCCTGCAAACAAAATGATGTCTGCATCAACTTCTGAAGCTCTTTGTGCAAGAGCCAAGCTATCTCCTTTAAAATCAGCTATTTCTTGGATGTCAGAAGTTTGATAGTAGTGGGCAAGAATGACTGCATTCTTTTCTTTTGCTAATTGAAGAACCTTATCTCTCATCACGTACATGTTTTTTGTATTCTCTTGTTTGGTTAAATATACCGGTGCAAATATCTTTAAATTATCGCTAAAATCAAACCAATAGTCTACGTTTAGCTGTTTTGCTTACTTATTTAGAGTCTAATGATGGACTTGTGAAAACTAGATTCCTATAAATAAATTCTGTCTAGAAGATTTTATAAAAAAAAAGGAATGAAAAATGCCGTTTCGATAATTCAAAACGGCATTTATTAGTCCTTATACTTAGCTTCTACGATTAGTTGTACAAGTCTTTAGCGAAGCTTCCTTCTGTCTTATTACCTAATAATAATTCTTCTATTGTCGAGGCAATATCAGTAAAAGAAGTTCGGATGCCAATGTTAACGTTTTGCTTGATATTTTTGCCATATACCATTAAGGGAATGTACTCGCGAGTGTGATCAGTTCCTTTGTAAGTTGGATCGCATCCGTGATCGGCAGTCAAGATCAAAATTTCATCCTCCTTTAGGTTTTCCTGAATTTGAGGCAAATAGTGATCGAATTCTTCCAAAGCGGCTTTGTATCCTTCTGGATTTCGTCTATGACCATATTGCATATCGAAATCCACCAAGTTGGTAAAAATCAAGCCTTTTGTATCTTCTTTTAGAGCTGCGATGGTTTTGTGAATTCCATCCAGGTTATCGGCATTGGTTCCGCGGGAATTGGTAATGCCCTGTCCAGCAAAAATATCCTTAGTTTTACCAATGCCAATAACATCCAGGCCACTGGTACTTAGGCGATCGAGAACAGTAGGAGCTGGTGGTGTAACCGAGTAGTCGTGACGACGACTGGTTCGTGTAAATTTTCCTTTTCCACTTCCCAAATAGGGACGTGCAATAACTCGAGCTACTGGCTCAAGTTCAGTACATATTTCTAAGGCTATTTTGCAAGCTCGGTATAGTTCTTCAATGGGAATAATTTCTTCGTGAGCAGCTATCTGAAAGACAGGATCGGCAGAAGTGTAAACGATCCAGTTGCCTGTTTTCATTTGATCTTCTCCATATTCATCTAAAATAACCGTACCCGAAGAGGGTTTGTTCGCCATTACCTTTCGTCCGGTTCTTTCCTCAAACAAACGAATGGTTTCTTCCGAGAATCCGTTTGCATAGGTTGGAAAAGCTCGCTCTAATTTAACTCCAGCAATTTCCCAATGTCCTGTAGTGGTATCTTTTCCTTTGGAAGCTTCGGCAGCTTTTCCATAAGCTCCATAAGTATTGTTGCAAGGTTCGACACCTTTTATATCGGTTAGGTTGCCTAAACCTAATTTTTGCATGTTTGGTAAATTTATTCCATTGCAATGTTTTGCAATGTTTCCAAATGTATTGGAGCCTACATCTCCAAATTCTTCAGCATCGGGTAAATAACCAACGCCTGCGCTATCCAAAACTACAATTGTAGCCCGTTCAATTTTAGGAATCATAAATGTGTGTTTAAAAGTGTATAAAAATATACAGATGAAGGGTTGTTTAGGTAGTGATGCAAATGTAAATAAAAAAGTCTAGAAAAATGAAATCAAGGAAGACTCAAAATATCGACTTTGCATTTTTTCGTGCGAAAATTGCTCTTGCTCGTAAATTATTTTTGCTGTGTGGATGAAAAAAATCCCCGAACATTTGTTTGTTCGGGGATGAGATATTCGTTTTACAAGTAGTTTACTTGTACATGTTCTCGCGTTGTTCTTTGATTTTTTCACTGGAAATGTAATCATCGTAATCTATTAATTTGTCGATGGTTCCATTGGGTGTTAATTCAATTACACGAGTGGCAATAGTTTGAATAAATTCGTGGTCATGAGAGGACATCATTACAGTACCACCAAAATTAATAAGTGAATTGTTAAAGGATTGAATGGATTCCAAATCCAAGTGATTGGTTGGTGTATCTAAAACCAAAAGATTTGCATTTTTCAACATCATTCTTGAAACCATGCAACGAACTTTTTCACCTCCCGAAAGAACATTTGCTTTCTTGTAAATATCTTCTCCCGAGAATAGCATTTTCCCAAGATATCCACGAAGGTAAACTTCACTAGTGTCGCTGGAGTATTGTGCTAACCAATCGATTAAGGTGATGGGTTCTTCGAAGAATTCAGTATTGTCAAGAGGCAAATAGGCTGGAGTAATGGTAACTCCCCATTCGTAATTTCCACTGTCTGCCTTTTGAATTCCATTGATAATATCGAAAAGTGCTGACATGGCACGTGGATCTTTGGAAAGGAAGACTACTTTTTCTCCTTTTTCGATGGTAAATTCAACGTCTTTAAATAAAACTTCACCATCGATGCTTTTGCTTAAGCCCGAGCAAGAGAATATTTTATCTCCAGCTTCGCGTTCCTGCTGAAAAATAATTCCAGGGTAACGACGCGTAGAGGCTTCTATATCGGCAATATTCAGTTTATCAATCATTTTCTTTCTGGAAGTTGTTTGCTTCGATTTGGCAACATTGGCGCTGAATCGGGCAATAAATTCCTGAAGTTCTTTCTTCTTTTCTTCGGCTTTCTTGTTTTGATTTGCCTGCTGGCGCGCAGCTAACTGGCTTGATTCGTACCAGAAAGTGTAGTTTCCTGAGAACATTTTCACTTTTCCATAATCGATATCCACAATATCGGTACAAACTGAATCTAAAAAGTGACGGTCATGCGATACTACAATTACTGTATTTTCGAAATTGGCCAAATAATTTTCCAACCACATTACTGTTTCAAGGTCAAGATCATTGGTTGGCTCATCAAGAAGTAGGTTGTCTGGGTTTCCAAAAAGAGCTTGTGCTAATAATACACGAACTTTCTCCTTACCACTCAATTCACTCATCAGTTTGTAATGAAATGCTTCTTTAATGCCTAAGCCGCTCAAAAGTTCAGCCGCACCACTTTCAGCATTCCAACCATCCATTTCGGCAAATTGTTCTTCCAACTCTGAGGCTTTAATACCATCAGCTTCCGAAAAATCAGGCTTTGCGTAAATTTCATTTTTTTCCTGCAATATGGCCCACAACTCTGCGTGACCCATAATTACGGTATCTAAAACTGTAAACTCATCAAATTCAAAGTGATCCTGTTTTAAAACGGCCATTCTTTCACCAGGTTCCATCATAACCGATCCGGTTGTTGAGTCTAACTCACCAGAAATGATTTTTATTAGTGTGGATTTTCCCGCACCATTGGCACCGATAACTCCGTAGCAGTTTCCGGGTGTGAATTTTATATTAACATCCTGAAAGAGAGGTTTTTTGCCAAATTGAATAGATAAATTTGAAACTGAAATCATATAACTACTTCCTTTAATTATTTAGGCGGCAAAATTAATGATTTTTATTTACATCTGCTTGGAATGAACGGTTAAGTTTTTGGAAAATTAAGAATAGGGCGGATCTTTCGGAAAATTTTGGTTTTAATTTGAATTTTATTCTAAGAAAGAGCGGAGGAAGATTAATTTTTGTTTTCGGTGGCTGGAATGCTGAACTGGAAGGTGCTTCTAGTATCGGAATTACTCTCTAAATGAATTTCTACTTTGTTTTGCTCCATAAATTGTTTGCAAAGCATCATGTCCAAACCATTTCCTTTTTCGTCTTTGCTTTCTACAGGTGATTTCGATTGATCGATTTTGAATGGATGTGCAATTTGCTCTTTCGACATACCAATGCGACTCTGCCATAGCAAACCTTTGTTTCTTTCTTTAATAGAAATAGGATTCTTAAATCGATTAAGAATCCTATTTTTATTATTAGGTGAGTGAGTTCCTTTATTGTAAGATATTCTGAATTTGTTCTAATTCGGAATGCTCGAAGTGCAGGTTTGCAAGACTGTCAATATTTTGATTCAGTTGATTCACCGAACTTGCACCCACCAATACCGAAGTTATGCGTTCATCTTTCAGCAGCCAGGCAATGGCCATTTGAGCCAGACTTTGTCCGCGTTTTTCAGCGATTGCATTCAGAGCAACTACCTTTTCGATTACTTCAGGGGTAATCTGATCTTTTTGCAAGAAACCATTCGGATTGGCTGCTCTTGAACCTTCCGGAATGCCTTTGATGTATTTGTTGGTTAGCAATCCCTGCGAAAGAGGCGAGAAGGCAATGGACCCAATTCCATCTTCCTCCAGAACATCGAGTAGGCCATTTTCAACCCAACGATCGAACATGGAGTATTTGGGCTGATGAATGAGGCAAGGTGTTCCCAGTTCGCGCAATATTCGGGAGGCTTCGCGTGTTTGATCGGCACTGTAACTCGAAATGCCAACGTACAAGGCTTTTCCCTGACGCACAACCTGATCCAAAGCCATCATGGTTTCCTCCAGTGGCGTATCTGGGTCAGGACGATGAGAATAGAAGATGTCGACATAATCGAGACCCATTCGTTTCAGACTCTGATCCAAACTGGCAATGAGATATTTTCGGGAACCCCATTCGCCGTAAGGTCCGGGCCACATTCCATATCCTGCCTTGGTCGAGATGATCAACTCATCGCGATATGGTTTCAGATTTTCCTTTAAAATCTTGCCAAAATTCTCTTCTGCCGAACCAGCTGGTGGTCCATAATTATTGGCCAAATCGAAATGGGTAATGCCACGATCGAATGCTTGAAAAATAATTTGTTTGAATTCTTCGTAAATATCTACATGTCCGAAATTGTGCCACAAACCTAAGGAAATTGCAGGTAGGAGTAGTCCACTTCGTCCACAGCGGCGATAAGTCATCTCATCGTATCTATTTTCTGATGCTTTGTACATTGTTTATCTTTTTTTAAGTAGAAAAAAGTTGAGATTTTTTTCGATGCTTTTTAAAAGCAAATCGGGAAGCTAAAGGTAGTAAGCAAAAAACAAAAAACCACAGATTTTTCTGTGGTTTTGAGTAAAAAAATGTACGATTGTATTACTGTCTTTTTTTCAATGAGAAAAAGAATTCTATTCCCTTGTTTTTTGGTTTTTTTACAAATATTCGGCCTTTATGGTGGCTTACTGCATTTTTCACAATGGATAAACCTAAGCCTGTGCCACCCATTTTTCTCGAACGACCGTTATCAGCTCGATAGAATCGTTCAAAAATACGAGGAAAATGTACTTCTTGAATGCCAACTCCGTTATCGGTAAACGAAAAGTAGTGATAGTTGCTGTCTTCGAAATAATGTTTAATCTCAATTTTACAGCCTTCTCCGGCATATTTTATCGAATTATCAATTAGATTTCTAAATATGGAATCTAATAATTCGGTATTTCCTTTAATTTTTAAATCGTTCGGAAAGTGGATTCCAATCTCCATTTTTGTTTCGATTAATTTCAGTTCAAAATCAATCAACATTTCATTTAGCATTTGGTTTAAATCCACATCTTCATATGTGAAAAATTCATTGCTATCCTCAATTTTTGTAATGAGTGAAATGTCCTGAATTAAATTCGATATACGATTTATTTGTGTACAGGAGCGTTCAATAAATTCCGATTTTTTTTCTTCATCCATGTCTGGGTTGTCCTTAATGGTTTCTAAAAATCCGGAAACAGCTGTGATTGGTGTTTTAAGTTCGTGGGCAATATTTAGAGTCATTTCCTGTTTGATAATTTTTTCATTCTCGGCTTTCGTGATGTCATTCACAGATATTTCGAAGTTTTTATCTAAGAAAATAACTACCTGAAACAGGAAAACTTTGTGCCCAATGGTAATTGTTTTTTTGCTGCTAATGATATCGATATTTGGAATGTAGTTACCGACTAGCTCTTTGCTATTTTCGTTTATAAATTCGGTAATTTCCTTTAGTTCGGGAAGTTTAAATAGTTCCTGATAATTGTGACTCGAAATATGAGCTAAATAGTTGATGTAATCGATAAAATGGCTGTTCCAAAGAATTAGATTTTTCTTTTTGTCGAAAATAGCTACTCCTTCTTGAGCAATTTGAAGGTGCATGATCAACTTTTCTTTTTCCTGACTAAGCGCCTCTTTTGTTTTGCTTAGTTTGCGATAAATTTTTACAATTTGATCGCTAATTTCACCCAATTCTGTTTTCCCAAAATTTTCATCGGGATCAATTTCTCTGTTTTGAGCTGCATTAATGGCGAATTTTCGCAATTTAGCTATGGAGTTTCCAAAGTGTTCTGTTGCATAAATCAGAAAAATGACGGTGATAGCAAATAAGGCTAATAAAAAGTAAAAGAATAAGCTATTTGCTTTTAAAAAATCTACTACACTTTCGTTGATAGGCAAAGCTGTCCGCACAAAATAATTGTAGTAGTTTTTTGTGTAGTAGTAATACGATTCGCCTGTGGAATCGGAGAAACGAATGTTGCTTCCTTTTTTTGAATGCAGAGCCTTTTGAATCTCAGGCCGCTGTAAGTGATTGTCTAATTTTTCAATGTCGGGAACGGAGGAATCATATTCAACTTTTCCTTTGGCCAAAATTACAGAAATACGAATGCTTTTATCGGGAATCAATAGGCGAAGAGAATCAATTTCAGAAAAATCGAGTGATTCTATAATTTTTTTGCTGTCAATCAGTTTGTGAATTTGCTCAGTGTAAATGTCTAAGGCATATTCTAGCTTTTCCCGTTGATATATTTTTTCCTGGTTATATTGAAATCCCCCGATAAGGAGGGAGAAGATCAGTACAATAACAAAAAAGAAGAAGAAGAGTCTTTTCTTGTATTTGGAACCGGATTTTAGAATGGATTTTTGCATGAAGTATCGATTAAAAGCTTTAATTAGAGTTTGGTTCAAAATAGTAACCGTAACCCGATTTTGTTTTAATTAATAAATGGTATTCACCTATTTTTTTTCTAATTCGTCTAACATTTACATCAACAGTTCTGTCGCCAATAGAATTGTCGTTTTCCCAGATTTTATGTATAATTTCTTCTCGGGAATAAATGCGCCCCTTTTGGCTAATGAGCAAGTGAAGTATTTCGTATTCGGTTTTTGTAAGCCCAATATCTATGTTGTTGATGGTTACTTTTTTCGAGGTAGAAATCATTTTCATCTTTTCAAATTCAAAGTTGATTTCATTTTGGGATTCTAAAAAAACACGTTTGAAGATAACATGAATTCTTGCGATGATTTCTTTTACTGAAAAAGGTTTTGCAACGTAATCGTCTGCTCCGGCAATAAATGCACTAAGCCTATCTGCTTCGCTGGTTTGTGCTGTAATAAAAATAATTGGTTTTTTTTCAAAATCAGGATTTCCGCGTATAATTTTTGCCAATTCGAGTCCTGATATTTCTCCCATCATAATATCAAGCAGAAAAAAATCATAGGTGTGAAGGTCTAGTTTAAGAGCTTTTTCGGCAGAGTAGGCTACATCCACTTCATATCCTTCCTGTTTGAGGTTTAATTGGAGGATTTCGCATAAATCCTCTTCATCATCAACGACTAATATTTTTAAATTTTTCATGCTTTGGAATCTTTCCCAGGTTTTTGCTGACTATTGATTCAGTTTTAGTAAAAAATCAACATTAGAGGATTGTTTATTACTTCTCCTCAGGTAAATCCTTATGTCTCAAATCAATTCCTTGCTGATAGTAAATAGATGCTTCTGCAATATTGGTGGCATTGTCGGCTATTCGTTCAATATTACCTAAAATACTGCTGAAATTTATCAGATTGAAAATTTCGGTGGGTTCGCTGCCTTTGGGTGAGTTTTTACGCACCATTCTCTTAACGATTTTCGATTGCATTTCATCAACAATCTCATCGGTTTTAAGGGTCCAAATGGCGTATTCTCGGTCACCATCCTCAAAGGAAATCAATGCTTTTCTCACCATTTTTTCACTAAGCGAAAGCATATTTAAAACCGAGTCTTTATGATTATCTGGAATGGTAGGAGGATCCATTTTATGGAAAAAACGCATCACGTTATTTAGCTGGTCTCCTATTCGCTCTACGTGTCCGATCATTCGAAAATACGATACCAAAAGGCGTAAGTCACTAGCCATAGGTTGTTGCAAACCTATGGTTTGGATAATGTTGTCGCTCATTTTAAGTTCGTATAGATCGATCTTTTCTTCGTTTCGATTAAAAGTTTCTACCAGTTTTTTATCGACATCGGCCAAACCATTGTTGGTCACTTCATCCAGAATTTCAAATTGTTCGAAAAGTAGTGATTGCATTTTTGCAAAATCATTGTCAAGCTTTTCAAATTTTTTATCTTTTTTGATGGACATTATATGTGAGTTTGTATTGTTAGTAAAAAATTCATTTGAAATGATTAAAAATCAACCAAATTTACCAGTTAAATATTCTTCTGTTCGTTTGTCTTTTGGCATGGTAAACATTTGTTTTGTTTTTCCATATTCAACCAATTCACCCAGGTACATAAACATCGAGTAATCTGATATCCTGGCTGCTTGCGACATGTTATGTGTTACCAGAACGATGGTGAAATCTTTTTTTAATTTTACCAATAGATCTTCTATGATAGAAGTTGCAATAGGATCCAGAGCTGAAGTGGGTTCATCTAAAAGAATGATATCGGGCGTGTAGGCTAACGCTCTGGCAATGCACAATCGTTGCTGTTGTCCGCCTGAAAGAAAGGTTCCTTTATTGTGCAATGAATCTTTTACCTCGCTCCATAATCCTACTTCGCGCAAAGATCGTTCTACAATTTGATCTTTTTCTTTGCGCTTTAGCTTGATTCCATTTAAAAGATAGCCTGCAATTACATTGTCGTAAATACTCATGGTTGGAAAAGGATTTGGACGCTGAAAAACCATTCCAATTTTTCGTCTAAGGAGAATAGGATTCATTTTATAGATATCTTCTTCGCCCAAATAAACAGATCCTTTATTGTGTGTATCGGGATAAAGTTCGTGCATTCGGTTCATGGCTCTAAGTAAGGTACTTTTACCACAACCCGAAGGCCCCATAATTGCAGTGATCTTATTTTTAGCAATTCCTGCTGATACATTATTAATGGAATATTTGTTGCCTCCATAGGAAACGGATAAGTTGTCGATATTTAAAATGGGTGATCCTATTTTTTCTATTGGGTTTTGCATCATATTATTGACTTTGAACTCTTGTTCTCTAGTAATTTTCTTAACTTCTTTGTTTTCTAATACTGTACTTTCCATCTTTTAGCGATTGTTTTTGCGGTGAGATTTAAACCTAAAATTAAAATCAGCAAGAAGAGGGAAGCACTCCAAATCATGCCTACTAAGTTGGGATCGTTATAGAATTCCCATACTAAAAGAGGAACAGCACTCGATGGCTGAGTAATGTTAGTGCTGATAGCTGCACTTCCTAAGGCTGTTAGCATAAGTGGGGCTGTTTCGCCTGCTATTCTTGATATTCCAAGAATCACACCAGTTAAAATACCACTAATTCCCGAAGGAAGAATTACTTTTAGCATGGTTTTGTGATAAGGAACACCAAGGGATAGAGCTGCTTCTTTTAGGCTTCCAGGAATCATTTTTAAGGTTTCTTCGGTTGATCGAACAATAGAGGGAAGCATCATAATAGCCAGAGCTACACTTCCTGCTAAGGCTGAAAATCCTCCAGTAATTGGTTTCACAATCCAGATGTACCCAATAACTCCTAACACAATAGAGGGAACTCCTTGTAGCATGTCAACAATGAAGCGAACGATGCCTGCAAATGTGCCTTTTGAATTTTCGGCTAGGTACATTCCGCAGATAATTCCAAGCGGAATAGCTATTAAAGATGCTGCACCCACAATTAGTAAAGTACCGACAATTCCATTGGCAATACCTCCAGGAATAATCTCGTTATTTTGCACTGCAACCATTGCTTCCATGGTGTCGGGTGCTACTTTATAAAAGAAACTGAGATTGATTTGTTTGTATCCCTTTTTTATCAATTCGAAAAGAATCAGGAAAAGAGGAACACTTGACAGGAAGGCTAAGAAGATAAGCGTGTAGGTGAATAGCTTATCTTTTAGTAATCGCCTGTTCAGGCTTGAGTTAGATATCTCGGTAGATTTATTCATACTATTGATCTGAATCGGGTTAAGCCGATAATTTTTTCATTATAAATTTTCCCAGGTAGTTCACAATTCCTGTTATTACAAACAGAAGTAAACCGATTTCAACCAGAGAAGTGTATTTTAATCCTTCGGCCTCGCCAAACTGATTGGCAATTAAACTGGCCATGGTGTTGCCCAAATCGAAAATACCTGTTGGTATCTTGTTGGAATTTCCGATGAGCATGGTTACAGCCATGGTTTCTCCAATGGCTCTTCCCAGGGCAAGAATGTAACCTGCAAATATTCCTGATCCGGCATTGGGAATAATCACTGTTTTAACAACTTCGAATCGGGTGGCTCCTAATGAGTAGGCTGCCTCTTTTAGGCTTCCTGGAACCATGGATATAACCTCCGATCCTAAAGAGGATGCGTAAGGAATTATCATGATGGCCAATACGATGGAGGAGGTGAAAATACCAAAGCCTTGTGCATTTAATCCTAAATCGGCAATGACAGGACGTAAGGCGTAAAAACCCCATAAACCATATACTACGGAAGGAATTCCTGCCAAAAGATCCACTACGGATCGTAAAAAAGAAGGTAGTTTCCCATTTTTGAAGTATTCGCCTAAAAATAATGAGATAGAAAAGGCGAATGGAAAGGTAAAAAGGAGGGCTAGAATAGAGGTAACTAGCGTTCCTATAATAAAGGGGAGAGCTCCGTAAGATTCTCTTCCTTCGGTTGGATTCCACTCCGAAGAGTAAATAAATCCAAACCCAAATTCTTTAAATGATGGGATAGACCCAATAAATAAAGTAGCTACAATTCCAATAGCTATCAGAACTATTAAAATGCCACTTCCAACTAATAGGTATCGAAATAATTTTTCGCTGTTCATAAGTTTTGAGCGCTTCCTGTAAAATGAGAGCTTGCTTCCGATTCAGTCTGGAGAACTTTTTTATTGCAAGAATAAAAGTAAATCAGAAGCAAGCTCTGTATGAAATGAATCAGTATTTATTGTAAAGATTTGCCATCGTAAGTAACTTGACTTAACACCGCTTTGGCTTTTGCAACCGCAGCTTCGGGAAGCGGAGCATAGTGAACCTTAGTGGTTTCCTTTTGTGCATCGGCACTTACTACCCAGTCGATTAATTTGATGGTTTGAACGGCCTGATCGAGACTGCGTTTTTTATAGTTCTGCTCTTTATAAATGATTAACCAGGTGAAACTTGAAATTGGATATCCATCGGCAGCATCGGTATTGGTAAGGCTTACCCGTGTGTCGGCAGGTATTTCTCCTTTAGCCGAAGCACTTACCGATTCAACAGAAGGATGAATGAAGTTTCCGGCTGAATTTTGAATGCTTGCAACAGGAATTTTTTGTGCAAAAGCATATTCCGATCCGATGTAACCAATGGCACCTACTGTTTGACTAATGGTTCCGGCAACTCCAGGATTTCCTTTTGCACCGATACCAACTGGCCATTGCAGCGCTTTTCCTGCCCCAATTTTCTCTTTCCAATCGGCACTAACTTTGCTCATGTAATCGCTAAAAATAAAAGTAGTTCCACTTCCATCGGAACGGTAAACAACAGTGATTTCAAGATCTGGTAATTGAACCTCTGGATTTACAGCTGCAATTTTAGCATCGTTCCATTTGTTGATTTTTCCCATGAAAATAGATTCCATTAATTCGGGAGTGAATTTTAATTCTGGTTTTCCCGGAAGGTTGTAAGCTGCAACAACAGCTCCCAAACAGGTAGGAATATGAAGAACCTCGCCTGGCATATCGGCTAATTTTTTGTCGTTTAGAAAAGCATCGCTGGCTCCAAAGTCTACAATTTTGTCTTTCAGACTGCGAATTCCTCCACCAGAACCAATTCCACCATATGTAACCAATAGATTTTGTTCTGAAGTATAGTTCTTAAAAATCTTGTTGTAAAAGGGTTGAGGGAAGGTTGCTCCTGCACCGGTAATCGCACTTGCTTTAGCATCCGATTTCGATTTTCCTGAGCCTCCACAACTAGCCAAAAGAGCAAGAGATATAAAAGCAGTTAGAAGCAATTGAAATTTTTTCATCTTTTTAAGATTTTAGTTTAGAACGAAGTGTTCTTTGATTTATTAAATAATTTATAATTTCACGTTTACTTGTAAAAAGAGAAGCGAACTCCTCATTTCTTTACTACTACAATGATAGAAAGCTAATATTACAGGAATGTTACAGGAATGTTAATTAATCGTTATGTATTATAAGTAGCTAATTATTAGTATTTTGGGTGGTATATTTGTCACTTTTTTACTTAGTGAATCGATCCCTTTGTTAAGAAAAGATGGAGGAGGTACAAGTGCAAGTCTTCAGAAAATAGATTAAAATAGTAGTTATGAAAGTTGATTTACAAGAAGTAGCGGAATTGATTCGGAATTCAAAAAATATGATTGCCTTTACCGGGGCAGGAATTTCAGTAGAAAGTGGTATCCCTCCTTTTCGGGGCGAGAATGGATTGTGGAGTCGGTACGATCCGAAATGTTTAGATTTGGATTTTTTTCATTCGCATCCTAAAGAGTCGTGGATGGCTATTAAAACCATTTTTTATGATTTTTTTGGGAAAGCCAAATTTAATGCAGCTCATAAGGTCTTAGCCGATTTCGAACAAATGGGGATTGTAAAGGCTATTGTGACTCAGAATATCGATAATTTGCATCAGGCGGCAGGTTCTAAAGAGATTTATGAATTTCATGGCAACTCGCAAAAATTGATTTGTCCCCATTGCAAAAAGATCTATTTACCCGAAGAGGTGAATTTAGATGAACTGCCTCCTTTGTGTAAGCATGATGGACACGTTTTAAAACCCAATTTTGTGTTTTTTGGAGAAGGAATTCCCGAAGAAGCCTATGCCAATTCGCTTGCGGCCGCCCGAAAAACCGATTTGGTACTAATTGTAGGAACCACCGGAGAGGTGATGCCTGCTGCTATGATTCCCACCGAAGCCAAGCGGGCTGGAGCCACCATCATCGAAATTAATACCGAGCCCTCAAACTATACCAATCAGATTACTGATTTTTTCCTTCAGGGAAAAGCCAGCGAGCTACTGCTGCAACTGGAGGACTTGATTGGGGAGAAGAGTTAAGTTTTTGATTTTATGATGAATATAGTGTGATGGAATACGAGACTTTTGAGTATTCTTAAAGTGGATTATTGTTGCTGTATTGATTATTTGTTAAATTCGTAGATCATTAAAATACGTAACCAATGATTACTAAAACTTTTGCCTCTTTGAGAGATAATATTATTCAAAAAACAACAAATCCATTTTTAGGTACAGTTATAATTGTATGGCTATTCCATAATTGGAAGCTTGTATTTGGTGTTTTCAATTTTGATAAGTCGTGGACTCTTGAAAAGAAATGGGAGTTTATAGATGGATATTTAAAACCGATAAAATTTACTACGAATTTAATTGAGTGTCTTATTGTTTCAGTATTGGTTTTAATTGTTACCTATTTTTTGCTCAATTTTAGTAGGTTAATTATAAACTTCTATGAGAAAAAAGTGACTCCGTTTGTTTATAAGATGACGGATGCAAATTCTGTAGTTTTAAAGAGTACATACCAACAACTAGAAAAGGAAAGAGATTTACTTGAAAAGCGATTAGAGGAAGAGAGAGGTCGCAGGGTTGAGATGCAAAACGAGAATGAAAAATTAGAACAGAGAATATTGGGGCTTACTAAATCAAGTAGTAAGTTCATTAGTGAGAATGATATTGAAAATGATATGCTCAATACAATTAAAAAGGAGTATTCTATAGAAGAGTTAGAAAAATTGATTGAGGATATTGCAGGAGGTTATCCATCAGATTATACTCCTTTGATAAAGTTTTTAAGTCAATATGATTATATAGAGGAAATAGTCGGATTTGGTGAAATATCGCATAAATATAAATTTACACCTAATGGATTAAAGTTAAAACAGGTGTATTTAAAGGAATATAAGCTTAAATAGAATGTTAGATAAATATTAAGAATATTATAATAATTGAAGACGCATTGATGGAAAGTTGTGATTAAGGAATGGAAATTTTTTCCTTCAGGGAAAAGGACACTGTCCCGCAAAGTGTGACACTGTCCCGCAAAGTGTGTAAGTGATATTTCCAGGGTTAGACTTTAGTTAAGTCTGACCCTTTCTTCAAATATAGCTAAAAACTGATTGAGTATCACTCCCCAGTTTTGGATCGGCATCGTCCATTTTATGGTCGCT
>NZ_JBFHJW010000008.1:0-92895 GCF_041595635.1 Labilibaculum sp.
AGAATCGAAATTTATTTCATGCAATTTAAAGATATAATTGGACTGGAAACTGTTAAGCATCAGTTCATACAAACCGTTAAAGAAAATAGAGTAAGTCATGCGCAATTGTTGGTTGGTCCAAATGGGGTTGGAAAACTTCCATTGGCAATTGCTTTTGCTCAATACATGTCTTGTCTCAATCGAACCGAAAATGATTCGTGCGGACATTGTTCTTCCTGCAAAAAATATCAGAAATTAGTTCACCCCGATTTGCACTTTGTATTTCCTGTTGTAACCGGAAAAGGATTTACAAAACCAGTAAGCGATAACTTTATTGAGAGCTGGAGATCGCAAATTGAAAGCGATCGGTATTTCGATTTGGGAGATTGGTATAAAACTTTAGGAGTTGATAATGCTCAGGGATTAATCTATTCTTCGGAGAGTCATGAAATTATTCGCAAGCTAAATTTAAAAACCTACGAATCGGATTATAAGATCATGATTGTTTGGTTGCCAGAAAAAATGCATCATACCTGCGCCAACAAATTGTTGAAAATGATTGAGGAGCCTCCTAAAAAGACGCTATTCATTATGGTTTCGGAAGAACCAGATAAAATTCTTCCAACAATTCTTTCCCGAACTCAAATTGTAAATGTTCCCAAAATTGAATCTGAAGATTTAAAACAGGCCGTAGCTTCTGAATTTAATTTATCGGGAACAGAGTTGAGTAATGTGGTTCGTTTGGCGGGAGGAAGTTATCGGAAAGCTCGAGTATTGATTCAAAATTCGGATGAAAATGCCTTTAATTTTGAAAATTTTGTCAGTATCATGCGTTTGAGTTATGCGCGCAAGGTAATGGAAATTATGGATTGGTCGGAGCAGATAGCCGGAATTGGTCGCGAACGTCAAAAAAGTTTCTTGAATTATAGTGTTCGAATGGTGAGGGAAAATTTTATTTTGAACCTGAAAAAACCTGAAATGGTGTTTTTAAATGGAGAGGAAATGAATTTCTCAAGTCGATTCTCACCGTTTATTAACGAAGAAAATGTTTGGATTCTTGCTGATGAGCTCTCAAAAGCGTATTCGGATATCGAAAGAAATGCCAATGCAAAAATTGTATTTCTCGATTTGAGTCTGAAACTGGTTAAATTATTAAGGCCATAAGAGGTGAATAATTCGCTGAATTACTACCTTTAAAAGTTTATAAATTAAAATCATTATTTTTGAAGTCGATTATCGATTCATAATCAATATACATATGATGGAAAATAAGGAACCCAAAGGGAAGTGCGCAGGTTGTGCGTCCAATAAAAAAGACGATAGACTTCTGGATGGAAAACTAGATGTTTACGATTGGTTGAGTGATGTTCCTGAGAGTGTATTATGTCCAGATATAGTTGAAGTAAAATTTAAAAATACCCGCAAGGGATTCTACGCAAATACAAATCAATTACGACTAAAAAGAGGTGATGTTGTTGCTTTAGAAGCATCGCCCGGACATGATATAGGAATTGTTACCTTAACTGGGGATTTGGTTTTTGAACAGATGCGAAAGCAGAAACTGAACCCTAAAACTTACGAAGCAAAAAAAATCTACCGAAAAGCAAAACCTGTAGATGTTGAAAAATGGCACGATGCTATTGCACTGGAACATAAAACCATGATTAAAGCTCGCCAGCTTTCAGCACAACTTAATCTGAACATGAAGATTGGTGATGTGGAATATCAGGGAGATAAAACCAAAGCAATATTTTATTATATCGCTGATGATCGGGTGGATTTTCGCCAACTGATAAAAGTGCTTGCCGAGCAATTTAAAATTCGTATTGAAATGCGACAGATTGGAGCTCGTCAGGAAGCCGGTCGTATTGGTGGTATTGGTCCTTGTGGAAGAGAACTTTGTTGCTCTACTTGGATTACCAATTTTGTGTCGGTGACAACCAATGCAGCTCGTTATCAGGAAATTTCCTTGAATCCGCAGAAGTTAGCTGGTCAATGTGGTAAACTAAAGTGTTGTTTAAATTTCGAGTTGGATTGTTACATCGATGCTCAAAAAGATTTTCCAAATACAAACATTCCTTTGGAAACGGTGGATGGTACAGCCTACCATCAGAAAACAGATATTTTTAAAAGAATGATGTGGTATTCTTTTGATAAATACAATACCATAAACATGGTGCAACTGTCTGTTGACACAGTGAAAGATGTAATCAGACAGAATAAAAAAGGAGTTAAGGTAAATAAACTCGTTTCTGAATTCGTTGTGGAACCGAAGAAAACTTTAGAATATGAAAATGTAGTTGGGCAAGATAGCCTGAATCGTTTTGATAAGGTGGGCAAAACACCAGCTAAAAAGTCGAAAAGAAAGTTCCGTCGTAAACCAAGAAAAAAACAGTAATCAATTTGTATCATGAAACTCCTGAAGATTATTTGTTACGCATGGCTGGGATTTGGTCTGCTTTCCTGTGATTCAAACAGGGTATACGAACAGTATGAAACAATTCCTGATTTTGAATGGAATCAGGCTGATACACTTCGTTTTGAGGTGGATATTACCGATACAATTCAAGCGAATAATGTATTTATTAATTTGCGAAATTCCGGAGATTATGAATACAGCAATTTGTGGTTGTTTGTGAAAAGAACAAGTCCAGATAATCAATCGATAGAAAGAAAGCTTGAGTTTAATTTGGCCGATGAAACTGGCGACTGGTACGGAAGTGGCTTTGGTGATCTTTTTGATCTTCAGATTCCTATGGAGCAAAAGGTGGTTTTTCCTAAATCGGGAAAATATGTTTACGAAATTGTTCAGGGAATGTACGATGTAAAGCTAAAAGGAATTGCGAATGTTGGAATTCGTATAGAGAAAGAGAATCAGTAACCTAAGAATAACGTTAGCGTGGGAAAAAATAAATTACAGCGATTTGCTGAAATGAAGTCCTTTATAAATGTTTTTCAACCTACCCACAAGGAAGTTTGGGAGACAAATTATAAATATAAAGGAAAGTGGAATCAGGAAGTGTTTAAGAATGACAATCCTATTGTGCTTGAAGTTGGATGTGGAAAGGGTGAATATTCAGTAGGATTGGCCAAACAATTTCCAAATAAAAATTTTGTAGGAATAGATATTAAAGGAGCCAGAATTTATTGTGGGGCAAAAGAAGCTTTGGATAGCGGACTTGATAATGTTGTTTTTATTCGAACCTATGCCGAATTGCTTACCTCTATATTCGATGCTGGCGAAATAGCCGAAATATGGATTACCTTTCCCGATCCGCAAATGAAAAAAGTGGGGAAAAGGCTTACTGGTACTAAAATTTTAAAATTGTACAGTCGATTTCTTTCGAAAGATGGAATCATACACCTAAAATCGGATAGTAATTTTCTATACGAGTACACCAAGTATGTAATCAGTGAGAACAAGCTAAAGGTTCTTGTGGATACCAATGATTTATATCATTCAGGCAAAGCCGATGAAATTCTTTCCATCCGAACTTTTTATGAGCAACAATTTTTGAATCGTGGAATTCCTATCAAGTATCACAAATTTATGCTGGAAGGAAAAAGTGAGTTTACCGAACCCGATGTAGAAATTGAACAAGATTCATATCGAAGCTATGGGCGTGAAAAAAAAGAGGGATAGATGTCTGATTTGTATGCTCGGATTTATGAAATTGTTCGCTTAATTCCTGCAGGACGCGTGAGTAGTTATGGTGCAATTGCTCGTTATGTAGGCTCACCTCGTGGAGCAAGAATGGTGGGTTGGGCAATGAATCAAAGCCATTCTCAGAAAGAATATACGCCCGCTCATCGGGTGGTGAATCGTATGGGTATGCTCTCAGGGAAGCATCATTTTCCGGGCGAAAATGTAATGCAGGAACTTTTAGAAAGTGAAGGAGTGGTGGTACTCAAGGATCAAATTCAAAATTTCGATGAGATTTTTTGGGATCCATTTCAAGAACTAGATGCGAATGTTATTTAAATAAAATCTAAATACTTACATTTGCGTGTATTTTATAATAATTCAAGGAATTAAAAAATAATATATCATGAGTTATACTCAAAAACAGATTACGGATGCTTTGCGCCTGGTAAAATTTCCAGGGTCCGATAAGGACATCATGGCTTTGGATATGGTTCGTAACATTAAAATTGAAGGAAAAAAGATTGGTTTTGATCTGGTTTTTCAAAAATCCGATGATCCCAATATCATAACTTTAAAAAAACTTTGTGTTTCGACTATTCTAAAGTTTGTTGATAAGGACGCTGATATAAAAGGAAATATAAAAGTTAAAGCAGTTCATATTGTTGATGAACCAGGAGTTCTTCCTAATGTAAAGAATATTATTGCCATAGCTTCGGGTAAAGGTGGTGTTGGTAAATCAACAGTAGCTACAAATTTAGCTGTTGCTTTGGCTAAAGCTGGAGCTAAGGTTGGCTTAATCGATGCCGATATTTTTGGTCCTTCGGTTCCTAAAATGTTTGGAGCTGAATCAGCACGTCCGGGCTTGATAAAAGTAGGCGACAAAGACATGATTGAGCCTCACGAAAAGTTTGGTGTGAAAATGTTGTCAATTGGATTTTTTGTTGATCCTGCGCAAGCAACAGTTTGGAGAGGTCCTATGGCTTCTAATGCATTAAAGCAACTAATTGAAGAAGGAAACTGGGGCGAGCTAGATTTTGTATTGATCGATTTACCACCAGGAACTAGCGATATTCACCTTACATTGGTGCAAACCGTGCCTGTTACGGGTGCAATTGTTGTGAGTACACCGCAAGAAGTTGCCTTGGCCGATGCCATTAAAGGAATTAGCATGTTCGAAGGAGCAGGTGTAAATGTTCCTGTTTTAGGTATGGTTGAGAATATGGCTTGGTTTACTCCTGCTGAATTGCCAGAAAATAAATATTATATCTTTGGTAAAGATGGATGTAAAAAATTAGCCGAAGAAAAAGGTCTTGAATTATTGGGGCAAATTCCTATTGTTCAAAGCATTCGCGAAGGTGGTGATAATGGAGTGCCTGCTGCTGTTAATCAGGATACTGTTACCGGTATGGCTTTCGCCGATTTGGCTTCAAAATTAATGTCTGTTGTTGATAAACGAAATGCAGATAAAGATCCAACAAAACGTGTGGAAATAACTCGATAGAGATTCGATATTATGATTTAAGAAGGAGCATCTGATGCTCCTTTTTTATTTTTGGCTAAATAAGCTTATATTCAGAAAGTTTTAATAATTTTCGAGTGAAATCATATTTGTAATCAGATTTAGCTTAACTGTTTGATAGTTAGGGTTTATTGTGAAGTGATAAATGCGATTAATCCTTTTTATTCTTTCTTTACATACTAAATTTTCCTTTTTAACGGTTATCTAACAAAACGATAAGTCTTGGCTAGTAAATTTTTTCAGAAAAAGTACATAGGAATTTGGTGTTTACTTTTTGTGTTTGGTTGTTCGAATCAGAAAAACACATATGTAAGTAGACAGTATCATGCATTAACTACTCATTACAATGTTTATTTTAATGGGAAAGAGAGTCTTAAGAAAGGAGAAAGCAAAATTGAAGACGGAATTGTAGAGAATTATACTTTGCTACTTCCGGTTTTTGAATACGAGGATCCTACTGCCAGATCTTTATCTTCTTCCGAAATGGATCGAGTGCTCGAAAAAGCTACCAAGGCAATAAAATTGCATTCCATTACCCGAAAACCAAAACGAAAAAAAGACAATCAATCGGAGAAATACAGGGAGTTCCGAAAAAAGAAGGAATACAATGATTGGATTGACGATTGTTATCTTTTAATTGGAAAAGCCAAATTTTACAAGAAAGAATATCGGGTTGCAGAAAAAGCATTTGAATTTATACAAAAGGAATATCCCGAATCGGATTTAATTCCTGAAGCAAAGCTGGGTCAAGCTCGAAGCTTGATTGACAGAGGAGAACTAACTGCTGGTACCGAAATATTGGATCGATTGAGCGATGAGCCTCAAATTTCTAAAGACCTTATTTTAAATATTACAACTCTGCGCGCTAGCATTGCCATTAAAGAGAAAGATTATGAAAGAGCAATTGATGAATTGGAACGAGCAATTATCTTGGTTGACTCAAAAATAAAAAAAGGTCGATATTATTATATTATTGCTCAGCTTAACGAGAAACTAGGAAATTTGCAAGCTGTTTCCATTGCCTTCCAAAATGTGGTAGACATAAATGCCTCCTACGAAATGACCTTTAATGCTAAAATTAGTCGCGCTCTTTCCTATACCGGAAACGAAAATGGACCAGAAATTCGAAAGAGTCTGAAAAAGATGTTTCGCGATGAGAAAAATAATGAATACCAAGATCAAATTTATTATGCCTTGGCCGAAATGGATGTTAAAGATGGAAACATGGAATCGGCCATTCATAATTATTGGGAATCTACAAAACATACGGTCTACAATGAAAATCAGAAAGCAATTTCATTTTTAAAGTTAGGCGATTACTATTTTGAGGAGCTAAACTATCCAAAATCTCAAATGTGTTACGATAGTTCCATGACCTACTTAGGAAAGGATTACCCCAATTATTCCGTTATTTCGGTTCGGATTTCAAATCTAACCGATTTGGTGAATAATTTAAATATAGTAGAACGAGAAGATAGCTTGCAAACTGTTGCTTTGATGAGTGATCTAGACAGAGATAAATTGATTCAGGGAATTATTCAGAAAATTAAGGATAAAGAAAAAGAACAAAGACTTAAAAAAGCAGAGCTAGCTTCCACAAGAGCATTCTATAGTCAAAACGATATGTTAGGAAGTTCGTCTAGGTCATCCTCTACGGGAAACTGGTATTTTTACAACCCAACAGTGATTAATTTAGGGAAGGCCGAATTCTTGCGTAAATGGGGACGACGGAGGTTGGCCGATAATTGGAGGCGGAAAAACAAATCCGAATTTGATTTTGATGATGTTGATTTGGTTCAGGACGATGATTCTAAAACCAAAGATTCTAATGGTAAGGATTCGATTGCTACTGAGGCTAAGAGGGATCCTAAGTTGAAAGATTATTACTTGTATGATTTACCCCTGACAGAAGCTGCTATTGAGAAATCGAATGAGCGGATTATGTTAGGACTGTATCAGGCTTCATTGGTGTACGAAGAAAAATTACACAACCAAGAAAAAGCATTGGAAACTATAGAGACCCTCATGAAAAGGTTTCCTGAAAATCCATATCTGTTGTCTTCCTATTATCATGCCTTTTCTTTAAATAAGAAAATGGGGAATTCTTCGAAAGCAGCCGAGTATAAAAATAAAATTCTGACAGAATTTAAGGGTAGTGAGTATGCAAAAGCACTTAGTGATCCTAATTATTTAGCGAAGATTGAGGCAGAAGATTTGCGTGCAAATAAGTTGTATGAAGCTGCATATGAGGATTATAAAAATTTTTACTATTTACGTGTTATCAAAGGCTGTAATGAAGGATTGTTACGATATCCAGAAAGTGAATTGCGTCCTCAATTCTTGTTTTTAAGAGCTTTGTGCATTGGAAGAACACAGCCTGTTGCGCAATTTAAACAATCACTGGAACAACTTCTTAATTCGGAACCTAGTTCCGCAATAGCAGCTACTACAAAAGCAATTTTACAAGCACTTAAAGAAGGTGCTGTACCTATGCAATTTACAGAATTGGATATGGAACAGGCACGACAAAATCGCTTGCTCCGAAATTGGAGAATGGAAGATGATCAGGCCATGATAGCTTTAGAGGATAAAGAGAAAGATGTAAAAGCAAAACCACTTTATAAATTCGTAGAAGACGAAGAACATTATTTTATTTTGCTTTTTGCCAAGAAAGATGCGGATGCAAATAGAAGCTTGTTTAATGTTTCGAAATACAATTCTGAGAGTTATAATAATCGTGTTTTTAAGGTCGATAGACTTTCTTTGAATAAAGATCAAATCATGATTATGGTTAAGGGATTGAAAGGAAAGGAGGATGCTCTGAATTATTTTAATGGTATAATTACGAGTAATAGTGCTTTTAATGGTTTGGAAAATATTGATTATCGAAATTTTGTAATCTCGGTAAGCAATTTTAATATTTTCAAAAAAAATGAAGACATTGAATCTTATCTGGATTTTTACACCAAAAGTTATTTTAACGTAGCTAGGAATCAAGACAAAACAACCGTTCGCAAAAACAACAAATTAGTGGCTGTGAATTCGAATTTGGATTCTACAAATTTCACTGTAAACCCAAGTGATAATCACAAATTTATTCTCTTGGTACCAGTGCGTAAAGTAAATCTTGCCAAACTAAGAAATGATATTTTTAATCATGATAAAGATTTTTCTGTTATTCGCGATCAGTACGATAGTGATTTAAATATGATTGTTGTGAATAACATTGGTTCTAAGACCGATGCTATGGCCTATTTCAGAAATCTGATAAAAGATGAATCGGTTTACATTCAATTGTCTAGCGTCGATTATAGGAACTTCATTATTAGTGAAGAGAATTTTAAGAAGTTTTATATCAGTAAAAGTTTGTTCCCATATCTCGATTTTTTCAAAGAGAATTATTTAAAGGATGAGGTAATGCAAAAAGAAAGCCCTAAAGAAGAACCTGTTCAGGAAGGTTTATACACCTATAGGGATGATGTTCCACACTCTTTTGCTTTGGTTTACGCTACCGATAATGTGAATACAAAACTATTGCTTAACGGAATAAAAAAATACAATACCAAAAGCTTAGAAGTAGAAGTTCGTACTTTGGATCAAAACCGTGAAGTGCTTTTGGTAAGCAATATGCGCAATAAAAAACAGGCCATGATGTATTTTCGAGCCATCGTTACCAATCGTTCTCTTTTTGCACCAATAGAGAAAGTGGGGTATCGAAATTTTGTAATTTCTGATGAAAACTTGGAGCTATTTATGAAAGACACCGATCCAGCTGTTTATCTTCAGTTCTTTAAAAAATGGTATCTTCAGTAGTTAGAGGGAAATAAAAGATTTTGTTTTTCGTTTATTATGCACAAACTGTTACGCACTAATTATTTTTCCCCAAAAAAATCTGTAAAAAGAAAGAACTCCTAGAATTGAAGAGGAATTATTAAAAATCAACTTACGAATAGTTGAATTAAAATTGAAAGCTTGTGAAAGATATTACAATACTTTGGGTAGATGATGAAATTGAGTTGTTGAAACCGCATATTATTTTTTTAGAAGGAAAAGGCTATGTCGTAAAATCATGTAATAATGCACCAGATGCGATCGAATTGGTTCGAAACGAACATTTTGACTTGATTTTATTGGATGAGAATATGCCAGGAATGGGTGGATTGGAAGCTTTAGGTGAAATTAAATCTATCGATTCGGCTCTTCCCATAGTGATGATTACCAAAAGTGAAGAGGAGGATATTATGGATGAGGCAATTGGAAAGCAAATTTCTGATTACCTGATTAAACCTGTGAATCCGAAACAGATATTACTTACCATTAAAAAACACATCGATAAAAAAAGATTGGTTTCGGAAAAAACAACCATTGCTTATCAATCTCGATTCGGACAATTGGGAATGGAAATTAACGATTGCCGCGATTTTGAAGATTGGATGAAATTGTACCGAAAACTTGTTTTCTGGGAATTGGAACTTTCCAACATCGAAGATTCGGGGATGGATGAGGTTCTTCGCATGCAAAAGAACGAGGCCAATAATCTTTTTGCCCGATTTGTGAAAAAAAACTATCTAGATTGGCTTGAGCAAGGAAATCAGGAAAAGCCATTGCTTACTCATAATGTATTCAAGGAAAAAGTGTATCCATTGCTGGATAAGGGACAAAAAGTAGCTTTTATTCTGATTGATAATCTACGCTACGATCAGTGGCAAACTTTATATCCGGTTATTAATAATTACTATTCGGTAGTAGATGATGACATGTACTATTCCATTTTGCCAACAGCTACCCAATATGCACGAAACTCTTTATTCTCGGGTTTAATGCCTTTGGATATTCAGAAAAAGCATCCAAATCATTGGATTCACGAAGATGAGGAAACAAGTAAGAATATTCACGAAGAAGAATTTATTGGTTTTCAGTTCAAGCGAGATTATAAAGATGTTAGCTACCACTACGAGAAAGTTTACACCGAAAAAATGGGGGCTAAGGTCGTTGATAACCTAAGCTCTATTTTGGAGTCTCAGTTGAGTGTGTTTGTATATAATTTTGTTGATATGCTCTCACATGCGCGAACCGAAAGCGACATGATTAGAGATTTAGCTCCTGATGAGGCTGCTTATCGTTCGCTCACTTTATCGTGGTTCGAGCATTCTAGTTTGTTAGATTTAATCAAAAAACTGTCCGAAAAGAATGTGAAGTTGGTTATTACTACCGATCATGGTTCCATTCGAGTTCAAAATCCAGTTAAAGTAATAGGTGACCGCCAAACCAATACAAACTTGAGATATAAAATGGGTAAGAACTTGAACTACAATAAAAAGCATGTTTTCGAAGTAACTGATCCTCGAAAAGCACATCTACCTCAGGTAAATGTAAGTTCTTCTTATATCTTTGCATTCGGCGAGGATTTTTTGGCTTATCCAAACAACTTTAACTACTACAGTTCCTACTATCGGAATACCTTTCAGCATGGAGGAATTTCGCTCGAGGAAATGTTAGTTCCTTTGGTTACTTTAAATCCGCGTTAAATAGTAGATATTAATTGTTCGTGAATAAATGAGTGTACTAAAAATTAACTCGCTGAAAGAAATAAATGCTGTTGCAAAAGAATTTCTTTCCCTGGTAGGCAATAGAAATGTATTTGCTCTGTATGGAGCCATGGGTGTGGGAAAAACTACCTTTGTGAAAGCCATTTGCGATGAAATGGGTGTAGAAGATACCATCAACAGTCCTACTTTTTCTATTGTGAATGAATATCATACTGCAAATGAAGAGGTGATTTATCATTTCGATTTTTACCGAATTGAGGATGTGCAAGAGGCTTATGATTTTGGTTATGAGGACTACTTTTACAGTAAATCCAAGTGTTTTATCGAGTGGCCCGAAAAAATTGATTCTATTCTTCCTTCCGATACAGTAGAAGTTTTTTTTGAGGAAGAAGAGAGCGGTAGTCGTTCCATTACCATTCGAAGTTAGAAGGTGTATTGTTAGAAAAAAATGTTTAAATTGTAGGTTCACTATTATTGCTAAAATCTGATTTAACATTTACAATTTCACATATGGCTCCACTAAGTGATAGATCGAGAAGTTTTCCCATTGGGCATGATTTTTATCAGCCTAAGGAAGAGATGTTGGAAATTGAACGACGACGTAAACAGTTGTCTATAGGTATTCCCCGAGAGGATGGGAAAGGTGAAAATCGAATTTGCTTGACCCCTCAATCGGTAGAAGTTTTGGTGTGCAACGGTCACGACGTGATGTTGGAACGAGGCGCTGGTCTTGCTTCCAATTATAGCGACGAGGAATACAGCGAAAATGGCGCTCAAATTATCGATAGCAAAGCAACAATTTATCAGTGCGATGTTGTGATGCAAGTTTCGCCTTTTTCCAATGCCGAAATTGATATGCTTCGTGGCAATCAAGTGCTTATTTCTGCTCTTCAGATCAAAAGTCAGAGCGATGATAACATCCGCAAACTCATGCAAAAAAAGGTGACCGCAATAGCCTTGGAACTGGTTAAGGATGAAAATAATTTCTTTCCTGTTGTTCGCTCTATGTCCGAAATAGCTGGAATTTCTGCTGTTATGATTGCTGGTGAATATTTGAGTAAGGCTCACGGAGGAAAAGGGGTGATGCTAGGAGGTATTACTGGAATTACGCCTGCCGAAGTGATTGTTTTAGGTGCTGGAACGGCTGCTGAATATGCAACGCGAGCAGCCATGGGCTTAGGTGCGATGGTAAAAGTTTTCGATGATTCAATTTACCGTCTCCGACGATTGGAAGATCATTTGGCTCATCGTGTTTTCACATCTATTTTTCATCCTCACGTTTTGGAAAAAGCTTTGGCTTCGGCCGATGTGGTTATTGGAGCATTACGTTACGAGAAAAACATTACTGGATTTATTGTTACCGAAAATATGGTTTCTAAAATGAAACCAGGATCTATTATTATCGACCTGAGCATTGATCAGGGAGGGTGTTTTGAAACCTCTATGATGACAACCCACAAGGATCCTGTGTTTAAAAAATTTGGTGTTTTGCACTACTGCGTTCCTAATGTTCCATCGCATGTTTCCAGAACAGCTTCTCTTGCCCTAAGTAATATATGTTCACCTTTGTTGCTTAAGATAGGAAACGATGGAGGGG
This sequence comes from Labilibaculum sp., assembly GCF_041595635.1. Classification (GTDB taxonomy): domain Bacteria; phylum Bacteroidota; class Bacteroidia; order Bacteroidales; family Marinifilaceae; genus Labilibaculum. The sequence goes on from NZ_JBFHJW010000008.1 coordinate 12,291, forward strand.
TGCATCAGTTTATCAAACGAAATTTAGGTTTGCGGCATGGAACCTATATTTACAGGGGTATTCTTACCAATCGCCGCTTGGGAGATTCGTTTGGAATTTTGGCTAAAGATATCGATCTGCTGCTGGCTGCGATGTAGAATTTTTAGTGTTTATGGAATCTACCGCCAGGCTAAATCCATCCTGGCTAACGCTTTCAGTTACCTGATATTTTAGTTTTAGTTCGGCAGGAGCATTGGCTACTACAAAAGAATATTTTCCCCAGTCTAGCAAATCGATATCATTGTAATCGTTGCCAATGACTAACGATTCGGATGCGTTAATTTTTAGTGTGTTGCAAAGCCATTGGCATCCATGTCCTTTGGAAATGTGTTCGGGAAAAATTTCCATCCAAATGGATTCATGATCGAGTGGAGAGGTGGCACGGATGATCTTAATATCCGTAAACTTGCTTTTTAATTCTTCAAACCAATCTACTTTATTGGGTAAGATGGCTAAAATCTGACAGGCATCACGGCGAGTATCTTCCCAATTACCAATTGGGTTGGCAAATTGTTTGTACAAGGCTAGCCTTCTGTCAAAATCCAAATTTTTATGGCCCGTTTGGTGGTAGTAAAATTGATGATTCAGAGGAATGGGATCCAAAATCATAAAATCAATTTCATGGTCCATTAGTATCTTCGACAAGTCCATTACTTCATCGGCGTCTATTTGCTGAGCGTAAATTAACTCCTTCGTATCCCACTTCATAATTCCTGCTCCCGATGAGAAAATAAGGTAATCGATGGGAAAATCTTCGGATAAAACGGCCAAGGCAGAATAAAGAGATCTTCCAGTGGCAATGGCTCTAATAACCTTCTTATTCTTCAAATTTACAAGGGTGTTGTAATTTCGTTGACTTATTTTCCCCTTGGATGGAAGAAGAGTTCCATCCAAATCTGTAACCACAATTTTTATTTTTGATGTCATAAAGGAAACTTAGTAAGATCTTTAAATTTACTGATTTAGAATGACAAATGTAGGGCTGTGAATTATTATTACTTGCATTATTATGCTGTGGAACGATTTTATACCAGTATCTAATAATGCTTTAAGGATTGAAAATAAGAGCGAATTTTCGATTTTTCAGCTTTCTAGAAATAAGCCCTTACTTCCATATTGCCTACATGAATGGATTTGCTTCCTTCGCTGTTGCGGCCATTGTAGCTAATGTTCAGCTGAAATAGTTTTGATAGTTGCTGCTTGTAGGACAGGCTCCAGGTACTGTTGTTTCCGGGTGAAAAACCCTCGAGCATTTCGTAGGCAATAGAACTACTCGAATCGTCGTTGTAATCTACCAGTAAAAAATTAAATGTAGCCATTAATTTTCCTTTATCGGCAAAGGAATACTGGGCATTGGTTCCTATATTATGGGTGTGCGATTTTTCTGTTGATAGTTCATTTTCTTTGCCAGTATAGGTGTAATTAAATCCACATTGGAAATTTAATGTTGGTTGAAATTGGAGTTTTAGCTCATTCTTAATCGTTTGTAAATTGTAATTTTTACTGATGTATGATTCATTGTCCAGACTTTTTTCACCAAGATCGATTCGGTTGCTCAGCTGGTTTGAATTGCCAAGTCTCCATTGAAAAAGAAGTCCGTTTTGTTTAAATTCTCTGCGCTCAAAACCTTGTGTAAGAAGTTGTTTGCTGTTTCCACTTAGGTGAATAAGGTCCCAATTGGTTTTCGATTTCGCTTTGCGATGCGATAAAGTATTCTGAAAACTCGAGCTAAGAGTCGTGATATTCTCATTCGTTGCTTGTGCTGAAAAAGGGTTTGCGTATAGGCTGAAGTCGTCTATCAGGCTTTTTTTAGAGATGCGATAAGCAAATCGATTGTTGAAATTTTTCAGAAGAGAATAAAATTTTCCTTCCGATTTTATCTGACTGAAGCGCAAATTAAAAGTTTGACGAAAATCGCTTGTATATACTTTTTGATACTCATTTGTGCTGGTGCTAACACGAAGGTAGTTCGCTTCGTCGCTAAAGGTTGAAATCTCAAATTCATCAATCTCTTTTGTGTCATTTCCGTTGTAATCAGTCCACTGATAAACACCGAGTCCCTCGCTAACTTCTACAAATGAATATTCTTTTTCACTTTCCAATCCTGAGCTTAGTTCGTAGTAGGTGGATGTTTGCAGCAATCCTTTTTTGATGCGTGCCTGATGTTCTAAGGTTCCCAGAAAGGTATTTTCAGGTTCTTCATCGGTAAAGCTATCGTCTAATATGTTTAGTCTTCGATAAATGCTTTCTATTTTTAACTGATTTTTTGGATTTTTCTTCCAGCTTAAGCTGGCACCAAAATCTTGCGATTCGCTTTGTGCGATTAGCTCGTTGTTTTTGGGTGAAAAATCTTTTCGTTTCTCAAAGTAGGCTTCAAATTGATTTTTCGAAGCATCTTTTGAGCCGATGTATAATTTGTAGGAGTAAAAGGAAGAGCTACTCGATAGAAGATCGTGGTCGGTTTTATCTTCCCATTGATTGTTTTCACTTTCGGTTTCTATGCCAAATTTCGCAAATTCTAGTGAATAAGATGTGCTTAGCTGGTGCCGATAAAATTTCGATTCAAGATCAGTTTGATTACTGGTTAGCGAATTTCCTGAAAAGGTAAAAGATAAACCTTGTTTGGAGTACTGAAAACCCAAAGAGTGTTTCTTTCCTTGGTAATTGTTATCCTTGTCGAGAACAGCGTATTCGTAAATGGCTTGTCCCCAATTGGAGTTGGTAAAGAGGTTGTTAAGGGAGTAGAAATTCTCATTAGAGTCGGTAAAATCATCTTCTAAATTCCAATCTCGTTCAAATTCAGAAGTTCGGTAGGGTTCAATTTCCGAAAAGTTTTTCGTGATGTGATGAAATGTAAGTTCTGTTTTCAATACTTTCCTTGGATCGATAAAAAGAGTGTTTTTTTCGATTTGAAAATCAAGTGCTAAGCCTTTGTTGTCATCATCATCAAGGGTAGAAAAACTGTTTAAGTCATTATTACTAAGAGCCAATTCGAATTTTGTAGTCAATTGATCAGCTAATTTCAGATCCCCGCCTAGCGAAATCATTTGTTGCTTTTCAGGAGCTATTAATTGAACTGTGGGCTCATACTCTCCTTGCAAAACGCCATCAATCGGATCAATCCATTCATACACTCGTCCGTTAGCTGTGCTACTTATTTTTTGGTAGTTGCCACTGTTCGAACCCATGTAGCTAAAATAGGCCAGATAAACCGCACTATCAGCATTGGTTGAGTATTGGTAAACATCATAATTGATACCATCAACGCTTTTTGTTATTTTTTTGTACATAACATAATCGTTCGAGTAATCGATTTCTTCTACATTTAGTACTTGAGCTAGATTTAAGTCATCACCAACCTCGCTTAAAAGTAATTTGTTATCATCGCTTAATGTTTGATCTATGGATTGGTTTTTGTTATCCTGTTCGTGGTAAAAATTGAACCAAAATTTCCCAGTTTTGCTTTTCAACTCGTTACTGCTAAAAAGTAAATATCTCGAGTAGTTTTCTTCGGAGTATTCAAATTCTACAATAATTCTCGAGTTTCGGGTGATGGGTTGTTTTATTGTGAAGGTGACTTCTGCAGTGTTGTAATCCATTTGATAGTCGTTCTGTTCACCTCGGCTCAAAAGTTCACCATCCACGTAAATTTTTTCGCTGCCAGATAGTACAATAATGTAGCTTTCGCTATTTGCTCCCGTTAATTGATAGGGTCCTTGCACGCCTTCGGTACCATCAAATTCCATTCGGTTGAATTTTCCTTTAGATATGGAGGCACTCACTGTCGATTGAAATGTCGTTTTCTTGGTTTTTTTATTTTTCGCTTTGATGGAAAATTTTCCTCCCTGAACTTTTTTGTAAAAGCGCATGTAGTTACCCGTTGGCGATTGCAATTCAAAATCTCCTAGGGTTAGTTCTTTGCTATGGTCATATAGCTGAATGTAAATCCGATCAAAATCGTTAATGGTTTGTGTGTTTCCATCGGGTTGTATGGGAATGTTGTTATCAGAAATGGCCGCCAATATGCTGACATCATTGCTAAGTTTCCCCGATAGTTGAAGATTTAGGTTCGAGTTGACCACTACATCCTGATTGTTACCGTAAGAAATTCCGCGTGTGTAGTTCCCTTGTTTCTCGAGCTGATCACCCGAGAAGCTATCCATATTTTTATAGGGAGTTCGAATGGCATATTTGCGTGCTTTTTGCTGATTGGATAGTCTGAGTTGCGATAAGTCGCGTTTGTAAAGACTTTGTTTGATATTAAAATCATAAACGCGATATTCAATTTGTAGCGACTCTCCTTGGTCTTTTAACTGCTGCGATGGCACAAAAACTCCTTTACTGATGATAATTTGATACAAGTCTTTGTTTATGAGTTTGTTTCGCTGATGTACCTTCACGCTTGCAGGGAGTATCAGCAGAGTATCCAGTTGGATGGTGTCGCGATTTATAGGTACAAGTTTTCTTCTTAAATTGCTTTGCGATTGGCCAAACAGTTTAAAACCTGAAAAAATCAACAATATAAAAAGGAATTGAAATCTCAATGGGTCGATTTATTTTAGTCCTTAAGTTCCTGGTGAATTTATGAAATCGCCTGTTGTCAAAACGAAATCCTCCATCTAAAATTAGTAGTTTTGCATTGAATAAATATAAGGAAGCTAATCCGTTTAACAGTAACAAATTTTAAATATGGTTCTCTTTTATAATCTTTCGATACGATTTTATGTTTTAATGGTGAGAATTGTCGCTTTTTTTAATCCCAAAGCAAAACAATGGGTCGATGGTCGCAAAAATTTATTGCCAAAAATTGCCGAGGCACTCCAGGGAGAAGAGAATTTAGTTTGGTTTCATTCAGCATCTTTAGGGGAATTTGAGCAAGGTCGACCAGTTATTGAAAAGTTAAAAGATGAGCATCCAGAAGCTAAAATTGTACTTACCTTTTTTTCTCCTTCGGGTTATGAGGTTCGTAAGAATTATGATGGCGCTGATTTTATTTTCTATTTACCAGCCGATTTTCCTTCTTATGCTCGCAAGTTTGTAGATATCGTCAATCCTAAAATGGTATTTTTTATTAAATATGAATTTTGGTATCACTACTTAAAGGAATTGAAAAAAAGAAACATTCCTACCTATATATTTTCAACTATTTTCAGACCCAATCAGTTGTTTTTTAAAGCTTGGGGTGGATTTCATCGAAGAATGCTTTCGGCATTTACTCATTTCTTTGTTCAAAATCAGGAATCGGCAGATTTACTGAAAGGCATTAGTTTGGCCAATGTGTCCATAACGGGTGATACTCGTTTCGATCGGGTGTATGCCATTGCCAGTGGATCAAAATCTTTGCCTAAAGTAGAAGATTTTAGTCAGGGAAGGTTGGTTGTGATTGCTGGAAGTACCTGGCCAAAAGACGAAGAATTTTTAATCCGTTACATAAATACCACAAAAAATTGCTACAAATACATTCTTGCTGCTCACGAGGTGGATGAGAATCATATCAAGAACATTGTGGATAAAATTGAGAAAAGCTGGGTTCGTTATACCCAGGCAAGCAAAGAAGAAATTGATGCAGCCGAAGTTTTGGTGATTGATTGCATTGGCGTGCTTTCTTCTTTGTATCGCTATGGTGATGTGTCTTATATTGGCGGTGGCTTTGGACGGGGAATTCACAATACTCTCGAGGCTGCTACCTTTGGATTACCTATTATTTTTGGACCTAATTACCACAAATTTCAAGAGGCAAAAGACCTTATTGAATCTGGAGCTGCTAATTATTATGAGAAGTATGATGATTTAAATACTCTTCTTAATAATTATTTTAATGATCAGGATCATCGTCAAAATACAGGTCTAAAATCAAAAAAATATGTCGACTCAAAACGAGGAGCAAGTGCTCAAATTCTTTCCGTGATTTAGTCAAAAATCAAAAAATAATTTCATTTAATTAGTCAACACTCAATGTTTATTGGGGATGCCACGATATGGAAAAGGCCTTTTTACAAATGGTGCTTTTTTGATGATGAAAATGTTTGTCTTTATCGAATTGTTTTTTAAGAAAGATGTAATAAAATTTTTTTTTTGGAAAACTTTTCATTTTTTTTAAAAATGCAAATAGCAGATAATGAAAATATTAACACAAGACTGTGGATAACTTTCTTTTAAATAGCTCATTTAATATTGTTCGGAGAGAAGTCTTTGTGTACCTTGCGTAGTATATTACTTGTTCTGCTGATGAAGGACAAATTATTGATAATGATACTAACAAACCTAAATAGTTAACCACATTTTTTTACGATCTCAATGGAAGTACAAGAGAAGAAGCAACAGGAGAAAGAAATGAACGAAACTTTTAACCAAGAAGAGGCCTTTCAGGCATCATTTCAATATTTCAACGGTGATGAGTTAGCAGCGCGTGTTTGGTTAAATAAATATGCACTGAAAGATTCTTATGGAAATATTTATGAAAAGACCCCGGATGACATGCACCGACGTATTGCAAAAGAAATTGCAAGAGTCGAAAAAAATTATCCAAATCCACTTAGTGAAGATGAAATCTTTGCAGTTTTAAAAGATTTTAAATACATCGTACCGCAAGGAAGTCCAATGTCGGGAATTGGAAATAAGTTCCAGGTTGCCTCTTTGTCGAATTGTTTTGTGATTGGAAATGATGGCGATTCTGATTCTTATGGCGGAATTATGAAGATCGATCAGGAACAAGTGCAATTAATGAAACGTCGTGGTGGTGTTGGACATGATCTTTCTCATATTCGTCCGAAAGGTTCTCCTGTAAAAAATTCGGCTCTTACATCAACTGGTATTGTTCCTTTTATGGAGCGATACTCCAATTCAACTCGCGAAGTTGCTCAAGATGGTCGTAGAGGTGCTTTAATGTTAAGTGTTTCGGTTCGTCATCCTGATTCGGAAGAATTCATTGATGCCAAAATGGAGCAAGGCAAAGTAACTGGAGCTAATGTTTCGGTAAAAATGCACGATGAGTTTATGAAAGCAGTTGTTGATGGAACTGAATTTACTCAGCAATATCCAATCAATTCCAAGAATCCTACTTATAGTAAGAGTATTGATGCTGGAAAACTTTGGGATAAGATTGTTCATAATGCATGGAAATCGGCTGAACCAGGAATTTTATTCTGGGATACTATCGAAAGAGAGTCCGTTCCTGATTGTTATGCTGATCTAGGTTATAAAACTGTTTCAACAAATCCTTGTGGCGAAATTCCATTGTGTCCTTACGACAGTTGTCGTTTGTTGGCGATAAATTTATATAGTTACGTTGAAAATCCATTTTCGAAAGACGCTAAATTCAATTTCGAATTGTTTCGCGAACATGTAATTATGGCTCAAAGAATGATGGATGATATCATTGATTTGGAGTTGGAGAAAATTGATGCCATTCTTGATAAAATTGATGCCGATCCCGAAGATGCTGAGATAAAACGTGTAGAGCGTAATCTTTGGACAAACATACGCGAAAAAGCCGAAGAAGGAAGAAGAACAGGAGTTGGTATTACGGCTGAAGGTGATATGCTTGCGGCCTTAAATCTTCGTTATGGAACTGATGAGGCTATTGATTTTTCGGTAGAAGTTCATAAAACAATCGCATTGGAAGCCTATCGTTCTTCTGTGTTTATGGCAAAAGATAGAGGTGCTTTTAAAATTTACGATACAAAACGTGAAAGTAAAAATCCATTTGTTTTGCGATTGAAAGAAGCGGATGAAAGTCTTTACAAAGAAATGGAGAAATATGGTCGACGTAATATCGCTTGTTTAACCATTGCTCCAACAGGTACTACTAGTTTGATGACTCAAACGACTTCAGGAATAGAGCCTGTATTTATGCCTGTTTACAAAAGAAGACGAAAAGTAAATCCTAACGATAAGGATGTTCGTGTTGATTTTGTTGATGAAGTTGGAGATAGCTGGGAAGAATTTGTAGTATTCCACCACAAGTTTGTGACTTGGATGGAAGCGAATGGGATTGATGCAGCTCAGCACTTTACCAATGAGGAAGTGGAAGAGTTGGTGAAAAAATCACCTTACTATAAGGCCACTTCGAATGATGTTGATTGGTTGAAAAAGGTTCGTATGCAAGGGAAAGTTCAGAAGTGGGTAGATCACTCCATTAGTGTTACGGTGAACCTGCCAAATGATGTGCCTGAATCTCTTGTTGGCGAATTGTATATTGAAGCTTGGAAAAGTGGTTGTAAAGGATGTACAGTGTATCGTGATGGTTCTCGTTCTGGTGTTTTAATTTCAAATGATGCCAAGGAAGAAGATAAAGGAGTGCCAAAAAAACGTCCTGCAGAATTAGAGGCTGAGGTTGTTCGATTCCAAAACAACAAGGAGAAATGGATTGCTTTTATTGGTTTATATAATGGTCAGCCTTACGAAGTATTTACTGGTATTGTGGACGATGATGAAGGAATTCTACTTCCAAAATCGGTAAGCAACGGCTTAATTATAAAAAGAAAAGAAGAAGATGGTAGTTCTCGTTACGATTTTCAGTATTGCAACAAAAGAGGCTTTAAAACTACTTTCGAAGGACTATCCTATAAGTTTGATAAAGAATTTTGGAATTATGCAAAATTAATATCCGGAGTTCTTCGCCATGGAATGCCAATTGAACAAGTGGTTAATTTGGTGGCTGGCCTGCAGTTGGATAGCGAAAATATCAATACCTGGAAGAATGGTGTAGAGCGAGCTCTTAAAAAATACATTCCAAACGGAACAAAAGCTAAAGGGGCAATATGCACAAGCTGTGGATCTGAACACATTATTTATCAAGAAGGATGCCTGATTTGTCAATCATGTGGAACTTCAAAATGTGGCTAAAAGGGATATGTTACATATTTAAAACAGGGGAACTTCAACTGAAGTTCCCCTTGTTATTTAAAGGTAGTTTATATTGTAAACTTACATGCTTACTCTGAATAGTAACGTAATTACCTATATTCTTGTATGAATCGTACAGATCTTTCGGGTTTCTTTTTCATGTTACTAATAATTAAATTACCTTAGAGTTCAAATTACTTGTAGGACGAAAATATTGATTATTTAATGAATCTTTCATCAAATTATAATTGGGAAGGAAAAGTATTACTAGTAGCGGAAGATGAGGATTTTAACTTTATTTTTCTCGAGGAAATACTAATGGATACGCACGCGAAGATCATTCGTGCTAAAGATGGACAAGAAGCAGTCCATTTAATTCAATCTGCTCCCCAAATGGATTTGGTTTTAATGGACATGCAAATGCCAATTATGAATGGTTACGATGCAACTAGGGAGATTAAAAAGATCAATAAAAATATTCCTATTATCGCTCAAACGGCTTATCACTATGGTGAAGCTTACGAAGAGATTATTGCCGCAGGTTGTGATGATTTTGTTTCCAAACCAATTGATATTTGCAGTTTAAAGGAGATGATCAATAGATACTTATTTTAAGTTTATTTTGGTTTTTACGCCGCTCTTTTTTTCTTCTTATTTCTTATCTTTGTGGCCAAATTAAAGGATATAACAATGAACGATAAGAAAGTAAGAGTTCGATTTGCTCCCAGTCCTACGGGACCTCTTCATATGGGAGGCGTTAGAACAGCCCTTTTCAACTATTTATTTGCAAGAAGACATAATGGTGAATTCCTGCTTCGTATCGAGGATACAGATCAAACAAGATATGTACCAGGTGCCGAAGATTATATCGCCGAGGCGTTAAAATGGTGTGGTATTCAGATTGATGAAGGAGCTACTGTTGGTGGTGAATTTGGACCTTATCGTCAGTCAGAGCGAAAGCCAATGTATCGCAAATATGCCGATCAGTTGATTGCTTCGGGAAATGCTTATTATGCTTTTGATACTCCCGAAGAACTGGACGCAATTCGCAGTCAGTACGAAGAGGAGAAAAAAACTTTCACCTACAATTATGCATCCCGGGAAAATTTAAATAATTCTTTGGCTTTAGCGGCCGATGTGGTAAAAGCCAAAATTGAGGCTGGAGATCATTATGTGGTTCGTTTTAAAATGCCGGTAGGGGAAGAATTGCATTTAGAGGATGAGATTCGTGGTCATGTGGTGTTTAATACTTCTGCTCTGGATGACAAGGTGTTGTTCAAATCAGATGGAATGCCAACTTATCATCTTGCCAATGTGGTAGACGATTACTTAATGAAAATTTCACATGTAATTCGCGGTGAGGAATGGTTGCCTTCAATGCCATTGCATGTGCTTTTATATCGATCTTTTGGTTGGGAAGCCGATATGCCAAAATTTGCCCATTTGCCTTTGATTCTTAAACCTGTTGGAAAAGGAAAATTAAGCAAACGTGATGGCGATAAATTAGGATTTCCAGTGTTCCCATTGGAATGGACCGATCCTAAATCAAAAGAGATTGCTTCGGGCTATCGTGAAGGTGGATATTTTCCAGAAGCTTTTGTAAATATGCTGGCCTTTTTAGGTTGGAATCCAGGAACCGAACAAGAAATTTTTTCGATGGAAGAACTTTCTCAGTCATTTTCTTTGGAGCGTGTAGGAAAATCGGGTTCTAAATTTGATCCTGAAAAAACAAAATGGTTCAATCATCAATACTTAATTAAAAAGTCGGATGAAGAAATTGGAGCTTTGTTTGCCGAACAGGTATTAAAATCAAAAGGCATTCAGGCCGATTCAACAATTGTAAACCGCGTTTGTGGCATGGTGAAGGATCGTGTGCGTTTTGTGTCGGAACTATGGGATCAACTTAACTTCTTTTTCGAATCACCGAAAGAATTCGATGCCAAAGCTGCAAAAAAAGGATGGAAAGAAGATACACCTGTTTTGATGCTTGAATTGATTGATATTTTGAAAGGAATTGAAGATTTTACTTCGGCAAATTCGGAAGAAATTGTGAAGGAATGGATTACTGCCAAGGAAATTGGTTTTGGAAAAGTAATGAACCCATTTCGTTTGGCCATAGTAGGAGCTGGTAAAGGTCCTCATATGTTCGATATTATCGAAATATTAGGAAAAGAAGAGACCTTAGCGCGTTTGAATTACGCCATGGAGAATATTAAAAAATAAGTAAGAAATCTATTCTTACCATTGCGACCACTTCCTTTTAGGGAGTGGTTTTTTATATCTTATTTTTAACTATCTAGTTTCTGGTCCCCAAAAAAAGGCTCCCCGAAAAGGCAGCCTTTTTATATTCAGATAGCTGAAAGCTAATTTTAGTTTTTCTTTTTAGACCATGAATCTTTCAAAGAAACAGTACGGTTGAAAATTAATTTTTCGGATGTAGTGTCCTTGTCAACAGAGAAATAGCCCAGTCGTGTAAACTGAAAACTTTCTTCTGCCTTGGCATCTTTTAGGCTAGGCTCTACATAGCATTCGGTAAGAATGTTTAAAGAGTCTGGATTTAAGAATTCTTTGAAATCAACATCTTTTTGAGCATCAGGAGCTTCGTGGTTAAACAAGCGGTCGTAAATACGAACTTCAGCTTTTGCTGCATGCTTTACTGAAACCCAGTGAAGTGTTCCTTTTACTTTTCGTTTGCTCTCTTCCGAGCCGCTTCCACTTTTTGATTTCGGATCGTAAGTACAATGAATTTCGGTGATGTTACCATCTTCATCTTTAACAGCTTTTTCGCACATAACAATGTAAGCTGCTTTAAGACGAACCTCGCGTCCTGGAGTCATTCTAAAGAATTTGCGTGGTGCATCTTCCATAAAATCATCACGTTCGATATACAATTCACGTGAGAATGGAATTTCTCTGCTTCCAGCATTTTCATCCTCAGGATTGTTATCAATGTTCAACATTTCTTCCTGATTTTCAGGGTAATTGTTGATGATTAGTTTTACGGGATTTAAAACGCCCATTACACGTGTGGCTGTTTTATTTAAATCTTCACGTACACAATGCTCTAAAAGCGAATAATCGATCACATTGTTTCGTTTTGCAACTCCAATAGTATCTGCAAAGTGACGAATAGAAGCCGGTGTAAAACCTCTTCGGCGTAAGCCAGAAACGGTTGGCATACGTGGATCGTCCCAGCCATTAACATGATGGTCTTTTACCAATTCAAGTAATTTACGCTTACTCATTACGGTATAGCTCAAGTTTAAACGAGCAAACTCGCGCTGTTTTGGTTTGTAGTCAGTCTCGGTAAGATTAGTCACAAACCATTCGTATAACGGACGATGAACCTCAAATTCTAAAGTACAGATAGAATGGGTAATGCCTTCGATGTAATCCGATTCTCCATGTGCATAGTCGTACATAGGGTAAATGCACCAGGCATCGCCAGTACGATGATGAGATGCATGCATAATACGATACATTAAAGGATCGCGCATGTGCATGTTTGGCGAAGCCATATCTATCTTCGCACGAAGAACTTTTTCTCCATCTTTAAATTCACCAGCACGCATGCGAGTAAATAAATCCAAATTTTCTTCGATGCTCCGGTTGCGGAATGGACTTTCGGTTCCAGGAACGGTAGGTGTTCCTTTCTGATCAGCAATAACTGCTGCCGATTGGTCGTCGACATAAGCTTTGCCATCTTTAATTAATTTTACAGCCCAATCGTATAGTTGTTCAAAATAATCTGATGTAAAGTGAGGATCGCCTTCCCATGAGAAGCCTAACCATTTAATATCTTCCATAATGGAATCTACATATTCAGTATCTTCTTTTACAGGATTGGTATCGTCGAAACGTAGGTTGCATTTTCCCTGGTACTGTTGGGCAAGGCTAAAGTTTAGGCATATCGACTTGGCGTGTCCGATGTGTAAGTACCCATTTGGTTCTGGAGGGAATCGTGTGTGTACTCTACCATCATTCACATTGTTTTTCAGATCTTCTTCGATGATCTGCTGGATAAAATTAAGAGATTTACTTTCGTTACCATTCTCTTCTTTTACATTTTTGTTATCCATACTATTCAATTTAAAATGATACATGTATTTGCCTGGGATTCGAACACGAATCCTGCCTTGCTTTTCGAATCGAAATGCGTATCGACAAATTTACAATAATTTGTATTATCGATTAGCTTTAGAAACGAAAAACAAAAGTAGAGAAATTCCCTTAATATTACTTCGCTATGTTTCCTTTAAGAGTGAAAAAAGTGCAATTTTGTATTGGTTATTTAATCTCTTACTTTCGTCAAAGAATATCTGAAGATAAAAAAGATGGGAATTATTGAATTAGAGGGCATGGAATTTTATGCCTATCATGGGTGTTTTAAGGAAGAACAAATTGTAGGAAACAAGTTTACTGTGTATGTTCGAATGGAATACGTTGCCGAAAAAGCAGCTAAATCGGATTCTATTGGTGATGCTTTAAATTATCAACGTGCTTACGAAATGATTAAAGAGCAATTGCAAATTAAATCTCATTTGCTCGAACATGTTTGTGAAAGAATTTTGGATGTTTTGTATCAAAATTTCCCAGAATTAGTGCATGCAAAGGTAAAAGTATCGAAAATGAACCCTCCTATGGGTGGACAAATTGAAAAAGTCAGTCTGACTTTGTCTCGCTAATGTTTTGATTAGGTTTATTTTGGAATATTTCTGCAAATTTTTTATTACAATTTTTGGAAAAAATTTGCAGGAGTAAAACAGAATTACATATCTTTGCAACGCCTTTACGGTAGATAGGGTCTCTTGGCCGAGTGGCTAGGCACCGGTCTGCAAAACCGTCTACGGCGGTTCGAATCCGCCAGAGACCTCTAGACTATTAATTTAGTTTTATTTAAACCAACTTAAAACCTCCTATTTATAGGGGGTTTTGTTGTTTTAAGTAGTAAGGTAGATAAAAGAAAGTAAGACTAAATCAATTTTATTCCGCCCCCGATTCCGCCCCCTGATAAAAAATGATTAAATTTAAGTGTTCAAACTTAAATCTTTTATCATGGCTGTATCAGTTACTTTCCGATTAAGAGACCCACAAACAAAGGTTACCAAAGCCAAACAGCAAGAAACGCCCGTTATAATGTTTTTTAGTTATGGCTATTGTGAGAACAATAAGCAAGGCAAACAAACATACAAGCCCCTTAAATATCCTACTGGTTTAAAAATAAAGCCTTGCTATTGGAACAAGGAGACCCACCGAGCATTACAGAAAAGACAAATAGACTATCAAAACATTAATGATTTACTGGATATCATTGAGAATATTGCAAAGAAAGTACATCGTAGTTTATTAATTGATGACATTCAACCAAAACCCGATGAGCTTAAAAAAGCAATTGATATAGAGCGAGGCTTAATAAAAGAAGAAACAGCCGAAACCCTAAATTCATACATTGAAAGATACATTAAGGAAGCAGAGGAAGGAACAAGGCTTTATTTCCACAATGGCAAAGAAGGAAAATACACTTACGGAACGGTAAAGAGTTATAAAACGTTTCAGGTTCAATTTGATTTGTATCAGAAAGACCGTAAAACGAAGACTGATTTTGACGACATTACTTTAAATTGGTACGAAGATTTTAAAGGCTTTCTTTATTCAAAAGATTACACGAAAAACAGTGTAGGAAAGAGCATAAAACACCTTAAAACCATCATGAGAAGTGCAAAAGATGAGGATTTACATACAAACTTAGATTTCACTAAAAAGAAATTTCAAGTCGGCAAAGAACAGGTTTATAATATCTATTTGCATGAAGAAGAAATAAATAGAATTTCTCAATTAGATTTATCAGGAAAGCGAAATTGGGAACTAGCTAGAGATTTATGGTTGATGTGTTACCATACGGCTCAATCTGTTGTTGATGTTTTAAATCTATCTAAAGCCAATTTAACCACCTTAAATAATGGTGCTAAAGCATTGAGTTTTTCAAGACAAAAAACAGGTGTGAAAGTGCTTGTACCAATAACCGCACAATTAGAAACACTCCTGAATAAATACGATTGGAAAGCCCCCACAATAACCGAGCAGAAAACAAATAAATACATTAAGGATATTGCTAGGCATTTGGGCTTTCTTGAAATAGTGCAAATTGAAAAGACTATTGGAGGAAGAAAAACGAAAAAGAACTTCGCAAAATGTGATCTAGTTATGTGCCATACTGCAAGGCGTTCAGCATGTACCAACATGTATAACGCAAAGATTCCGCCTTTCGATATTATGAAGATATCAGGACATAAAACAGAATCAGAGTTTTTTGCCTACATAAAAACCACCAAAGAGGAAGCAGCCGAAAGACTAAGCGAACACCCATTTTTTAACCAACCAGTATTGAAGGTTGCTAAGTAATCTTTCAAAAAAAATAGTTTCAATATTTAAGCATAATGGCAAATAAATCAGAACAGTTGTTTGAGGAATTAAGAGAAGCAATAATTAATTGCAATACATTTCCATTTCCTCAATTTTCGATCGATGGAAATCCAAAATCAAATGAATACGAGAATTTATTTATTGAGCTTGATAATAAATTTAATGCTTTATACTTACAAAGCCATAAAGATGATTTCTATTGGTTTCATTGTTCTTGCAAAGTGTATAAAAGCCATTTTAATCAAAGACTGAAAAAGTATTTAGGTGAAAATCCTGATGCTTTAGAAATTGATTTTTTACGTTTAGAGATTAAAAAAATAAATGACTCTAACGACGAACGAAACGAACCGCCCATAATTCCAGTTGAGGATTTTAAAAATCCTGAGTCAGATAATGAATATCTTAGCTTTTTCGATTTAAAGAAAGATTCTTTTACAAAAATAAAACAATCACAAGAAAGGAAATTGGAATTTCTTAACTCCATTAAATATCCGCAAAAGGAAATTGCTAATATTAAACCAACTGTAAAAGTTAAAGCCCAAATCGAAAATAGATTATCAAACGAAGATCTTATAGCAATGTTGGTTAGTAAAGAGATTTTAAAAAAAGAACAAGAAAAGCAATTTTTGAAAATTATAAGTGGAAAACCTAAAACGGAAGATGTAATTTGGCATGATAAGAATTGGCAATTGTATACCCTTGTAAAATACTTTTCAGAACATGGTTTTTTAGATTTAGAAGAGGAGCAGATTAATACATTTATAATTGAAAATTTTGAAATAAAGGGCAATGGAAAGACCATAGGAGCAAAACAAGCTTACACAAGAAGAAAAAAGCGCTATGAAGATACGAAATTAGCTTATGCAGGAAAATCCGACGAAAAAAACCAACTAGGAAAAGACCTTTACTGTAAATATTCAACAAAACTAGATAGTGTTTTCAACAAATAGTAATTAAAATCCAACAAATAAACTGCATGTGCCAAGTATTCAACTTGTTATCTCTGTTGTCATGCCAACAAAATAATCCCTTAGTCCAACACTAAACCACAGATATTTAGATAGTTGTCAATCTTATCTTGCTTAACTTTATTTTATTCAAACAGGTTAAAGATTTGTCGACAAATCCATTATTAATTTTCTTAAATATTAGAAAAATGGATTCAAAATCTAAAGAAGTAAATTTTGATTACTTAAAAGAGTTAATCAGAGAAGTAATAAGCGAGGAGCTTAAAAAAGGTAACAAGCCGAAAGATGAAACTAAGTTTCGCACAAGATTAGAGGTTGCAGAGCTTTTAAAAATCACTTTACCAACATTGCACGAATACACAAAAGAAGGTCGTATTCAGGCTATGCGAATTGGTCGAAGGGTTTTGTATTCAGAACAAGCCGTTCAGGAGGCTTTACAAGTAGTTCCAAACACTAAAGGTAAAAGATCATGAACAAGCAAAAAGAAAAGGCTTGCGATTGCTCACAAGCCCTTAGGTGTTCAGACCTAAATCAAGTATCATTGATTCATATCAAAGATAAGAAAAACGCCCCGAAGGACAAGTTTCAAGTTCAATTAAAAAGAGTTTACGAGGCTTTTAAAACCCCTGGAACTATGCTTGAAATTTCATATCGAACAGGTATCGAAAGAGCTAATATTTGTTGGTATGTGAGAGAACTTGAAAAGCATGATAAAATACAAATTATTAGAAAAGGATTTTGTTCTATAACAAAGCATAGAGCAGGATTCTATACCACCGATGAAGCCCTATTTCATAATGATGAGAATCAATTAAAATTGTTTTGATATGGTTGATGGCATTGGAGTAAAAAATATTCCTTTCCCTGAAAACTATTGGCTTACTCATCCACTTTTAAAAGATTTGAAGCGAAGAACGACTTCAACAATTGGAAAGAGTAACACGGGGGAGAGTTTTGGGAGTGAATCAACTTTTGTAGATTATCGGGGAATTAAATTTTCAGATAATAGCATAAGAGGAAGTATTCATAAATTCCATAATCAGGGCAAGCACAATAATAATGACTTTTCTAGAGCTGAAATAATTGAGACCTTGAAAGAGTTACATTCTGATTTCAGTATTAATCCGCTTACAGTTCAGGTAACAAACCCCGAATTTGGTTTTAATATTGACTTGCCTTTTCCAGTCAATCAATTTCTAAATACAATACTTTGGCAAGGAGGACAAGCAAACGGCAAACCTTTAGTAAATCAAAAAGGAATCGAGTTTAAGCATGAAAATTATTATTGGCTAAAGATCTACATGAAAGACTTTGAAAATAGGCTTAGAGTTGAGATAAAACCTCTTAGGAAGGTGTTTTATAAGCAAACAGGAATCAATAATTTAATTGATATTGCTGATGCTGATAAATTAAAAGTGTTCTTTAAAATCTTAATAGAGAAGTTCTCAGAGGTGGTTTGCTTCGATGATAGCATTAATATTAATGATCTAGGCAAAAGAGATACTAAAGCTTATGACGAGTTAAAGAATGGTTACAATTGGGAAAAGTACAACAAGAAGCAGAGACATGATAAAAAGCAAACCTTGAAAAGACTGATAGATCAGTATGGCAATAGAGATTATAAATCCATTATTATTGATCTGCTAGAAAAAAAGTTTGCCGAGTTGATTAATGATGATATAAAAACATGTAACCTATTACATGATTTTGAAAAAGATTTGAATCAGGAATTTAAACCGAAACATGTAACCTATTACAGTGTAGATAAGGGGAAAAAACGTTACAAGTTAAATAATGATAGAAAGTGTAAAATTACTGGCTTAGGTATTTCAATGCAGAAAGACAATAGTATTTTATTATCACATGTAGGATTAAGATATTATTTGGAACATGAGCCTACGATATTTGAGGAAGTCAAAAGAAAGCATCTAACTAGAAAATGGTTTCATTCTGAACTAGATATTCAAATAAGGGAGATTGCGCATAACATTAGAGATTGTTACAGAAATAGAAATCGAAAGTATGGAAGTTTAGAAGATCAGAGTAGTTTATTCTAGATAGCTAAAATCTATAAGAAATAAAATATCATTACTTTTACTAAAGTAGTTAATAATAGAAATACGATGAGCGAAAGGAAAAAGTACGGAGGTCGAAAAAAAGGCACTCTAAACAAACAAACGGCTAAAATAAAGGAGGTTGTTTATTCAGTCGTGACAAATAATATTGACCAATTGCAAAGCGATATTGATTTATTAGAGCCTAAAGACCGTATTAACGTAATGTTAAAATTGTTGGATTATGTAATTCCAAAGAAAAAACCCGAAATAGAGGAAGAAGACAAAGAACCTGTAAACTTTATAATTGAAATTTAATCAATGTATCATTTAGAATAAATCCCTGCTTAGTTAAATCTAGGTAGGGTATTTTTTTGTATTAAATATTAATATGTAGCTTTAAATAGTTAGATTTATGAGAAGTATAATTTCAATTTATAAATATTATAATTCTATGAAAAAGATAATTATTTGCCTTATAATGTTGTGTAGTTTGGCTGTACAGGCTAAAGAATTTACTGAAGTCGTAGAGATATCAGGGAAAAATAAAAGTCAACTTTATAGCAGTGCTAGAGAATGGTTTGCTGAAACTTTTAAATCAGCTGAAGATGTGTTACAGATGGATGATTCAATAGCAGGCAAGTTGATTGGAAAAGGAATGGGAGATATTACGGTAAAATCAGGAATGGTTCCTGTTTCGTTCAATTATGATTTTACGGTAAAGGTTTTTATTAAAGAGGGAAAATATAAATATATTATTCAGGATATAGCTGTTATTAGTGAAGGTATAAGAACTAATTACGAGGACTATGAGGCAGCCAAAGAGAAATTTAAAAACAAAAAGAAACGTGTTGCCTTTTTTGATGAAATTCTAAATTCTATTGATTCTGATATGACACAAATTGTCGTTTCATTAAAAACTAAAATGAAAGGAATTGAAGATGATTGGTAATATTCAAACCTGATAAAACATGAATTTTAGGACTACTCAAAAGAATTGTTTCAGATTCTCAAAGCTTAACAAAACTTAACAATCACATTTTATAATTTGAGTTTCTTGAGTCCATAAAAAGAATTGATATTTTGCCATTTTGCACAGTATAAAAAAGAAAGAGTTTTTCGAGTCCATAAAAAGACTGTTTTTCTCAGAAAACAAAGCAAATCGATTTCATTCCGCCCCCGATTCCGCCCCCGATTGAATTTATATTTTTACATTGTCAGTATTAAAAGGGCTTGTAGAGTATTAGGTCTAGTCCGCCAGAGACCTCTAAGTAAATTTATAAAGCCCCAATTCTTAACGAATTGGGGCTTTGTTGTTTTTGGAACTTACTGTTTTTTGAAAATTTTAGAAATCAGTAGTTTCATCAAGCAAAAAATCCACTGAAAGGTTCTTCTTTTCAGTGGATTTGTATTTGATGCTTTAATTTATTGTAGAGTTACTCTGTGCAACAGCTTACACATCGCAATTAGTAAATCATTTTTAGTTTTAGATTTTCTTCGACTACTAATTTTCCAGAGTTAATAATTTCGTTTTCAGAGTGGATATTGTTTTTAGCTCCCCATAAAAGAGCGACTAGTTTCACAGGGTTATTTTTAAACGTATTTTTTGTAATGTTCACGTTGATAATACCTCTGGTATTTACTAGAATTCCTTTCTTTTCATTTTTTCCACACTTGGTAAATAAACTATTGCTAACAAGTAATGTTCCACCAATTGTTGATTCATCATATCCGCCTCGGTAGTAGTTAATAACATTGCTCTGAATATTTGTAAATTTGCAATTATCAATGGTTAGGAATTCAACATTATAATCGCCTTGGTCGTTGGTTTCTTCTGATAAATCAATACCATTCTCACAATCTTTCATCTCAGTATTGGAGAAGGAAATATTGATGGCAAATGTTTCTTTATAAGCCTTAAGAACATAGTCGAAATTGCTGATTTCTGATCCATCTACACTTAGGTTGTATAAGCTTGACATGTTATCCTCAAGACTTGCAAATGCATATTGTTTCATTTCACCAATTAGCACAACATTCTTTAAGGAAAGGTTACCATAAGGATGCATTTCGAAAGCTGGAGTCATGCTGTCACCCGAGTAGATAATTTGCGCTTTATCATTTTTATCTTTCGACTGAATGGTAATGTCTTTATCAATGATTAGAGAACTGCTTACGGCATATTGTCCTGCAGGTAATTCAATGATATCTCCACTATTGGCTTTTTCAATTTTCGAGGCCAAATCGCCTTTTTCAGTTGTAGCAATGAAGGTTTGCGCTGCTTTTTCAATTTTTTTGTTCGAATACCAGTTGGTACCATATTTTTTAGGATCCAAAATTTTAGGATCTATTTCTGGAGATTTACAAACAGCTCCCACTGAATTATTTACAGATCGTGAATTTCCAAAAATATCTTTGCTGATAGTTTCAAAATCGAAACCTGCATATACATTTGTATCTGCCTGATTATTTTTAGGAACGTAAATTTCATCCGTCAATTTAGTCATCTCAATATTGCTGGCTTCAACACCTTCATAGGGATCAAAAGCAACTCCCTGGTTGTTGATGATATTGTTTTTGAAATCTACACCATCTATCACCTCATGGGCAACGATTGGGTTTGCATCTCCTTTTTCGTTATAAATGATGTTATTGGCAACTGTGGTTCTGATTGGTCTTGCCGATCGTATTTCCGATAAAGGAAGTACATCTTTTTGGCTAACATTTGTTCCTACACTAAATTGCCATGGATTTATGCAGTTTACCCAAGTGTTGTGTGCAACAACAACATCGGTTACCTGATTGTATCTGTTTAAGGGAGATTTAGGAATGCCATTCATAACAGCGAGCGGACTTCTAAATACTCTTCCTTTTAAATTAAAAAAGTAGTTGTTAGTAATCCAATGACCAGTATTTACAACGCGGATACCTCCAATATTATCTGAATGATCATCGCCAATAAAATAGTTGCCATCCACAATGCAATAGTTTCCGTGACGCAAAACTAAAGAGCCTTCGCATTTGTAAAAAACATTGTTTCGGAACTCATTAAAATTTGATTTGTTCGAAATGATTTCTACCTCTCCATTGCATTCTTCGAATAGGTTATTTGCCACAAGAGCATTACTAGGCGAC
Source organism: Labilibaculum sp. (assembly GCF_041595635.1). GTDB lineage: Bacteria > Bacteroidota > Bacteroidia > Bacteroidales > Marinifilaceae > Labilibaculum. The sequence goes on from NZ_JBFHJW010000008.1 coordinate 33,757, forward strand.
ATGGAAGTAAAACTAGATCCGATTTGCATGGTTTCTCCATGTGGTCCACCTTTTGATGGTCGTGGGCCAAAGTAGTTATTGACAATTTTGTGATGGTTTTTAATACTTTCATTTCCTTTAATAAAGACTCTTATTGTAGGATTTGAATTTGATTTTCCAGAAATGTAGCAGTGATCCAGTTCATTATATCTACCCCAGAATTCTACCCAATGATCTTCTCTGTCGCGTTTAGGTTGATTAAAATCTTTGATAACACAATTTGTAAGCCTACAGTGATTAGCCACCTTATCACCTAGTTTAAAAGCGACAACTGCTTGCGAGGGTGTGTATCCATTTTTAAAATAGATACCACTAACTATCAGGTATTCACCTCCAAATTTCAGGTCTGATTGCCCCTCAATGCTTACTTCTCCAGGTGTTTCTGCACGTAAAGTAATCGGCTTATTTTTAGTGCCTTTTCCTGTGAATTGTATTTCAACATCTTTCCATACTCCATTTGCAAGAATAATTTCGTCCCCAGGAACGGCATTTTCTATTGCTTTATTAAGTTCTTCTGCATTATTTACTTTTAGGCCTTTCTGGCTGGAGATGTCGTTACATGCTGCCATGAAAATAAGAAAGCTTAAAAATATAAAATATCGTTTCATAAGTTTTATTGATTAAATAAATGAAAAATTTAAACTTGTTGAAATGTTACAACGCATTTTAGATTTTTCTGTAAATATTTATTTTGGGAGTTAAAATGCAACGTAAATTTATATTAAGTGTCCTGCATAATACATGATTATTTAGGGATTGCATAAACTATTACTTTATTTATTGTTAATTTTTTAAATAAAAATCTTCCTACAGAAGTTCTAAAATTTTACTAATTTATGAAAATCAAATTTAGTTTCATACCATCTATTTACAACGTTTGCAAATTCTAATTATTTAGGGAATAATTATTTTACTAGTGTATCAGTAAAACTTAGGTTTTTAGGATTTCTTATGACTAGTATTTGTTTGCAATTTAGATTCGTTCTAAAAATGTTTTATTATTTAGTGTGGAGATTCTTATTGGGTAATTTTAATTGTCTAGCTTTTATAAGAAAGACATTTAGTGACCATGAGTATGCGAAAATATATTTATTGAAAAAGGAATTCTTCTTTTGATTTTTCATTTTTATAGATTTGAAGTGGCTTATTTTTTTATATTTGTTAGAGGTAAATAAGAATGGATTCGGTTATTCACTGATTCTATGAATGAGATGTTTAATTTAAATATTAGAAATATGGTTTTTTTTCAAAATAATAATAACGGTCCAAAAACAAGTTATACAGCCCTTGAGTTAATGAGTGAATTGCAAAAACGAGATGATATTATTTTGGTTGATATTCGGGAACCTCAGGAGCTAGCTAAAAAAGGAATAGCAAATGCCATGCATATTTCTGAGGATGAAATGAATGATAAATTGCCACTTTTGCCTAAAGATAAGGATATCGTAATTTTTGATCATTTAGGATTTAGAAGCAAACAAGTCCGAAATTACATGCACAAAATAGGATATCACCGCACAGCGCATTTAAAGGGAGGATTAAATAGTTGGAATGAAGAGTTGAAAAAGCAACAAAATCAAGTTTCCGAAATGGAATAGATAAAAATATGAAATGAAAAGAAGCTCAATGACTATCAGTTATTGAGCTTTTTTATTGCGGATTTCTGTATTGAAAGTACCTCTTCTTTTAATTTTACTATCTTTAGTAAGATTAATAACAAATAAAAAAAGAGAGTGAGTCGATATTTTACAAATGATGCATCGGATAAAACGGATATTTCGCCTTTAGAGTTGGTTCAAAAACTGGAGAAGAACAAAGATTTTATCCTGTTGGATGTGCGAGAACATTCTGAGCTTCAGATTTGTAGTTTAAAAGGAGCAAAGCACATTCCTATGGGACATATTGCCTCTAAAATGGGTGAATTACCAAAGCACAAAGACTTGATCGTTTTTTGCCACATGGGAGTGAGAAGCAGACATGTGATAAACTATCTTCGAAAGAATGGATATACTCGTGCGTTTAATCTAAGGGGAGGTATTGATCGATGGTCGATGGAGGTGGATCCAAGCTTGCGAAGATATCGCTAAGAGTATTGCCAAAGGCAATTTATCATTGTAGATGCACTTTTTATTCCACAAATATACTTTGTCTTACTACTATTGGCTCTCCACTTTCCGAGATCCCTTCCATTCTTAATTCATATTCTCCTTTTACATCGCTTGTTGTAAATTGTAAATTACTATTTTGATTTTCGCTTAAGCGGATATTTGGTTCCCATAGTAAATCGGTTCTAAAATCTGGAATAAATGGGGCGTTTGTTTCGGTTTGTTGAGTCAAATGCCAGTTATCTGTAAACAAAGGCAGATAGTACCTTTCTGTGTTTTTAGGTAGTTTTTCTATTTTGCAGTCTTTGTTTTTAGATATGACATGAATGATTCCGTAAAAGTGCGCACTTCCAAAATAGTATTCGAAGGGAACGATTTCAATTTTATCTATTTCCGAAGGGTTTTTATCCAGAATAATTCTTGGATTACTTATTAGTAAGCCATCGTAAAGTATGAGTGGTGCTTGTTTCATTAGCACAGTTTGCTCTGGACTAAAAACGTTCATATAAGTTTTCTTGTTACGATATTTTATTTTTACTGGCGAAATAAATTCGTGAAAGTATTCTTCCAGAGAATCCAGACGAATATAGTTGTCAATTTTTATGGATGAGTAGGCTTTCCCAAAGAAATTACTTGTTGCCCGATGCAGGCTAGAATCTATTGTTTCGGTATATATTTTTTGTTTGTAGATTTCTCTTATTTTCAGATCTTGATACCGTTTTTTTAGAAACTCAATTTGGTTGGTAGTAAGATCTGATTTTTTCCAGGGAACTGGAGCAAAACCTGTACCCTTAAATTTTTCTTTTAATTGAATGGTGCATTCTTCCATATCGTCGTTATTTAACTGAATGGAAATATCATGCAAACCTTTTTGCAAGGGAAGAAGAAAGAAAAACTCACCATTTTTGTTTGATTTGATGGTATTTAAATCGGCATATTCACCAATTTTTGATAGAAATACACTTTTGTTGACAATGACTTCTTTGTTTTCCTGATTTTTGATTTGACCTTTCAAAACATAGGCTTCTTCTTCGGGATATTGTTCAGAAGTAGCAGGATAACTTGGTTTAGAATGTAGCCACAAGGATTCAAGCTCTCCTTTTGAGATCCAATTTTGATTCGGGATTTTACCAATTTGATTGAAATAAACATTCATAGAAGCTCCAAAATCAGAATAGAGATTGAAATAGTTAATAATAGAAGGTGAAGTTGGAAAAGCTTCCTTTAAACTGATGCTTGCAGAGAGATAAATAGTTTCATTTTCTTTCGTAAAATCATTTTTGTTGAGTTGAATATTTACTTTTTCATTGGTAGAAATATGCATGGGTGCACGTTCGAAAAATAAGTTCCTTTTATCTGTAGTGAGATGAACAGCAGATTGAGTTATTATTTTGCCTTCGGAATTTTTTATGCAAACACTAAAATTCGAAGATTTAATTTCCTTTTTCGGAAGAACAAATTCCCATTTATTTTGGTTGAATTGGAATTTTTGGTCGATTTCTATACCTTGATTCGATGCAATTTGAAAATGGAGAGGTTCGGTTGCAATCGGTGAATTTTTAGCATTAAAAATACTAAAGCGAATCAGGCGATCCAGATCTTCTACGCTTGAGTGAATGGAAATAGATTTTTCTTTTTGAACAGAATCAGCAGATAAAAGAATTGGGTTGTTACTATTTTTGAGTGAGAAAAAAGCATTTGTATTTTTACTATGAAGGTTTCCTTGCAATTTTTCAGATACTACCTGATTATTGAATACAAAAATTGGAGTTACACTGTTAAATTCCGGCGAACAGGAGTTCATCCAATATGTGTAGGCATTAATTGCATAGTTCCCCGTTGCAAGTTGTTTGCTAATTAAAAAACCACCTTCACCCATTCCGTTTTGTAAAATTATTTCGTCCTGTGCCACCGCATAACCCTCTTCATTAATTAGTTCCAGATAGGCAATCTTGCTTAATGAGGATGGTTTTTGTGATACAGAATTGATGCAATACATTTTAAATAAGACTGATTCACCTGCTAAATACGTATTTTTGTGTGTGTGTAAATAAATACGTTCACTTTCGTGAATTCTGTTTTGGGCCGTGGCCGATGTACTTAAAAACTGAATGACTGTGAGAAGGAGAATTGTATAGAGAGAAATATTTCTTTTCATAGCTTTAAAATTCAATGTTATAAGTTACTGTTGGAATGGTGTTTTCAAACACTGATAATTTGTAGCCAACGATTGACGAATCTTCTGATCTGAAATAAACAGAGTATGCATTGTTGTGGGCGGTAAGGTTATACAAGCCAAAAATCCATGAGGTGCGATAGGCTCTGTGTTTTTTCAAACTACCTTTTAACAGTAAGGAAATGTCGGTTCTAAAATAGTTGGACAAACGGTAGGCATTTCGCTCGGAGTAGTAAATTACGGTAACTCCTTGTAAGTTGTATTTCGCGATAGGATAAGTGGTTGGTTTTCCGGTGTGGAATACTGTATTGCTTGAGAATACGAATCGCCTGGAGAGTCGGAAACTGAAAAAAGCCTTGATGTTGTGAGGTTGGTCCGAGGGAGCTTGATACCAGTTGCCGTCGTTTACCGCAAATTCACCGCTTTTGTCTTTCGATTTCAGAAAACTCCTTGCGTAACTATAGCTCAGCATTGTATTAAAACGACCTTTGCTTTTCTTCAAATAAAATTCAAGTCCGTAATTTTTTCCTTTGGCATTTAAAACCTCTGTTTCTAAATGGTCATTCAGATAAAGCTGTGCTCCATCTTTGTAATCTTTAGCGTTCTGAACTTTCTTGTAATAGGTTTCCACTGAAAATTCAAAATTAGAATTTGGAATGTTATTGTAGTAGCCTAAGGAAAACTGATCTCCTATTTGTGGTTTTAAATAGCGATCGGAAAGTTTCCATGTGTCGGTAGGAGAAATAGCTGTGGTATTTGATAATAGATGAATGTATTGACGACTTCGGTTGTAACTCGCTTTAATTGAGCTATTGTTGTTTAGCACATAACTTAACGAAAGCCGGTACTCAGGTCCGTGGTAAATATTGTTTAAACCCGAGCTTGTAATGGTATCTGTTATGTTATACACGCTTGTCGTGTCGTTGAGGTATTTTAATTCTGTTTTTTTACCCACATTGGCATAAAAAGAATAACGAATGCCTGCTTCTGCACTAATATGCCCGTTTAGATCATGTTTAGCGCCTAGGAACAGTGCGGTTTCAAGCGCATTCTCTTCTGGAATATTGCTTGAACTAACCACTGAATTTTCTGAGTTCGGCTGTAAGTCGCCGGGACTAATGTTGTAATATTTTAGTTCGGCACCCATATCTACACTTGTGTAAATGCTTTTTTCAAAATTAAAGTGCGATTTAAAACCGGCTTCGTTTACCTGATGTCGCAATTGAAATGCGTTGCTTTCAATTGCGCTGGAACTGATATCGTATGAGAAATTTGTAAAGTAGGCGCTTAGGTTCATTTTTAACGAATCTGAAAATCGATGCCTCCAGTTTAAAGAGCTCACAAAGTTGTTGAACTGGTATATTGTGTCGGAATGCAATTGAAATTCATCTTTACTGTTGTAGTAACTAAGTTCGATCTGATTCTTCGAATTTGCCTTGTAAAGTATTTTTCCTTGCAGATCTGAGAAATTTGCTTTGGAGTCGCTGAGTTCTTCTGATTTTATTCTATTAAGTATCCATTCGGAATAGGTAAAGCGAAAGGAATTTACGATTGAAAGTTTGTTTTTTAGTAGTGGTAAGTTGAGATATGCTTTGGCGGTGATCGGACTAATTCCAACTTTAGCTTCTACTTGTTTTGCAATGGTATTGTTGGAGTGAATGTCGTAGGTAGAGGAAATTCTCCCCCCAAATTGAACAGGGATACTCGATTTATAGAGACTAGCCTCCTGTATCATATCATTATTAAAGGCAGAAAAGAAACCAAAAAAATGGGCAGGATAGTAAATAGGAGCATTGTCTATAAGGATGAGATTTTGATCGGTGGTGCCTCCGCGAACATTAAAACCGATGCTTCCTTCTCCGGCACTTTCTACACCTGGTAACATGGTGGTACTCTTAATAATATCAGGTTCTCCCAAGGCAGAAGGCAAAGATTCAATGTCTTTTGTCTGTATGTATTCCAAACCCATTGATGTTCTGTTCACTTTGTCGTTTTTGGCTAAAACCTGCACTTCTTGAATGTTCTGAACTTCACTCATTAATTGAACATTAAGGCGACCATCTCCACGCAGGTTAATTTTTCGAGAAGTTGATTTTAAGCCCATATATCTAAAATTTAATGTGTAAAAACCGGGCGGCAGTTCCAATTCAAAATATCCATTTTTGTTGGAGGTAACTCCTTTGCTTAAATTGGGAAAATAGATTTCAACACCTTTTAGGGCCTGTGAACTTTCAAAATGGCTAATGGTTCCAAAAAGTTTTACTTTTTTCTTTCCTAGAGCAGTTCCAATTGCATGAATTTTATATTCTTGTTCCTGCATCGCTGATAGACTTATTTCTTTCTCTTCAATATCTATTTCACTTGTGTTCTTAGTTTTTTCCTTTAAACTAAAATCTTGCGTTACATTTTCATATTGGGTAATGATAATTAAATTTTCTCTTTGGATGAATTGAAGTTGGCTACCTGATAAAATATCAGTCATGATAGTTGAAATTTTTTCATTTGTGTAACTTTTGTTTAAACTCACCTTTTCGAGCCAGGTTCTTTCAAAAAACAGTTCTATTTGATGCTTTGTTTTCAATTCAGTAGCAAATTCAATAAATGTCATTCCTTTTCGACCAATACTGATTTCTTTTTGCCCTATGGAGAAAGATGGAAAAAGAATCAATAGACTAAAAATCAGGAGAAGTGTGCGTTTCATAGGGGGTATTTATAGATCGAATTTAGTAAGAATAGGGAGGGCATCTAATGGTGTATGCTTGTTGATCTTTAATTTATGGGTGCGAATAAATCTTCTGATTTCTTTTTTTTGTTGAGGGAAAAAATTCAGAATATCTTTAGTTTTCTTTATTTTGCTTAATTGTTGTTTTTTTATGATATACATTCGTGAATTATCAACGTATTTGAAGGTTTTTGATGCATTTTTCGAATTCAACATTCGAGCTTTTGAATGTTTTACTACATATCTTAACGATTCACTGTTAAAAATCTGATAGTAAGCATTTTGTTGTAATTCGTCATGTATAAAATTGCCCCTCATAAAATGATAGTTTTGTTCTCTCTCTAACACGGTAAATCCTTCCAGAAAATAGGGGTTAAGCACGATGTTACGGCTTGTGTTATCTTCGGTTGGAATGGCTATTATAATTTCATCTTTTGTGATGTCGTAGAAGAATTTCTGATTTTTGAAGTCTTTTCCTTTAAATCGTAGATCTCCGTTAAGTTCTAATTGCGAGAGAAAAAGTTGCTCGCCTTGTGCAATCGAATAGTTCGGAACCCAAAGTTTTCCGTTGATGATGTTTTCAGAATCGGTGGAGAGTAAGGCCTGAGCATACAGACTGGGACAAAATTCAATCAGTAAAAAAATGCAGACAAATAGAATTTGTAATCTTATTTTCATAGATAAACAGTTTAAGGCCAAAATGAGGGTTTTGTAGGGGAATATTTTACATTACAATCGTAGCAATACCTATATCGAACAAGAAATATATGAAAATCGTCTTCCCAATAATCTCGTACGGTATAATAAGTGCTTGAATCGGGACTTCCCTCCTGCATTCTTAGGGTAATTAGCTCGCATTCTGGAGGGGAATCAGGAAACTCCATTTCAAAGTCGTCGGTAGAGAAACTAGTATACTTGGTGCTTACACTAGATGCTTCGAAATAGCCAAGAACTAGATTATCGGAGTCGCAAGCGCAAATATTACCTGCGGCATTTGAAGGGATTACGTCGTATAGACTTCCATTGTTTTGAATTGAGGATTGTATGTTATTCCAAAATTCATATCCAGAAAAATTTATCGAATACAAGGACAGGCGGATGAAATATTCATAATTTAGTTTCACTTCATCTTCATAGATGCTTGTGGAGGATAGATGTGAAAAACTCTTGGTGCTTAAGTTGGACCCATCATAAATAAAAACATCATCAGAATAAGCGTAAGGGTAGCATATTTTAGAAGGATTGTCTGTTAATGCTGTGTAAAAGGGAGATTGCCATTCCCAGCTTTCTTGATATTCCCAACGCAAGTAATTACTCTCATTGGTAGAATCTTGGGCATCCATAAAAATTTCTACCCCATCTTTACTACTGGCATCACTCTGAAGAATACTGCCTTCTTCTCCGTAAATGGATGTGATAAGAACTGAAGGTTGAATGGTTTCGGGATTCGACTCGTAATGTTCGCCATCACTGGTTTCTATTTCTATCCAATACGATTCACCTATTTGACCTTGGAATGACAGATCTTGCGTTTCGTAAACTCCTGGTGATGTTTCTATAAACGTATCTGAATTTCCCCTTCCATCTTTAATGAAAATTATGGCGTCGGTTTCGGGATCTAATGTGTCGGCTTCGTATAAATTTACGGTTCTATACAAATTCACTTCGTAGGGACCTGCTTGATTGGTTATTTTTCCATCAACCACTAAAATGGATACTTCAGAATCGCTATCCAGGTAAAACTTTTCGGTGCAGGAGTAAAAAATCAGGTTGATGAGTAAAAGGAGAAAAAAAATGATTTTTTGTGTGTGCATTTTTGTAGGGTTAGGAAAAAGAGACTTTATGGATTGTGAATATACAAATTAGTCATCATATTAGCTAAAGATGGAGTTTGCTTTTAGTTCGGAATTATTTTTACGGTAATTGATGATTTGCCGATTTTCAATACTTCCACAAAAGAATCTTTTGAAATAACTTCTCCAAATTCTGATTTAGCTCTCCAAGTGGATCCTAACATTTGAACAGAACCTTTTTTCATATTCTGATTAATCTCCTCTGAAACAATGGCTTTTTTACCGATTAAAGCTTGTAGTTCCAAATAGGATTGCTTTGTTTTATTGGTGGAGGAATTCTTTTGAAACGACTTGAAAAGAAACAAACAAGTTATGATGCTAGCGCTAAAGAAAAGGAATTGTGTCCAAATAGGAGGTTCTAGAAAACAAAATAGAGCACAACATGAAAATACCAATCCGAAAGAGGCAAATAAAAAGGTCGATTTAAAAATTTCAATAGTAAAAAGGCCAGTTGATAGCACGAGGAAAATATGCCAAATTTCTATATCCATTATTATTTGTTTTTTTAAGGAGGTGTATAAAGTTATGTTATCTGAATTGTAATGTCAAGTGTCAAAAGTGTCAAATTTTATGTTTTAAAATAATTGTTCGTATAAAGGACGCTGAAAGGCTATTTTTAGGGGGTATTGGAATTTCCTGGAATTATCATTTAAAATCATTCTAAATAATTTTAAAAAAATGAACTTTTTAATTAGGTTTGCCCTCTTAATTACAGACTCGCAAGTCTTAAAATAATTAATCAAGTAAAAATGATGAATCCATACATTACAGCAGATCACGAAGCAATTCGAAAAAAAGTAAGGAATTTTGCCGAAAAGGAAGTGAAGCCTTTGGCTTTTGAATTGGATGATAAAGAGAAGTTTAGTTCTCATTTAACCCAACGAATGGGAGAGTTGGGATTATTTGGGATTCATTTGCCGAAAAAGTATGGAGGACAAGCAAAAGATTATCTTTCTTTATTGATTGCAGTTGAGGAAATTGCCAAAGTAGATGCATCACAGGCGTCGACTCTTGCTGCTCATAATTCATTGGGAATAGGTCCGATTTACTATTTTGGCAATGAGGATCAAAAACAAAAATATTTGCCAAAGCTTACTTCTGGAAAACATGTATGGGCATTCGGATTAACTGAAGATAATGCAGGATCTGACTCTCGGGGAACAGAATCAGTTGGTATTCTTCAGGGGAACAATTGGGTAATAAATGGGAGTAAAAAGTTCATTTCGAATGCTTCCTCTGATATGTCTTTAGGGGTAACATTGCAAGTGGTTACTGCCAATGATGATGGAAAAAAAGAATTATCAGCTATCTTAGTAGAACGAAGCGCTTCTGGTTTCTCAGCGGCATCGTTAAAAGGAAAAATGATGTGGCGAGCCTCTGATACGGCTGAATTGAATTTCGAGAACTGTAAAGTGCCCAAAGAAAATTTATTGGGTAACTTAGGCGAAGGAGCTAAAATTATGCTTCAAACTTTAGATTCTGGTCGTCTAACCATTGCTGCTATGGGATTGGGTTTGGCTCAGGGAGCCTACGAATTGGCTTTAGCTTATGCTCAAAAAAGAGAACAATTTGGCAAGGCAATTTCTAAATTTCAAGCCATTGGTTTTAAGTTAGCCGATATGGCTACAAAAATCGAGGCTGCCCGAAATCTACTTTATCATGCTTGTTGGCTAAAGGATAATGGTCACGCATTTGGAAAAGAAGCAGCGATGGCGAAATTGTACTGTTCCGAAGTAGCTCAGGAAGTAGCAAATGAGGCAGTGCAAATTCATGGAGCACATGGACTGATTAAGGAATCGGCAGTGGAACGTTTTTATCGCGATCAGCGAATATTACAAATAGGAGAAGGAACATCTGAGATTCTTAGATTGGTGATTTCTCGATACATAGGTTGTTAGTTGATAATTATGGCAGACAGAAAAAAAGATCATATTGAATTGGCTTTTCGCTCGCAAATGAAAAATGCATTGGTGGATGAAAGGTTTTATTACGAACCCTTGCTTAGTGCTCATCCTAAGGAAGAGGATCCGAGTTTTGCTTTTTTGGGAAAGAGCCTGCAAATGCCAATATGGGTTTCCAGTATGACCGGAGGAACTGAATTGGCGGGTGAAATTAATCGAAACTTGGCTCGTGCCTGTGCCGAATTTGGTATGGGAATGGGATTGGGATCTTGTCGCTCTCTTTTGGATAGAGATGCAAATTTTTCTGATTTCGATGTTCGGTCCATTATCGGTGATGATTTGCCTTTGTATGCCAATTTGGGCATCTGCCAACTCGAAGAACTCATTCAAAGTAAAAAAGTCAGCAAAATTATTCGTTTGGTTGGTCGTTTGCGTGCCGATGGTTTAATTATTCATATTAATCCTATGCAGGAATGGTTGCAGCCTGAAGGTGACCACATCAGTTTATCACCTTTGGAAAGTTTGGAATACTTGCTTGACGAAGTAGATTTCCCGATTGTTGTGAAGGAAGTAGGACAGGGAATGGGACCGGAAAGTTTGCGTGCTTTGTTGCACTTGCCGATTCAGGCAATAGAATTTGCAGCTTTTGGAGGAACTAATTTTGCCAAATTAGAATTGATGCGTCAGGTTGATTCTTCAGTTCAATTGTTTGAGCCCCTGTCGAAAATTGGCCATTCAGCCTATGAGATGATAGATTGGGTGAATGAAATTGTTGCCACAGATAAAGAAGTGAAATGCAAGGAAATTATTGTTTCGGGTGGAATTCAAAATTTTCTGGACGGTTACTATTTAACGGAGAAATCAACTTTGCCAGCTATTTATGGTCAAGCTTCCACTCTTCTAAAATATGCAAAAGAATCCTATGAGGAATTAAAAGGCTATATCGAATTGCAAAGGAAAGGTTTTCAACTTGCAAAGAGTTTTTTACACATTAGAAAATAGGTATTTCACTTAAAAAAGCACTAGTTTTTTGGGACGAGAATATAAAAAATGTAATTTAGGACTCCGAAGTATTTTATTATTTCCGCGTTTGATTTTGAATCGAGCAGGAATCGAAAGGTAAAAATATGAAGCGTAAAGCAATTATTTCAGGTTTTTCTAAATTATCCCGCGAGGAGAAGATGGAAAAAATGGGTGAATTAACGGGAAGTGCCGAGAGGATAAAATCTCAGTTAGATAGTTTTCGCCTGCAAAATAAAGAACAGCAAGATTTGTTGGATGAAATTAGCGAGAATACTCTATCTAATTTTTATTTGCCATTTGGTGTTGCACCCAACTTTCTAATTAACAATCAGCTGTATCACATTCCAATGGTGATTGAGGAAAGTTCTGTGATTGCCGCAGCCTCAAGATCGGCTAAGTTTTGGGCCAGTCATGGAGGATTTTCAGCTCGGGTTGTTTCGATGGTAAAATCCGGACAGGTTCATTTTATATGGAAAGGTGATTCGGATCAATTGATGGATTTGCTGCCAGAATTAAAATTCGAATTGTATCGGGCTACCAAAGAATTAACCCGAAATATGCGCCAACGTGGCGGTGGAATTCAAAGTATTAAACTAGTGAATCTTAGTCACGAAATGGACAATTATTATCAGTTGCATGTAACATTTGAAACTGCTGATTCCATGGGAGCCAACTTTATAAATTCCTGTTTGGAGAAAATGGCTCAGCAACTAAAAAAATTCTTTCGGAATTATGAAGGCCTTTCGAATTTAGATCGTGAATGCGAAATAATCATGGCTATTCTTTCAAATTACACGCCCGATTGTTTAGTTGAGTGTTCTGTAGAGTGCAGTTTTGATGAGTTGGATGAAATTCATCCGGGGATTAGTGGACATGAATTTGCTGCTAAGTTCCAAAAAGCGGCTCAAATTGCTGAGTTAGATGTATATCGGGCAGCGACCCATAATAAAGGAATTTTTAATGGTGTTGATGCAGTTGCTTTAGCAACAGGAAACGATTTTAGAGCCATTGAGGCAAACGGACATGTTTTTGCCTCTAAAACAGGAAAATATAAAAGTTTAAGTCAGGTTAGTCTATCGAATAATCGCTTCAAATATCAGTTAATAATGCCTCTTTCTTTGGGGACTGTTGGAGGGTTAACAAGTTTGCACCCTTTGGCAAAATTTGGTCTGGAATTGCTTGGGAAACCTTCGGCGAAGGAACTAATGATGATTACTGCAGCAGCAGGTTTAGCAAATAATTTTGGTGCTTTGCGCTCATTGGTAACCACAGGAATTCAACAGGGACATATGAAAATGCATTTGTCTAATTTGTTAAATTCCCTAAAAGCAGATTACGATGAGAAAAAACAGGCTTTGGAATATTTTGCGCATAAGACCGTTTCTTACAGCGAAGTGGAATCTTTTATTAAGTCATTACGAACTAAGCTACAATAGAATTTGACCGCTTTACTTAAATATTATTCGAACGCTAAATTTCTACTTACAGGCGAATATTTTGTCTTGCATGGAGCATTAGCTTTTGCTATTCCCTTGCGATTTGGTCAATTTATGGAAGTTTCCTATTCGGACGAAGCAAATTTGGAATGGCTAGCTTTCGAAAAAGGAAAGTTATGGCTTCATTTTATAATTTCTGATCAGGAAATTAATAATCAGATAAATGAGGGAGAGAATGAAAAAGATTTTGTCTGTTTTTTGCTGAATAGAGCCAAAAGTTTAAACCCTTCTTTTCTTACGAATTGCCAATATCGCGTTCGAAGTGAAATTAATTTTGATCGCAATTGGGGACTGGGAAGTAGTTCTACTCTCATTAATAATGTAGCTAAATGGGCCAATGTGAATCCATACCAATTGCATTCGTTGGTTGCTAACGGATCGGGTTTTGATATTGCCTGCGCTAACTACGGTAAACCGATTTTGTTCCGTCGCGATGGCAATCATCCACTAATTTATCCTGTTGATTTTTCGCCTGCATTTACCCATCAGATTTACTTTGTGTATCTGGGTAAAAAACAGAAAAGCTCCGACTCGGTAAAATTCTTTCTTTCCGAAGCCAAACCAAAGCAGGAGAGTCTCGACAACATATCTCAATTAAGTAAAGATATTCTCGTAGTTAAAACATCCACAGAATTTGATGATCTGATTCGAAAACATGAAGATTTACTTGCTGATTTATTGGGCGAAGAATGTGTGAAAGAAAAGCTATTTCCCGATTTTGAGGGATCTGTAAAATCATTGGGAGCCTGGGGCGGTGATTTTGTGATGTTAAGAAGTGATTGGAGTAAAAGTAAAATACAGTCCTATTTTCAAAAGACAGGATTGACAAATATATTTTCCTGGAAAGAAATGATACTGAATAAAAATTAATTAACAAAAGAAATGAAGACCACTATCAATTCGGGATCAATTGGCTGGGAAAGTCCATCGAATATTGCACTCATAAAATACTGGGGAAAAAAAGGCAATCAGTTGCCCTGCAATCCTTCCATTAGCATGAGTTTAAAAAATTCACTTAGTCGTACTTTGCTTCATTATGAGCCAAAAACGAAAGAGAATGCCTTACGTTTTTTATTCGAAGGCAAAAGGCAAGTTCTTTTCGAACAGCGTATTTGTAAGTTTTTCGAGAGCTTGTCCGATCAGTTCAATTTTCTAAACGATTATCAATTTTCTATTTCTTCGGAGAATACTTTTCCGCATTCGGCAGGTATTGCCAGCTCTGCTTCGGCAATGAGTTCGCTGGCCTTGTGCTTATGTAGTATGGAAGAAGAAATATCGGGTAAACAACTAAGTAGCGATGATTTTTACAAAAAAGCAAGCCTAGTTGCTCGTTTGGGTTCTGGTAGTGCTTCCCGATCGGTTTATGGTGGTTTTGTGGCTTGGGGAGAAAGTCCTTCTTTTTCCAAATCATCCGATGAGTATGCAGCTTCTTTTTCGCAATACATTCACCCTGTTTTTCAGGATTTTCAGGATGCAATTCTTTTGGTAAGCTCAAAACAGAAGGAAGTTTCTAGTTCTGTTGGGCATGAGTTAATGAAAAATCATCCTTACGCAATGGCTAGATTTTCTCAGGCTAATGTTCATTTTGAAAGAATGTTGGGGGTTTTACGATCGGGCGATTTAAATGATTTTATTCAGATTATGGAGAATGAAGCACTGAGTTTGCATGGCTTAATGATGAATTCGACCCCTTCTTACACACTTTTAGAACCCAATACCTTGGAATTGATCGAGAGAATTCGATCTTTTCGGAGCTCTAACAATATTCCTGTTGGATTTACTTTGGATGCAGGGCCTAACATCCATTTGATGTATCCTAAGTCGGTAGGAGAAAAAGTTCTGCCTTTTATTGAATCTCAATTGTCGCATTTCTTGGAAGATGGACGATTTATTATGGATGAAAAAGGGGACGGACCCCGAAAAATTAAAATTTAAAGAGTTGTGAGAGTACATCCTAATTTATTTTATGCGAAAATTTTACTCTTTGGTGAGTACGGAGTTTTACTAAATTCGATGGGTTTAAGTATTCCTTATACCCATTTTATAGGAGAGTTAAGTTTTATTGGTGAGGATAAGTATACCGATCGGAATTTTGCGAAACGCTCCAATAGTGAATTGTTAAAATTTTTAAACTATCTAAAAGATAGATCTTCTTCCTATGAGGATTTTATCGATTTGGTGGCTTTCGAAAAGGATCTGAAAAATGGTTTGTATTTCGAATCGAGCATTCCCGAGAGTTATGGTTTGGGCAGTTCGGGGGCTTTGTGTGCTGCTGTTTATAAAAAATATGGAATTAAAGCGATTGGCAATAGCCGAAAGCTAAATAATGGTGAAATTATTCAATTGAAAAAGCTTTTGGCTCAGTTAGAGTCTGGTTTTCATGGGAAGAGTTCTGGTCTGGATCCTTTAAATTCTTACTTAAAAGTTCCTTTGCTTATTCATAATCAAAATCAGATTGAACAGGTGAGTTTGCCGGGAAGAAAATTCGGTGAAGACAGTGCTATTTTCCTGATTAACTCGCAAAAATCTGGTAATACAGAACCTTTGGTTCGTTCTTTTTTGAAGAATTGTGAGCGCAAAGAATTTGCAGATTTAATGGAGCAGGAATTCATTCCCATGAACAACGAGTGTATACATGAACTGGTGAATGGAAATGCCGATTCGTTTTTTTCGAAACTGGCTCGCTTATCAAAATTTCAATGGACACACTTTAAATCGATGATTCCTGATAGCTTTCTCGATTTATGGGTTGAAGGATTGACTAGCCAAAAATTTTGGTTGAAACTATGTGGCTCAGGTGGAGGTGGTTACTTGTTGGGATTTACAAGAAATTATTCGGCTACCAAAAACTTACTACTTTCCAAAGGCTACGATATTGTAACGGTTTACGAGAATGAGAGATAGCTTGCTCTCGTCTTGTTTTAAAACGATTTGATTTTTTGAGATTGTTAATTACTAATGAGCAATGGAATACTGTAAGTAACTTGCGTACCACTTTCCATGGGATTCATATTTTTTAGATCGGCAATTTCAAAATGCATCTTTTTAGATGATTTAAAATTGTAAATTTTAACACGGTCGATGGCAATGGATGTTGCAAGGGATTTGTGGTTTTTGTTAGTGCTTAAGTTCTTTGCCTCGTCAATACCAATTCCATTGTCCCTAATTTGAAAGTTGAGCATTTCTTTGTTTCCGTTTAGGAAAACTTGAACCTGAATTTTTGCATCTGGCTTGTTTCGCAGCATGCCGTGAATCAATGCATTTTCGACAAAAGGTTGAGCCAGCATAGGAGGAACAAGAACTTCATCTTGGTCGATATTTTCACCAATCTTAAATTCGTAGCTTATTTCATTTTCGAAACGCAATTTTTGCAAACCAATATAATCTTGTAAGGTTTCCAGCTCAGTTCTTAAGGAGACAAATTCTTCACGGGAATTCTCTAAAATTCCTCGTACTAAACTTGCTAATCTTGAAAGGTAATTGTTGGCTTCTTTATTTTTATGATCTAAAATAAAACTTTGAATGGCAGTTAAGGAATTGAATAAAAAGTGCGGATTCATTTGAGTTAGTAGCACTTTTTGTCGCAAATCCATTATTTTGTGATCGACTCGTAATCTATTAATCCGTAAAGAAATAAGAATGGCAACAACACCCACTATCAATACAACAATTAGAAGAATAATCCAGTAATTTTTTTTGCTTAATTCAAGTTGTTGAATCTGACTCTTTTGGGTGAGAACTTCTAATTCATTTTTTCGTTGTTCCGATTCATATTTGGCAGTAAGTTCGGCAACTGTTCGATTTTGGTAGATTGTAATTAAAGAATCTTTCAGGTGATTGTATTTTTTTAAATAGCTAATTGCTTCAACAGCTTTCTTTCTTTTTTCCAGAAAGGCAGAATAGTAGTAATAGGCTTCTTTTAATAGGTCTGAATAGTGATTTTGTTTGGATGTTTTAATCGATTTTTGAAAGTATTCCTCAGCTTTATTATCATTGTTTAATTTATTATAAACATTGGCTTTTAAGGTGAATATCTGACTAAGGCCCCAATAGTCGTTAAGTTGTATTCGTAGTTTTTCACATTCGTTGTAGTATTCTAATGCTTTATCGGCCTGGTTGAGAAAAACGTATGATTGACCAATATTTAAAAGAATGGTTGATTTCAGCTGCATATTTTCTGCATGCTTATTCAATTCTAAAGCGTGAAGCAAAAGGGTTAAGGATTCTTCGTAATTATTGAGTTCGACCTGAAGCACTCCCATATTGATAAATATATTTGTCAATCGGGCATAGTTATGAAGATCTTCATAAATTTTTTGAGCGGACTTATAAAAAACTAATGCTTTTTCAGTTTGATTAAGTGTTTGGTAAACACCTCCAATATTAAAGTAAGCACTGCCTACTCCACTTTTATACCCCAATGATTTGTAAATTTCTAAGGCTTTTAAGTATTGTTGCAAGGCTTTGTCATACATTCCAGTTCTTCTGTAAATAATACCAATATTCGAAGTTACCTTTCCAATATTAAGAGAATCACTTAGTTTGTTAAATTCGAGTATAGATTTTTCATAATAATATTGTGCAGAATCAAATACTCCTTGATAGAAATAGGTAACTCCAAGTGATTTACAGGAGGCGGCTATTATGTTAGCCTTATTTGATGGTAAAGCTAATTTGATTGCTTGTTTCCCTGTTTTTATGCTTGCATCAAAAGATGAGTCTCGTAGTTGTTCAGCACATTTAATGATCTCGAAAATTTTTTCTTTCTGAGGATTTTTGACCTTGTCAACGTTTTCATTAATAGCTGTTTGGTTAGAATATACTTGTAGGGAATTAATTATAATTAGTAAAAAGGGTAAAAGTAGTCGCATATATTAAAATGAATCAAATGCAAAGTGAAATTTTAATTACGCGTAAAATATAGATTTAAGTTGATTTTTTAGCCATGCTTTTTGTTTTTATTCGATTCCATTTTAAAACACAATAAAAGCCTGATCAAACGATCAGGCTTTTGACATCATAAGAGATGTGGTATTTATAGGTTGTAAGTAATACCAATTCCTGGTAAAAATCCTGTGTTTTTATATTCTCCTGCAAAACCACTATTTCCATCAGCAGCATCTACTTTTTCTCCATTGATATACAGTAAAGAAGCATCAAGGCTTAGTTTACTTGTTAGCAAATAGGAGAAACCTGCAGAAAGGCCGATCTTATCTGCACCTGGTGTTTCTGGAGTGTAAAAGTCTTTATTAGTAGGAGTTTCATCGTAGTAAAAACCTGCACGAATATCTAGTTTTTCATTTGCCGAATATTGTGCTCCAATTCGGTAAGTTGCAGTATTGCTCCAATCTCTCGTGCTTTCCGAATCTGCTAAGGCAGCTGTATTTGTTTCAAAGTCGAAATTCAATGATTCATATTCATTCCACTTTACAAAATTCACATCGGCAGAAACCAACCATTTTTCGTTTATTTGATAAGCCAATCCAATATTTAAACTAGCAGGAAGAGGAAGCGCTACAGCCACTCCACCATCAGGGAAATAGGCTGAAACAGCGTCGTTAACAGTAAAATCTGCTTCTGCATCAGTATATTCCAACTCTACATCTACTTGAGAACGATAGGAAAGACCAATGTTCAAATTCTCGTTGGCTTTTATAAATAGACCTACATTGTAGCCATACTGAATTTTATCTCCACTAATGTTTACTTGCCCGTCGGGAACTCCAAGACTACTTAGTGGAAGAGCTCTATTTAAATCAACTTCTCCGTATACAATGGTAAGTCCTGCTCCTACACTAATCCAATCAGCAAGCTGATACGAAAGCGTAGGTTGAAGGTAAATTGCTTTCAGGCTAATGTCTTGAATCAAGTATTTTCCTGACCAATCTTCACCAAAATCAATTTTATTCCCAAAAGGAGTGTAAACACCTATTCCGACAGCAAGTTTTTCATTTACTTTCATCGAACCATAAAGATAGAATGGCGTTCCTGTAGGATTATCTGTTTCTTCAGTTAAGCCATCGGCAGAGTATTCTGTTTTAATTAGTGTTGCAAATCCACCTAAAGAGAAACTATATTTTTGATCAAGAGTAGAGAGAGCTGCAGGATTCCATTGCATACTACTAGCATCAAAATTTAATGCAGTACCAACATGGCCCATTCCGGTTTGTTTATTTCCTTGCACATTAACAGCATAACCTTCTGCTTTTACGTTGTAAGCCAGTACTATAATTGCAATGGCTAAACATATTCTTTTTATCATAAATTGTGGTTTTATTAATTTGGTAGAAATATAGGTTCAATTTAATTTGAATGCAAGAAGTAATGGCTATTTGAGGAAGGTGATTCGTGCTGTATCCATTTATTTATAGATGTTATGGCCAAATAAAAATATATAGATATATAAAATTGTATTGATTTGTTTGTCAGTTTTTATTAAATTATTAATACATTTAACCTGAATAATAATTATTTATTCAAGGATATGACAAATAGAATGAATAAGAAAAGCACGGGTGATTTCATTTACCAAAGTTTTAAAGAGGGGTATAAAAGCGTTACGCCTTCTTTAATCAATCGTTCGTTCGAGTGGAAGGATAAACAGATAAATATTTTACTGGAATCTGCCATGCTTGAATTGGGGGAACTGAATGCTTATTCGAAATTTTTTCCAAATATTGAGCAACATTTGCCAATGTTTATCGCTCAAGAGGTTATTGCTTCGAACTTAATTGAGGGGAATAAATGTAATTTACAACAGGCATTCATTGATGATAATTCGAAGAGTTTTAAAAGTTTGTATGCTCAAAAAGAAATCAGTAATCATATAAAAGCAATTTGTTGGGGAGTTGATGAGTTGAAAAAATTTCCTTTATCGGTTCGTTTGATTAAAGACGCTCATCGTATATTGTGTGCCGATTTGCCCAAAAAAAAAGAGTTTGGTGGAAAATTTCGACCATATTACCGTGCTCTTGATCAACCTTTTGATGAAGAAATAAACTATATTCCACCCAATAAGCATGAGTTAAAAATTTTGATTAACGATGGGAAAAAATTCTGGAGAAATGATGATTTGGAATTGCCTCAATTGATTAAGATGGCTATCTCCTTGTATCAATTCGAAAATATACTGCCTTTTTTGGATGGGAATGGAAGAACGGCCAGAACATTAATTTTGTTCGAAGTTTTAAGTCTAAAATTTGTTGCTCTGCCTATTTTGAACCTTTCAGTTTTCTTCGAAAAAAATCGTTTGGAATATTACCATCGTTTAAATTTAATACGATCGAAAAATGATATTGAGCAATGGATTCGATTTTTTCTAAATGGCATAAAAGAAACAGCATTGCATTGTAAACAACTATTTTGTGGAATTAAGACCTTAAATCAAAATTATCAATTTGTAATTGAGAACAAAATGGGCAAGAAAAGAAAACAAACAGCGATTCGTTTACTCACTGTATTTTACTCAAATCCTTTTATGTCGGTAAATGAAATCAAAGAGAAATTAGGACTTAGTTTTCAGTCCGCTAATCAACTTATAAAAGAATTCGAATCGAATGGTTTGGTGAAAGAATACATTGGTGCTCGCCGAAATCGTATTTTTTACCTTTGGGAATACCTGCATTTGTTCGAGTTGTAATCCCTTATTTCTTTCTCGCTTTTATGCGAATTTACCTTTGTAACTATTATGTGGATGAATAGCTAGGTAATCAAGAGCAAAACTGGCCTTCGGAATTAAAGCTGGTTTCGACATGCTTCAAATTAATTTGACAAACTTGACGCTTAATCAGCAAAATGATGATACTTTTTCATCAGATTTTTCTGAAGATTTTATTTTGAATTTCGGACTGGGATTATACTATTATACTGAACGTTTCTATTTGGGAGTATCGGTACCTCGTTTGTTAAAAAACAACTACGATAACGATGGTTTTAATACCACTAGCTATGGTTATAAAGAACGTCATTATTTTATGACAATGGGGGCTCTGTTCGATCTCAATGAAAATTTAAAGTTTAAACCTTCAGTTTTAACAAAGATCGTTTGGAATGCACCAGTCTCTATCGATTTATCGGCTAATTTTATCTTGAATGACATGCTTTGGCTAGGAGCCGCTTATCGTATCGAGGATTCCATGAGTTTCCTGATTCATTACCAGCTAACCCAGCAGTTGCGAGTTGGATATGCCTACGATATGACCGAATCGGAACTGAGAAAATACAATCAAGGAACACATGAAGTCATGATCGCCTATGATTTCCAGTTCAATAAAAAGAAGGTGATGACTCCAAGATATTTCTAATTCTATTGAATGAAAATTATGAAAAAAATAGCAACGATAATACTTTTCATCGGAATACTATCAACGAGTTTTTCGGTGAATGCACAAATGCTTGAACGAGCAAATAAATATTTTGAATCATTTTCCTATCAGGAAGCCATTGAATTGTATGAGATTTTGTGGGAAAAGGATAGTTTAAACGAAAATGTAAGTAAGCAATTGGCAACCTCCTATCGAATGATAAATAATTCGGAAAAATCGGAATTGTGGTATGCTCGGCTTGTTCATTCTAACATAGCAACAAGTAATGATTATTTGTATTATGCAAGAGCTTTGCAAAGCAATAAGAAGTACGAAGAGGCAAAAATTTGGATGGACAAATATCAAAAAAGTACCTCTATTTCAAATTTTGAAAGCATTCGCCCAAAGCAAATTTCAGACTTGAAAAAAGATTCTTCCCGATATCGTGTAGAGCCAATTTCAGCAAATTCAGAACAGTCCGATTTTGGCGCAGCCTACTACAAAAACGAAATTGTTTTTTCATCTGCTAAAGAAAGGTCCAGCATCATCAAGCGGAATTATAAATGGAACAACCAAAACTATCTTCGTTTGTACAAAGCAGAAGTCATGCAAAATGGCGATTTGAATAATCCCAAATTGTTTTCTGGTAAGTTGGAAACAAATTATCACGATGGACCCGTTTGTTTTACTGCCGATGGCAATGAGATGTTCCTAACTCGTAATAATGTGAGTTCTTCGAAACGTGCGAAACGAGATGGGGAAGGTGTCGTAAACATTCAACTGTATCATTGTAAAAAGGAGGGTAATAAATGGTCAAAACCGGAATTGTTGCCTTTGAATTTAGAAGAATATTCTACCGGACATCCAGCCTTGTCGGATGATGGGAACAGTTTGTATTTTATTTCTGATCGTCCAGGTGGTTTTGGTGGTACCGATCTTTATGTAGCTACAAAAACCGTATCGGGTTGGAGCAACCCCAAAAATTTGGGCGAACACATTAATACTTCCGAAAATGAGATGTTTCCTTTCGTTACAGGTGACAAGTTGTTTTTTGCATCTAAGGGTCATTATGGACTCGGAGGACTCGATGTATTTACTATTGATTTGAAGCAGGAAAATGCGAAGCCGGTTAATATGGGTTTCCCGATTAATACTTCAAAAGATGATTTTGGATTGATTCTGAAAAATGGAGAAGGTTATTTTGCTTCGAATCGATTAAAAGGAGAGACTTATGATGATATTTACCACTTTGCAATTGTGTCGCGATTGCTAAAAGGGCAAGTGTTCAATGCAGAAACAAAGGAGATTCTAGGGAATTCAAAAGTGTCTTTGTTGGATGATCAGGGTGAAGTTCTCGAAAGTATAGATACGAAAGAGAATGGGAAATTTGAATTCATGATCTCAAAAGTTGCGGATTACAAAATTGAATCTGTAAAGGAAGGTTTTTCCAATGGATTGGAAACTGTTCTTGCTGTGAACTTACAGAACACTGTTGAGTATAATCTATCAGTTTATCAAATGCCAATACCAAAGGTTGAGACGAAAAAAGATCTTTTGGTTCAATCGGGAATGGTTTTGGAAAATATCTATTATGATTTAGACAAGTCAAATATTCGTAAGGATGCGGCTGAAGAGTTGGATAAATTGGCATTGCTTATGATCGAATATCCGGATCTTAAAATAGAGTTGAGTTCTCATACCGATTCACGGGCTAGCGATGCCTATAATATGGCTCTTTCCGAGCGAAGAGCAAAAGCAGCGGTCGAATATATCGTATCTAAAGGAATTTCATCAGATCGATTGAAGGCGAAAGGTTATGGTGAGACTAAATTGATTAATCATTGTACCAATGGTGTAAAATGTAGTAAGGCCGAACATCAGGCAAACCGTCGTACCGAAGTGAAGGTTTTAGAACAATATTAAATAAATAGAATAGTAGAAAAAGAGCCGTACATCAATTGTGCGGCTCTTTTTATTTAAAATTTATTAAGGTTTTATTTGCCTAATACTTCTCGCATTTTTTTACCGATATCAGCAGGTGATTTTACTACGTGAATTCCCGCAGCAGCCAAAGCCTTCATTTTTTCTTCGGCAGTACCTTTTCCACCAGCAATAATAGCGCCGGCATGTCCCATACGTTTGCCAGGAGGTGCTGTTTGTCCCGCAATAAATGCAACAACAGGTTTACTAACATTTTCAGCAATGTAAGCGGCAGCATCTTCTTCGTCCGATCCACCAATTTCGCCAATTAAAACAATGGCTTCGGTTTTAGGATCTTCATTTAAAAGTTTAACAGCAGCCATATGCTTTGTTCCGATAATCGGATCCCCACCAATACCAATTGCTGTTGATTGTCCCAAACCGGCTTCACCTAGCTGATGAACAGCCTCGTAGGTTAAAGTTCCTGATCGGGAAATAATACCGATGGTACCTGGTTTGTGAATAAAGCCTGGCATGATTCCAATTTTAGCTTCTCCTGGTGTAATAACGCCTGGACAGTTGGGACCAATTAGTCGTGTTTTTGGGTGTTTTTTTAGATATTCATGAACCTTTAACATGTCCAAAGTAGGAATTCCTTCGGTTATGCAAACAACCAAGGCAACGCCAGCATCAGCTGCTTCCATAATGGCATCGGCAGCAAATGGCGGTGGAACAAAAATTACCGAGGCATTGGCTCCAGTTTTCGAAACTGCACCACGCATGGTATTGTGAATTGGAATTTTATCCATAAACAGCTGACCGCCTTTGCCTGGGGTAACACCGGCAACTACATTGGTTCCATATTCTATCATTTGTTGGGTATGAAAAGCCCCTTCGGAACCTGTGATTCCTTGAACCACAAGTTTTGTGTTTTTATCTACTAATACACTCATTATGATTTCATGGTTTTAAGGGTGGCTACTACTTTTTTAGCAGCATCTTTTAGTTCTGTTGCTGCAATAATATTCATTCCTGATTCTTCCAAAAGTTTTTTGCCTTCTTCAGCGTTAGTCCCTTGCAAACGAACCACAATGGGTACTTTTGTATCGATGTTTTTAATGGCCTCAATCACTCCTTTTGCCACTCTGTCGCAACGAACAATTCCCCCAAAAATGTTGATTAAAACAGCCTTTACACTGCCATCGGAAAGGATGATTCGAAAGCCTTTTTCAACGGTTTCGGCCGAAGCTCCTCCTCCAACATCAAGGAAGTTTGCAGGTTCTCCGCCAGTTAGCTTAATAATATCCATGGTTCCCATAGCCAACCCAGCACCATTTACCATGCAACCTATATTTCCATCTAACTTAATGTAGTTTAATCCTGATTGACCAGCTTCAATTTCCAGAGGTTCTTCTTCATCTAAATCGCGCAATGCACTAATGTCTTTATGACGATACAAAGCGTTGTCGTCGAAATTGGCTTTGGCATCCAGGGCAATTACATCTCCTTCTTTGGTAACTACCAATGGGTTGATCTCAAAAATGGAAGCGTCGGTTCCCATGTAGGCTTTGTAAAGAGCCATCAGAAATTTTACCCCGTTTTTATGAGCATCTCCCGTTAGACCCAATGCAAAAGCCATTCGTCGTGCTTGAAAGGCTTGTAGACCAACGGCTGTATCAACGGCCACTTTTACAATTTTCTCGGGAGTTTCTTCGGCAACCTTCTCGATTTCCATTCCACCTTCGGTTGATACCATAAAGGTAACCTTCGAAGTGGCTCGATCCATTACGATTCCAGCATACAACTCGCGGTCGATGTTTGAAGCTGCTTCAATTAATATTTTTTTCACCAAATTTCCTTCCGGACCAGTCTGATGAGTGATTAGTGTCATGCCTAAGATATCGTTTGCGTAACGAGTGACATCTTTTGCTGTTGGTGCAAATTTAACACCTCCACCTTTGCCTCTTCCACCTGCGTGGATTTGGGCTTTTACTACTACGGGCAGGCCAATTTCCGACGCTGCTTTTTCAGCTTCCTTTACCGAAAAAGCAATTTTGCTTTCGGGAACAGGAACACCAAATGAGCGTAAAATGTCCTTTGCTTGATATTCGTGAATCTTCATTCTTACAATTTTATTTGTTAGGATTAGATAAAGACTTGCCCTAGATCTGTTTTTTTATTGTTTTCAATTGATTTTGAGTAACTAAGCAAGTCGGTAACAATAATTATTTAATTGGTTAACTTTAGAATAACCTAAATATATAAATATCTGTATGAAATAAAAAGGACATTTGCTGGAAATTTAAAAGAGTTTTTAGTCTTTTTGTTTTTTAGCTTGGATGATTTGAAAATCAGGCTAATTGACAATAAATGATAGAAGTGATGTATTTGTAGAATGGATTTTAGTATTGATTTGTGCATGTTTAGAACCGAAAATCATGTGAAAACTTCCATTTATCGAATAAAAAGAAGATTCTCCCGATAAAAGGAAGGTAGAAGTCTTCATATTTTGTAATTTCAAACCCAAAGTAAAAATCAAGATAGGAGAACTATTTTGGTTTGTGTAATTTGTTTATTTTTAATCAGAATTAGTAAATACATAAACATGAAAACATATTTTAGTAAGGTAAAAGAGTACCTTTTGAATTTGGAATATAATATTATACAGGAAGATGAAGCTGAAGAACTTTTTGTGGTTGAAAATCCGGAAGGTGGTATCGCCAACTTAGTGGTTGATTGTGAGGATCCAATTTTAATTGTTGAAGGATTGCTTTTTGAAATCAAAGAGGAGAATGTGGATCTTTACAAATCATTATTGATGAAGAATAGAGAAATTATTCATGGTGCCTTTGTACTAGATCAAACAGGAAAGAAAGTTCTTTTTAGAGATACACTTCAATTGGAGAATTTAGATCAAAATGAACTAGAAGCAACGCTTAATTCTTTGGAAATGTTATTGAGCGAATTCTCCGAAGAAATTATATCATTTTCAAAATTGTAACTTAATAAACCAATATAAAATGGGAATTTTTAGTAGATTATTTAACGTGGGCAAAGCAGAAGCTCACTCCGCTATAGATAAATTGGAAGATCCGATTAAGATGACCGAGCAGGGAATTAGAGATCTGAAAAAAGATTTAGATAAGAGTTTGCAGGCTTTGGCCGAAGTAAAAGCAATGGCCATTCGCAGTAAAAGAGAATTGAATGAGCAACAATCAGTAGCTAAAAACTACGAGCAAAAAGCAATATTATTGCTTCAAAAAGCAGAGAAAGGAGAGTTGCAAATGTCGGAAGCAGAACGGTTGGCTACTGAAGCTTTGGCGAAAAAGGAAGATGCCGTTTCGGCAGCAGTACGATCACAGGAATCGGTTGCTAAATTTGATACCAGTATCAGTCAGCTGGATACAAATGTGAAAAAGCTGAAATCGACTATCACTCGTTACGAAAATGAGTTGAGAACTTTAAAAGCGCGTGCTCGAGTTAGTCAGGCCACACAAAAAATAAACAAACAGCTTTCTGGAATTGATAGTTCAGGAACGGTTGGTATGTTAGAGAAAATGAAAGATAAAGTGGCTCAACAAGAAGCCATGGCCGAGGCTTACGGTGATATTGCTTTCGAAAATCGTAGTTTAGATGAGGAAATTGATGCTACTTTAAGCGATACCAATGTGAAAGCATCTAATGCATTGGAAGAGCTAAAAGCAAAAATGAAGAACAAAGAATAGCTGTTTGCAAAATTGAACGATAGTAAAAATGGGATTTACCGATTTTTTTAAACGGAAACAGCCGAAGTATGACACTACCAATATCCGGGTTACCGACCTGGATGTTGGTTTTGTTTTTGATTACGATTTATCGAGCTGGGAAGTACAAGCTAAATATGAGTATGATTGGGGCGACAATTATTTCTCGAAAGAATACAAAATTAATAATGGCAGTAAAACGCTTTTCCTTTCAGTGGAAGAGGATGATGAATTGTATTTGTCTGTTTCGCAGAAATTAAAAGTACGTCAGATTGGCACGCAGGTTCACGATGATCTGATGAGGCTTCAAAAAGCTCCTGACTCCTTCGAATATGAAGGGAAAAAGTATTTTTTGGAGAAAGAAGCTCCAGGTTATTTTAATGAAAAAGCTCGCAACGAAGATTGGGTGGAATTTATATCCTGGAATTATGAAGATGAGTCGGGAAATTTTTTGGTTTGCATTGAACAATGGGACGAAAAAGAATTCGAAGCTTCCTCTGGAAAGTTCATTCAAGAGTTCGAAATTTCCAATATCTTGCCGAAATGACTTGTGAATAGTTCTTTGTAACTTTGCAGTATAAAAAGAAGATGGAATTATTCCATTTCCAATTTATGGCTGCGAATTCATAATTCTTAACCGATAATTCAAACTTATAATTTATGAACACATTAACGAAAGTAATCCTCGGGATTATTGTTGTGTTTTTTATCGCTAAAACTTGTAGTAGAAGTGATTCTTCCTCTACAATTGCGGTGACTGAAACATGGCAAAAATCGCCAGTTGATAATATAATTAAAGATTTAAATGCAGAACAGAATTTCTCCATTGTCTTATTCGATATGGATGCTGATGAAGCTTCGGATTCTTATCGTCACCAATATCAGGTGATCATTGAAAAAGCAGATACTGTTACTGAGCAAAAATCTTCCTGGAAAAATGTGAGTGCTAGTTTCTTCTCTCAGCATCTTAACGATATGGGAATGGAAATTGCCTCTAAAAAGGATGGTGTAGTTACAAAACAAGCGGTTCCTGCAGGATACAATCATTATGTGGGGAATGAAAAATACGGACATTGGGAAAACCGTGGAGGATCTTCGTTTTGGGCTTTTTACGGACAATATGCCTTTATGTCATCTATGTTTAATATGATGAGCTACAGACGTTCCTATTGGGATGACTATCGTGGAGGTGGATATTATGGAAGTTCAAGAGGTTATTACGGTCCAAGTGGAAGTAGTCCTGTGTATGGAACAAAATCCTATACTTCGTCGGGGAGTGGAAGAAGCACAAAATGGGCAAGCAAACCTTCTAGCTTTAAAGATAAAGTGAGAAGTCGGGTGAGTCGTTCCAGTTCAAGCACAAGGTCATCTGCGCGATCATCAAGCAAAACTACCCGTAGCTCTTCAAGATACCGTAGCAGCTCAACTCGTTCTCGTAGCGGGGGATTCGGAAAATAAACCATTGTGTAATTCATAGATTTACTTATTATGATGTCATTATCAGAAATTTCATTTATTATTTATGATGCAGTGGCTTATATTGCTGTTGCTTTTGCTATTTTCCTAGTAGGAAAATTTGTTTACCAATTGCTTCATCCCTCTTTTAAAGTAAAAGAAGAGTTGGTGAAAAAGGACAATCTTGCCTTTGCCATAGCGCATGTTGGCTACTATGTTGGACTTCTGCTTTCAATAGGAAGTGCAATAGTGGGTCCATCGAATGGTTTACTTACCGACCTGATTGATATTGCTGTGTATGGTTTATTGGCCATTGTGCTTTTAAATATTTCCATATTCATGTCGGATTACTTTCTATTGAGAAGATTTTCTATCCGAAAGGAAATTATCGAGGATCAGAATGTGGGAACTGGTGTGGTCGAAGGTGCCGTTTCGGTAGCTTCTGGTTTAATTATTTTTGGCGCTGTATCGGGCGAGAGTGGTGGCCTTTTGTTTGGAATTCTTACGGCTGTTGTTTTCTGGGCTTTTGGTCAGATTGCCTTACTTGTTACCACACGTGTTTACAATTGGATAACTCCTTATAATTTGCACGAACACATCGAAAAAGATAATGTAGCTGTTGGTGTTGGTTTTGCAGGTGCCATTATTGCCATTGGGAACTTAATTCGATTTGGATTGGCTGGCGATTTTAACGGTTGGATCCCTACTTTTAGCGAAGCTGGGTTCGAGCTTGTTGTAGGAATTATTCTATTGCCAGTGATGCGATTGATTACCGATAAAATTTTGCTTCCGGGCGAACGCTTAACCGATGAAATTATCAATCAGGAAAAACCCAATGTGGGTGCTGCCTTGGTTGAAGCTTTTGCTTATATAGGTGGTTCGGTGCTTATAACCTGGTGCCTTTAATGTTAGAAATTATAAATGTTGAATTATGAATTAAAGAGAGTGAGTTGGATCATGCTATTTTGTGTATTCCCATTCATAGTTAATAATTCGTAATTCATAATTATTTGAATGTGTTCAAAAATAAATCAAGCCTACTAAAAGCTGCCATTTTTGCTACCGGATTTTCTGGTGTTGTGGCGGAATATATTTTATCGACCTTAGCACAGTATTTTCTTGGTAATTCGGTCATTCATTGGGTAATGATTATTTCGCTCATGCTTTTTTCTATGGGTTTGGGAAGTCGTATCACCAAAAAATTCGAAACAAATTTACTCAGGCGATTTTTACTTACCGAGTTTGCCTTATCCATAATCGTTTCATTTGCAGCTTTGCTGGTGTATACGGCTTCTGCTTATACGCAAGCATTGGGAATTCTCATCTATTTTTTGGCTATTTGCATTGGCTTGTTAATTGGAATGGAAATTCCTTTGGTGATCCGTATTAACGATGATTACGAGAAATTGAGGTTCAATATCTCGAATATCTTAGAGAACGACTACTATGGAAGTTTGTTGGGTGGTGTGTTTTTTGCTTTTATAGGGTTGCCAGTTTTTGGACTTATTTATACGCCTTTTATTCTTGGCTTCGTGAACTTTTCGGTTTCGGTTGTGGTTCTACTATTTTTGTGGAATTTACTCAAATCGGGTGATAGAACGTTATTGTTGAGCATTGCTAGTTTTATTTTAGTGCTGTTAACGGTTGGTATATTTTTTACCGATCCTATTATCCGATATGGAGAGCAACAAAAGTATGCCGATAAGGTTGTATATGCCGAGCAAACGAAATATCAACGCATTGTTATTACGCAGTGGAAAAACGATTATTGGCTTTATTTAAATGGAAACGAACAATTGTGTACTCGTGATGAGATCATGTATCATGAGCCATTGGTGCATCCTGCAATGAGTTTGCATCCCAATCCAACCAATATTTTAGTTTTAGGTGGTGGTGATGGTTGCGCTGTTCGTGAGATTTTGAAATATCAGAAGGTAAAAAAGGTCACTTTGGTGGATCTAGATCCTGCCATGACTCATTTGGGGCAAACACATCCGATTCTTACTCAGCAGAATGAAAATTCATTGAGTAATCCTAAGGTTGAGGTCTTGAATGAGGATGGATACAAGTACATGCAAGCTACCGATGATTATTACGATGTGATTATTATTGATTTGCCCGATCCGAGAAGCATAGAGTTGGGACGTTTGTATTCTCATGAGTTTTACAAAACCTGTTATCGTCATCTTCGTCCGGGAGGAGTGATTGTTACTCAGGCAGGAAGTCCTTATTTTGCAACTCAGGCGTTTACTTGTATTTTAGAGACGATGAAAAGCGCCGGTTTCGAGGTGGTTCCTATGCACAATCAGGTGATTACTCTTGGCGAATGGGGTTGGAGTTTGGGTGTGAAAAAGAATTCGGAAAGCAATGTGAAAGAACATTTGCAACAGCTGGAATTCGAAGTGCCTACCCAATGGATTAACAAGGAAGCAATGAGTTTGATTACGTCGTTTGGTAAGGATTTTTACCCCTGGGAAAAAGATAGTGTAGCTGTTAATAGAATTCACGATCCTGTTTTGTACAAGTATTATTTAAAAGGAAATTGGGATCTTTACTAAAATAGGTTTAGCCTTCTAGAGTACTAATATTTAAACCGATTCATAATTATCAAAATTAATGTCCAATGGAGGAGAAAGCAAAAATAGTAGCAGCAAAAATTCACAATCTTCGCTTTTGGGTTTCCGATTGTGATCCGGAAACTTTACAAAATAGGTTTCGGAAATATTTGACTCAGGTTGGCTTTGTGATTCTGAATTTTACCGATCATCATTTTCCTGAGGTTGGATACACCGCTTTCTGGATGCTAGCCGAATCGCATTTGGCCATTCATACTTTTCCTGAAGAAGGATGGTCTTATATCGAGTTGAGTAGTTGTAATAAGCAAAAAGCTGAAAAATTTTATGCTTTACTAAAGGAGAGTGATTTAAAGGTGAATTGGAATGGACATGGAATTGAAATTTGTTTGCCTGATTAATTAAATTGTATGAAAAAGAAACTCCTCTTTCTACTGGCTGTATTTGTCTATGTAATTGCTATTTTGGGCATCCGGCATTTTGAAAGTCAATCGCCCGATGCTAATATTAAAAGCATTGCTGATGCATTTTGGTATGCCATTGTAACACTTACAACGGTTGGCTATGGCGATTTTTATCCGGTAACATCTGTGGGGAAAATCATAGGTTTACTTGTTATAATAGGTAGTTTAGGAATATTAGGATTTTTAATTGGAGAGGTAACAGTTAGATTTAATCAGTATATGGAAAAGAAAAAAAAGTGGGTTTTGGGGAACCGATTTCGAAAATCATTACGTGATAATCGGTTGGAATGAATTTGGTCAGAAAGTAGCTAGTCAAATTGTGCTTGCGGGTCAGCGTGTGGCTTTTGTTACCAATTCAAAGACCGATTTGGAGCTGATTACAGATCTTTACTCTTCGAAAAAGGCATTTACTCTTTTTGCCGATTATTCCAATATTGAGGCTTACGAAAAAGTGAATATAGAACAAGCCAAGCGTGTGTTTGTTAATTTTGATGACGATTCGGAGACACTTGTGTTTGTGATCAATTTGAAAAAGAAATTCCCCAATGCGAATATTGTAGTCACTTGTATGAATCCAAGTTTGAAAGAGACTTTTTTGAATGCAGGAACCGATCATGTGGTTGCCCAAAACGAAGTGGCTTCAAAATTGGTGGCTTCCTATCTTTTCGA
Source organism: Labilibaculum sp. (assembly GCF_041595635.1). GTDB lineage: Bacteria > Bacteroidota > Bacteroidia > Bacteroidales > Marinifilaceae > Labilibaculum. The sequence continues at coordinate 66,199 of NZ_JBFHJW010000008.1, forward strand.
ACCTCACGTGGCAGCTTACACCGAAGATTTAATTACTACTAGTGTTGCTGATGGAGATTCTGACATCAAACAATACCGAATTACCAAAGAGTGCGAGTTTTCGGGAGAGGAATACATGACTGCCTTTATGAAGTTGAAATTCGATTTTAACGCTATTTTAATTGGAATGGTAAAGGATGGAAAAGTGTTGAAAAATCCTGATAAAGAGACTGTTTTAGAGCCTAAGGATTACCTTATTTTAATCGCAAATGAACAAAGTAAAATGAAGCTGGAGAATTTTTTTGGTGTGAAGGAAGGCGAATAATTATTGCTTATTCGGGATTGTAGCCTACATCATCGGGTAGGTTGGGTTCTTGCGAAGCCATTACGGCTAGCTGATCGGCGCGTTCGTTGCCAGGAATATTAGCGTGACCTTTTACCCACACAAATTTTACCTTGTGCTTCTTATAAACTTCTAAAAATCGCATCCACAAATCGGCATTCTTTTTTCCTTTAAAACGTTTTTGCACCCAGCCAAAAACCCATTTTTTTTCCACGGCATCTACCACATATTTCGAATCGGAGTAAATGGTGACTTCGCAATTGGGAGTTTTTAGAGCTTCCAAACCAGCAATAACGGCCATTAATTCCATTCTGTTGTTGGTGGTTCGTTTAAATCCCTGATTCAAATCTTTACGATGTTTTCCTGAAATAAGAACAGTTCCATAACCGCCCGGACCTGGATTTCCGCTTGCAGCTCCATCAGTATACATGATTATTTTTGTCGCCATACTCTTGTTTTGTGGTTTTCCATTCAAAAGTAATCATTTTTACTTTTAGCCATGCTTTTTTGCACCTGGCATAAAAAAAGGATGCACGAATTTTCGTACATCCTTCCATCTTAGTTTTTATAATGAAGCGTTTACTTCACAATAGTCATTTCATCAATTAAATTTTTAGCTCCAGCAAATTTGTCAATAATGAAAAGTGTGTAACGAATATCCAAATTGATACATCTTTGTAGGTTTTCTTCAAAATCAATATCGCCAGACATGGCTTCGGAATTACCATCGAAAGCAGTTCCTATTAGTTCTCCGTTTCCATTGATAACAGGAGAGCCCGAATTACCTCCGGTGATGTCGCTATTGGTTAGGAAACAAACAGGAAGTTGACCATTAGCATTGGCATATCGGCCAAAGTCTTTTTTCTTGTATAGCTCTTTTAATTTTCCTGGAACAATAAATTCAGGGTTGGTAGGATCTTCTTTTTCCATTACTCCTTTTAAAGTGGTGTAGTGCTTGTAGTAAACACCATCTTTAGGAATGTATCCACCCACGTTTCCGTAGGTTAAGCGAAGAGAAGAATTGGCATCTGGAGCTAAATTTATCTTTTTGTTGATTTGCATTAAACCATCCACAAACAGACGTTTTCCTTTTTGCATTTCTTCGGCCCCTTTCGATAGTTCAGTGCTTACTTCCTTATATTTGTCTATGATTGAATTTCCAATTTTAAAAGCGATATCATTTTCAATAGTCTCCAATTTTGGAGCCTCTAAGAATTGGTTAAAACTTTCTGATGAAGCAAATATAGATTGAGAATAAACGTCTGCAGCTAACTTGTCGAAGTCGTTTTTGTACGTTTCTTTGAACATTTTGAATATTTCGGGCTGCTGATCAGTTGCGATTTTGTTTGCATACATTTTGTAAAGACCAGCCATTAGTTTTTGGTCGGTTGGTGCGTTGTAATCTTTGTAAAATTTTTCTGCAGACTTACGCAAGGCTTCAACTTCTACTCGAATCGCAGCAGTATCTTGTGTTTCAGCTGCTAGCAAATTTTTCAAACTACTTAGTCGTATGGCAGCAATTGGCATTTCGGCACCGCTTAGTAGGGCTTCTCGAAGGTACGAACTTGCATTCATTGCGCTTTTACGTTCCGAATAAGCTTTGCTAATCAGCTCGAGAGCTTGGCCATATTTCGCTTTTCTTTTTGATTTTTTAGCAGCCCATTGCAAATATTCTTTTTCAATTTCTTTTTTGTGGCCCATGGTATTCAACTTGGTAAGAGCCTTGTTTTGTTCAAAAGAATATTTCCAATAGTTGGCACTTTGGGCATGTTTTGCTGCATATTGAATGCGAACTTTAGGATCTTTAAGCATATCTTTTTTCATGATATCCAACTTTAAACTACGAATATCATAACGGTTTTGGTTGGTGATTTTCATGGTTTCTTCCAAACCAAATGAAGTCAAATAACGATCGGTTGTTCCAGGAAATCCCATGATCATCGCAAAGTCAGTTTCTTCTACTCCTTTAATCGAAACAGCTAGGTGATGTTTCGGTTTCAATGGAAGGTTTTCAGCTGAGTAAGAGGCAGGTTTCCCATCAGGACCTGTGTAAATACGAAACATAGAGAAATCGGCTGTATGACGAGGCCACATCCAGTTATCGGTATCGCCACCAAATTTTCCCATTGATTGAGGTGGAGCTCCTACCAAGCGAACATCTTTGTAGATGGTATATAGAAAAAGGAAGTACTGATTTCCTTCAAACATACTTTTTACACTGGCTTTGTACTCAGTTCCTTCTTCAGCTTTCTTTTCCAGTTCAACAGCAACTTTTTCGATGGCTTTGTAGCGTTCCTCTTCAGTCATTTCATCATTTACCTGAGAAAGAATTTGTTTTGATACATCTTCCATTCGAACCAAAATACTTGCAGTAATGTCCGGATTGGTTAGCTCTTCGTTTTTATTGTAAGCCCAAAAACCATCCGATAGGTAATCGTGTTCGGTGGTTGAATGAGATTGTAAAGCACCAAATCCACAGTGGTGATTGGTCAAAAATAAGCCTTCACCAGAAATAATTTCACCGGTGCAAAAATGACGAAAAGGTCTTCCTTCGGTTCCCAAACCAACAATGGCATCTTTCAAGCTGCTGTTGTTGATGCTGTAAATATCATCGGCAGATAATTTTAAACCTTTAGTCTGCATTTCTGCAATATTCTTATTTAGTAAAGATAAAAGCCACATGCCTTCATCTGCTTTTGCATTGGTGAAGCTAAGCAGAAAACTTAGTCCCAAAATTAATGATGCAAATTTTCTCATTTTAATTGCTTTAAATTTTTAATACAACCAAATTAGTTGATCCAACCAATTGGTAGTTGTTGTGATGTGTATTTTGTGAATAACAAAGTTACAATTAATATGCAATTCTATTTTCTGGATGAAAATAGTAATTGTACTTGTTGTATGTTAAATAGTCCTAAATCAGTATGTTGGCAAATTTCTGAGCATTGTATTTATTAGATGAACGCTTTAATTTTCTCGTTGAATTGATCTTATAATTGCTTGTTAGTGAACTAATTTTGCTAGAATTTTAGTTCGAGCTGATTGGGTAGCAAAGAAAAAGATTTGCGATGAATAGGATTGATTCCGTGTTCCTGAATGGCCAATCGGTGTTTTTTGGTTGGATAACCTTTGTTGTTCTTCCAGTCGTAAAAAGGGAATTTTTCGTCTTGTTGTAGCATGTAATCATCACGATAGGTTTTTGCTAAAACCGAAGCGGCTGCAATGGATAAAAATTTCCCATCACCTTTCACAATACAAGTATGATCGATGTTCGGATAGGCTGTAAATCGGTTGCCATCAACCAGCAAATGTTCAGGTTTGGTTTTGAGTTGCTCAATGGCGCGGTGCATGGCCAAAAACGAAGCATTTAAAATATTAATTTGATCAATCTCCTCATGGCTAACAATTCCAACAGCCCAGGCAATTGCTTGCTTTTCGATGACCTCCCTAAGAAGGTATCTGTTTTTTTCGGAAAGTTTTTTGGAATCGTTGAGTGTTTTGTTGGTGAAGTTTCTGGGTAAAATTACTGCTGCTGCAAAAACAGGACCAGCAAGGCATCCTCGTCCCGCTTCGTCGCAGCCAGCTTCAATGGTATTTTTATTTAAATATGAGGCTAATTTATTCATTTATAATGTTCTTTTATCGCAAAAATAGTATGTGTTCTTATTGAAATAAAATCTGTAATTGATTTATTTTGATTCATGAAGGACAACTCTTGCCCGGTTAATAAATTCCATTTTTACTAGCTTCGGATTGTTGATGGTCTCATAAAATTCATCGAAGTAGTTCAAAACGCGTTCCTTTTCATCATCGTTTAAATAGGTACAATTGGTATATAAATCGTACAGCATCTCTTTTTTCAGTCTGAATTCTATAAAAATGGATTCGAGCTCCTCACTTGTTCGTTTATATCCTCTATAAAGTCGTTCGTGTATGGATTTTATATCTAGTTTTTCATTTGGTGTTGCATATGGGGCATTAACCAGGCTAGCCCAATCGAAATCGTATGGAACGGCTATTAGGCGAGAGTTAGGTGTTTTCGAAATTAGCTTAATGTTGTGTAAGGTAGGAACGCCCCAATCGGTGTTGCCAATCATGTATTGAAAAATGGCTAGTTTAGTTATTTTATTAATGATGGTATAATCCTGATGAACTCTTTTATCGTAACGGGTTATTTTCCCGTTTCTTTCGGCCATTTTTTTATAATTTTCGATGAAGAATGCATACCGAGAGAGTGTGTTTAGGTTATCTTCGCTGTCTTTATAGTTGATTTTTACCAGGCGAACTCGAAAGCTTTCTGGCGTTAAAATATTGTAAGCTTTGTAGATTAAATATTCTTGAATAAGCATCTGCTCGTAATGAGGATTTCGATTCTGACAATGAGTAACTATCTTAAGTTTAGATACATCATGAAAAAGAGAGTAGTTCGAGTCTGATTTGCTGAATTTTATATGCAAAGGAGGAAAAGAACAGATGCTTCTATCTTTTCTGAAGTTTCCTCTGGTTTTTAGACGCACAAGCATCGATACAATCGAATCTCCCAGGCGGTAAGATAATCTTCCTGTGTGGTATTTGTTTTTTCTGCCTACATCTTTAATTAGTGTTTTTAAGTCTGTTGTAATTGATATTTCGATGAGCGTATCTGATTCAAACAATTGTGGTGCTTGATAGAGGGAATCAATAGGTTCCAATTGGTGAGCATGTAATTCTCCCTTACCTCCTAACAAAAATAGGATGATGATGAAAGTGCAGCAGTGAAGTAGTTTTCTCATAGAAAGATAATTAATGAGTTAGGAGCTTCTTTCAGTCAATTCAGCATCGGTTAATATATTTGATGTTGCTCCTTCCTTATAGAAAATAATCAGTTTCACAGTCCCTTTTGCTAAGTCAATTTGTCCAATGTTAAATTTTATGACTTCCATTCCGATTCTTCTTTGAACATTTTCAACTAACTCTTTGTGCTTGTTTGGATGAATTAAGTCGAGGCGGTCAAAAACAATGGTTCTTCTTGCCATGTGGCGTTTCATCCAAACTCGTTCCATTATCCAGGTGGTAGACATCAGGGCAATATTGGTAAATGCAATTTCACTTATACTAACCTCTCCTCGGGTTAATGCATTCATTACTGATATGGTTATAACAAGAAATAAATAGGTCATTTCCCGAATAGGAATAGTGTCGGTTCTGTATCTGATGATGCCAAAAATGGCAAACAATCCAAGGGCAAAGCCCAATTGTAACTCGATACTTCCAAGCAAAAAACATAGAAAAAACACGGTGGTACTAATCATGATGTACGTAAATACATAGGATCGTTTTCCCGTCGCTTTAAAATAGACGTAATTAATGACAAATATGGTGACTAGCATATTAATCGCGAAACGAATCATTAACTCAACAATATTATTCGAGGAATTAAACGATGTGGAGATATCAGGATTTGCTAGCATGTTAGTAAAAAATTCCATGGTGTCTAGTTTTATTGTAATCGAACTTTCTCTTTGTGTGCAAATATCCGATAATATTTCTGATTTTCGATGAGTAAGCCCTGATCGATAAAGTGTGGATCACCAATAGGAACATCCATTCCAATTAATTTGAAGGAATAAAAAGGATAAACACGAGGGACAGGAGTGTGACCAAAAATTATCACATCCGATTGATAAAACTCGAGCGTTTTAAGTACATCCTGTAGTGAGATTCGATCGTATTTGAGCGTGCGGGATAAATAGCCACGATACCATAAAGGACTGTAGGAATACAGAAACAAATCAACCATTGTTGTGTCTTTTAGTTCTGTATAATTATCTATATAGTAACGCATTTCTGAGTTCACTTTATCGATTTTTAATTTCTGTTCCAAAAATTCAGGAGAGATGCCTCCATGTACAAACAATTGTCTGCCGATTCGCACCAATGTATTTTTAGATCGTAGCCATTTTCCTAAAACCGATTTTTTATCGAAAAAATGGGAATAATGGTACTGAACGTGATGAGCTGCATGTTGGTATTTATCCGTTACATACCTATCGTCGAATAGCAAGGCCATCATTTCGTGGTTTCCCAAAAGGTAATGAACTTTGCCTCCTTGCTTTTTGGCCTGAATCTCCAATCTAAAAATAAACCAAAGACACTCGGTTACCTGATTGCCTCTATCGAATACATCTCCTGTAAATACAAGTTGCCCATTGCCATAAATCCATTGGTTGTTTTCATCAATTACTTTATTGAATCGTAGGATAGAAAGTAAGGCTTCATATTCTCCATGGATGTCTCCTAATATTATTATCTTATCATTAGATACATTTTCGCCATGTTCAGGTTTTATTTTGTGAGGAATTACATATTGCAAGCTGTCATTCCCAGCAAATCCTACGAATTTAATAGTATCTCTTTTGAAACGAAAAGTTTTACTTATTTTTTTTGTGATGTTTTTGGAGCTGTCGTGTACTACATAAAAAGCTTCCACTTTTGAGCCTGAAATATATTTGAGATGCGGTCCTTCAACATAACTCGAAACAAGTAAGGAATCTACATGGGTAGAGTCCTGTCTGAAAGCTGCTTGCGACTCGGTGCAGGCGAGCAATATCAGGAGGATTGTATGGATGTAGAATTTTTTTATTTGCATGAATTTCCTTCTTGTTATTTAGAGTGTTTAAAGATAAGGTTAATTTTCTTCTTAATTAAATTCAAATTCACATTAAGCAAGTTCAATATCTAGGCTAAGATTCCGTATTTTTGTAAAAAAAGAAGAGACAAATGTATACGAAAGAAGAATCGAAAGCAACAAAAGTCCAATTCTGGGATGGTTTTAAAAGATACTCAAAAGGGAAAGGAAGAAAAATGACTTCTTGGGTTTTGCGAGGAACCCAAATTAAGGAAGTTCAACTAAAATTTGACTTGAATGAGAGGGGAGCTTTTGTAATTCTTCAGATTGACAGTAAGTTAGATTCTAAAAGGCATTCTGTTTTTGAACGATTTGAGAAGTACAAACCAGTGATTCAAGATAGCTGTGGAAGCGATTTAAAGTGGGAGAAAGATTACTTTATCAAAGGATTTAAAGAGGTAGGAATGATTTACTTTCATTTGGCAGGAGCTTCGATTTACAATAAAGAGGAATGGAATGATTACTATGAATTTTTATTTTCTAAGATGTCAATCTTAGAAGAAGCGTTTCTTGAAGTAAAGGATGTGGTGTCTTAAGTTTTTATATTACTTTTTTTCAATCCTGTATCTATGTGATAAACAGAGTTTACATTCGTCTTTAATTCAGTAACGGCAAGGGTTTCTTTAATTTTTATTGCAATAATTTTGTTTTCGAACAAAAGCCTCCTATCTTTGCAACCGCAAAACGAAAGATATTTGTCTTAAGATATATTGCGGGGTGGAGCAGTGGTAGCTCGTTGGGCTCATAACCCAAAGGTCGTCAGTTCGAGTCTGGCCCCCGCTACTAAGAATTAGGTTTAGGCCTAAAAAGACATAGAAAGACGGTGTCTATCGGAAAATATATTGCGGGATGGAGCAGTGGTAGCTCGTTGGGCTCATAACCCAAAGGTCGTCAGTTCGAGTCTGGCTCCCGCTACTAGTAAAAGGGCTTTGGAGAAATCCAAAGCCCTTTTTTTATGCCCTATTTTTAGCTTCCGAGAAGCAAACATTTTACGCTAATTCTTTTACCTTTGCGTAAATATTTTAGATCCTTTCATTATGAGTCGTTTAAAAGAGAAAAAACCTTTACTTGAGAAATTAAAAAACAAATACAGGTTAACTATTTCCAATGAAGGTACTTTTGATGAAGTATTGTCGATTCGATTATCACGTTTAAATGTATTTACTGTAACTGGACTATTTTCCATTGTCCTAATTGCTTTTGTTACTCTATTGATTGCATTTACACCTTTGCGTGAATATATTCCTGGTTATCCCGATGGAGAAATGAGAAAGAATATTGAAGAAAATGCAATTTTAGTCGATTCGCTGATCGTTGAATTGGATAAAAGAGATCGTTTTTTTCAAGGAATTCGTAATGTGGTGGCCGGAAACGACTTTGAGAATGTGATGGTTAATGAATCGGATTCTATCGTTGATCCTAGATATAAGGATTTGGATTTTACTATTTCCGCAGAGGATTCCATTTTTCGAAAAGAGCATGAGGAGGATGAAAAATACAATTTATCTTTTGGTGGTGTATCGAAAGCCGCAGGTTTAGCTAATATGCATTTTTTTCCACCTATAAATGGAATGATATCAAATCATTATAATGGAAAAATTGAACATTATGGAATTGATGTGGTTGGTGGTTTAAATGAACGAATTTCATCCATATCAGATGGTACAGTTGTGTTTTCGGAATGGACGTTGAACACAGGTTATGTAATTCAAATTCAGCATTCAAATAATTTAATTTCTATTTACAAACACAATTCTGAACTATTAAAGAAAACGGGAGAACATGTAAAAGCAGGCGAAGTAATTGCTTTGCTGGGCAACTCTGGCGAATTAACATCTGGCCCGCATCTTCATTTTGAATTGTGGTACAATGGGAAGGCTTTAAATCCAGAGGATTATATTAAATTCTAAAACAAATAAAACTCTATTTATTGATGAGTAAACATATTGCCATTTTGGGATCTACGGGTTCCATTGGAACTCAAACACTAGAAGTGGTGGAAGCAAATCCTGATGAATTTATTGTGGATGTGCTAACCGCTAATAATAATATTGATTTATTAATTCAGCAAGCTAAAAAATTTCATCCTGATGTTGTTGTTATTGCTTGTGAAGAGAAATACGGGGAGCTTTCTGAGGCTCTTAAAAATGAACCCATAAAAGTATATGCAGGAGCAGATGCGATTGCGCAGGTTGTGCAAATGGAATCCATCGATGTGGTGGTAACAGCTATGGTTGGATATTCAGGACTTCTGCCTACCATAAAAGCTATAGAGGCGAAAAAGAACATCGCATTGGCGAATAAGGAAACTTTGGTTGTTGCTGGCGAAATTATTCAGAAATTAGCTTTGGAAAATGGTGTGAATATTTATCCTGTTGATTCTGAGCACTCGGCAATTTTTCAATGTCTGTCGGGAGAGTTCGATAACTCGATTGAAAAAATTTATTTAACCGCTTCGGGTGGTCCTTTTCGAGGAAAGAATAAGAAATTTTTGGAAAATGTAACTGCTAAACAAGCTTTGAAGCATCCGAATTGGGACATGGGCGCAAAAATTACTATCGATTCGGCGAGCATGATGAATAAAGGATTTGAGGTGATTGAAGCCAAATGGTTATTCGATTTAAAAGCATCGCAAATTGATGTAATCGTGCACCCGGAATCCATTGTTCATTCCATTGTACAATTCGAAGATGGGTCGATGAAGGCACAAATGGGATTGCCGGATATGAAATTGCCTATTCAGTTTGCTCTTACTTACCCTAAAAGAATAAAATCAAATTTTCCCCGTTTTAATTTTCTCGATTATCCGAATTTAAGTTTCGAGTCGGCAGATTCACAGAATTTTAAAAATCTTGATTTGGCCTATCAAGCAATGGCTAAAGGTGGAAATTTACCATGCATTGTGAATGCGGCTAACGAAATTGTAGTGGAAGCTTTTTTGAAAGATGAGCTTGGATTTTTACGTATGAGCGACATTATTGAAAGCTGCATGGATAGAACCGGATTTATAAAGAACCCAAGCTACGAGGATTATGTAGTTACCGATCAGGAAGCCCGAAAAGTGGCTCTATCTATGTTGTAAAAAATACCTATCTTGGCCTTTCTAAATTTTGCTGAGTTTATTGATTTAGCAAGCATTTTAAATTATTAATAGAATATTGAATGGAAGTAATTGTTAAAATAGGACAGTTTTTGTTGAGTTTGTCCATCTTAGTTGTACTGCATGAGTTAGGGCATTTTACCTTTGCAAAATTGTTTAAAACCCGAGTGGAGAAATTTTACATGTTCTTTAATCCCGGATTTTCCCTTTTTAAATTTAAAAAAGGCGAAACAGAATATGGTATTGGATGGTTGCCATTGGGTGGCTATGTGAAAATATCAGGAATGATTGATGAATCGATGGATAAGGAGCAAATGAAATTGCCTCCAGAGCCTTACGAATTCAGATCGAAACCAGCTTGGCAACGATTGCTGATTATGGTGGGTGGTGTTTTGGTGAATTTTATTTTGGCCTTTGTAATTTATATCGCCGTACTTTTCACTTGGGGAGAGCAATATCTGCCTGCTGAAAATGTAAAATATGGTGTGGTTTGCGACTCATTAGCTGAAAGCATTGGTCTACAGGATGGAGATAAAATTGTATCGCTTGACAACCAGAAAGTAGAACGATTTTACGACATAATCCCAGATATTTTACTGAACAGTCCCAAGTCGATTCAGGTCATCCGAAATAAGGAACAAGTAAGTGTCAATATACCATCTTCTTTTGTGCCAGGATTATTGGCCCATAGTAGTAAGGGTTTTTCTGCAAGTCCGGTATTTGATGTTCGCTATCCATATAGCGCTATTTCCATTGGAAAAGTAATCGCAAAATCACCTGCTGCTGATGCAGGAATTGTGAAAGGAGATCGAATTGTTTCTGTCGACTCGGTATCTTTTGAATACTACGATCAGTTTCAGGAGTTTATGCAATCTAAGAAAAGTGAGAATGTGCAGGTTCTTTTAAATCGAGAAGGAAAATCAGTAGCAGTTCAGCTTGCCGTTGGCGAAGATGGAAAAATCGGATTTTATCCGCAAATGGAAGCGGGTATGTTTGAATATTCTACTTTGAAATATAATTTTGTGGAAGCTATTCCTGCGGGTGTTAACAAAGGAATCGATAAACTATCGTCCTACCTTAAGCAGTTTAAACTCATTTTCTCTTCGGAAACGAAAGCTTATAAATCCCTTGGTGGTTTCATTACTATTGGAAGTATTTTTCCAAGTGTTTGGAATTGGGAAGCCTTTTGGAATCTTACCGCATTTTTATCTATAATTCTGGCTATTATGAATATTCTTCCTATTCCAGCTTTAGATGGTGGACATGTAATGTTTCTGATGTATGAAATCATTACAGGAAGAAAACCTGGAGATAAATTTATGGAGTATGCACAGATTACGGGAATGGTACTCTTGTTTGGATTGCTTATTTTTGCTAATGGAAATGATGTTGTAAAATGGATCTCCAGCTTGAAGTAGTGAAATGTATTTAATTTAGTAACTTAGACGTTGAATCAATAAATTAATAGAAATGAATCTTTTAGTTTTAGCCGGAATGATTGGCCCTTGGCAAATCATTATTATAGTATTTGTGATTGTACTTCTTTTTGGAGGGAAAAAAATTCCTGAACTGATGAAAGGATTGGGCCAAGGAATGAAGGAGTTCAAGAAGGCTACTGATCAGGATGATGATAAAGATAATACTGAGAAGCACTCGAAAGATAAGTAAGTGGAAAAGGCAGAATTTACTTCTGCCTTTTTATGGTTTTCTATTTGAAGACTACCAAATAATGAGTACAAAACTAATATCATAGTTGCTTCTGCTCATTTTGATCAAAACATTTAGAAATAAATGTTTTTTTTATATTATTTTGGTGCAGTATTGTAATTGAGACGTAATTTTTTACGAAAACTATGGGCATTTAAATGCGAACATTTATGTGGAGATATTTACTTCTTTTTATTCCTTATTTGGCTTTTTTAGCTGAGGCTGATGCTCAGTCACGTTTCGGTATTTTTCACAAAGAAAAGCCAGGGAGCTTAAATGAAATTAATCAGCGTTTGATTGATTTTACTTCCGACATATTAAAAGAAGATCAGCCACAGAATGTAGTTTTAGATGCGAATTATATTCCTGTTTTTTCTGATGATGTCTATCAGAAAAGAATGGAGAAGATCGATATTCAAAGCCCAATACGATTGGATTTTAAGCCTATTGTACGACGATACATCGAGGCTTACGCAGTGCGACATCGTGAAAAAACGGCTAAAATTATTGAACGGTCGGAATTGTATTTTCCTTTGTTCGAAGAGTATTTGGATAAGTATCAGCTTCCTCTTGAATTAAAATATTTATCGGTTATTGAATCGGCCTTGGATCCTAAGGCCAAATCTCGGTCTGGAGCCATGGGCTTATGGCAATTCATGTTCAATGCCAGTAAAATGTTCGATTTACGAGTTACCTCCTATGTGGATGAACGATTGGATCCTGAAAAGTCGACCGAAGCAGCCTGTAAATATTTGCAGTATTTGCATAGGATTTTTGGCGATTGGCAGCTTGCATTAGCAGCTTATAATGGAGGCCCAGGAGTGGTGAGAGAAGCCATTCAGAGGTCGGGAGGGAAAACGGATTTTTGGGAAATATCGTCTTATTTGCCAGAACAAACACGAAACTATGTGCCTGCATTTATTGCTGTAAATTATGTGATGAATTACAGTTCCGAACACAATATTGTTCCTTCGAAAAATGTTTATCCCTACTTTCGAATCTCACCTGTTACGGTAAGTAAACCCATTTCTTTTCAACATGTTGCCGAAGCTTTAGAATTGTCTATTGATGTGGTTCGCGATTTAAATCCCATTTACAAACATGATTTGATTCCTTTGTGCGAAATTCCTGCTAAATTGGTGTTGCCGATTGAAAAAGTAGGTGCGTTTATCGACTTGGAAGATATTATTTATGGAATGACTAGTGAACCTAAGAAATATCTTGAATTGCAAAAAGAACTTTCTACCAAGAAAGGAAAATATTGCATTATTCATACGGTAAAGCCTGGTGAGTATTTTCATAAAATTGCCATGAATTACGGTTGTACTATCAATAATATAAAAGAGTGGAATGGAATGGATAGTCCGGAGATTTATGCCGGCCAACATCTAAAAATATGGGTTTACCCTTCCGATACATTGGCGCAAAAACCTCAAAGAGATCCTTTGTTGAAGAAAAGTAAATTCTTACTTTACCAAGTTCAGGCAGGAGATAGTTTACGTTCCATTGCCGATCGTTTTGATCTTAAATCAACATCGGATTTGTTGGAATTAAATAGGATACCTTCGAAAGCTATTGAACCAGGAATGGTTTTAAAAATAATTTGTTACGAATAGAAACATTTGTCTCTAAATTTCAAAATTATGAAGAGAATAATTCAAGTAGCTGTGCTTTGTTTATTTGTTGTGATAGGTAATTCATCCTGCAAAAAATCAACACAAGGATTACGACCAGTAGTAACTGGTACGGCAGGAGAGATCGTTGTAATCGTTAATGATGCATTGTACGAGGGAAGTATTGGAGATACATTAAAATCGATTTTGAACGACACTCAAATAGGGTTGCCCCAAGATGAGCCATTGTTTGATATTTTACAATTATCTCACAATGAATTCTCTAGTATGTTTAAAACTCATCGGAGTATTTTAGATCTACGAGTATCTTCTAAAGTAAAAGAAAATAAGATTGCTGTAAAAGATGCATTTTATGCCAAAACTCAGTCTTTTATGAAGATTGAGGCGAAAAGCAAAAAGGAGATGATCCAACTCTTAACCGACAATAGGAATAAGATTATTGCCTATTTTCATGTTGGAGAACGAGAGCGTAAAATAAAGGTTTTTAAAAAGAATGTGGTTCAGGAGATTTATGAAAACTTGAAGAAAAGAGAAGAATTTGTTTTGTCTTTTCCTTCTGGTTACACAATAAATAAGCAGGTTGATGATTTTTTGTGGATCAGCAAAGAAACACCATCTACAAGTCAGGGAATGTTTATTTATAGTTTCGATTATATTTCGGAAGATTCCTTTACAAAGGAAGAGATATTACGGAAAAGAAATTCTTTCTCGAGAAAATATGTTCCTGGTCCTAAGGAGGGAAGCTTTATGACTACAGAGGAAAATTTTCCAATTTCGAATCGTCAATTTGAGTTCCATGGAAATTATGCTGTGGAAACTCGAGGATTGTGGAAAGTAGAAAACGATTTTATGGGAGGACCTTTTTTGAATATCACTTTTCTTGATCAAAAGAACAATAGAGTAATTTGCATGGACGCCTACGTTTACTATCCAAATCACGATAAGCGTGAATTGCTGCGTGAATTAGAAGCTATTATGTATTCCTACACAGAACTAACTAAATAAACCAATGTGAGTGTACCCGATTTGAAAAATGTAAGTATCGAGTCGTATCGTAATCGCGAGGAAGTAATTAAACAGGTTGCATCTCAGATAGAGAAAGATTTTGTTCAGTTTGGACTGGAGGTGAAATTCTCTGGTGATATTCATTCAGCCTACGAGGAACTTTTTTCCAAGCTTAATAATCATATTTCTTATTTACTCGATCGGGACTATCATCGTTTGATTCTTCTTTTGTATCAGATTGATGTAAGCGAGAAACAGATTGTTAAAACAGAATTGAGTTTTCCTGATGTTCCTAAATCAGAGGTGCTAACCGAATTGATTATTTTGCGGGAACTTAAAAAAGTAATAATCAGGAACTATTATAAGGAAAATCCAGGTAAAATATAATTGAACCGCAGCACTTAGCTGCGGTTTTCTTTTTCCTAATTAGAGTAATGCTTTCCGCTTAGTTTTTTACTATTTTTACTTCACGATATAAATTTACAGAAAATACCTGTTCATGATTTCACGCAATTTTGTGGATTTTACAGTGGATAGATGTTAATAGTTATTGTTTTTTTAACTAAAACGAAGTGAGATGAAATTAGAAGTGAAAAGCCTTCAATCGTCAAATGAAAACGAAAATATTTTTTATTTAGCGACTAGCGAAAATTATAAGAAACTTCCTTTTTCCGAACAGGAAATAAAGTTTGCCGAGGAACAAATTGCTGCCGAAGTACCATTAGTAGAGTTCAATCGCTATACACATAAAGTGTACTTGCATGTTTCTGCCGAAAAAACTTATGGAAATTCCGAGCTCGAAAAAATGAGAAAATTAGCTTTTTCTGTACACACAAAAATACAAGAAAGTAAAATTTCAAGCCTTGTTATACAAGATCAATTAAACAATTCTGATGCACTACTCGCATTTGTTGAAGGTCTTTCTTTGACGAATTATCAGTTTTTAAAATACTTTACCGATACAAAAAAGAAAAAATATACACTCAAACAGGTAAGCATTCAAACTAATGTACTTGCCAAAGAAGCCATAGATGAGTTGTCGGCTATAGTTGAAGGTGTAAAGTTGGCTCGGGAATTAGTAAACGAACCTTTAAGCTATCTTACCGCCCAAAAACTGAGTGAAGAAATTCAGAAAATGGCCGATGATGCTGGTTTTACATTGGAAGTATTTGGAAAAAAGAAAATTGAAAGTCTAAAAATGGGCGGACTACTTGCTGTGAATAAAGGCAGTGTTGACGATCCTACTTTTTCGGTGTTGGAATGGAATCCCAAAGGAGCTCGTAATTCAAAACCTATTGTTTTTGTTGGGAAAGGTGTGGTTTATGATACTGGAGGAGTGAGTCTTAAGCCAACTAAGGATAGTATGGATTTAATGAAGTCGGACATGGGTGGAGCAGCTTCAGTTGCTGGAGCTATTTATGCCATTGCTAAAGCAAACCTACCCATTCATGTTGTAGGTTTAATTCCGGCTACCGATAATCGACCAGGAGGCAATGCTTATGTTCCAGGTGATGTAGTTACCATGCACAATGGAAAAACTGTTGAGGTATTAAATACTGATGCTGAAGGAAGAATGTTACTCGCCGATGCACTTAGTTATGCCGATCGTTATAATCCCGAATTTGTGATCGATTTAGCTACTTTAACTGGGGCAGCAGCTGTTGCCATAGGTAAGTATGGTATAGTAGCCATGGGGAATCAGGCAAGTCAGGAGAATATGCCTAGTTTGAAAAAAGCCGGCGATAGAGTGCATGAAAGACTTGTTGAATTCCCTTTTTGGGATGATTTTGGTGAATTAATAGAATCGGATATTGCTGATTTAAAAAATCTGGGAGGTAGAGATGCTGGTGCGATTACTGCAGGTAAATTTTTGGAACATTTCACCAATTATCCATGGGTTCATCTTGATATTGCTGGCCCTGCATTCCTAGGTTCAATGGATAGTTACCGAGGAAAAGGAGGAAGCGGAGTTGGTGTTCGTTTGCTTTTTGAATTTAGTAAACAATATCAAACTGAGTAATTCGAAAAAAGATATAATTCTTTTAACGAATCTTTCTATTTTTGCATTGAATTATTCGAATTGAGAAACAATATCTTATAATTGTATATCTTCATCGTTTAGTTTCTGATTTTTTCGGAACAGAAGATAAAAAGTAAATTGATAACTGCTTATTTTCGTTTCCTTAATGAATTGCATAGGGAAACGAAATCAGTTCACTGATATAATTAAATAACAGATGAAAAACACTAAAATAAGAGTTGGAATCACTCATGGCGATATTAATGGAATTGGTTACGAGGTTATTATTAAAACCTTAATGGACGATCGGATGTTTGAGCTTTGTACTCCTATCATTTATGGTTCTCCTAAAGTGGCAGCTTACCATCGAAAAGCATTAAATATCGACTCTTTTAGCTTAAATAATATTAAAGAGGCTCAGGAAGCTCATCCTAATCGAACCAATATTATTAACTGTGTAGATGAAAATGTAAAAGTAGAATTGGGTAAATCAACTCGAAGCGCTGGAGAATCTGCTTTTAAATCTTTGGAAGCGGCTGTTGCCGATCTGGAAAAGGGTTTTATTGATGTTTTAGTTACTGCACCAATTAATAAAAAGAACATTCAATCTAAGGATTTTAAATTTCCAGGACATACTGAATATTTGGAAAGTAAACTGAACTCTGGAAAGTCGCTAATGTTATTGATTAGTGATAAATTACGAGTTGGCGTTGTGGCTGGACATGTACCCATAAGCAAAGTGCCCGAATTTGTTTCCAAAGAGAATATTATTAGTAAACTAAATATTTTAAATACTTCTTTGCAGAAAGATTTTGGAATTAGAAAACCAAGGATTGCTGTGTTAAGTTTGAATCCGCATGCTGGAGATCAAGGATTAATAGGAAATGAGGAGATTGATGTAATTATTCCAGCATTAGAAGAAGTTCGAGAGAATGGAATTATGGCCTTAGGTCCCTATCCAGCAGATGGATTTTTTGGTTCTTCGGATTACTTAAAATTCGATGCTATTTTGGCCATGTATCACGACCAGGGATTAGCTCCATTTAAAGCTCTGGCTTTTGATTCTGGAGTGAATTTTACAGCTGGACTATCTAAAATTAGAACTTCACCAGCCCATGGGACTGCTTATTCAATTGCAGGAACAAATGTAGCATCCGAAAAATCATTTCAGCAAGCCTTGTATATGGCAATTGATGTATTTAGAAATCGGCAAAATTTTGAGGAGATTACCAAGAATCCACTTAAATCATCCGAAATGTCGAAAAACTCATAACTTAATAAAGTAAGAATAATAAAAAGAGCGGTTAATTATATATCGCTCTTTTTTGTTAAAAGCAATGCCTTGATTGTGAAATTAGCTATTTTTACATATTTTAAGGGTTTTAGCTAAATTGAATTCATAATTTTATGTTTGAGTACATCAAAGGAATAGTAGTTGATTTAACTCCAACTTCGGTAGTTGTAGAAACTAGTGGAATGGGTTATTTTTTAAATATCTCATTAAATACTTATTCCCAATTATCGGGTCACAATGAGGCTCAATTATATTTGCATCAGGTGGTTCGGGAAGATGCACACTTGTTATTTGGCTTTATTAATGCTAACGAGCGAGGACTTTTTCGTCATTTAATATCGGTTTCAGGAGTTGGTGCTAATACTGCACGAATGATGCTATCATCTTTAACCACTAGCGAAATACAATCAGCAATTGTTTCAAGTAATGTGAAAGTATTGCAAAGCATTAAGGGAATTGGTGCGAAAACGGCGCAGAGAATTATTATTGAACTGAAAGATAAATTGGGAAAAGAGACGGATATCTCTGAATTTTCTTTGGAGGAGAACAATACTACAAAAGAAGAAGCGTTATCTGCATTAGTGATGCTTGGTTTTTCCAAGAATTCAGTTTTGAAAATTATCAATAAAATATATACCGCGAATCTTAATGCAAGCGTTGAGGATTTAATAAAATTAGCCTTAAAACAATTGTAAGCAAAGATCGTAATTGCTTTACTAACCTAAGGTAATCATAACTTGAAGAAACTTTTTAAATATCCCCTCACTTTACTTGTAGTATTGCTTTGCAGTGCTATTGGGAGTAATTATCGTCTTGTTGCCCGTAATTCAATTTCCAATTTAGAATTTCAAGTTACTCAGCAGCAGGATACCATAACCCATGCTCGAGATACTATTTCTGAGGCCTCAGGTGTATCTGATCGGGTAACGAATAAAAAATCACCTTTTTACATTGACAATCCTGATGCAAAGGACAACTCTCTCCCTTATTCTTTTGATGATGTGAGTGATAATCAGGAATTGGGCTCTCAAAATGAATCCCCTTTGTACCTTAAGAATCCTAAGAATATTGTCACCACAATTCAATATGATCCACTTACCGGCAATTACATATTGGTAACACGAATTGGAGATTTAGAATACCGCAGACCTACCAGCATGACAGCAGAAGAGTATGAACAGTATGAAGCTGAAAAATCTCTTCGTGATTACTGGATGGAACGAAGCCGGAATGATGGAGTCGGTAGTGATGAACTAGTGCCAGATTTAGAGTTGGGAGGACAATTTGTTGACAAAATTTTTGGGAGTAATACCATCTCTATTAAGCCTCAGGGGTCTGCCGAATTAACTTTTGGAATTAGTACTACTACCATTGATAATCCTACTATTTCTGAAAACCTAAGGAAGACAACCAGCTTCGATTTTGATGAAAAAATTCAAATGAACGTAAGTGGTACGGTGGGTGAAAAATTACAAATGGATGTAAATTACGATACCGAAGCAACCTTCGATTTTGAAAATGAAATAAAATTGGAGTACACTGGAGATGAAGATGAAATTATCGATAAAATTGAAGCGGGTAATGTGTCCATGCCTATTTCGAATTCATTGATTACAGGTGGCCAAGATTTATTTGGTGTGAAAGCTCAAATGCAATTTGGAAAATTATCGTTAACAACAGTTCTTTCTCAACAAGAAGGAGAAACAAGTGTTATTGAACTAGAAAATGGTGCTGAAAGTAATGAGTTTGATATTTCGGCCGATGAGTATGAAGCCAACAGAAACTTTTTCTTATCGAAATATTTTTACGATAATTACGATGAGGCTCTGGAGAATCTTCCCACTATAAATTCTTCTATTGCCATTAATAAAGTGGAGGTATGGGTTACCAATAAAACATCTGACTATGATGATGCAAGAAATATTGTGGGATTCGTTGATTTGGGAGAAAATGAGGATAACATTTACAATAGCACACTCTTTTCTCAAACGGGGACAGGAGATTATCCAGACAACGATTTGAATAATTTGTACGATCAAATGACTACTACTTATTCTGGTATTCGTACGATTAGCTCGGTAACAACGACTCTTGCAGGTGTAGGTTCTGGTTTTGCAAGTGGTTACGATTACGAAAAAGTTGAGAATGCACGAAAACTTTCTTCCTCGGAATACACATTAAATGAAGAATTGGGTTATATCACTCTTACGTCAGCCTTAAATTCTGACGAGGTTTTGTCAGTAGCTTATCAGTATACTACTAAGGGAAAGGTGTATCAGGTGGGTGAATTTACTTCCGATGGGGTGAGTTCTCCAAATGTTCTGATTACAAAGCTGTTGAAAGGAACTACTTTAAGTCCCAAAATGCCTACTTGGACTTTAATGATGAAAAATATTTATAACATTGGCGCTTATCAAGTAGAGGAGGATGATTTTGTTTTAAACGTATTGTATGACAATGATGAAGCAGGAACAAGTGTTAATTATATTAGTGAAGGCGATATTAAAGGCGAAATTCTACTGAAAGTTTTTAATCTTGATAATGTTGATTCCAATCTTGATGAAGGTTCGGATGGGGTTTTTGATTTTATTGAAGGAACCACAATTCTGAGTACAACAGGTCGGATTATTTTTCCTGTAGTTGAACCTTTTGGGTCTTACTTACGGGAGAAGATAGGGAGCAATACCATTGCTGACGACTACGTTTTTGAAGAATTATACGAATTATCGCAAAGTGATGCCCAAGAAGTGGCAGAACAAAACAAATTCTCATTGTCAGGGAGCTACTCATCCTCAACAACCTCTTCAATATCTTTAGATGGAACTAATATTGAACAAGGTTCGGTTACTGTAAAAGCCGGGGGTGTCGAATTGGAAGAAAATGTCGATTATACGGTGGATTATACTTTAGGACGAGTAACAATTATTAATCAAAGTTTGTTGGAATCAAACACCTCCATAACCATTGAAAGTTCCAGTAGTTCATCATTCGAAACTGAAACTACAACTTTGTTGGGAATGCAAATGGATTACGCAGTGAACGATAATTTTAATCTGGGTGCTACTCTGATGTACCTATCAGAGCAGTCGCAGACTGATAAAGTAAATGTGGGCGATGAAGCCATGGCCAACACCATGTGGGGATTGAACGGTAGCTACACCACGGAATCTATGTTTATAACAAGGATGCTTGATAAGCTACCTTTTTACGAGACCAAAGAAGCTTCTTCTATTTCTATTGAGGGAGAGTTTGCGAATTTAATTCCAGGGTCTAATACCGGAACATCCTATATCGATGATTTTGAAGGATCGGAAACATCCATAGATCTGAAGAGTGTTACTTCTTGGAGTTTAGCTAGTACGCCACAATCAAACGAAACTTTATTTCCCGAAGGTGACCTAACTGGGGATTTAGCTTATGGGTATAATCGTGCTAAATTGGCTTGGTACTATATCGATCCATTATTTTTGAGGGATTACTCAACAACTCCTTCTCATATTAAATCTGACGATGATCAGCAATCAAATTATTTTGTTCGTGAAGTTTACGAAGAAGAAATTTGGCCCAATATGGATAGCTATACTGGTGAATCTACAACAGTTTCTGTTTTTAACCTAGCTTTTTATCCCGACGAGAAAGGTCCCTATAACTATGATGTTGATGGAGAAGCTGGAGTATCGCAGGGAATGAATGAAGATGGTACACTGAAAGATCCTGAATCAAGATGGGGAGGGATTATGAGGAAAATGGAAACGACTAATTTTGAGTCTTCCAACATCTCTTATATTGAATTTTGGGTAATGGATCCTTTTGTGTATGAGACAGATCATACAGGAGGTGATTTGTATTTTAACTTGGGAAATATTTCTGAAGATGTTTTAAAAGATGGACGTAAATCATTTGAGAATGGATTGCCCACCTCCGAGGAGGTTACTTTGGTTGATACTACAGTTTGGGGTCGGGTTCCTAATGTTCAATCAGTAGTATATGCTTTCGATAATAGCTCCAGTTCCCGAGAGTATCAGGATGTAGGATTAGATGGATTATCGGATTCTGATGAGCTAACTTTTTTTGACGATTATGTGAACGAAATCGCTTCGTCGATAAACTTAGGTCCAAACTCAGAAGCTTATTCCAATGCTGAAGATGATCCATCAAGTGATGATTATCATTATTTTAGAGGTTCTGACTACGATGCTGATGAAGTGAGTATTTTAGAGAGATACAAAAAATACAATGGTCCTGATGGTAATTCCCCAACTTCCGATCTTTCATCCGAATCTTATACAACTTCAGCTACAACTGTGCCTAATAGTGAGGATATTAATAAAGACAATACCCTAAGCGAAAGTGAATCTTACTATCAGTATAAAGTTCATTTAGAGCCTGATGGAATGGTTATTGGACAGAATTTTATTGTGGATAAAATAACAAGTACTGTTGATTTAGAGAATGGTTCTGAGGGAAGTGTAGATTGGTATCAGTTTAAAATTCCTATCGACGAATATGACGATTCTTATGGAACCATTAGCGATTTTACTTCTATTCGTTTTATGAGAATGTTTATGAAGGGTTTTGATGAAGATATCATTCTTCGTTTTGCAACTCTTGATTTGGTTCGCGACGAATGGAAAAGTTACGAGGGAGCAGTAAATGAAGATGATGATGACGAGGTAGTTTCTGAGGGTAGTTTCGAAATATCATCGGTGAATATAGAGGAAAATTCAGAGAAAGACCCTGTAAATTATGTCTTGCCTCCAGATATCGATCGAACTGTTGATGCTAGTAACTCTTCTCTTGTTGAGGAGAATGAACAGTCCATGATACTGAAGGTTACCAACCTTGAGGATGGTAAAGGTCAGGCAGCCTATAAATCATTAGGATTGGATGTTAGAAAGTATGGTTCTTTGATTATGGATGTTCATGCCGAAGAAATTGATGGCTATGACTTGGATGATGAGGATCTGAGAATTTTTATCCGTTTCGGATCTGATTATCAGGACAATTATTATGAATATGAAATTCCGTTGATTCTTACGCCTGCTGGTGATTATGATGATGATAGTGATGATGATCGTTTGATTGTTTGGCCAGAAGAAAATCAGTTTAATTTTGAATTAAGTCTTTTTACCGAGCTAAAAACGGAACGAAATACGGAACTTAATTCTGCTGGTTCTAATGTGGATTATACTACCCCCTATGAAATGTATGCAGGTGATATTTCTGATGATGTGGAAACCATTCACTTATATGATATTGTTCGTATAAAAGGAAATCCTAGTTTAGGAGATTTGGATGTTGCTATGATTGGAATTAAAAACCCTTCACAGGATAATGATGATTCCGACGATGGCTTAGATAAGTCTGTTGAGGTTTGGGTAAATGAACTTCGTTTAACAGATTTTGATGAAGATGGAGGTTGGGCTGCGAATCTTACTACTACAGTTAAATTAGCCGATTTGGGAACTGTAAACTATTCTACAAGTATGATTACTGCTGGTTTTGGTAGTATAGATGATGGAGTTAGCGATAGGTACACTGACGATATTTATTCCTACGATTTTTCAACCAGTTTGGAATTAGGAAAATTATTTGGAAATAATTCTGGTATTAGCATTCCAATGTATTATGCTATCTCCGAGGAAACGGTAACGCCTGAATATTACCCTTTAGATGATGATCTTTTGCTAGATGATGTTCTGGATTCCTACGATACTACCGAGGAACGTGATTCTATTTTAAACTTGTCGCAGGAGTATACAAAAAAGAAAAGTTTTAACCTTACTAATGTTGGAATTCAGAAAAAAGATGGAGAGTCAAAAATATTGGATGCATCTAATTTATCCCTTACCTACTCATTTAATGAAACCTATTCGCGCGACGAGGACACCGAGTATGAAATTGAACAGGATTATCGTTATTTGGTAAGTTATAATTATAGTGGTCAGCCTAAATCGGTTCAGCCATTTAAAAAGGTAAAACTATTTCAGAAACCCGCTTTTAGATTATTGAAGGATTTTAATTTTTACTACATGCCTTCTCAAATATCAGTACGTTCCGATGTGCAAAGGTATTATAACGAAACACTGACT
Source organism: Labilibaculum sp. (assembly GCF_041595635.1). Lineage (GTDB taxonomy): Bacteria > Bacteroidota > Bacteroidia > Bacteroidales > Marinifilaceae > Labilibaculum. Next base: position 90,040 of record NZ_JBFHJW010000008.1, read on the forward strand.
AGAGATGTTGATGAAGATACGGATGTATTAATTGAAGCTACTTACGATAAAGATTTTATCTGGTATCGATATTACGATTTAACATACAATCTTACTAAAGGATTGAAGTTTGATTTTTCTGCAACCAATACTTCAAGTATTGACGAGCCTGATGGAATTGTAGACAAAGATCGGGATACGGATGCTTATGAGATTTGGAAAGATTCCATTTGGAATAACCTAATGGATGGAGGTAGAAATATTCAATATCATCACGATTTTACTGTTAATTATACCTTGCCAATTAGTAAGATACCTTTACTTAATTGGACTTCTCTTACAAGTAGTTATTCGGGTTCTTACGATTGGGACGCTGGTTCAGTTACTAGTGATTCTATTGAATTGGGAAATACCATTCAAAATTCAAATACGATCCAAATGAATGGACAATTTAACTTTGTTAATTTATACAACAAGGTGGGGATTTTGAAAAAGATAAATAGAAAATACAGTTCGAACCGAAAATACAAACAGAAAAAAGAAAATTATAAAAAGGTTAAATATGAAGGGACTGTTGATGAGCTAAAAGCTGGAATTCCTACCTCTATTTATCACAAGCTGGGAACCCAGAATATTTCTGTTAAAGCTTACGATACTCAAGGAAAAGAAGTGAAAGTGCAAGTGAAATCTGTAACGGCCAATCGAGCAAAGATTACTGCTAATAAGAATGTGAAAAATGTTAGGGTTAGAGTCAATGGAAATGTTTCGGAGAGTGAGAGTGTTTTTACAGTAATTGGAGAAAACTTTTTGAGAACCTTAATGAGTGTTCGTAGTGTTTCCATTAGCTATTCCGAAATTAATTCATCCTCTATGCCTGGCTATTTGCCTGAAACAAATTATTTTGGAGGGGAAACTTATAATGGAACAAAAGCACCAGGATTTAGCTTTCTAATAGGAAATCAAGATAAGGATTATGGACAAAAATCGGCCGATAAGGGGTGGATTACCACCGATGATTCTTTTTACGATCCTTACGAAATGAGCAGTACAGAAAATTTTACCTTTAGGAGTACCTTAGAACCGATTGATGGTTTGCAAATAACAATATCAGCCAATCGTAGTTTTTCTCAAAATCGAAGTGAATATTATGTATATGATCAAAGTACTGATAGTTTTAGCGGAGAAAGCTTAAGCAAATCGGGAAGTTTTAGCATGAGTTTTCTTAGTTTAAAATCGGCTTTCTTCACCATTGGGAATACCGATGATTATTCTTCTGTTTATTTCGATGATTTTCTCTCTAGACGAAAAACTGAATCATTACGTTTAGCACAAATTCGTTACGGCGAGGATTATAGTTCTTATGCTCTTACTGATGATGATGGTAAACTAACGGGTTACTATGAAGGTTATGGCTCTACTTCACAAGAAGTTTTAATTCCTGCTTTTTTAAAAGCTTATGGTAATAGCGGAAAATCTCACAGTACTTTGTTTCCGAGTATTTCTCAAATTCAGCCCAATTGGAAGGTTACTTATGATGGGTTAACCAATTTGTCTTTAGTGAAAAGATATTTCAAATCAATTAATATTACCCACTCTTACTCTTCAACCTATAATGTTGGTTCGTATAGTACCAATTTATCTTACGAGGAGGATGAAAATGGTTTAAGTACTGTTGTCGATCTATCGGATAATTATTTACCTCTATATGAAGCAAACTCTGTTTCCATTAGTGAACAATTGAATCCTTTGATTAGTGTAGATATGGTTATGAATAATAGTTTCACATCAAGTTTTGAAATCAATCGAACCCGAAGCATGATATTAAGCTTATCAAGTACTCAATTAACCGAAGTGGCTTCTAATGAAATTGTTTTTGGCTTGGGCTACAAATTCGATGATTTTGGAATGATCATTGGTTCAGGATCTAAACAGAAAAAATTTACGAATAGTTTGAATCTTTCTGGCGACTTATCCATACGAAAAAATACAACAATCATTCGCGATATTGTGGATGAGGTTGATGAGTTAACCTCCGGACAAAAAGTGGTTACCTTAGAAGTAAGTGCAGACTATGTTCTGAATGATCGTTTTAATTTAAGATTGTACTACGATCGAACAGTAAATACGCCTTACGTTTCACTTTCATATCCGACTATAACCGCTGAGTTTGGAGCAAGTATTCAATTTTCTCTTTCGAATTAATAGTACCTCGACCGTAAAGGCTGTTTTTTGGTTTATCAGATGGGTAATAGTCCGTTATAAAACATAGAAATGCATTGGATGTGATATCTGTTAATAAAAAAAAAAATGTAAATTTGAGAAGTAATTTTATACTCAAAATAAACAACATACTATCATGAATGTACCTGATAATTTAAAGTATACCAAAGATCACGAATGGATTCGTGTGGAAGGCGATGAAGCTTTCGTGGGGGTAACTGATTTTGCTCAGTCGGAGTTAGGAGATATTGTTTTTGTGGAAGTAGAAACCGAAGGTGATGAACTTGAGAAAGAGGAAATATTCGGAACCATAGAAGCCGTTAAAACTGTTTCTGATTTGTTTATGCCAGTTGGTGGTGAAGTGCTGTCCTTCAATGAAAAATTGGAAGATGCTCCTGAACTTATCAATTCTGATGCATACGGAGAAGGTTGGATCATAAAAATTAAAGTAAGCGATAGTTCTCAGTTGGATACTTTATTATCAGCAGAGCAATACAAAGCATTATTGTAATAATATGACACTGTCCCGCAAAGTGTGTAAGTGATATTTCCAGGGTTAGACTTTAGTTAAGTCTGACCCTTTCTTCAAATATAGCTAAAAACTGATTGAGTATCACTCCCCAGTTTTGGATCGGCATCGTCCATTTTATGGTCGCT
>NZ_JBFHJW010000009.1:0-88900 GCF_041595635.1 Labilibaculum sp.
ACTCAATTGATTATCCAAATAATGGATTCATTTTGGCTATTGGTGAAGATGAGATGGAAGTTAATGATAATATGGTGCAAAATGATGGCTATTAAAAGCTGTAAATAGTTAGTAAAGATAAAAGCCCTGCCCACTGGGTGGGGCTTTTTCATCCCTTATAAATTAGTTTGTTATTTTTGCTGTCAGGATTTTGTTAAATTCATAGATAATTTAACCTTCTCAACTAAAACAACGAATTTTAACGAAGTATATTCTTACAAATTAATAATGAATTTATAGGTACAGAAACACATAATTATGAAAGAACAAGAAATAAACCCTGCTTTAAAGCCATATGTCTCAGTTGCAAATATGATCGGATCTAGTTTTGGGAATAATTGTGAAGTTATTCTTCACGATTTGTCCATCCCTCAAAAATCAGTGGTTTATGTGGTTAATGGACATGTTACTGGGCGTAAAGTAGGACAGCCTTTCGATCATCTCTTGAGTATAGTCTTATCATCAAAAGATTTTAAGGATGATTATCTTTCAAATTATGAAACAGATACAGCCGATGGAAGGAAAATTAAAGCTTCTACCGCATTTATTAGAGACGATAAAAATTATGTTATTGGAGCTTTGTGCATCAATTACGATATCTCAATGATGGAATCCATTCAGACCTTTATTAATGATTTTAAGTTAACCGCGGCAACTATCGAAAGAGAATCAAAACCAGATGCTTACGAAAGTGTTACGGATACAACTAACCAATTAATTAAGCGAATTATAGGAAATGCAGACATCAAGTGTCTGAAGAGAAAAGGGAAAATTTCCCTTATTCAATTCATGAAAGAAAAAGGTGTTTTTCAGATAAAAGGCTCCATTGACATGGTTGCCGAATTAATGAATATCTCGAAAGTTACTGTTTATAGCTATCTCGACGAAGTGAAAAAAGAGAAAGTAAAAGTATAAATCAAAAAATAATTCATAAAATGAAAAAACAAATATTGTTTTTGATGCTGATACTTGGTATTAGTTGCATATCTCATGCACAAAAAACATCATTTCACACTTCAAAAGCCCCAGCTCCTGAAGCTGGAACTATGTTTATTTATCCGGAGCGGATCCATTTAGAAAATGGGGATTTTTATAATGCCGAACGAGCAAGCATGTTTGTGCCTCTTAATCGATCTGTTGAAAATAGTGATGTAATATCATTAGATGTATATCGTTTTAAAGCAACTGAAAAAGCAGATCCGAATACTCCACCTATATTTTTTCTTCATGGAGGGCCTAATTTTCTAGGATTAGAAGATATGCTGGACGAACCTGGTTTTTTTGAAAAAAGATGGAAGTTCATGCTAGATGTTGCCGATGTTGTTGTGGTAAGTCAACGTGGAATTGGTCCATCAAAACCAACAACCCTAATCGAGAATAAAATTCCGGCTTTATCTCCTGATAAGGCTTACAATGAAGAAGAGGCAGTTGAGCAACTTCAAACTATGCTTACCAAGGGAAGAAAAACATGGGAAGACCTAGGGGTTGACCTTAACGGATTTACTGTATTTGAAGCGGATGAAGATATTAATGACGTGAGAAAAGCTTTTGGCTATGATAAAATTACGATTTGGGGCGGAAGTTTCGGATCGCATTGGGGAATGACATTAATGCGTTCACATCCTGAAATCATCGAGAGAGCCATCTTAAGAGGTATGGAAGGGGTAGATCATACCTATGATCACCCTGGACACACATGGAATGTGTACAAACGTATGGCTAAAGAAGCAGAAAGTTCTGAAGAGCTAAAAGGATACATTCCTGAATGTGGACTTATTAGAGCGGTAGAAATTATCGTAGAACGTCTTACTGAAAATCCTGTAACTGTAAAAGTTAAAAATCCTGTTACCAATAAAATGCAAAAAGTTTTATTTGATGGACATTCGGCTAAACAACTTTCTCGTGGATATTCAAATAGCTTAGAAGCATGGCCATCGGATATTATCACCATGTATAATGGAGATTTTACAAAAGCTGCTGAAAAAGCGGTGAAAAAATATAATAATAGTGGACGTAGTTTTAAAACTGCAAGTTACTATATGCTAGATTGTGGTTCTGGAATTACCGCGGAACGACTAAAAGAATATATGGCAGATCCTGCTAATAAAGTTCTTGAAACAGGTTGGGGATATAGAAATGGTTGTCCTTGTTGGGAAAGTGATAATGGGGATGAATTCAGAACAAATTTTGAGACAAATATTCCTACTTTAATTGTTCAGGGTACTTGGGACAGAAGTACTCCCTATGAGAATGCTCTTGAGTTAGCACCTTACTTTAAAGATTTAAAGTTTGTTACCTTAAAACGAGGACCTCATGGAGCAATTCGAGCCGCTTATGATTATTCAGAAGAATTTAAAGCAGGAATTTTGAAATTTGCCGAAAGTGGTGATAGTTCTGGTTTGGATGACGAAATGGAGCTTCCTAAGTTAAAGTGGGTTATCCCCGAAAAATAATACAAGATTAAAGATGCGCTCCTGAGTTGATAACTAGGGGCGTGTTGTTTATATAATCACCTAAATGTAGAGAGAATGCACCAAGTAAAATATATGTTATGTATTATCCTAATCTTTAGTAGTAGTACTTTAGTATTTTCTCAAAAGACCACATTTCATACAGCAAAAGCATCAGCTCCTGAAGCTGGAAGCATATTTATTTTTCCGGAGAGAATTCTTCTGGAAGATGGTAGTTTTTTTAATGCTGAAAGAGCTAGCATGTTCGTTCCCATCAATCGTTCGGAAAAAAACAGCGATGTTATTTCATTGGATGTTTATCGTTTTAAAGCTTCCGAAAAAGCAAATCCTGATACTCCTCCTATATTTTTTCTTCATGGTGGACCTGCTTTCCAGGGACTTGAATCCGCATTTAGTGTGCCGGGAACTTTTGAGAAGTACTGGCAATTTATGACCGATGTGGCCGATGTTGTAGTTGTGAGTCAGCGTGGAATTGGGACTTCGAAACCAACCACTATTATTGAAAGCAAAAAACCTTCTACAACCTTTGATAAAGCCTATAACGAAGAAGCTGAAATAGAAGCACTACAGAAAAAACTTACAAGTGAACGAAAAGTTTGGGAAGACTTTGGTATTGATTTAAAAGGGTTCACAGTGCTAGAAGCTGCCGAAGATATAAATGACGTAAGAAAAGCATTGGGTTACGATAAGATTACTTTGTGGGGTGGTAGTTTTGGTTCGCACTGGGGAATGACACTTATGCGTCAACATCCCGAAATTATTGAGCGGGCCATTTTAAGAGGAATGGAAGGAGTTGACCACACTTACGATCATCCCGGACACACCTGGAATGCTTACAAAAGAATAGCCGAAGAAGCCGAAAATTCGTCAGAATTAAAAGGTTTGATTCCTGAAGGAGGACTGATTGCTGCCGCCGAAACCATTGTAAAAAGACTAAGTGAAAACCCGGTAACAGTTGAGGTTGAAAATCAATATACCGGAAAAACAGAGAAGGTACTAATTGATGAGCATTGGGCGAAGCAGTTTTCCAGAGGGTATACCAGTAGAAGTGAAGCTACTTGGCCGGCAGATATCATTACCATGTATAATGGTGATTTTTCAAAAGCGGCACTAAAAATTATTGAAAAAGCCTACAAGCAAAATTCCCGCCCCTTAACGGCCAGCTATTACATGCTCGATTGTGGCTCAGGAATTACTCCGGAACGTTTAAAGGAACATTTGGCCGATCCGGCAACCAGGGTGCTTGAATACGAATGGGACTATAGAAATGCCTGCCCTTGCTGGGATAGCGATTTGGGTAACGAATTCCGTACAAATTTTGAAACCGAAATTCCAACTGTAATTGTTCAGGGAACCTGGGACAGAAGTACACCCTACGAAAATGCCCTGGAACTGATGCCATATTTTAGGAACCTGAAGTTTGTTCACCTAAAACGCGGACCGCATGGCGCCATAAGAGCTGCCTACCTCTATTCTGCTGAATTTAAAAAGGCGCTTTTGAAATTTGCCGAATGTGGCGATAGTTCAGATTTAAAAGACCATATGGAATTACCAAAGGTAAAATGGGTGGTACCGGAGTAAATAAAAGCTTGTAAAGAAGAACAGAACAGTAAAAAAACAAATCATTATGATTTCAAAAAAAATAGCACTATTAATTGGATTGGTATTTTGTTTGGGGGCTGTAAGTAAAGCTCAAAACCTTACCATACACACTGCAGTTGCGCCTGCACCTAAAGCAGGTACAATGTTTATTTTTCCGGAAAGAATGTTGTTGCCCGATGGTGAATTACTGACTGCGGAAAGAGCAACGATGTTTGTTCCCTTAAATCGTTCGAATAAAAATACGGATGTGATTGGCCTTGATGTTTATCGTTTCCAGCGTAATGAAAAAGCAAATCCGGAAACGCCACCAATTTTCTTTCTTCATGGTGGGCCAAGTTTTCAAGGCGTGCCATCTCGGTTAACATCGCTGGATGCTTTTCAGAAAAAATACGGTTACCTGTTAGATGTGTCTGATGTTGTAATTGTTAGTCAACGAGGAATTGGTACTTCAATGCCAAAAACTATTGTAAATAAAAACGATTACAAAACAGCGCCAGACGAAGCGTACAATGAGGAAAAAGCCGTTGCACACCTAAAAGAATTGCTTACAAAAGAACGTCAGGTTTGGGAAGATTTTGGGGTAGATTTAAAAGGCTTTACTGTCTTAGAAGCTGCCGAAGATATTAACGACGTTCGAAAAGCATTGGGCTACGATAAAATTTCGCTGGCGGGCGGAAGTTTTGGTTCGCATTGGGGGTTTACGCTAATGCGTGAACATCCGGAAATAATTTCGCGTGTTGTGTTTACAGGTTGCGAAGGTCCAGACCATACCTACGATGATCCTGGTTACGCATGGAACGTTTTTAAAAGAATGGCCGAAGAAGCCGAAGAAGCGGAAGAATTGAAAGGCTTAATTCCGGAAGGTGGTTTAGTGGCTGCTGTAAAAACAATTATCAAGCGTGCAAAAGAAAAACCTTTTACCGTAGAAGTAACAAATCCTGCTACTAATAAAGTTCAAAAAGTACTTATTGATGAGCACGTGGCTAAAAAATTAGCGAGAGGTTATTCAAACGACTATACAGCATGGCCGGCAGATATTATCAAACTTTATAATGGAGAATTTGATGAAGCTGCCAAATCTATTGTAGATAAATACAACAAAGGAACGGCTAAATATAGAACAGCAAGTTACTTTATGCTCGATTGTGGTTCTGGAATTACTCCCGGGAGATTGGCGAAACAGTTAGCCGATCCAGCCAATGAAATTCTCGGAAAAATGAATTGGAATTACATTAAAGGCTGCGATTGTTGGGACAGCGATTTGGGAAATGATTTCCGCCAAAATTTCGAGTCGGAGATTCCAATTGTAATTATTCATGGTACCTGGGATAGAAGTACTCCTTTGGAAAATGCACAAGAGCTGGTGCCTTACTTTAAAAATGCAACTTTTATTCCGCTAAAACGTGGCCCACATGATTCTTTAAGTGCAGGAATAGATGTTTCAAAAGAATTTAAAACGGCTCTACTGAAATTTCTTGAAACAGGAGATGCTTCAGGAATAGATACGAATATGGAGCTTCCTCCTGTAAAATGGATAGTACCCGAATTGAAGTAGTTTTTTTGAGAAAAAATAGAATATCTAATCTTCATAAATTAGTTTTAATTGTTAAACAATGCCTTAGTATGAAAAGTACCAATATTTCAAAAATGAATAAGGTTCTGAAGGCTACTCATAGAATGAGTGGGATATTTATTCCACTCATTTTTCTTTTTGTAGCGCAGTCTTTATATGCCCAAAATACAAGTGAGGAAATCAATTCTGATTTATTTAAAAATCTGGAATGGACGAATATAGGACCTAAGCGGGGAGGTAGATCCATTGCTGCAGCTGGTAGTTCGAAACGACCAAACGAATATTATTTTGGTGCTACCGGTGGTGGTTTATGGAAAACTGTTGATGGTGGAAATTCCTGGAATCCGGTAACCGACGGAAAAATAAACAGTTCTTCAGTTGGTGCACTTGCTGTTTGTCAGTCTAACCCTGATATTGTTTACATGGGAATGGGGGAAGCTCAGCTGCGCCAGAATGTATTGCAGGGAGATGGAGTTTATAAAACTACCGATGGAGGAGAAACCTGGGAACATTTAGGATTGGAAGAAACACAGACCATAAGTCGTGTTCGAATTCATCCTACCGATCCCAATCGTGTATATGTTGCAGCACTTGGTCATCCTTTTGGTGAAAATAAAGAAAGAGGAATTTATCGAACGAAAGATGGTGGTGAATCATGGGAACAGGTTCTTTTTAAGGATAATAAAACAGGTGCTATTGATTTGTCTATGGATCCCAATAATCCTGATGTGTTGTATGCAACCATGTGGGAGGTTTATCGCAAGCCATGGCTTCTTTGGAGTGGTGGCGAAGGTTCTGGTTTATACAAATCGGTTGATGGTGGAGATACCTGGACCGAACTAACCAGAAAACCAGGTTTACCTAAAGGTATTTGGGGAAAAAGTACGGTTTCTGTTTCTGGTGCCGATTCCAATCGCGTTTATGTAAATATTGAAGCCGAGAACGGTGGTTTGTATCGTTCCGATGATGGTGGAGAAACATTCGAATTAATTAATAATCATAGGGATTTGTGGCAGCGTGCCTTTTATTTCCTGCGTATTCAGGCCGATCCGGTTGACCGTGACCTAGTATATATTCTTAGCTTTAAATTGATTAAATCGGAAGATGGCGGAAAAACTTTCCACTATTTACCACCTAGTCATAACGATCATCATGATTTATGGATTGACCCCGAAAATCCGAAACGTATGATTAATGCCAATGATGGTGGAGCTGTGGTTTCTGTAACTGGCGGTCAAACCTGGACGGGTTTTCGTTATGCAACTGCTCAAATGTATCGCTTGAGCGTTACCAACGATTTTCCTTATCACGTAGCAGGGGGGCAGCAGGATAATTCTACTGCAGTTGTTCCCTCTGATGGAGGTTTCCTTAGAAACATGAGAATAGCACCAGGCGAAATGATGTATGCTGCCGGCGGAGGTGAGAATGGTTTTGTAGTTCAACATCCAACGAAATTGAATATTTTTTATTCTGGAAAAACAAATGCTTTAGAACGATATGATAGAAATACGGGTCTGATTACCGATGTGCAACCTTTCCCAAGAATTGTTATGGGAGAAGCTGCTAAAGTAATGCCGGAACGTTGGAATTGGAATTATCCGATTGTTGTATCAAGTGCCGAACCTGATGCTTTATTTGTTGGTTCGCAGTACCTTTGGAAATCAAAAGATGAAGGAAAGACCTGGGAAAAAATTAGTCCCGATCTTACCCGCGCTGATGAAGTAACCATGGGTGATTCAGGTGGTCCGATTGTTTTTGATCAGGATGGTCCTGAAATATATGCGACTATTTATAGCATTGAGCCTTCTCCTCTTAAAAAAGAAGTTATCTGGGTAGGTTCTGATGATGGATATATTAACCTAACGCGCGATGGCGGTAAAACATGGGTGAATGTAACGCCTGAAGGTTTACCAAAAGATAGTAAAGTAAGTGGAATAAAAGCATCTTATCATAATGCCGCAGTAGCTTACGCAACAGCGCGTAGATACGAAATGGATGATCGAAATCCGTATGTATATAAAACGGAAGATTACGGAAAAAGCTGGACTAAGATTGTGAGTGGAATTAAACCAAATGATTTTGGTCATTCTATTACTGAAGATCCAGTAAAAGAAGGCTTGGTTTATTTGGGAACAGAAAATGGCGTTTATGTTTCTTTCAACGGAGGCAGCAAATGGCAAAGTCTTTCGAATAATTTGCCGGTTACGCCCGTAATGGGAATCGCGGTTAAGCAAAACGATCTTATTATTGCAACGCACGGTCGCTCGTTTTGGAAAATCCAAAATATTGAACTGCTTCGTCAGCTTTCCGAAGCAAACATCAGTAAGGAACAATTTCACTTGTTTACGCCGGCCAATGCAATCAGAAGAGCAACTCCAGCAACCATCGACTTCTTTGTTAAGGAAAAAGATAGTCAGGTAAAGCTCGATATTGTGGATGATAAAGGCGATTTTGTGCTTCAGGTAGTGGATGAAAAATTTACGAACTCAGGAATGTTCAGATTAAACTGGAACCTTCGCTACGAAGGCGCTACAAGTTTCGAAAATATTATTCTGGAAGGTGGTAAGCCAGACAGAGGACCGTGGGCTACTCCAGGAACTTATTCTGCAGTTTTAACTGTAAACGGACAAACGCAAAGCGTGAAATTCGAAGTGGAAAAAGATCCTAGATTGACTGATGTTTCAGTTGAGGATATGAAAGCACAATTCGATTTGGCTGTGAAGATCAGAACTTGTGAGAGTGCAGCTAACGAAGCGGTAATCCTTTACAGAAAATTAAAATCGGATATCGAAAATAGTTTAGAATTGTCTGCGAATAAAAGCCTTCAGAAGCAAGCGGCTTTATTTTTAGCAGATCTTACTTCGGTGGCCGATAAATTTTATCAGCTGAAAAATCAAAGTCCAAAAGATAAAATCGCATTTCCAATTCGTTTAAATGACCGTTTAACCGGATTGAGAAGTCATTTAGAAGTAGGTGACATGAGACCAACGGTAGCTTATTTGAAAGTGTACGACGAGCTTTCTGCAGAATTAAAAATGCACCTTGATGAGTTAACTGATGTTTTGGAATCTGATTTGCCAAAACTGAATAAAAAGCTGAATCAGTTAAACTTGAAGACTGTTAGTGCTGTTCAAACTAAGAATATGATCGAGTTTCAGGATTAACAAGATTAAATGAATCAATAAACAGAAATAAATATGAAACGATTTCAACTGTTTAGAACACTGCCGCTCTTTTTTTTAGGAGCGGTACTGTTTACTTCCTGTTCATCAAAAGATGGAAGTAAGGATGAAAAAATAGTACAACCCAATATCCTATTTATTCCGGTAGACGATTTGCGCCCGGAACTTGGTGCTTATGGCAACGATTATATCCTAACTCCCAACATCGACCGAATGGCCAAACAGGGGATTACTTTCACTCGTGCCTACTGTCAGCAATCGGTTTGTAATCCTTCCCGAGCTAGTTTTATGACTGGGCTTCGTCCAGATTCTCTGCGTGTTTGGGACAACCATACTAAATTCAGAAATACGCTTTCCGATGTGCTTACTCTTCCTCAGTATTTTAAAGAAAATGGCTATCACACGGTTGGTTTTGGGAAAGCTTTCCACAATAATGATCCCGATACCATTTCCTGGTCTGAAGTTCCGGAGCATCTCGATGGTTTCCCATTCGATCCGGATGCTGTTTATTTAACCGATGAAAATATCAAAATTCAACAGGAAAAAATTGAGAGGTTGAAAGCAGCCGGAAGATCAAAGATTGATCAGTTAGGTCATTGGTATGTGAAAGCAAAAGCGACTGAAATAGCCGATGTAGAAGATGACGCATATTACGACGGTGCGCAAACAACCCGTGCAATTGAGGTGATGGAACGATTGGCAAAACAGGATGAACCTTTTTTCCTATCGGTAGGATATTACCGACCACACTTGCCCTTTAATGCGCCAAAAAAATATTGGGATTTATACAAACGTGATGAAATTCCATTGGCCGAAAATCAATTTGTACCCGAAGGGACTCCTGCATTCTTGGTTCATGGTGATTCTGAACTTCGCAAAAGTTATACCGATTGTCCCGACCTTCCTTTGCCCATTGATGGTCCCTGGGCTGAAGAGCGTCAGCGCGAGATTAAGCATGGTTATTGTGCCAGTGTTTCGTACACCGATGCACAAATTGGAAGGCTGCTTAATGCTTTAGACAGCTTGGGATTGAGCGAAAATACCATTGTGGTGCTTTTGGGTGACCATGGTTGGAAACTGGGAGAACACAATGGTTGGGGGAAGAAAAGCAATTATGAAATCGACTGTCGGGTACCTATGATTTTTAGTGGAGCAGGAGTAAATGCCAAAGGCAGGAAATCGAAGGCATTGACTGAGCTTGTAGATGTATATCCTACCTTATGTGAACTTTCTGGTCTTGAAATTCCGGAATCTTTACAGGGTACAAGTATGGTTCCTTTGCTGTCCGATCCTGATCAGGAATGGGATCAGGTAGCTTTAAGTCAGTTTTTACTTGGGCGTGATCGTCGTACTACTAACATCGATGAAGAACAGATGGGATATGCTATGCGCACCGATCGTTATCGTTATGTGGAATGGTACAAATGGATCGCTCAGGATAGTACGAAAGGCGCCTATTTACGTACCGAGTTGTTCGATCATGAAAATGATGCTCAGGAGAATACAAATCTGGCTAATGATCCTAAATACAAGGAACTAGTTGATTCTCTTTCCGAACAACTTAAACAAGAATATTTTAAATAAAAGGGGAAATAATCCGAGTTTAAAATCTAAAAAAACCTAAACAGATGAAACGAACCAGAGTACATTGGAATTTACTGGTAGCAAGTTTAGTTTTGCTATCTAGCTGTGCATCTCCGTCGAAAGATCAGGGAAATGGAAAAACCAAACAACCCAATATTCTATTTATTCCGGTAGATGATTTGCGCCCGGAATTTGGTGCTTATGGAAGCGATTATGTAATCACTCCGAATATGGATCGATTGGCCGATCAGGGCGTAACTTTCACCAGAACCTATTGTCAGGAAGCAGTTTGTAACCCTTCTCGTGCTAGTTTACTTACCGGTTTACGTCCCGATTCAATTAAGGTGTGGGATTTGCAAACAGAGTTTAGAAAAACCATGCCCAATGTGGTTACCTTACCGCAATATTTTAAACAAAATGGTTACCATACGGTAGGCTTGGGAAAAGCATTTCATAATAACGATCCTGATACGATTTCCTGGTCGGAAGTGCCACAACATCTTGCAGGCTTTCCTTTCGATCCAGATGCGGTATACTTAAACGATGAAAATCTGAAGATTCAAAAAGAGAAAATTGAAGCTTTAAAAGCAGCAGGAAAATCAAGAATCGATCCATGTGGACACTGGTATGTGAAAGCAAATGCAACAGAAATTGCTGATGCCGACGATGATGCCTATTACGATGGTGCACAAACAACTGAAGCAATCGAGATTCTTAAAAGGTTAAAATCAGAAGAAAAACCATTCTTCCTTTCGGTAGGATATTACCGTCCTCACCTTCCTTTTAATGCACCCAAGAAATACTGGGATATGTACAATCGCGATTCAATTCCTTTGGCCGAAAATCAGTTTGTACCCGAAGGCGTGCCAGGATATCTTATCCATGGGGAAGCCGAATTGAGAGGATATTCCGATACTCATGATTTGCCATTGCCAAGTGAGGAGCCCTGGGATGAGGATCGCCAGAGAGAAATTAAACACGGTTACTATGCGAGTGTTACTTATACCGATGCTCAAATTGGTCGTCTTTTAAAGGCTTTAGATGAATTGGGATTAGCAGAAAATACTTTGGTTGTTCTTTGGGGCGATCATGGATGGAAACTAGGAGAACACAACGGCTGGTGCAAGCAAACTACCTACGAAATTGATACCCATGTTCCAATGATTTTCAGCGGTGCTGGTGTGAAAGCAAAAGGCAAGGAGACTAATGCTCTTACCGAGTTTGTTGATATCTATCCTACTTTATGTGATATGGCTGGTATCAAGATTCCAGATTACCTACAAGGTACCAGTGTGGCCCCTCTTTTAGAGAATCCTGATTTGGAATGGAAATCTGCAGCATTCAGTCAATTTCTTTTAGGTCGCTACGGACGTACAAAGACGATTCCATTCGAACAAATGGGTTATGCCATGAGAACCGACCAATTCCGTTATGTGGAATGGTACAAGTGGGTTGATGACAAGAAAGGTGAATATCTGCGAACTGAATTGTACGATCACGAAATAGATCCTCAGGAAAATAAAAACAGAGCCGAAGATCCAAAATACAAAAAGACAATTGAAGAATTGGCTAAACAATTAAAAGCGGGTTGGAGAAATGCCAAACCAAAAAATTAAATAGTAGCTTTTAGTGTAGAATTTAAAGAGGAGAAGTACCCAAATTGTTGGGTGCTTCTTTTTTTTGCTTCTGGCATTCATGTATTGGTTTTATTTGCCTTTAATTGATTTTAAAAACAAACAAAAAAGAATCATAGTAAGTGGAGTTCTAAGAAGTCAAGATTCTTGAATAAATAATTGTAAAAGAGAGCGTTTCTTGGTTTTCGAATAAGGGGCTGGTGGTGGAATCGAAATTAATTTTGAAGTTGGAACCCTTTTAAGGATGCGAAAGTTTGATGAAACATTCTTATTCAATTGAGAGGGAGATGGTTCTCAGGATGATTAGTTTCTCATTTCTAAAATCTTGATCTAATGGTTTTCAAACTTGTTTCTATGGTTTTTATTGAGGCTTTGGAAACTCCACATGATTTAGCATACATTCTCCAGGCATCGATAATATCTTTTATCTCATCGATAATGAAATTTGCTTTGTTGATCGAGAATAAATTTGCTAATTCCAGTAATTCTTTCCTTCCCGGATCTACATAGTTTTTAGCGCAAGCTGTACTATGGAATCCCTGAGAAGATGAAGAGAATGTCAAGTCATATGCAGGTGCAAGCGACCATATTCCTTTAGCATCCATTAGGAAGGCAAAGTTTTTAGAATGATCATCGCGGTTATGTGCCAGAACATTAAAAACAGCCCTACGAAACATTTGTTCAGCCGCTTGCGCGTTATTTGTTAGCTTTTTTGCCTGGAAGATTAGATTCCCATAGTCAAGAGTGCTGTGTTCATAGTCATCATGAAGAAGTCCTGCAGCTGAGAGCATATGAAGTTTATCATTCCCAGACCTATCAAATCGTTTGGTTCCAAAATAGCTGTTCCCAGCATCACTGCTAAACACTCTACACTCAGACATTTCAATTCCTGAATCTACAGCCATTTTAGAATAGGCTAGTTCCGTATTGGCGATATCCCTAGAATCTTCACTTGCTGCAAATTTAATAATCCAGTGTTCATATCCTTCTGGAAGATTTGCAATGCCACTGATGAGAGAATCTGTTTTTGGATTGTATCCTGCATAAATTTTGGGTCGTGCTCCACCAGGACTTCCTCCTCTTCCGAAGATCTCATCAATTACGACACTACTTTCGCCTTTGAGTACATCAGAAATATTGTTATTTAGTTTATCTAGATTCATTTCTATCGCTTCTTGGTTCGACTCAACACTCGGTTTGTACTGTAGTGCTCCCAGGCTATTTTTTCCGGCAAAAGTTAGGTGATCTAAGGCATTTAAAGATTCGATAGCAATTTGATCAGCACTGAGACGCTTCCTGATTAGCAAGTATCCCCAGGCATCTGGTAAAGAGTCAGCGAATACACCAAATAGACCACTGAATGGTTTTTCTTTAGTCGTCTGAGGATTATCGTCAAATATTAATTGATTGGGCGATAGATTCGCTCCCGATTTTAAATAAGCATCACTATATTTAAACAATATTCTCCGACCATCTATAATCAGCTGACCTACTAATTCTTCCTGTTCAGAAAATTGGATGTACACGTTAAGTTTACTTGTCGCCATAATCAATAATCAAATAGGTCTTTTTTCTGTTTTATATCGTTGGGTAGCAATATTGATTCAAAGTCTGTCAGACGATGCAGAACCTCACAGATCTTTAGGAGTGATTCAAGAGAAATAATACCTGTCGACTCGAATTTCCGAATACTAGCGTAGGCTACTCCAGATCTTTCTGATAATTTCTTCTGAGACATCTTCTCCTGTTTTCTTAAGGTTATGATCTTTTTTGATAAAAGAATCATTACTTCTTTAGGTGAATTTTGATCTCCATACTCTCCCATATCTACTGTCCATTTAGAATATAAAGATAGGTAATTTGCATGTGAATTGCTATTGTAGTAGCAATTTCTTACTAAAAATGGAACATATTGCTACTGGGATAGCTGTTTCTGGCGAATCATTCTTTGGGATTTGGATGATTGATAGTGCTTTTGTTCAAGGATGAATAAAATAATGTAAAAAATTCGAAAATTACTTGGAATGATAAAATTACGAACCTATTTTTGCGCCAAATAAACTAAAATAATACATAGAGTTTACTACTTATGAAGTTTGGAAACGAGAATATAGAGAAAATTGTTTTTGAAAGCACTAAAAATATTTTACTCAAACGAGGTGTGAAGGGGTGGAATATGGATGATCTGGCAAAAGAATGCGGAATGTCTAAAAGAACACTCTATAAAATAATAGGTAGTAAGGAAGATCTATTGTACAAATGTTATGAGGAGACATTCAATTCATATACAGAGAATTCCAGAGAGTTTATGAAGCAGGATGTTGATTATTACACATTGCTTGATAATTTGACGGATCAGATTGCAAATGGAATTGATGAGTATGTGATTGCCAATTCGATGAGTATTAGAACAGAGTATCCGCAAATATCAAAAATGATTGATGAGAAAATTAATATTCAACATGAATTAATAATTGCATTTATTGAAAAGGGATGTAGTAAAAATTTATTAAGAGATCATGTGAATCCTAAAAACATTAACCATATCGTTGAGGCTTTAATGAATTATAATATTACAAACAGTAAGGATAAGGCTGATTTTGAGGTCAAAATAAAGGAGCAGTTAAAATTTTTATTTGAAATAATAAAAAAATAGAGATAGTTAATATGCTTAGAAACTCTGGGTAGACTTGTGCATGGAAATGCAATAAGTGCCCATATTTTTTTGAATATAGATAAACTAAAGAAACGTATATGGTTTACTCAGAGTCTACTGTAAGTTAATTAAAAAAACACTAATGTTTAAGTAATGAGGTATTTAAAAGGAATCAGCTGTTTGCTGATAGGAATGTTGATTTTTGTTGCTTGTAAAGAAAAAGCCAAAGAAAAAGTACATGTGAGATCAGTAAAGGTGCTGAATGCAAGTATTAAAGAAAGTAGATGCAATGTGATTACTGTACCTGCAAGTATTAATGAAAAGCGGGAAACCAAGCTAGCGTTTCGAGTAAATGGACCCTTGGTAAAGTTAAACGATATCATTGGTGATTATGTGCCAAAAGGACAGGTCATTGCTAAGATCGATTCTCGTGATTACAAAATCGCCGTTGAATCGACTCAGGCAGCTTATAAATTAGCCAGTGCAGAATATGAGCGCTATAAAACTTTGCTGGAAAGAGAAAGTGTATCTGCTAGTACATATGATCTTATGGAGTCAAACTATACTGCTGCAAAAACTGCGTATGAGTCGGCTAAAAATGCATTAGAAGATACTGATCTGAAAGCTCCATTTTCTGGATACATTAGCGATGTATACGTGAATAATTTTGAAGAGGTAAATCCCGGACAACCTATTGTTTCGTTTATTGACCTTTCAAAATTTGAAGTAAATGCATGGATTTCCTTAGAGGATTTAGATAAAATTAATGATAGAACTCAATATGCATGCCTGGTAGAAGTAGGAAATAAAAAAGTTAGAGTTCCGGGAACATTAAAAGAAATAGGACACAAAACCAGTATGTCAAAACAATCCTACCCAATATCAATATTGATTGATGTACCGGAAAATCTTAATCTACGTGCAGGAATGACAACCCACCTGGAGATCACCGAAAATGGAGTTAATTCTGTAGCTTCTATGGAAATACCAGTTACTTGTGTATTTACGAAGGGAAGCAAAACATACGTATGGTTATTTAACGAAAGTTCAAATACAGTTTCTGCTAAAGAAGTGGTCAGCGGAAAAATAGTTGCTAACGATATGATAGAAATAAAAAGAGGATTGAAGGGTGGAGAGAATATTGTTAGCACGGGAGTTAATTACCTGTTTGAAGGCCAAAAAGTAAAGAAGTACGAAGGATTTTCAAGAACAAACGTAGGGAACAAATTGTAAGAAAATGAATTTAACAGAATACTCACTGAAGAACAAGATAGTAGTGTACTTCTTGTTACTGATTGTGCTGGTGGGAGGAGTATCTTCCTACTTTAGCATGGGTAAACTCGAAGATGCCGTGTTTACCATTAAAACGGCTTTGGTTGTCACACAATATCCGGGCGCATCTCCTCATGAGGTGGAACAGGAAGTAACCGAGGTAGTAGAGCGTGCAGCTCAAAGTATGGACAATATCGATGAGATATTTTCGAGTTCATACGCAGGTCTCTCTATTGTTGAAATTGAACTGGAAGAAAAGTTGCGCTCAAAAGAAATGCCCCAGGTTTGGGATATTCTTCGTAAAAAACTAAAAGATGCGGAAGGAGATCTGCCTTCAGGAGCAGGAACTCCCCAAGTAATTGATGACTATGGAGATGTATATGGAATGTTTTATGCGATTACCGGCGATGGCTTTACTTACGAAGAACTAAACGATTATGCTCAGTATTTAAAGCAGGAATTGCTACCGGTTGCCCAGGTTGGTAAAATTACCTTGTTCGGAAATCGTACCGAAGTAGTGGATGTGATCATCAAGGAATCAAAAAAATCGGAGCTGGGAGTTAATCCGGGTATTATTGCTCAGGCATTTAATTCACAGGCTGAGATTGCTGCTGCTGGTAATATTGAAATAAACGACCGCTATATAAGAGTCTCAGGGAACAATGCTTTTAAAAGCCTTGAGGAAATTAAAAACACCATTGTTCAGGTTGGAGAAGAACAGTTCTACTTAAAAGATGTAGCCGAAATTAAAAAGTCTTTTCTGGAACCGGCGCAAGGTCTGATGAAAAGAAATAAACAGAATGCAATTGGTTTAGGTATTTCTACCACCAAGGGGGGAAATGTATTGACACTAGCTGAGAATATTAATGCCAAGTTAGATGTTATCAGACCTAATTTGCCTTTAGGACTGGAAATAACATCTGTATACAGTGAGGCCAAAGAGGTGGAGAAAGCCAACGATGGTTTTATCGTAAACCTGATCGCATCGGTAGCTATTGTTGTTATTGTATTGTTATTATTCATGGGCTTACAATCTGGAATTTTAATTGGTAGCAGCTTAATTTTCTCTATTCTGGGAACCTTAATTATCATGAACATGATGGATATAAGTCTGCACCGCACATCACTTGCCGCTATTATTATAGCCATGGGAATGCTGGTAGATAATGCCATTGTAGTAACCGACGGTGCTTTGGTTTCCTTGCAAAGAGGAATGAACCGCAGAAAAGCCATCGTGGATATTTCTAGTTCAACTGCAATACCATTACTGGGTGCCACTTTTATTGCCATACTGGCTTTTCTACCAGTTTTTCTTGCCCCTACTTCAGCCGGCGAAATATGCCGGGATCTATTTCTGGTTTTAGCTATTTCTTTAACATTGAGTTGGTTGTTTGCGATGACACAAACTGCCATAACCAACGAAAGATTCCTAAAAGCGCCTAAAGAAATAAAAGATCCGTACGGAAGTAGGTTCTACCAGGTGTTTAAAAGTTTTCTGATAAGTTCACTAAAACGCAGGTGGATGTCTTTAGCGGGTGTAATTGCATTTCTGATTATTTCAATATTTGCTTTTGTCAACTTAAAACAGGCATTCTTTACCCCTATGGAAAAATCATATTTTGTTATTGATTATTGGTTGCCTGAAGGGAGTTCTGTTAGTAAAGTTGAAAATGATTTGACAATTGCGGAAAAACAACTTTTCGAGAACAATCCCGAAATTGTGAATATAGTTACCAGTATCAGTCAAACACCACCACGTTATATATTAATGGCTCATGCTGAAAATTATAATACCAGCTTTGGTCAATTTTTAGTTGAAACACACAATTCTGAGGAAACCGATGAGTTGGTTCCGAAGCTTACAGAATACTTTAACGATAATTATCCACAGGCCCGTGTTAGGGTACAAAAGTACCTCGCAGGACCACCAATTGACTATAAAGTAGAAGGACGTTTTATTGGCCCCGATCCAGCAGTATTAAGGGATTTATCGGAGCAAGCCAAAACAATAATGCACAACACACCTGAATGTGGTGATATATGTGATGATTGGCGCAACAAAGTGTTAACCTGGGCTCCTCACTATTCACAACTAAAAGGTTCTCGTTGTGGTATATCCAGAAGCGATTTGGGAAATACGATCCAACAATTAACCAGTACAGGTTTAAGCATCGGTCTTTACCGCGAAAATGAAGAAAAATTGCCGGTCATGCTAAAAGTAGACCAGAAGGCTAAAAACAGTATGGATGCAATTGAGAATACAAGTGTCTGGTCGCAAACAGGTGCCTATTCTGTACCTCTAAAAGAAGTGGTTGACAGTATTTCCTTATCATGGGAAAACAGCGTTATCAAACGCTATAATCGTCAGCGTGCCATTACTGTACAATGCGATCCTGCCGATCCGGATATGACAGGCACAACACTATTAGCTAAAGTGAAAGACCAAATTGAAGCCATTCCGCTACCAGCAGGTTATAGCCTAATGTGGGACGGAGAGCTGAAACCTTCTGTGGAGTCTCAGGAAGGTACTGGTAAATTCTTTCCAATGGCCATGCTTTTAATGATCTTTATTATTGTGATGCTTTTTAATAGCGTACGTCAGTCGTTGGTTGTAATTGCCATTATTCCATTATCGATTATTGGAGTTGGAATAGGACTATTTGTAACAAATAGTGCCTTTGGTTTTATGGCTATTGTAGGATTTTTAGGACTGATAGGTATGGTGCTTAAAAATGCAATTGTACTGATGGATCAGATTAATATAAATCTTGAATCTGAAGGCATGCAAGCTTTTCCTGCTGTTGTAGATGCGGCCGTTAGTCGTTTACGTCCGGTATTCTTGGCAGCCATTACTACAATTTTAGGGATGACTCCAATTATTACAGATGCAATGTATGGTTCTATGGCAATTACTATCATTTTCGGCTTACTGTTTGCAACAGTTC
The DNA here is from genome assembly GCF_041595635.1 of Labilibaculum sp. Classification (GTDB taxonomy): domain Bacteria; phylum Bacteroidota; class Bacteroidia; order Bacteroidales; family Marinifilaceae; genus Labilibaculum. The sequence continues at coordinate 18,959 of NZ_JBFHJW010000009.1, forward strand.
TTACTCTGATTGTAGTGCCTCTGCTTTATGTGATTTTCTACAGAATCGAAGTAAGTGAATAACTTTAAAAACAACTAAAAATGCAAATTGATATAACTGATAAATATTTCTATTGTGAAATAAAAGAGCGTATAACAGTTCTTTATTTAGATTATAGTTTGATTTTGGAACAGGAAACCTTTGACCATAGAAATCAGCTTTTAGATTTATTAGATCAAATAAATAGTAGTGATGAGATTAAAACATTGGTGATAAGTAATGATCATTCTGATTTTAGTCTGGAGAAATATAAAGAGAAATGGAATACTCTATATGAGGATAAAAATTATGAGGACAATATTCTACGAGTATTCAGAACTTTTAATCAGATACTCCTTCAAATCAAATCGATGAATAAGATTGTTCTTTCAGTCTACTTTAAGCCGGTTAATGTTATGTTGTTTAGTATGAGTATGGCTGCAGATTTAAGATTTGTTTCGCGTGATTTTTATATAGACAATGACAACTACAACTTTGTAAATATTCCTAAGGGAGGGGCAACATTTGTAGAATCGAATCTGATGTATATAAATCCGGTGAAAATGCTTTTTTAGTACGATAAGGTGCACTCATCCGATTTGCTAAAAAAACATATTATTGACGAAGCGATCAATCAGGAGGAGTTAATGGAAAGGGTTCATAATATCGCTACACGCTACTCTAAGTTCGATTATATTGAGTTTGAAGCGGTAAAAATAGTTCAGCAAAGCAGAATTCCGAAACTCGATATTCGTTTGCAGAAGGAAAATGACTATTTATTGACTTGTATTAGAAAAAAGAAAAATATAAATGATCGGAAAATAACCCGTATCAAATAATTACAAATCCAATGAACAATATTATATCAAAAATATCAATGGTCCTTTTATTTGGGCTGTTGATGATTTTTAAAATAAGTGCACAAGAAGTTTTAACGCTTCAGCAATGCAAGCGAAAGGCTGTAGATCATAATCAAAAGGTTAAGTCTGCTTTATCTGACTTAAAGTCGAGTGAGGCTTCATTAAAGCTTAGCAAAAGATCTATGCTCCCAGTTTTGGATTTATCTTCTTCGTATACTTATCTAAGTGATCCGAATCAAATGATTGTTCCGGGCTATGAATTGCCAACTGTAGATGGTGATCCCAGTGGAGTATATTCGCCCGGAAGTACAACCGATCTGGCTTATGAAAATTCGTACACAGCAAGTATTGGAATGAGTTTGCCAATTTATATGGGAGGTAAATTGAGATACGCAAATACGCTCTCATCTCTCTCTTTAGCATTGGCTGAGGATAATGTAGATTTAACCAAATCAGAATTGTTGCTAGATGTAGAAACGAAATATTGGAGTTTGGTATCTTTGAGGGAACAAAAAGGGGTGGTAGAAAAATCCATCGAGCTTTTAACCGATGTGTTAAAAGAAGTTCGTAATAGATATGAAACTGGTGTTGTTACCAAAAATGAAGTTTTAAAGACTCAGGTAGAATTAAACAATTCGAAGTTGTCACTGATTGAGATTTCGAATAATTTGGAGTTGGCAAAAATGAGCTTAAACCAAAGAATTGGGAATGGAATATTATCGTCGATTCAAATTCAGGATTCCATCATTTTTATTCCAGAGAAACTGTCTTCTATTTCATTTAGCGAAAATCATTTGAGGAATCGCCCAGAATTAAAAATGCTAAACAATCAGGTAGAGGTATCAAAGGTTGAAAAAAAGCTAGTAAATGCAGATTATAAACCACAGATTGTGTCTTATGCAAATTATCTTTCTCAAAATCCTAACCATTATATGGAGCAAGAAAATGAGTTCACATTTAATGCAGGGGTTTCTGTGAGTGTTCCCGTTTTTCATTGGGGTGAGAAGCGGCTTAAAAATGTGCAGAATAAAATGGCCATTCAAAAAGCTGAGCTTAATTTAGATGAGAGTACCGAATTAATTGTATTGGAAATTAGACAGGCTATTTTTCGTCTGAAAGAGTCTTTGGTAAAATTGAATTTTACAGAAACATCTATGGAACAAGCTAACGAGAATTTAAAACTGGAAACAAATCGTTTGATGGAGGGAGTAACAACAACAAGAGACTTGTTAGATGCTCAACTGCAATGGCAGGAATCTCATGCCGATTATATTAATGCAAAAACAGAGGTGAAAACCAATGAAGCTAAATATTACAAGGCAATTGGTGATCTGAAAATTTAATCTTTGTTGCGACGTAATTTTTCTATTTTGAGAATGGTGAATTAGAAGTTTGTTATCTAATGAATGCCAGTAGCATAAAGAATGTATTTTTTTAAAGTTTAATAAGCAGCTTCTTATTTGTTAAGGGCTGCTAATTTTTTGTTCGAATATTAGTTGTTTTAAAAATGAATAGAAAAATTAGAATAAAAAAACCGGTCAAACCTATTGGTTTGACCGGTTTTGATTTAATTTGACTATTGTCTAGTGGAGCTGCAGGGAATCGAACCCTGGTCCAAACACGCGATCAATAAGCTTTCTACATGTGTAGTGATTTATTAGTTTTCGAATAAAGTTTAGGAAAGCACACCTGAGACCTTATCTTATCTTCTTAATTTCATCTGTTCCCCGAAGTTTGAATCAGACTAACCCTGAATTGATAGCATCCAATTACTTACCGGATCAAGGTGGAACCATAAGCTGGATGTCTCGTCTCTACTCCTAGAGTAGTGATAAAGCTAATCTACTATAATTCGATTAAGCAGCAAGAGCGTAGTTATTTTCGCCAATTAAAAAGTGTGATATCCGATATTTACGAGCTGGAATAACAACGCTCGACATGCTTACTTACCAATTCATCATGCTGTCAAAATCCACGTCAGCCCCTTGAATCGGCGTAAAATTAATAAAATTCATTCGGTTCGCATGATCTTTTTCATAGAATCCTTCTAAAATTACTTAAAATTCTAATTGTGTTTTTGTAATGGGCAGTAAATCAGTGTGTATTGATGTTTTTTGTGGAGAGATAAAAATTAGAATAAGAAAAATCCACAAAAGACATTTGCTATTGTGTTCCCATTCATAAGTGAAAGTATAAATCCGTAAGCTTATGTATGAAGAATTTTTCATAATTATTAGTATCTTACTATTCACTTATTATCAAGCAGGAATAATATTTAACGTTTAAAAAAGCATCAAATGAACAAGGAAATTAAGATAGGGGTACTTCGGGAAACTAAAAATCCACCGGATAGGAGGGTTGCAATACCACCAGTTACATGTAGGCAAATAGCAAATAAGTATCCCAATGTTAGTATTTCGATTCAGCCAAGCGATATTCGGTGTTTTACTGATGCTGAATATCGGGAACAAGGCTGTTTTCTAACGGATGATTTGCGTGATTGTGATATACTTTTTGGGGTGAAAGAAGTTTCTATTCCTACTTTAATTCCCAATAAAACTTATTTGTTTTTTTCTCATACAGCCAAAAAACAGGCCTACAACAGAGAGTTTTTGCGAAAAATTATGGAGCGAAATATTACTCTAATCGATTATGAATATCTAAAAAATAGGAATAATAAAAGATTGGTTGCTTTTGGTCATTGGGCTGGGGTAATAGGTGCATATAAAGCTTTGCGGGCAAGGGGAATGCGTACTGATTTTTTTGATCTTCCACCAGCTAGCAATTGCAAGGACATGGAAGAAATGTATCAATATTTGCAAAAAATAGTTCTAAAACCCATAAAAATATTGGTTACTGGTGGTGGTCGTGTAGCAAAGGGAGCTATGCAAACAATACATGCTTTACGTGTGAAAGAGGTTACGGCTGATGATTTTTTGCACAAAAGCTATCGTGAGCCTGTTGTTTGTCGAATTGATCCGGAAAATTATGTAGAACGTAAAGATGGAGGTGCTTTTTCTTTTCAGGATTTTTACGATAATCCAGAAGCTTATCAATCATCATTTAAGCCTTATACTAAAGTGACAGATTTATTCATAGCCTGCCATTTTTGGGATCCCAAATCGCCAAAATTTATAACCGCCGACGATTACAAAGAAAAGGATTTTAAGATTTCGGTTATTGCCGATATTAGTTGTGATTTAAATGGGCCAATCGTATCAACACTTAGAGCGTCCACAATTGATTCATCCTTTTATGGTTACGACCGTTTTAAAGGAGAAGAAACGATTCCTTTTGTGGATAACAGAAATGTAACTGTTATGGCAGTAGATAATCTTCCAGGAGAATTACCTAGAGATTCTTCTATTGATTTTGCGGAAGCTTTGTATCAGAATGTTTACGATTGTCTTTTTGTAGATGATCCAGATGGAATTATTGAAAATGCGACTATCGTTAAAAATGGTAGATTGACATCTAAATTTGCTTATCTGAAGGATTTTGTTGAAGGAAAAGATGGGGATTCACTGTAAAAAAAAGGATCAACTTGTTAGTAGACTAGCATACCAAGTTAAGTGCTAATTTCTTTCTTTTAAAGGAGAATTGCCATCTTTATTTAAAGGTTCTTTAGCCTTGATATTGTTTGGCTTGGATCATCTGCACCAAAAACAAAACTACCAGCAACCAAGGCATTCGCTCCTGCTTTTATTAAATTTTTTCCTGTTTCCAGATTTACACCTCCATCAACTTCTATAATTGAGCTTGCATTTTTTTCTTTAATGAGCTTCGCTAGTTTCTCAACCTTAGAGTAAGTGTTTTCAATAAAGCTTTGCCCTCCAAAGCCAGGGTTTACACTCATTAGTAAAACTAAATCAATATCTGAAATAATATCTTCCAAAACCGATACAGGAGTGTGTGGGTTTAGTGAAACGCCAGCTTTCATGCCATTGTTATGAATGCTTTGAATGGTGCGATGAAGGTGTTTACAAGCTTCATAATGAACAGTTAGTAGATCTGCTCCAGCCTTTTTGAAAGCTTCAATGTAACGATCTGGATCGATAATCATCAAGTGAACATCAAGAGGCTTTGTAGCGATTTTGTTTATTTGCTCTACAACTGGTAGGCCGTAGGATATATTAGGCACAAATACTCCATCCATAATATCTAAGTGAAACCAATCAGCTTCACTGTTATTAACCATTTCGATATCGGCTTTCAAGTTGGTGAAATCAGCCGCTAGTAAAGAGGGTGAAATTATTGTTTGCATCTGTTTGTAGAAGATTTGTTTAAATGTCTTGCAAAGATACACAAATAAAAAAAGGATAAGCGGATGAAATAGAAATTACCACCGATTCTTACCCTTTTTACACCCTAAAATTTATACTATTCTCCTAAATAAGTTTTTAATATTTTGCTGCGGAAAGCGGTTTTCATTCGTTTAATTGCTTTCTCTTTAATTTGGCGAACTCTTTCTCGTGTTAGTCCAAATTCTTTTCCAATTTCCTCTAAAGAATAAGGTGGTTTCCCGTTTAAACCAAAATACAAACGAATAATTGATGCTTCGCGTTTTGATAGTGTTGATAATGAGCGATCTATTTCTTTGCGAAGTGAATCCCTAAGAAGTTTTTTGTCAGGACTTATTTCATCATTACTCAAGAGAATGTCGTAAAGGGTGTTCTCTTCGTCTGGATTTATTGGCGCATCCATTGATATGTGTCGGCCAGAAGCTTTTAATGCTTCCTTAACATCTTTAGGACTCATTTCTAGAATAACAGCAATTTCTTCAGGGGATGGTTCTCTTTGATATTCTTGTTCTAATTGAGCAAAAGTTTTATTGATTTTATTAATAGAACCAATTTTATTTAACGGTAAACGTACAATCCGGGCTTGCTCAGCCAAAGCTTGTAATATCGATTGCCGAATCCACCAAACTGCATAAGATATGAATTTAAAACCTCTGGTTTCATCAAATCTTTGGGCTGCCTTAATCAACCCTAAATTCCCCTCGTTAATTAAATCAGGAAGGCTTAATCCTTGATTCTGGTACTGTTTGGAAACAGAAACGACGAATCGTAGATTGCTTTTAATGAGTCTATCAAGAGCTTTTTTATTTCCTTTTTTTATTTCTCGGGCAAGTTTAACTTCTTCATCTGCCGAAATAAGATCTACTTTTCCAATTTCATGCAGATATTTGTCCAACGAAGGAGTTTCTCGGTTTGTTACCTGTTTGGTTATTTTTAGCTGTCTCATAGTGGATTTAAATGGTATTTATATACGTTAGAACTACTAGCGTTTATACTTAAATATAGCAAAATCATTTTGAAAAAGAAATTTGACTGCGATTTAATGGGTTTATTTTGAGAGAGGTAAACTTATTTCCCCCATTTGCTTGTAATTTTAATAATAAAAGCAATTATTTTTTGCGGATTATAACTAATTCCGTAATATTGCAATTGAATTCAGATTAATTATTCTCATTTAAGAGGTCGAAAGATCAGGTTCCCTATTGTTCTAATACAATATCTATCTAAAAAATCACCCAAAAAATATAAAATATCATTTATGTACGATATTCTTGAATTAAACAAGAAACTTGTGCCTGAATTACGAGAGATCGCTAAAGAACTCAACGTCAAGAAGATTGAGTCTTTTAAGAAACAGGATTTAATTTACAGGATCCTTGATCAACAGGCAATTGTAGCTTCAGAAAGAAAAGCACCAGAAAAAAAGCTTTCCGGAAATAAGTCGAAGAGTTCTTCGGCAGAAGGTAAAGCTGATGAGGGACGATCTAGATCCCTTTTGCACAAAAGAAAAAAAGCAGAACAGCCAAGCAAAGAGGCTGCTGTCGATAGTGCTAATAAAGAGGATGTTAAGACAGGTAAAGAACCTGTCAGAAAACTTCGAAGAGAAAAAAGAGTTTCTACAGAAAAAGTTGAACGAGTAGTTGAGAAAAAGGAAGTCAAAGCAGAAGCTTCTGCTGATGTATCTTCCTCTTCTGAAGAAAACTCAGTGAAAACCGAGCGAAGCCCAAGACCACCAAGAACAACAAGACCAGCAAGAATACCAAGAGCTGAGCGTCAGGATAAGCCTGAGGGATCGGAAGTAAAAGAAGAGCAGGTTAAAGTTGAAGGTCAGGAAGCTCCTGTGAAATCAGAAAAATCTGAGAAGATTGAAAGATCAGGAAAAGCCGAAAAATCAGAAAATCCCAATCGAAAAAGATTTGAAAAACGCGAAAAAGAAAAATTATTCGAGTTTGATGGAATAATTGAGAATTCGGGTGTTTTAGAAATTATGCCTGATGGTTACGGATTCCTTCGTTCTTCAGATTATAATTATTTGAACTCTCCAGATGATATTTATGTATCGCAGTCGCAAATCAAATTGTTTGGTTTAAAAACTGGAGATACAGTAAATGGAACAATTCGCCCACCAAAAGAAGGTGAGAAATATTTCCCACTGATAAAAGTAGCTAAAATTAACGGAAGATTGCCTGAGGTAATACGAGATCGTGTTCCTTTTGATCATTTAACTCCTTTATTTCCTGATGAAAAATTTAATTTAACAGGAAAAGGAATGAATTCTATGGCAACTCGTGTTGTGGATATGTTTGCTCCAATTGGTAAAGGACAAAGAGGTTTAATTGTAGCACAACCAAAAACAGGAAAAACTGTTCTTTTAAAGGAGATTGCAAATGCTATTGCGGCTAACAATCCAGAAGCATATATGATCATTTTATTGATTGATGAGCGTCCGGAAGAAGTTACCGATATGGCACGAAGCGTAAATGCTGAAGTTATTTCTTCTACGTTTGATGAGCCTGCTGAGCGTCACGTGCGTGTTGCAAATATCGTTCTCGAAAAAGCCAAGCGTATGGTTGAGTGTGGACACGATGTTGTGATTCTTTTGGATTCAATTACTCGATTGGCACGTGCTTACAATACAGTTTCACCAGCTTCTGGTAAAGTTCTTTCGGGTGGTGTTGATGCGAACGCATTGCATAAACCTAAACGTTTTTTCGGAGCTGCTCGTAATATCGAGAATGGCGGATCGCTTACTATTTTAGCGACAGCCTTAACCGAAACAGGTTCTAAAATGGACGAGGTGATCTTTGAGGAATTTAAAGGAACTGGTAATATGGAACTACAATTGGATCGTAAGTTGTCTAATAAACGTATTTACCCAGCGGTTGATATCACGGCTTCAAGTACTCGTCGTGAAGATCTTCTTTTGGACGAAAATCAATTGAATCGAATCTGGATTTTGAGAAACTACTTGACGGATATGAACTCAATTGAAGCAATGCAGTTCCTTCAGGATCGTTTGCGAAAAACAAGATCAAACGAAGAATTTTTAATTTCAATGAACGATAAGTAGTTTACTTTTTGTTCATAAAAAACATAAAAAGGGTAGCGATTTCAGTCGCTACCCTTTCTTTTTGGCTTAAAAAACAAAGGCTAATTTAGAATAGTTTTTGAATGGGAGAAATTATGAGTTTCAAATGGGAGGTTGAACTTAATTTCTTATTATGAGTGGTTTAGAGTTGTGTTCGATCTTATTTTAAATAAGTATAAATTGCAAAATGAAAAGATTTTTGTAATCTCTAGATTGCAAAATGCGGTATTTATTCCATAAATTTGCGAAGTAAATTCGAAAAGAAATGAACACTCTAGTACAGACTCATAACAGTTTGTTGAAGCATAAGAAAGGCACAATTAGACGTGAGTTGGCTGATGAAATAGATTGGTCGCAGCGTTTAATAGCCATTAAAGGATCCAGAGGAGTTGGGAAAACAACCTTTTTACTGGATTATATTCGTGAGCATCATGCAAACGATAAAACTTGCTTATACATTAATCTGAATAACTTATTCTTTACAGAGAAAGGACTAGTGCCATTTATTGATGAATTTTATAAGAGAGGTGGAAAAATATTACTACTAGACCAAATTCATAAACTTCCTGGTTGGGATAAAGATTTACGAACTTGTTACAAGCAGTATTCTGATTTGAAAATTATTTTTACTGCTTCTTCAATTCTTCGAATTAAAACCAATGAAGTTCTTAAAGATTTGGTTCATGTTTACTATTTGAATGGTTTATCGTTTCGAGAATTTTTAAATTATGAATCAGGCAATCAATTTCCACGCTATACTCTTGACGAATTGTTGAAGAATCATGAAAGTATTGTAGATGAGATTTTGTCTAAGGTTCGTCCTTTGGCTTATTTTGGTGATTATTTAAAGTTTGGGTATTATCCTTGTTATCAGGATGAGAAAAGCTTTATGGATAATCTTCTAAAAATGATCAATTTAATGTTGGAGTTCGATATTACCTATCTGAACCAAATTGAATTGAAATACCTATCAAAACTAAAGAAACTTCTATATATTATATCTTGTAATGTTCCTTTTCAGCCTAATGTGAGTAAGCTTGCAAACGATGTGGAAACTTCCAGAGCAACTATTATGAACTATTTGCGCTATTTAAAAAATGCTCGATTAATTCGTTTGTTGAATTCTCCGGAGTGTTATAAGGATGTGTCGAAAAAACCCAATAAGGTGTATTTGCACAATACCAATTTATTGTATGCAATCGCCCCCGAAAATGTGAGCGAAAGCAATCTTCGCGAAACATTCTTTTATAATCAGGTTGGTCCTAATAGGAAAATATTTAGTACCGATAGAGGTCATTTTTTAGTCAATAATAAGTATAATTTTGAAATCACTGGCATTGAAAATGAATCTGATCTAAAATATAGAACAGAAGATTTTTTTGTTGCTGCTGATATGATAGAACGTGGAGAGGGAAATAAAATTCCTCTTTGGTTGTTTGGATTTTTATATTAGAGAAATAAATAGAAAATAGAATACCAATAATAAAATTTAATCGGAGGAGTAAAATGGCAAGAGAAAAAAAATTCATTACCTGTGATGGTAATGCAGCTGCCGCTCACGTAGCATATATGTTTAGTGAGGTTTCTTGTATTTACCCAATCACACCATCTTCGCCTATGGCTGAATATGTTGACGAGTGGGCTGCACAAGGGCGTAAAAATCTTTTTGGAGAAACAGTTCAGTTAGTAGAAATGCAATCGGAAGCTGGTGCAGCAGGTGCTGTTCACGGTTCTTTACAAGCTGGTGCATTAACAACTACATACACTGCTTCTCAGGGATTGTTGTTAATGATTCCTAATATGTATAAAATTGCTGGTGAGCTATTACCATGTGTATTTCATATTAGTGCTCGTGCTCTTGCAGCTCAAGCGTTAAGTATTTTTGGTGATCACTCAGATGTTTATTCTGCACGTCAAACTGGTTTCGCTATGTTAGCGTCTAGTTCAGTTCAGGAAGTAATGGATCTTTCTGCAGTATCTCATTTAACTGCTATCAAATCCAGAGTTCCTTTTATGAACTTTTTCGATGGTTTCCGTACTTCTCACGAAATTCAGAAGATCGAAGCTGTTGATATGGAAGATATGAGAGGTCTTGTAGATCAAGAAGCTCTTCAGTCTTTCCGCGATCGTGCTTTGAATCCTGAAAATCCTGTAACTCGAGGTACTGCTCAGAATCCTGATGTCTATTTCCAGTCTCGTGAAGCTGCTAACCCATTTTACAATGCAGTGCCAGATATCGTAGCAGATTATATGAAGGAAATGACCAAAATTACAGGAAGAGAATACAAGCCTTTCATGTATTATGGTGCTCCTGATGCTGAAAATATCATTATCGCAATGGGATCTGTAAACGAAACCATTAAAGAAGCTATTGATTTTAAAATGGCAAATGGTGAAAAAGTTGGACTTGTTTGTGTTCACTTGTATCGTCCATTCTCTGCTAAGCACTTCTTAAGTGTAATTCCTGAGTCGGTAAAACGTATTTGTGTTCTTGATCGTACCAAAGAGACTGGCGCTAATGGTGAGCCATTGTATCTTGACGTAAGAGAAGTATTTTACGGGAAAGAAAATGCTCCTATCGTAGTTGGAGGTCGTTATGGTTTAGGTTCTAAAGAGGTGACTCCATCTCAAATTGTTGCGGTTTACAAAAACCTTGCAATGAACGAGCCTAAGAATCAATTTACTTTGGGTATAGTTGATGATGTTACTTTTACATCTCTTCCTATGTTGCCTGAGGTTAAAATGAATTCTGAATCTCTATACGAAGCAAAATTCTATGGTTTGGGTTCTGATGGTACTGTTGGTGCTAACAAAAACTCAATCAAAATTATTGGTGGTTCAACCGATAAATATTGTCAAGCTTATTTTGCATACGATTCTAAAAAATCAGGTGGATTTACAGCTTCTCATCTTCGTTTTGGCGATGAGCCAATTCGTTCTACCTATTTAGTAACTACTCCTGACTTTGTTGCATGTCACGTTCCTGCTTACGTATATTTGTACGACGTATTAAAAGGATTGAAAAAAGGTGGTTCATTCCTATTGAACTCAATTTACGATGCTGAAGAAACTGTTAAGAATCTTCCTAATAGCATGAAAAAGTATTTAGCTGATAATGAGATTAAATTCTACATTATTAACGGTACAAAATTGGGTGAAGAATTAGGTCTTGGTAACCGTACCAATGCAATCATGCAAGCTGCTTTCTTTAAAATTACTGGTGTAATTCCTTTCGAGAAAGCTGCTGAAGAAATGAAAAAAGCGATTGTGAAATCGTATGGTAATAAAGGGGAAAAAGTGGTTAACATGAACTTTGCTGCTGTTGATGCGGGTGGAGCTAATGTGGTTGAGGTTGAAGTTTCTGCTGATTGGAAAAAATTGGACGATACAACCGATGCTGCTGTTGTTTCTAATAATCGTCCTAAGTTCGTTACTGATCTATGTGATCCAATGAACGCTCAAAAAGGTGATGATCTTCCTGTTTCTGTATTTGCTGGTCGTGAAGATGGTACTTTCCAAAATGGAACTACTAAATATGAAAAACGTGGTGTTGCTATTAATGTTCCTGAGTGGCAAGAAGAAACTTGTATTCAGTGTAACCAATGTGCTTACGTTTGTCCTCACGCTGCAATTCGTCCTTTCCTTTTAACTGATGAAGAAGTAGCTGCTGCTCCTGCTGGAACTGCTGTAAAACCTGCAACAGGTAAAGATCTTAAAGGTATGAATTTCAGAATTCAAGTTGCCGTTGAAGATTGTACTGGTTGTGGTAACTGTGCTGATGTTTGTCCTGCTCCAAAAGCAAAAGCTTTGGTGATGAAACATTTGGAAACTCAAACTGCTGAGAAAGAAAAATGGCACTATATGGACGAAAAAGTGGGTTACAAAGATTTGTTGCCTAAAAACAATGTGAAAAATTCACAGTTTGCTCAACCTTTATTCGAGTTCTCTGGTGCTTGTGCTGGTTGTGGTGAAACTCCATATATCAAATTAATTACTCAATTGTTTGGTGAGAGAATGATGGTTGCTAATGCTACTGGTTGTTCTTCTATTTATGGTGGTTCTGCTCCATCAACTCCATATTGTAAAAATGATAAGAGTGGTAAAGGTCCAGCTTGGGCTAACTCTTTATTTGAAGACAATGCTGAGTATGGTTTTGGTATGAACGAAGGTGTTCGTAAAATGCGTAATCGTATCCAACTTCGTATGGAAGCTGCAATGGATGCTGTAAATGCTGATACTAAAGCTGCTTTTGCTGAATGGTTAGAAAATAAAAACAATGGCGAAGCTTCTATTGCTGCTTCTGCTAAAGTTGAAGAAGTTCTAGCTAATGAAACTCATGCTGTAGCTAAAGAGATTCTTGATATCAAGAGTTACTTAGTTAAGAAATCTCAGTGGATTTTTGGTGGAGACGGTTGGGCTTATGATATCGGATTCGGTGGATTAGATCACGTATTGGCTTCTGGTGAAGATGTAAACGTTTTGGTAATGGATACTGAGATTTACTCTAACACTGGTGGACAAGCTTCTAAAGCAACTCCAGTTGGTGCTGTAGCTAAATTTGCTGCTGCTGGTAAGCGTATTAGAAAGAAAGATCTTGGTATGATTGCCATGTCTTACGGATATGTTTATGTAGCTCAAGTAGCAATGGGAGCAAATCAAGCTCAATACATGAAAGCTATTAAAGAAGCTGAGGCTTATCCAGGGCCATCATTGATCATAGCTTACGCTCCATGTATTTCTCACGGATTGAAAGCATCAATGGGAAAATCACAAGCAGAAGAGAAGAAAGCTGTTGAAGCTGGATACTGGCACTTGTATCGTAACAATCCTGCATTAGAGAATGAAGGTAAAAATCCATTCACTCTTGATTCAAAAGATCCTAAGTGGGAAAATTTCCAAGATTTCTTATTGGGTGAGGTTCGTTATACTTCATTGCAAAAATCATTCCCAGAGCAAGCTAAAGAATTATTCGTAGCTGCCGAAGAGAATGCGAAATGGAGATATAAAACTTACAAGCGTCAAGCTGCTTTAGATTATTCTGAAGAATAAAACGTAGTTTTTAGATTATTATATAAAAGGGATTCCATATTTGGAATCCCTTTTTTTATGCTTGAGAAAATAGTATTGGCTTAAAAAATAAGGTGTGAAAATGACAATTTATAGAGGAAGAGAGCGTGGCTTGTTATATTTTGCAAATTTTATTTTATTAAAATAAGATACTTAAGTCCTTTATTAATGGGTCTTTTTCTATTTTGTATTGATAATCAATAGATTAATTTTGGTGTTTGGGTTGACTATATCAAGTTCATTTCTTAAATTTAGTAATACTAAAAAAAATTAATCCAAAATTATATGGCAAATCTAAATGTAAAATTCATGGGGTTAAATTTGAAGAATCCCATTATCGTAGGAGCTTGTACTCTGTCAGCAACAGTAGAAGGAGCTCAGGAACTTGAACGAGCTGGAGCTGCAGCAATTGTGTATCGATCTCTTTTCGAAGAACAAATTCAGTGGGAACGAGCTCAATTAGCTAACGAATTAGATGAATATACAGATAGAAATGCGGAGATGACTTCTATTTTTCCCACGATGGAACACGCTGGTCCAAAAGCTCATATTCTTAAATTATCAGAAGTTAAAAAAAATGTGAAAATTCCCGTAATTGCGAGTTTGAATTGTGTTTATGATGTTACTTGGTTTGATTATGCTAAACAGTTGGAAGAGGCTGGAGTGGATGCTTTGGAGTTGAATTTTTATCAAATGCCTGAAAGTGTTGATAAATCAGCTAAGGAAATCGAAGACGAAAAGGTGAAAATTGTTGCAACACTTAAAAAGAGATTGTCAATTCCTTTTAGCATCAAATTAAGTCCATATTATACAAATAGTTTGCACTTTATAAATCGCTTAGATCAGGCAGGAGCCTCAGCTTTTGTCTTGTTTAATCGATTATTTCAACCCGAAATTAATATCAGAACTGAAAGACATCTGTCCAATTTTAATTTAAGTCATCCAGGCGATTTTAAATTAGGTTTGCGATATGTAGGCCTATTACATCGAAAAATTGCGGGTGGCTTGTGCGGATCAAATGGTATCTATACCTATGAGGATGTTCTGCAAATGTTGCTGAGTGGTGCCGATGTAGTTCAAATGGTGAGTGCTTTGTATAAAAATAAGCCTTCTTATATTTCTCAAGTTCTTTCCGAAATTGAAAAATGGATGGATGAAAAAGGCTACAAAAGCATTGAAGAGTTTAGAGGCAAATTATCCGATAACGAATTAAAAGCCTCCGATGTGTATTATCGAGCTCAATACCTCGATTATGTTCTTCATCCCGAAGAGGTAGTTAATAAGTATCCAATGAGATAAGTTGAATTAAATAGTAAGAAAAAGCTAGGCCTTGGTCTAGCTTTTTTATTGTTTATGATTCTGAATTAGATGAGTTTTTCCCTACGCAAACGTTTTAAGAATAAATGTCTAAATCATTTTAAAAAAGCAACTTAGATTGTCTGTTTTTGTTTTCTTTTTTGGAAAAAGAACATTACTTTTGTGTACAATTTTCAGGGGCAAGTAGAGAAAATATGCGTTTGGAAAATATTTTAAGTTGAAAATTATAAGTTAATATATGATTGTTATTGAATGCTTTAGTTGTTAAAAGCAGGAGATATCATTAAAACTAAAAAGCGATAATTATGAGTACTAAGTACGTTTATACTTTTGGTGACGGTAAGGCCGAAGGTAAAGCAGACATGAGAAATTTGCTTGGAGGTAAGGGTGCCAACCTTGCTGAAATGAACCTAATCGGTGTTCCAGTTCCTGCTGGTTTCACTATCACTACAGATGTTTGTACTGATTACAACAAGCTTGGAAAAGATGCTGTTGTAGCAATGATCAAAGATCAAGTTGTAGCTGCTGTAGCTGATACAGAAAAAGCAATGAACGCAAAATTTGATGCAAAAGATGGTTTTCCATTGTTGCTATCGGTTCGTTCTGGTGCTCGTGCTTCTATGCCAGGTATGATGAATACTGTTCTTAACCTAGGTATGAATGATGATACTGTGAAAATTGTAGCAGAACATTCAGGAAATGAAAAATTTGCTTACGATTCATATCGTCGTTTCATCCACATGTATGGTGACGTAGTTATGGGTGTTGAAGCAGAGGAAGGAAAGCACAATCCATTTGAGGTTGTTCTTGATGAAATGAAAGAATCTAAAGGGTATAAAGTTGATACTGAATTAACAGTAGAAGACCTTAAAGCTCTTGTTGAAGGTTATAAAGCGGTTATTCGTGAGCACGCAGGTGTTGATTTTCCAACAAATCCTTGGGATCAACTTTGGGGTGCTGTTTGTGCTGTATTCGATTCTTGGGATACTGAAAGAGCAATCCTTTACCGTAGAATGGAAGGAATTCCTGACGATTGGGGTACTGCTGTAAATGTACAGGCAATGGTATATGGTAACATGGGTGAAACATCTGCAACAGGAGTATGTTTTTCTCGTGATGCTGCTACTGGTGAAGATTTATTCAACGGTGAGTACCTAATCAATGCACAAGGTGAAGACGTTGTTGCTGGTGTTCGTACTCCTCTTGAAATTACTACTATTGGTTCTAAACGTTGGGCTGAGCGTAACGGTACTTCTGAAGAAGATCGTAAAGCAAATTTCCTATCTATGGAAGAAGCAATGCCTGAGCTTTACAACGAATTGAATACAATCCAACAAAAATTAGAAGATCACTATACCGATATGCAGGATATGGAGTTCACCGTTCAACAAGGTAAACTTTGGATGTTGCAAACTCGTTCTGGTAAACGTACTGGTGCAGCTATGGTTAAAATGGCTGTTGATATGTTAGAGCAAGGTCTTATCGATGAGAATACTGCTATTCTTCGTCAAGAGCCTAACAAATTAGATGAGCTTTTACACCCTGTATTTGATAAAGCAGCTTTAGAGGCGGCTACAGAAATTTCAAAAGGTCTTCCAGCTTCTCCAGGTGCTGCTACAGGACAAATCGTATTTTCTGCAGAAGATGCTGAAGCATGGGCTGCTGAAGGTAAAAAAGTAGTTTTAGTACGTCGTGAAACTTCTCCAGAAGATTTGAAAGGGATGTACGCTGCTGAAGGTATTCTTACTGAGCGTGGTGGTATGACTTCTCACGCGGCTGTTGTTGCTCGTGGTATGGGTAAATGCTGTATTTCTTCTGCTGCTGGTGTTCTAGTAACAGGAACTTCTATGACTATCAACGGTGTTGAATACAAAGAAGGTGATTTCATCTCATTAAACGGTACTACTGGTAAAGTTTACGAAGGTAAAGTTGCTACAATCACTCCTTCATTAGATGGTGATTTCGGAAAAGTAATGGATTTGGCAGAGAAAAATAGCCGTATGTACGTTCGTACAAATGCTGATACTCCTGCTGATGCTAAAGCTGCTCGTGAATTCGGTGCTAAAGGTATTGGTCTATGTCGTACAGAGCACATGTTCTTCGAAGGCGATAAGATCTGGAATATGCGTGAAATGATTCTTGCTGAAGATGTTGAAGGTCGTAAAGCTGCTTTGGCTAAATTGCTTCCTGTTCAAAGAGAAGATTTCTCTGGTATCCTTGAAGCTATGGACGGTTTCGGTGTTACTATTCGTCTACTGGATCCACCATTGCACGAATTTACTCCTAACGATGCTGAATCTCAAGCTGAAATGGCTGAAAAATTAGGTATCGATGTATCTGTCGTTAAAGCTAAAGTTGATTCTCTTCACGAAATTAACCCTATGTTGGGTCACCGTGGTTGTCGTCTAGGTAATACTTACCCAGAAATTACAGAGATGCAGGCTCGCGCGATTATGGAAGCTGCTTGTGATTTGAAAGCTAAAGGAAAAGATCCTAAGCCAGAGATCATGGTTCCATTGATCGGAACTTTAAAAGAATTCCAAATTCAGGAAGGTATTATCAGAGAAACTGCAGCTGCTGTTTTCGCTGAAAAAGGTGTTGAAGTTGATTTCATGGTAGGTACTATGATTGAAATTCCTCGTGCTGCTCTTACAGCTGATCAAATTGCTGCTCACGCTGAATTCTTCTCATTCGGAACAAATGACTTGACTCAAATGGGATTCGGTTATTCTCGTGATGATGCTGCTAAATTCTTACCTATCTATATTGAAAAAGGAATCTTGAAAAATGATCCTTTCCAAGTATTAGATCAAGAAGGTATCGGACAATTGGTACGTATGGGTTGTGAAAAAGGAAAATCTGCTCGTCCTAATATCAAATTAGGTATCTGTGGTGAGCACGGTGGTGAGCCATCTTCTGTTGAGTTCTGTAACTCAGTAGGTATGGATTACGTTTCTTGTTCTCCTTTCCGTGTACCTATTGCACGTTTAGCTGCTGCTCAAGCTAACTTGAAGCAAAACTAAGAGAAGTTTAATTCTCAATATATAGAAAGGCTGTCTCGTAAGAGACAGCCTTTTGTTTTACAAAGGAATAGGTATGTTTTTTTTTAATCTTCATATTTTAGGCTTTGGTAAAAATAAATCAAATGATGAATTGGAATTTAAAACTACGAAATTGGCATCGCGATTTTTCCTATTTTTATGTGGGGCTATTAATGGCTTTTTCTATTTCCGGGATTGCCTTGAATCACCGTCAGTCCTGGAATCCTCGTGAGTATATTTATCAAACCACTAAAGTGAAAATTCTTTTGCCCCATAACAGAAAGCAAATCTCGGATGAATTCTTCCAAGATTGGTTGGAAGAAAATAATATCAATCTAGAATTTAGAGGGAGTGCCTGGCGAAGAGGAGGCTATAACTTGTATTTCAAGGATGCTTATGCCTTTATTGATCCATCAACAGGAGAAGGGGAAATAGAACGCTTTCACGTGAGACCTCTTTTGGGACAAATGGTCGATTTGCATAAATCGAATAGCAATGTGTGGCTTTGGTATTCAGATATTTTTGCCATAAGTCTTCTTCTTATCTGCATTACAGGATTATTTATTGCTAGAGGTAAGAATGGATTTAAAAATCGAGGATGGAAGTTTGCCTTGTTTGGCGTACTTATTCCTTCTCTTTTATGGTTTTATATTTAAACTTTAGTATTGTAAGTATAACTTTTCCTACAGAAATAAGCTAAAAAATTCTTTCGATCTGTCGATTTTAACGACTTTCACGGCATGATTTGTATCATTATTGACTCATTAATAATCGAAAAGAGAAATATTTAATCAGTTTCTTATATCTTTGCAATTCAAAATAAATATAAATAAGAAAGTTGGCACGAATTTTAGCGATTGATTACGGGAGAAAAAGAATTGGACTTGCAGTTACAGATCCAATGCAAATTATTGCCAATGGTTTAGATACCGTGGCGGCAAAGGACATTCTTGATTATTTGGAAAAGTATCTGCAAAAAGAAGAAATAGAATGCTTTGTTGTTGGTTATCCAAAGCAATTAAATAATGAGGATAGTGAGTCGATGAAATATTTAAAACCATTTCTAGGCCAATTAAAAAAGAAATTTCCTGATATGAAGGTTGAGTTAGTGGATGAAAGGTTTACTTCCAAAATTGCCTTTCAGTCTATGATTGATGGTGGTTTAAAAAAGAAACAGCGTCAGAACAAAGCTATGATTGATAAAGTGAGTGCGACAATTATTTTACAATCCTATATGGAAACAAAAAGGAATTTATTTTAGGATTGAATATAGAAAAAGAAGTGTAAAGATGATATTACCCATTACCATTTATGGCCATCCGGTATTAAGGAAGGTTGCGAAAGAAATAGACAAAGATTATCCGGATTTGGAAAAGTTCAAAGAGGATATGTGGCAAACAATGTACTTTGCCGATGGAGTTGGTTTAGCGGCCCCACAAGTTGGTCGAGCAATTAGAATGTTCGTAATAGATTGTTCTACTTTTGCAGAAGAAGAACCAGAATTGGAAGGTTTTAAAAAGATGTTTATTAATGCTCAAATTATCGAACGTGATGGCGAACCTTGGGCTATGTCGGAAGGCTGTTTAAGTATTCCCGGTATTAATGAAGATGTAACTCGCCCCGAAAGCATAAAAATTGAATATTACGATGAAAACTGGGAGTTTCATCAGGAAGAATATTCGGGCTTTGCCGCCCGTGTTATCCAACACGAATACGACCATTTAGATGGAATCTTGTTTACCGACCATTGTGCTCCTCTTAAAAAAAGATTGTTGAAAGGAAAATTGACAGGTATTTCCAAAGGAAAATTTAAAGCCAAATATCGATTTACATTGGCGAAATAGTTTTATGACCTTACCATTTTGGTAAGGTTTTTTTTATGAAATAGATTTGCTTTCTAGTGTATCTATTTTTTGATTTTATATGCTAATAGAAATTGGTCTTGCAAACAAAAGGTAAATTCCTGCGTACTACTTTTTTGATGTTTAACCGACTAAGTAAAACCTTTTATGATGAAAAAATTTATTCTACTATTTTTAATACTTACTCCTTTTCTGGGAAAATCTCAAGACATTGAGCAATTCCTGTTAGCGGGTACCGAAGACGCTTCAAAATTAACCGAAAATTATGTGAGACCTGTTTCCAAAGGGTTTATGTACGGATTAAATAATGGATGGTATTCCACAGCACGAACCCATAAAAAATTTGGTTTTGACATTACTTTTATTGCCAATTTGGCGAAAGTTCCTACTGAAGATGAAATGTTTGAATTTGTGGCGAGTGATTATAACAATATCACTCTTAAAAGCGGAGCTAGTTCTGCTCAGATTCAAACTTTAATGGGCGGAGATAACGACGAAATTTTACTTGCCCGAATTGAAACCGAAAGTGGTGAATACGATGTAGCGGAATTTAAAGTCCCAAATGGTATTGGCGATGATTTGCCAATGAATGCTGTCCCTTCAGCCACGTTGCAAGTTGGTATCGGTATCCCTGTGATCGATGCGGATTTAAAATTTCGATTTTTGCCCAAAGTAGGTACCTCTGATTTGGAAGTGGGAATGTTTGGACTTGGTCTTCAGAAGAATCTTAGTAAGATGCTAAAGATTAGTAAAACACCTCTTGATGTTTCAGCATTATTTGCTTATACTAAATTAACTTCTGAATATGATATTCAAGGCGATTCAGGTTTTGATGGTAGTGGACAATTAATGGAGTTTGTGACCAATGCGTATACTGTTCAGGCTATTGCTTCGGTGAACCTTAAATTAATCGAATTTTATGCAGCTGTTGGTTACAATACAGCCAAAATGGATGTGGATATTAAAGGAACTTACGAGTTGGACTATACCGATACTAATACAGGAACAAGTGGTGATGCGGGTACTTTAGTCGATCCTGTATCCATTGATTTTAAAGCAAATGGTGTTCGTGCAACTATTGGTACTCGTTTGAACTTAGGATTCTTTAAACTATTTGGGGACTACACTCTTCAAGAGTATAATACCATTACAGGCGGAATCGCTTTTAGTTTTAGATAGTATAAGATTGTAGCGGAAAATTTTTTGTACTTTACTCATAAAACCCTTATTCATGGAATAGGGGTTTTGTTTTTTCAACACATTTATCTTATATTCAATTGATTATAAATTGTATTATTAACGATGTTTAGAGAATTTCTTCGTCAAAATCCTTTTTTTCGATTTTTGCTTCCCTTAGTAATGGCAATAGCTCTGGCAAATGTGCTAGAAGTTTCCTCCAATATTGGCTGGGTTTTTTTTGTGTGCGGATTATTTGGCATTCTTTTATTCACCCTAGTTACTAAATATCGTAAATCATATTCTCTTCGTTCGTGGTTCGGCGTATTTGTCTTCTTTTTATGTTTTGGATTTGGAACAGTAAGATACAACGATGTGCAAACTAAAATGGATCTTTCAATTTCCGATTCAATCTGTTTTATAAAGGGAGAGGTGATTGAGCCACCAGTAGAAAAACTCAATAGTTATGCTTTAGTGTTGAAGGTTGAGAGCATAAAAAATGCTGATAATTGGCAGATAGTATCTGGTAACTCCATGCTTTATCTGCAAAAGGATGAAATGGCTAAAGAACTTACTAGTGGTGATTTATTGGTGTTGAGAACAAAATTGCAAAGGGTGCAAAATACAGGGAATCCCTATGAATTCGATTATTCGGCTTATCTAAAAATCAAGCACATATTGTATTCTGCTTATGCCGATTCCTTTTCCTGGAAAAAAATAGGGACTGATATTGGTTTTTCCATGAGGAAAATAAGTGGAAACTGGAGAGATCAATTATTGGATATTTATCGTGCAAATGGAATCGAAAATGAGAGTTTTGATATTTTGGCTGCTCTTACACTTGGCTATAAAACAGGAATAGATCCGGAAATAAAAAAGGCTTGGGCTGATGCTGGCGCTATGCATGTGTTGGCTGTATCGGGTCTGCACGTCGGTATTATTTACTTGATCGTGAATTTTATGCTTCGGTTTTTAATTCGATTTAAATATGGACGAGTGTGGCGCGCTGTTTTATTATTTCTAGCCCTGTGGATGTATGCTTTTTTAACTGGCATGTCGCCCTCGGTTATGAGGTCGGCAAGTATGTTTAGTTTTATTGTGATAGGAGAAATGCTTCAGAGAAAGGGCAGTATTTATAATTCTTTGGCTATTTCAGCTTTTTTTCTTTTGTTGATAGATCCTTTCTTGTTGTTTACCGTTGGGTTCCAATTTTCCTATCTAGCAGTGATTAGTATAGTCTTTTTTCAAGCAAAATTTGAACGCCTTATTTATGTAGGAAATCCGATTTTAAAAAAGCTTTGGCAGCTTACAACGGTTTCTCTTGCTGCTCAAATAGGTACTTTCCCTTTAGCAATTTTTTATTTTCATCAATTCCCTGCTTACTTTTTACTTTCAGGTTATGTGGTAATACTCATGGCTGGAATTCTTATATACCTTTCAGCCCTTTTACTTATTCTATCCCCATTTCCTCTTTTTTCTGAAAGTCTTGGCTATGTTTTGCGCAATTTTGTAGAGGGAATGAATTATCTGATTTTTAAAATTCAGGCTTTGCCAGCTTCCGTGATAAGTGATATCTCTTTCAGTAGCTATCAGCTGTTCCTAATCTACTGTTTGCTTTTTACTGGAATTACTTTGATTTTTTTTAAAAGAAAAAAAGCGATGTTTATTTTCGTTCTGCTCCTTATTTGCTTTCAGTTGCCAAATGCCTTGCGAATTGCAAGTCCTTCTAAATCCGAAATGGTAGTTTTTAATGCGAGGGGTCATAGTATTATTGCCTTTATCAACGGGAAAAATGCAAATGTTTTATCCGATGCTAAAATTCCAAAGGAAAGACGAGATCAGATAATTTATCCATTCATTCTGAATGAGAAAGTAGAAAATATAAGTTATGATACTCTTGCTCCTTTTGAGCTTAAAGTTGTTGATCAAAAGATTGTTGCAATTATAGGTGAACAGAATGTCATGATCAGTGAAATATTACAATTAGTCAAAGCTGATGTTATTGTTTTTCGCGATGAGGCTTTGTCTGGTAGGAATTTGGATGGCATGGAATTTTTAAATTGCAAACTAATTGTTGATGCCTCTGTTACCGCTAGAGATCTTAAAAAACAAAATTTTGCCAATAACTTAAGTCAATCATTTTTGCACGATGTCAGAAACAAGGGGGCATATATTTGTCTTTTATCTTCAGAAAATTAAAATTGATTGTTAAAGGAATCCTTTTGCTTAGGGAATTTGATTTTAGAATGCCTTTTGGTAATTTAGTGAGCTTGACTAATTGATATTTTTAATAAATAGTAGTAAGTTTTACTCGATTATGTGTTAATTTGCCGCTTCAAATTCCATTAATAAGTTAATCGATCAAAGTTATGAAGATTGTAATTGCTGGCGCTGGGGCAGTAGGGATCCACTTAGCAAAAATGCTAAGTAATCAAGACCATGATATTATTCTACTAGATAGCGATGAAGAAAAGTTAAAAGAGATTGATTCCCATCTTGATTTATTGACCATTGTTGGTTCAAGTTCATCCTTACATGACCTTAAAGAAGCTCAGGTTAAAAAAGCTGATCTTTTTATTGCTGTAACGCAATCTGAAGAGACCAATATTACTTCTACAATTTTAGCTAAAAAACTTGGGGCAGTGCGAACTATTGCGCGTATCGATAATCAGGAATATTTGATCCCGGAAAACAAAGAATACCTTAAAAGTTTGGGTATTGATGAATTAATTTACCCAGAGCGATTAGCTTCCAAGGAGGTAATTAGTTATCTGTCTCGTTCGGGTACACGCCAGTTGTACGAGTTTTCAGACGGAAAATTAATTTTGTATGGAATAAAAATAAGCAGCAAGTCGGTAATTATGGACAAAACAATGGCCGAAGTTGCTGAAATGACAGGTGATTTAGATTTTAGAGCCGTTGCCATTAAACGTGGCGATACCACCATAATTCCTCGTGGACACAATCGATTTTCGCGTGGCGATTTGGTTTTTGTGGTTAGTAAACCTGAGGAAATGGAGAAAGTAATGCTTCTTACTGGAAAAGAGAAGTATGAAATTAAAAATGCTATGATTCTCGGAGGAAGTCGTATCGGACAGAAAACGGCATTGGAATTAGGCCGGAAGATGAATCTAAAATTGCTTGAAATAGATAAAGATAAAAGCTTGAAATTAGCCGATCATCTGCAAGATACACTGGTGATAAATGGTGATGGTCGAGATAAAGAATTATTAAAAGAAGAAGGAATTCATAAAATGGATGCCTTTGTGGCCGTAACTGGGAATTCTGAGACCAATATTTTAGCTTGTTTGTTGGCAAAAAAAATGGGTGTGAAACGAACCATTGCCGAGGTTGAAAATATCGATTATATCGATTTAGCGGATAATATTGGTGTGGGAACCATGATCAACAAAAAATTGTTGGCTGCAAGTTACATCTATCGATTTACCATGGATGCAGATGTGCAACATTGCAAGTGGTTAACCGTTTCGGATGCTGAGGTAGTGGAATTACTTGCTAAGCCAGATTCAAAAATCACAAGAAGTGAAGTTAAAGATCTTGATTTTCCGGAAGATGCTAATATTGGTGGAATTATCCGAGGGAATGAAGCCATTATTGTAAACGGAGATACTCGAATTCTGGCTGCCGATAAAGTAGTTGTTTTTACTCTTCCAACAGCTATTAAAAAAGTTGAAAAATTCTTTAAGTAAAAACCTAATGCTGACTTTTTTCGATTTCTCAGACCGTAGGGTTTGATGAGGTAATTGAAAAATATCTATGATAGAATGCTGAATAGAAAGTTTGTTTTTTATGTGATGTCGGTCTTAATGATCGTAGAAAGTTTTTTCCTGATTATTAGTTCCGCAGTTGCATTACTTTACGGCGATGGTGATTTCATATTCTTTATTCAATCAGCCGCAATCTGTCTGTTTTTAGGAGGGATTATCTATTTCACTACTAAAGATTGTAGTCGGGAAATTGGGAAAAGAGAAGCTTTTTTAGTGGTAAGTTTGGTATGGGTGGTTTTTTCCATTTTTGGTGCTCTGCCATTTCTTTTAGGAGGCTATATTCCCAATTTTACAGATGCATTTTTTGAATCTATTTCTGGTTTTACAACTACAGGAGCTTCCATTGTAAATGATATAGAAGCCTTACCCCATGGCATTTTGTTCTGGAGATCATTAACTCATCTGCTTGGAGGAATGGGGATTTTGGTGTTGACAGTAGCTGTTTTACCTGTTTTTGGTATTGGAGGAATGGCTATGTTTAATGCCGAAGCTGCAGGAATAACGCCCGATAAATTGCATCCTAGAATTAAAGAAACAGCACAACGTCTTTGGGGTATTTATATGCTTCTAGTTGTAGTCGAAACATTATTTTTAGTTTTAGGGGAAATGAATTGGTTCGATGCCATTTGTCATTCCTTCGGAACTCTGGCTTCAGGTGGATTTTCGACTAAAAATGCGAGCATTGTTAATTACTCTCCATATACTCAATATGTATTAATTGTTTTTATGTTTTTAGCAGGAGTTAACTTTACGCTTCATTATTTTGCCATAAATGGAAAATTTCCGAAAATATGGAATAACCAAGAGTTTAAAGTTTACACTGGTTTGATCGTAATTGTAACTTCTATTATCACTGTAACCTTGGTTTATCTCGATCATGGAAACCTTGAGAACTCTTTTCGGGATGCCTTGTTTCAGGTTACTTCGGTAATTACAAGTACTGGATTTGTGAGTGCTGATTATACCCTTTGGCACCCTTATTTGGTTTTTCTGATTTTTGGATTAATGTTTACAGGAGCTTCAGTGGGGTCTACCTCTGGAGGTGTTAAAATTCTTCGTCATTTGCTTCTTTTTAAAAATAGCATCCTTGAATTCAAACGAATGATTCATCCATCGGCTGTATTGCCTGTTCGCTACAATAATGAAGTGGTTGGACAAGATATGATCTCAAAAATTTTGGCTTTTGTGATCCTCTATTTTATGGTGTTTTTTATTGGTTGTTTTGCAATGACCTTAATAGGCATGGATTTAATTTCGGCCATGGGAGCTGTAGCCACTACAATGGGTGGAATTGGTCCAGGTTTGGGATCTGTTGGGCCAATGAATAATTTTTCATTGGTGCCCGAAGTAGGAAAGTGGATACTTTCTTTTTTAATGATATTGGGTAGACTAGAATTATTTACCTTTTTGATTATTTTTGTTCCATCCTTCTGGAGGAATAAATAATATTTTTCATATCTAAGCTAATAGCAGTGGTTAAGCACAAAATAATTCTCAATATTCTTGGAAAACTTTTAGTTGGAGAAAGCATCTTTTTGTTTCTTTCCCTCTTAGTTTCAATCTTGTATCAAGAAGCAGATAGTATGGCTTTTGTAAAATCCATTCTAATTACCTTTTCGGTAGGAGCATTGAGTTTTTTTTTATCCAAAGGGGCTGGGAAAGACCTTGGAAAAAGGGAAGGATATATCATTGTGAGTTTGGTATGGGTCATTTTTTCCATTTTCGGTTGTCTTCCCTATCTTTTTAGTGGAGCCATTCCATCGGTAACAGATGCTTTTTTCGAAACCATGTCTGGATTTACTACCACAGGTTCTTCTATTCTTAATAATATTGAAGAATTGCCTCATGGAATTCTTTTTTGGCGATCAATGACCCAATGGATGGGTGGAATGGGAATTATTGTGATGTTCTTAGCCATTCTTCCTACTTTGGGAATTGGAGGCCGAGAATTGTTTATTGCTGAAGTTCCAGGCCCTGCACCCGATAAGTTAACTCCTCGAATTAAAGAGACTGCTCGTAACTTATGGGGCTTGTACATGTTGTTTACCCTTATTGAAACCATTCTTCTTTACGTAGGAGGAATGACTTTCTTTGATGCAATTAATCATTCTTTAACAACAATGGCAACGGGAGGATACTCAACAAAGCAAGCGAGTGCTGGATTTTTTACTTCTCCTTTTTTACAGTATGTTATGATCTTTTTCATGTTTGTAGCAGGAACGAATTTCACCCTTTCTTATGCTGCGATAATTGGAAAACCTATTAAAATGTTTAAAGATGAGGAATTTCGTTTCTACGCTTTGATGGTGATTTTATTTACATTCGTGATTAGTACCATTTTGGTGATAAGTGGAGGGTTTGGCTACGAAAAAGCTTTTAGAGATGCTCTATTTACGGTAGTATCCATAATAACCACTACTGGTTATGCCACCGCTGATTATCTTTTATGGACTCCTTTTTTAGGGATGTTGATTTTTGTCTTGTTTTTTGTGGGTGGCTCAGCCGGATCAACAGGAGGAGGTGTTAAAGTCATACGTATTTTGCTTCTCTTTAAAAATAGCTTCTATGAGCTCAAGCGTTTGGTGCATCCCAATGCAGTTATCCCAATTCGTTACAATGCTCATGTAGTTGATCAGAGAACGGTGACCAATACTTTGGCATTTTTTGTTTTTTACATCATTATTTTCATGATTTCTTCGGTACTGATGTCACTTTGGACACCAGATATCTATTCTGCATTTAGTGCAGTGGCAACATCATTAGGGAATATTGGTCCTGGATTTGGAGAAATAGGACCTATGGAGAATTTTTCAGCTTTGCCAGCTTTGGCCAAGTGGTTTTTGGCTTTTTTAATGATGCTTGGCCGATTGGAATTGTTCACCGTATTAATTCTATTTTCGCCTTCTTTTTGGAGACATTAAGAATGCCCAATTTTATTTGCTGGATGGAAAATTTATTTCCAATACCTTTTTGCGATATTCAAAAATCTCATGCAGCTTCCTTTTTATAAGTAAAGAATTCGCAATTGCCCCAAGAAAGCCTAGTGGAGGTTGATAGGACACAATATCTTTCATGAAAATTCCATCGGCTAAGGGCTCAATTATGTGCTGATGATGCCAAAGAGAATAAGGCCCAATTCTTTGTTCATCTACAAAATAGGAGCGATCTCGTACTTGCGTTATTTCCGTTACCCAAGTGGTTTTTATCCCCAATAAGGGGCTGACCTTATAACTAATAATCATTCCAGGATACATCTTTTCAGATAGATGATTAGATGTAATGTCGAATCCCATGTAGTCGGGAGTAATCTTTTTTAGGTTGTTCGGCGAGGAGATGAAATCCCAAATTTCATCAATGCTGGCCTTTATTTTTTGTTCTCGGTAAAATTGATAAAATGCCATATTATTTGTTTTGTAGTTTTTTAGATTTCTTTTCGAATGATCTACAGTTTGATCTATAGTGTCATTATTAAGGTCGTTTTTTTTAGTTTAGAGAGTTTTAAATCTATATGTTTAGCATTTAACTGCTATAATGTAAACAAGTAATTGAACGAAAAGTTCAAGCTATAAGTATGGTAAATTTCATTTTGTTTGTCGAATTGTACGATAGGAAGTGCTATATTCTTTTACTTGCCAGCTAGTATTTGTTTTTTAACCAATTTAAATTTATCTCATAAGCCGATATTGCGATCAAAGAAAAAGTAATTGTAAAAAAAATGATTGAATGATTATTCTAAAAAGGAATCAATTATTTTGGTTTGTTTAGATCTTTTTTTTATTTCTTGATTGATAAAAATATTTATTTCATGGAAGAATGATAACTTTTAGTATGGGAAAGCGTAAATAGTTTTGTTAAACTTTTAAAATAAATTAGTTTATTTCTTATCACATACTTCATTATCATGAAAAATATATCAGAATACAATCACCTTATCGAAAAAGAGTTGGCAATATACAAATTAGATTCAGGAAAAATTCTAGAGAAATTTGAACGAAAATTCAATAAAGGAAGTTTAGTTGCTATACATCATTTTAATAATGCAAGTCCAGAATTAATTGGGATGGTTAGAACAGAACTCGAAGAGGCTGGATTTAAGCCTGAATTAATTGGTAATAAACCTGGCGGCCATATCACTTTACGGGTAAGTTTATTGAAATCGACAAGTAGAGTGGCATAAGAATATTAGGAAATAAGGTCATCAGTAATTTTACTGATGGTATTGTTCATATTGGGAGTAAATATTCTTATAAGCTTAATTCCCCAATTCCTGGTCTAATAATTTCAAAGGAACCATTTGTGCAGTCGATAATGGTTGATGCGGTATTATTTCCGTAGCCACCATCGATGACCAAATCGACAACTTTTTTATATTTTTCTTGTATTAATTCAGGATCGGTAGTGTATTCAATCACTTCGTCGGGATCATGAATTGAGGTAGTTAGTATTGGGTTCCCCAATTCTTCAACAATCCGCAAAGGAATAAAATGGTTGGGAACACGAATACCAACAGTTTTCTTTTTGCTTTTGAATAATTTAGGCACATTACTACTTGCAGGGAGGATAAATGTGAAGGCTCCAGGCAAATTTTTCTTCATCATTTTAAAGGTGGGGTTATCGACCTTGGCATATTCGGCCAAACTGCTTAGGTTGTTACAAATCAATGAAAAATTAGCCTTGTCTGCTTGAATTCCTTTAAGCATTGCTATTTTTTGTATGGCTTTGTTGTTGTTAATATCGCAACCTATCGCGTAGACGGTATCCGTGGGGTAGATGATAATTCCGCCGTCCTTTAAAACACTAACGATCTGTTGAAATTCCCTGTGGTTGGGATTGTCAGAATACAATTTTAAAAGCATTTGTAGTGGTTTTGGGTTCTTTCTACGGTAAAGATAAAAGATTCTTTTAGATAGGTAATCAGCTGAGGCTTATTTATTTTCTTTTTGGCAAAGAGAAAAGAGTATACTTAGGGAAGAAATTTTTTTTTGAAAAAAAAGAGACTGTTCTAAAATACAAATTAGAAACAGTCTCATTCTATTATTCGGCTTTGTTTATCCGTTTAATTTGTTGTAATCTGCAAGAAATTGTGCCAATCCTTTATCGGTTAAAGGGTGGTTTAGTAAACCAACAATCGCACTAAGAGGACTAGTTGTAACATCAGCACCCGCTTCGATACATTGAACCATGTGCATGGTATGACGAACAGAGGCAGCTAAAACCTGAGTTTCGAAACCATAGTAACTGTTCATGTCTACAATCTGACGAATTAAATCAATTCCATCGGTACAAATATCATCTAAACGACCAATAAATGGTGAAACGTAAGTTGCGCCAGCTTTAGCAGCTAGTAAAGCCTGACCTACTGAGAATATCAATGTACAATTGGTTTTAATATCTTTTAAACTTAGATATTTAATTGCTTTTATTCCTTCTTTGGTACAGGGAACTTTAACAACTATTTGAGGATGAAGAGCAGCTAATTCCATACCTTCTGAAATCATTCCTTCAAAATCGGTTGCAATAACTTCTGCACTTACATCGCCATCTACAATTTCGCAAATATCAACATAGTGTTTTTTGATGTTATCTTCTCCTTTAATCCCTTCCTTAGCCATAAGAGATGGGTTGGTAGTAACGCCGTCTAGGATTCCTAAATCCTGGGCTTCCTTAATCTGATCAAGATTTGCTGTGTCGATAAAAAACTTCATTTTACGATTTTTAGTTTGTTATATGTTCAAAACGAAAATACATTAAATTCTTCGATGAACAAAGGATAGTATTCTTTTTGAACGCAAGAAATAAAACATAAAGATGCAAAAATAATTTCGCATCATTGAGATTCGAAATTGTGAAGTTGGTGGGGGAATAAAAAAGAGCCGATGGAGGGATTCGAACCCACGACCTGCTGATTACAAATCAGCTGCTCTGACCAACTGAGCTACATCGGCAATTGTTACTATTCTGAAGGTGAATATGTCTTCAGATAATTTTGTAAAGAACGAACGAGAACTCGAAAGTTTTTATCTGAATTTTTATTGAGCCATTGATGAGAATTGAACTCATGACCTCTTCCTTACCAAGGAAGCGCTCTACCCCTGAGCTACAACGGCAATAACAAAATTGTAAGAAAACATTCTTTCTTTGTAGAGCCGATAGGGGGATTCGAACCCGCGACCTGCTGATTACAAATCAGCTGCTCTGACCAACTGAGCTACATCGGCATTTTGTTATTTTTCAGAAGGAAGTAATAGTCTTCAAATAATCTTGTAAAGAACGAAAGAAAGCCCGAAAAGCTTTCTTTTAATTTTATTGAGCCGATGGAGGGATTCGAACCCACGACCTGCTGATTACAAATCAGCTGCTCTGACCAACTGAGCTACATCGGCATTTTATACACTATAAAAAGAAGTATAAAAAGTGGGCAAGCAACTACGTCGCACCGCTTCGACCACCTACCCTTGCTGCCTTCCGACCCTGGGGGGATTCAGTAGGAGCTGGTCGCGTAGTGCTTACCCGACGACAAAAGTAGAAAAATCTTGATTCCTCGCAAACAAAAACACGAACTTCTTAGCTATTTTTTAAGGGGTATGTAGCCAATGGTTTTATTCTCAGATCAATAATTTTTTTGAAAAGGATAATTTTTTTTGGAATTAATTTCAATCATACCTAAAGAGAGACAACTTGAAGAGAGAATTAAACTTTTGAGAGTAGGGCTTTCTTGTAAAAACGGATATCTTTGTGCTCGAAAAACAAAATTTATTTGCATGCAGTTATTAAAAAATCCATTTGTAAAGCACACATTTTTATTTGGAACCTTAGTAGGAGGAGCACTTATATTAGCAGCTTTGGTTGTTTACTTTAAAGGTATGTCGATTAATTTCGACCCCAATCTTCGATCTATCAACCTGTTTTTAATAGTAAGTGGTATTTTTTTCGGCGTAAAAAAGTATCGTGACGATGAATTAGGTGGAGTTATTAATTATGGACAAGCATTGGGCGCAGGAATACTTATCATTGCTTTTGCTGCTCTATTTTATTCTTTATTCATATATGTACTCACATCCTGGTTCGATTCATCGATTATTCAGGAAGCCATAGCCTTTGCTGAAAAAGGCCTTTACGAAATGGGCTACAAACAAAGCGATGTTGATTTGCTAATGGGAATTTATAAAAATATTACTCCTGGAATTTTTGCTTTTGGACAGTGGTTTAGTAAGGCATTATCGGGCGTTCTGTTTTCTTTAATTTTAGCTTTTTTCTTTCGACAGAATAGAAATTTGTTTCCTAAAAACCCTATTGATAAATTTAACGAATCGAATAATCAGTAAAATTTAACTATGGATATCTCTGTTGTAGTTCCTTTATATAACGAGGAAGAATCACTTCCTGAATTATTAGCCTGGATTGGGCGTGTAATGCAAGCCAATTCGTTTAGCTATGAAGTTGTGTTGATTGATGATGGGAGTAACGATACCTCTTGGTCGGTGATAGAGGATTTGCAAGAAAAAAATGATGCCGTTCGCGGCATAAAATTTCGTAGAAATTATGGCAAGTCGGCAGCTCTTTTTAGCGGGTTCGAAATGGTGACTGGTGATGTTGTAATTACCATGGATGCCGATCTTCAGGATTCTCCGGATGAGATACCGGAATTGTATAGAATGATTAAAGAGGAAGGTTTCGATTTGGTTTCTGGCTGGAAGCAGAAACGTTATGATCCTATCTCAAAAACCATTCCTAGTAAATTTTTCAATCGAACCGCAAGAGCTATGTCGGGAATTAAGCTGCACGACTTTAATTGTGGCTTAAAAGCTTATAAAAACAAGGTGGTTAAAAGTGTGGAAGTGTATGGTGAAATGCATCGCTACATTCCTATTTTGGCCAAAGAAGCTGGTTTTACCAAAATCACCGAAAAGGTGGTGCAACATCAGGAGCGAAAGTATGGTGTGACCAAGTTTGGCTTGAGTCGCTTTATCAATGGATTTCTCGATCTTCTTTCGATTACTTTTATTAGTAAGTTTGGAAAAAAACCCATGCATTTTTTCGGTTTGTTAGGTACCTTGATGTTTTTGCTTGGTTTCTTTGCTTCAGCTTGGATTGGTTTTCAGAAATTGTATAGCATGAGTTTGGGCGATATGCCGCCAAGAGTAACCGATAGTCCGTATTTTTTTATTGCGTTGGCAACCATGATTATCGGATCTCAATTGTTTCTGACTGGTTTTGTGGCCGAATTGGTCAGCCGAAGTTCTTCTGAACGAAATAGCTATCAAATAGAAAAAGAAATCTGATAATAGTACACCCATTCTCATGATTAAAAGTTTAATAAGATTACTCTTACAAATATTTCCTCGTCCGGTTTTAATTCGAATGAGTCTGTTTATTAATCGTATTGTGGCAGTCTTTTTGATCGGAAACAAAGTAGAATGCCCCGTGTGTGGAGGAAAATTTAGAAAATTTCTTCCTTACGGATATACCAAAGCTACTGGTCGCGACAATGCTCTTTGTCCCAAATGTCTTTCCTTAGAGCGTCACCGATTAATGTGGCTTTATTTGCAGGCAAAAACAGATTTTTTCACTAAGGAACTTAAAGTATTGCATATTGCTCCCGAGCAGTGTTTTTACAAGCGATTTAGAAAATTATCAAATCTAGATTATACTACTGCCGATTTAGAATCTCCCATTGCAGATGTCCATTTCGATGTGCAGGAAATTCCTTTTCCCGAAGCAACTTACGATGTGGTGATTTGTAATCATGTGTTGGAACATGTTACCTATGATGCCAAAGCAATGCATGAAATTTATCGTGTTCTTAAGCCGAGTGGATTCGCCATTTTGCAAGTTCCTATGGATTTTGAGAACCCTAAAACAATGGAGGATCCATCGGTTACTGATCCGAAGGAAAGAGAGCGTTTGTACCGACAGAAAGATCATGTTCGTTTGTATGGTTTGGATTATGCTGATCGATTAAAATCAGCTGGCTTTAAAGTTTTGGAAAGTAAGTATGCAAAAGAATTGAATGCTGAAATGGCCAAGAAATATGCTTTACCTATGAATGAAATCTTCTATTTCAATCAAAAATAATAGAATGAGCAAAGAGATTAAATTTTCAATAATCATTCCGGTTTACAACCGTCCGGATGAAATGAAAGAGCTGCTTGATAGTTTAGCGGTGCAAACTTTTAAAGATTTTGAATTGGTGGTGGTTGAAGATGGCTCTTCCATAAAAAGTGAAGAAGTATGCAATAACTATCGCGATAAAATTTCGATTTCCTACTATTTTAAAGAAAATCAGGGTCCAAGCATTGGACGCAACTACGGATTGGCAAAAGCAAAAGGGAATTACTTCCTTTTTTTCGATTCCGATTGTATTCTTCCTCCTCACTATATGGAAACTATTGATCAGGAATTAACGAACAATTTTGTGGATTGTTACGGCGGTCCTGATGGTGCAATGGAGGATTTCTCGGATTTTCAGAAAGCCGTTTCCTATGCCATGACTTCTTTTTTTACCACTGGCGGAATTCGGGGTGGGAAGAGTCAAGTTCATAAGTTTCATCCACGTAGTTTTAACTTGGGTTTTTCGAAAGCTGTGTATGAAAATACAGGCGGATTTCCTGTTACTACCATGCATCCAGGTGAAGACATGGTTTTTGCCATTGAGGTAATTAAGCGTGGATTTGAGACTCGATTGGTACGAGAAGCTTATGTCTTTCACAAGCGAAGAGTTTCCTTTAAAAAGTTCTATAAACAGGTTTTCGGCTTCGGAAAAACTCGCTACATTATTTCAAAACATTATCCCGAAACCTTTAAAATTTTCTTTCTGTTTCCCTCTTTATTTGTACTCGGTACTGTTGGTGTTATGCTATTGGGTGCAATTGTACATTCAATTTTTGCGTTTCCAGTTTTACTGTACACACTTCTGGTTTTTGCCGATGCCATTATCAAAAGTAAATCTGTTAGTGTCGGTTTTTTAGCCTTACTAGCTAGCTATGTGCAATTGTTTGCCTACGGAATAGGTTTTATGAATGCCGTTTGGAAATACAAAGTGCTTGGAAAAGATGAGTTTGGAGTGATGGGGAAGGGATTTTATTAGAGAAAATGTAATTCTAAAAGGAAATAAAAAAAGAGGCTCTAGGCCTCTTTTGTAATTCTATTTTCGATGTAGTGAATAACTTCTTCTTCCTGATCGGGATGAAACCATTCAATTTCTGCATCACGTCGAAACCAGGAAAGTTGACGCTTGGCATATCTTCTGGAATTTCTTTTGATGAGTTCGACTGCTTTTTCTAAGTCGATTTCTCCTGCGAAATATTCAAATAGTTCTTTATACCCAACCGTGTTTAACGAGTTGTATTCTCGATATTTGAATAATGCTTTGGCTTCTTTTTCCAAGCCTTCTTCCATCATTACATCCACTCTATGGTTAATTCGCTCATATAGTTCACTACGATCGCGGTTCAAACCGATTTTTACGATCTTAAAATCCCGTTTTTTTCTGGAATTGGTTCTTAGCTCAGAATAAGCTTTGCCAGTCATTAAGCACACTTCAACGGCATGAATCACTCGTTTTGCATTTTTCAGATCCACTTGATTGTAAAAAACAGGATCGAGTTGTTTCAATTCCATTTGCATGGCTTCGAGTCCTTCTTTTTCGTAGCGTTTAAAAGTTTGATCTCTCAGTTCCGGATCAATGGTTGGGATTTCATCAATGCCATTGCAAATGGCATCGATATACATCATGCTGCCGCCAACCAACAATACTTCATCTTTTTCTTTGTAAAGGTTCGAGAGTAATTCGAGCGTTTGCTGCTCGCATTCCCACGAGCTAAAATAGTCGTGAATGGAATGTGTGTGAATGAAGTGATGTTGCACGGCCTCCAATTGCTCCTTTTCCGGTACAGCAGTTCCAATGCTCATTTCGCGATATACCTGACGACTATCTGATGATGAAATTACCGTATTAAAATGCTTGGCAATGTTAATGCTTATATCAGTTTTCCCAACTCCAGTAGGACCAAGAATTACGATAAGAGTTTTAGACATAGCAGATTTATGAGAATTATATGTCGAATTTACTTTAAGAAACAATGAGTAATATTTTCTGGCTAATAGTGAAAATATTACTCATTATTAATTACTAATTTTTCATTGATTATAGAATATCTTCGTAGTCATCCAGGCTCTCGAATTCGGGTCCTTCGTTAAAATCATCATCAAAATCGGCTAGGTAATCATCGGCTGTTTTTTCTTTTTTAGGTGCAGCATCTAATTCACCAAGATCCAATCCCAAGCCATCAAAATTTTCTGCATCCATTTTAATTTGTTCGGGGGCATCACCTTTTGATAGGGAACATTTAGGATATTTTGTTTTTGCTTTCGATTTTCCTGTCTCGATCAACTCTACATTGAAAAAACGATCGGAGAAAAAATCAAACACATAAATCAGTTCAGGATTTTCTTTGGACACAAATTCACGCATCATAGCCACATCCATGGGTACAACGTTCATGTCGTCGTCTTCTTCGGTATTCATCTCAAAGAGCGCAATTTCTATTCCTCTTTGGCCATCGTTTCCGATTTGATAAAAGGATGCCATTTGTGAATTGTCGTATCCTGCACTTTCCTGAATTAGGTTGTGAAACTCTAAGTAGGTTTGTTCGTGATCGATTTCTATTTCGCGCACAAAATTGTCAACTTCGGGCGAGGTGATTTTAAATTTGAATATCATGTTTTTACTTTGATTTTAGTTGTGATAAAAATTCCATACTGTCTACATCATCGGCATAATCCCAAAGTTCAGGTTCTTGTGTTTTCCCAAAAGGAATTGCATTTTTTAGTTCTTTACTCACGATGCATTGAATAAGATCGGAATTGGTATTTAGTTTGATTTTCAGATCATTAATTTCGGAATAATATTCATAGTTTACAACACCTATGGGAGAGCTTATTTCCTGATTTTCTCTCAAAAGAAGAAAACCGTTATCCAGATGTTCTATTCTATTCATCAGAAGCAAGGAGCGCTGATAATCGTAATTGTTCATGTATTTATTGTGAGTTTTCACAAAAGAATAGTCATTCCAGCAATCCAAAAGGTGTGGGATATTGTAATTTTTAGGGAGATATAGTTTGGAAACATTTCGGCATCCTAAGCCAAAATACATGAATACATCTTTTCCTAAAGCTTTTAGCTCTTCATCGCTTTCGGTGCCCGAGAGTACGGCAAGCGAATTTCTGTTTCGGCGAATAATATGATCGTATTTGCTGAAGTAGGCTTCGAAATAGCGTGCCGAATTGTTGCTTCCAGTGGCAATAATGGCATCGAATTTATTTTCTCCACTGAGTCGTTCCGATTGAAAGTGAAGTAAAGCTTCAAATTCGGGATTGATGGCAATGAGTAAGTTGGCTACAAAGTTAAGTAGCTGATTGTCTTTCGACGATAATTTCCCAATGAAGCGGTGTCCAGATATCAGCACGCATAGCATATCATGAAAGCCGACCATAGGAATGTTTCCCGCCATAATTACAGCAACTTTTAGATTGGTATTCTTATCGGAAATTGAGTAGTTAGCCATCCATTTGGTGAGCTTTTCTTTTTTTAGAAAAGAGCAAATGCCATATATAGATGCATGAACATGCAATGGCGTGAACCATCTGTTTTCAAGGGAAACTCTGCTGAGTAAACTTTTAAATTCATCGTAGTACAAAGTATTTAAAGGGTGTTCTGTCTGTTTTGCATTTTCCGAAGAAAACTGAGACAGAAAATTACCTAAGTCTACAAATGCTTTTATTCTTTCGCTTTTGTTCATGCTATCAGTTAAAAAATCCCCACTCAACTTTTGATGTTAAAAGTTTTATTTGGGGAGTTTCATTTTATTCTTGTTGTGCAAAGATAAAAATTGTTCTTAAAGATTCTTTACGAATTTACTTCTTCTGCAAATTTCCTGAAAAAAGTGAAATTAGGGATGTTGTTTATGGTTTTTTGTAAGAGTAAATATCTTGTTGTTAGTTGTTTACTTTGTGTCTAGTTAAAGCGAATTTGTTTTGGACGAGAACAATGCGAAAGAGAAGGTGGCTAAGTATTCTTGCTGTTAGATATTTCCTACTTTTAGCAAGTACGGAATTAGTATGAGTAGAAAACAGATAATAAAAAGGGTTTTGAGGATTTTGTACCCCCAGGAAAAATTGAATTTTATGTGCAAAATCAGAAAAACCATGCTAAAAAGTATGGGCAAAAGAGCTGGATATAAGAGTATGGATGTTAGGATTTCTCCTTTTAGCAAAGCAATTAGTGAGCTTTGCATGCCGCAACCCGGACAAGTTATGCCGAAATATTTTTGAAAACTGCAAGCTATTGCATGCTTTTCAATCCAATTGATTAGTTGTTGCCACATTGATTGTTTTTAAGTGAAAGCTAAATTAGAAAACAATGGGCTAAAAAAAAAGCCCTCTAAAAAAGAGAGCTTTAATTTTATATCAGGAATGGATTATTTTACTGAATCCATATACTCAACTAATTCACATACTTTAGTAGAATATCCGATTTCATTGTCATACCATGAAACAACTTTTACGAAAGTTGAAGACAATTGGATACCTGCTTTAGCATCAAAGATAGAAGTACGAGTATCACCAGTAAAGTCGTTAGATACAACCATATCCTCAGTATAACCAAGAACACCAGCTAATTCACCTTCTGAAGCTTCTTTCATTGCAGCACAAATTGCTTCGTAAGAAGTTTCTTTTTCCAAACGAACAGTTAAATCAACTACAGATACATCTGGTGTAGGAACACGGAAAGACATACCAGTTAATTTTCCATTCAAAGCAGGAATTACTTTACCTACAGCTTTAGCAGCACCAGTAGAAGAAGGAATGATATTTTGACCAGCTCCACGTCCACCTCTCCAATCCTTAGCAGAAGGACCGTCAACAGTTTTTTGAGTAGCAGTTGTAGCGTGTACAGTAGTCATTAAACCTTCGATAATACCAAACTTGTCATTCAACACTTTAGCTACAGGAGCTAAACAGTTGGTAGTACAAGAAGCATTTGATACGAAAGTCATATCGTTTGAATATGATTTGTTATTAACACCCATAACAAACATTGGAGTATCATCCTTAGATGGAGCAGACATGATAACTTTCTTAGCACCTGCGTCGATGTGACCTTGAGCAGATTCTTTTGTTAAGAAAAGACCAGTTGATTCAACTACATACTCAGCACCTACGGCACCCCAGTTAATATCAGCAGGATTTCTTTCAGCAGAAACACGAATAGCGTTACCATTAACTACTAACTGACCATCTTTTACATCAACAGTACCGTTGAATTTACCATGAGTAGAATCATATTTTAACATGTAAGCCATGTAATCTACATCAATAAGGTCGTTAATTGCAACTACTTCGATGTTGCCTTTTGCTACTGCCTGACGGAATACGAAACGACCGATTCGGCCAAATCCGTTGATACCAATTTTAATCTTTGACATTGTGTATAAATTTTAATTTATAAACCCTTTGTTTCTCAACGGCAAAAGTATGTATTTTTAAAATATTTTATGTAGAAAAAAGGAAAAAAAGTGTTATTTATTTTCCGCGTAAATAAAAATTAAACAAAAGATTTTCAGTAGTTTGTGTTGTATTAAAACGATTGCAATTGGCTTTTTTGAGGTGAAAAAAACGAAGCTGTCAGATTTTTAGTGATTAAACTGTTTTGCTAGTGCAGCTTGTATTTGCTTTTGTGTAGGCTGGACATCTTTTATCTACGGCACAAGATGTTGAAATGATTCCTAAAAGGAATAGTATTACTAATGTATAAAGTGTTTTTTTCATGAGTAGTCAAATTAGGGTCAAGTTTATATTTTTAAATTTTGCAAAAGATATGAAAAAAATGTTGGAATTGCACAAATTGTATTTAATTGTGTTTTGTTAAATTATTATGTGTTTTATACCCTTTCTATCTTACTTTTGTTTGGAAGATATTGAATTAATTTATGAAAAAAATATTTCTCACCTTACTCATTAGTTGTTACCTACTTTCCTTAGGCCTTTGCCAAGAGAGAAGTTTGGTGTTGAAAATGCTTGAAGTTACTGCCTCGGAAGACACTGTGCGGTGCGTGAGTGTTGGTGTTGAGAAATTTGAAAACAAAGAATTGGCTTTTGCTCGTTTGAAAAATAAAATTTCCAAATGGAAACAAAATGCTTACTGGGAAGCCAGTGTCGACACAGTGCGATTTTCCAAGGATACAATTCTTGCTTTCCTGCATCGAGGTCAGAAGTATGAATGGGACGAGATTCATTTTCGTTATGCGGATAGCAGCGGTCTGGTTTCCTTGGAGGAATTTTTAGAACTTAAACAAAGAAAATTAATTAGGTCTATCGATTTGGAAAGTTCGCCCAATAAAATTCTGAACCAAATGGGGAATAAGGGGTATCCTTTTGCGCAATTATCATTGTCTGAAATTTCTATTTCTGAGGAAAAAATAAGTGGAGAATGGTCCGTTGAGCTGAATGATTTTATTCGCTGGGATGAAATGATCGTAAAGGGAAACTCAAAAATAAAAGCCCGGTTTTTGCAAGGGTATTTGGGTATTCATCCAAACAAAACCTATCGGGAAGATCGGAGTGAAGCAATCTCGGAAAAAATTGAAAATTTAGCTTTTGTAAAAGAAATTAAGCCTGCTGAGATTGAATTTGTTAGCGGAAAAGCAAGAGTGTACAACTATTTGGAAAAGGTGGCAGCAAATCAGTTCGATGGAATAATAGGTTTTCAAACGAATGAAGATGATAACAAACTAGAGCTGACAGGAGAAGTTAACCTGCTGCTTCAAAATACATTTTTGGCCGGAGAAAGTATTGGTTTTAATTGGCAAAAGGTCGATGAAGATAGCCAGAATTTGTCTGTTGAATTTATTTATCCCTACCTGATAACTTCAAGTTTAGGACTTGATTTTACGCTTGATATTGAGAAGAAAGATACTAGTTACATAAGCACTGGTATTGATATGGGAATTCGATTCTCTCAATCGGGAAAAAATTATAGCAAACTTTTTTTTAAACGAAATTCATCCTCTTTACTTGCTACCGATTATTTAGCCACAGCTACAGTTCTCCCTGATTATGCCGATGTTGCCTCTAATTTATTCGGTTTTGCGTACAATTTCGAAAATCTCGATTATTCGTTTAATCCCAAAAGGGGGTGGATTTTGAATTTGAATCTGGCAACAGGAAAGCATAAAATTAAAAAAAACTCGGCCATTTCGAGTGAACTGTATGATGATGTGGATTTAAGCGGAACGATAATTGATGCCGAATGGACAATAGAATTGAATGTTCCTATTCAGCAGAAAATTAGTTTGCGATTTAGAAGTAAAAGTGGGATCAGAGAATCAAATGATTTGTTTCAAAATGATCTTTTTAGTTTGGGCGGAATGAATTCCTTGCGAGGATTTAATGAAGATTCGTTTCGAGCCTCGGCCTATTCGGTGCTAACCAGCGAACTTCGTTTTATCCCTCAGCAAAATTCTAGTTTTTATTTGTTTTATGATGCTGCTTACTACCGAAATGATTATTTAGATGATAAAACTGAAGATTATCCATGGGGAGTTGGATTCGGTTTAAATTTTGCAACTAAATCGGGAATTTTTTCTTTGAACTATGGTGTTGGTAAACAAAAAAATAGTACTCTCGACCTTCAATCTGCTAAAATACATTTTGGATTTGCAAGTCGCTTTTAAAAGCGACTACCGATAGCCTTTTAACTTCACCAGTAGATAGTAGCTAAGTAGAATTACACCCCCTGTGATAACTGAGGCTAGCACAATAGGAAGTTGATTTTCTAAAAGAAGATTGATAGAGAAAATGATAAGTATAGAAGCAAGAACTCCAATGGAAAATGAGCTGATGATATATTTTAAGTTCGATTTGGAGGTTTTCTCAGCCAAATTCTCAAGTTGATCTACATTTACTTCAAATTTCTCAATAGCTTTCGAGAAAGCAGCGGTTTCTTTATTGAAAAAATCATTTTCTTCCTGCGAGATGAAAAATAAAAAAGTACTGAAGTGATAGTTAGCATAAATATTGTAATTCATTCGTTCCTTTTTCACAATCTCAATTTCTACAATGGTTTTCCACTTTATAGGATTTAATGAGAAAAGATTGCCAGAGAGAGCTCCTCGGTGAAAAATCATTCCCTGAGCATTTGCATCAATAAGCGTGTATCCACGGACTTCATAGAATTTAATGATATCCGAAACCAGAAGTTTTTTGTTCCTTTTAATATTAAAGCCAATTAGTTTTTTCATGTGCTAGTGGATGTGTTTCAAATGTATCAAAAAAAAGGAAATACACCAATTTAGAGTGGTTAAATAGACTTTGTGGGAACTATTTGTTTAGGAATATAATAGCTGCTTTTTTGTGATTTTTACGAGCAGAATAATCCTATTTTTTCTGTAGTGAAAATTCTCTAATGTCTTGTTTTGTTGTGTTTTACAATAATTGAAATTTTATTATTTATTGTGAAAAAAAAGCTGTTTTTTCATAACTCAAAGTAAAGAATTACAGTATAAAACCCAAGTATTGCTGCTATTTTTAAAATCTAAACTTTTCTTTATGCGTAAGGATCCTTACTCTCTTTTAAATTCAGAAAATATTTCATCAACTACAATGTTGCCTTACTATAGGGGTGTTGAACTCCCTGGAAACCTGAGTCGTATACTCACTGATTTTTACAATCTGCTTGGTTGTCCTGCTTGTTTTGTTGATTTTACTGATCGGAGCGTTTTTAGTAAAGGTTGGCATGAAAAACCCAATGTTGAAATTTGTAGAGGGAAAGGAAAGTTATTTTCGGAAAAGGATTCAAATGATAAGGGTTTAAGAGAAATTCAATATTCCGATTCCTGTTTGGGAACCTGGATGCCTATTCTGGTAAAGAAACGTGTAATTGGATATTTTGTGGTTGGGCAATATATTATGGCCTCTAATTCATGCGTAGATGATAAGATAAGGGAAAAAAAAAGGACAGGGGATGCAGTTTATTTAGATGGAAATATTCGAATTCTCTCACAAAAAGAAAAAACCGACATCCTTCATAAAGCGTCTAGATTTGTTGAGGCTATTTCAAATCAATTTACCTATGTTTACGATCTGAAAGAGGAAATTCGGAAAAATAAAGAAACAGCAAATCAGCTGCGCGTACAAAAATCTTTCTTTGAAAATTTATTTGATCATTCTCCTGATGCCATACTTATTTTAGATAATGAAGATAAGGTGCTTAGGGCAAATCAGGAGTTTCTTCATTTATTTGAATATTCGTTAGAGGAAATTATTGATCAAAAAATTAATGATTTTATTATTCCTGAAAGGTATAAAAATGAACAGGTTATTTCACTAAAAAACCTAGCTGCCGATAGCTCGGTTGATGTAACAACTATTCGCCAAACTAAATTGGGAAAACAAATTCATGTTCAGCTTCGTGGAAAACCAATTGTGTTGGATGATAATCAGCTTGCTTTTTGTGTTATATACAGAAATCTTACGCAGCAGATTTGGAATCAAAAATGTCAACAGGTAATGTTGCGGATTTCCGAAATATTAAATTCTTCTATGAATTCAATTGCGGTGATCAATCATATTGGAAAAGAATTGCAACAAATCGTTGGTGCAGGAAAATTATTTTTGGAACTGATTAGCCCCGATAGAAGATGCTTGCGTTCGTTTATCGAAAACGATGAAGAATTTAAGGAAGTAAATATTTCAGAATCTTTGAGCAGTCTGGTAATTCGAGAACGTGAGACCCTTTATTTAGACAATAGTCAGATTGATGAGTTGATGAGTTCGAATCAGATTTTGTTAGGGGAAATTCCCAAAAGATGGCTTGGAATTCCTCTTATTGCCGAAGATCAAGTGATTGGAGTTTTTGGGGTCGCTTGTTTTGTAGATGGTTCTGAATTAAATTCAGAAAGTATAGACTTGATGAAAACACTTTCTGTACAATTAGCTACTGGAGTCATTAAAAAAACAAGAGATCAGGAATTGCGCATGTTCCAGCGAGCTTTAGAACAAAGTCCGGCCTCCATTCTAATTACAGATGTAAAAGGAAATATAGAATATGTTAATCCTAAATTTTGTGATGTTACTGGTTATGGTTTTAAAGAAGTGTTGGGGAAAAATCCAAGATTTCTTAAATCAGGAAATACATCTGATAGTACCTATCGTGAAATGTGGAAGACCGTATTGGCAGGAGGAGAATGGCATGGGGAATTTCTTAATGTGAAAAAGAGTAATGAATTATTTTGGGAAACAGCTAATCTTTCAGCAGTAAAAGATGAATTAGGAAGAATAACCCACATTGTTTCGGTGAAAGAAGATATTACCAGAACTAAAAAATTCCAAAAAGAACTTTTGGAATCAAAAAATAGAGCAGAAGAATCAGATCGTTTAAAATCGGCTTTTTTGGCTAATATGTCTCATGAATTAAGAACACCACTAAATGCAGTAATTGGTTTTTCAAACTTATGTGATGAATCTTTGTCTATAAATGAAATTCTCGAGTTTGTTGGTTTAATTAATAAGAGCGGAAATCAATTGCTGGGCATTATTGAAGATATTTTAAGCTTTACTTCTATCGAAAGTGAAAACTTTCAAATTGGCGAGGAAGAGTTTTTCATGTTAAACTTCCTCGACGAGGTGGAGAAAATAGCCAAAACTAAGCAGGTGCAGGAGAATAAAGAGTGTTTAGGCTTGCAATTTAAGCCTGATGAAAATTATACTGCGATATTAGTCAAGTCAGATTACCAGCGATTAATGCAGGTGGTGACTAATTTAATAAAGAATGCTTTAAAATTTACAAACGAGGGTTTTGTAGAATTTGGATATCATGTTCAGGGTGATGAATTGTCTCTTTACGTAAAAGATACAGGAGTTGGAATTGAACAAGGTAAAAAAGATATTATTTTTGATAAATTTAGGCAAGCTGATGATTCTATAGCTAGGACTTTTGGCGGAACAGGAATGGGATTAGCCATTGCAAAGAAAATTATGGATATGTTGGATGGTTC
Source organism: Labilibaculum sp. (assembly GCF_041595635.1). Lineage (GTDB taxonomy): Bacteria > Bacteroidota > Bacteroidia > Bacteroidales > Marinifilaceae > Labilibaculum. The sequence continues at coordinate 63,531 of NZ_JBFHJW010000009.1, forward strand.
TATTCAGGTAGAATCGGAACCTAATAAGGGATCAATTTTTACTTTAAAATTAAATTGTGTGATCTCTAAATCCAATAGTAAAATAGAGATGATGAGTGAGAATACATTGAGAACTTTGAATTTGCCATTAATACTGGTTGCTGAAGATGAAATTTCAAATTTTAAATTGATCGAGGCAATACTAAAACGAAACAGTTATGAGGTAATTAGAGCCGAAAATGGAGCTGAAGCCGTTGAAATATGTAGGGATAATTCCAATATTAGCTTGGTTTTAATGGACATACGAATGCCGATAATGGATGGATTGATTGCAACAAAAAAAATTAAAAGTTTTAAGCCTAATTTACCCATTATAGCACAAACAGCTTATGCTATGGATGGAGATGAAAATAAGGCACTAGAGGAAGGCTGCAACGATTATATTTCCAAGCCCATAAGAAGAGATCTTTTGCTGGAGAAACTATCGGCATTGCTGTAGCTTGTACTTCTTAAAACTTTCAATGTGAAAATTTTAGTTCGGGATGAGCAATAGCATGATTAGTTAAAATTGTAAGCAAAAATTTTATGAAAGCAATTATTGTTGGAGGTTCTGGATTTACAGGAAGAAAGCTAATAGATCTTCTTTTGCAGGATGAACAAATCACAAAGGTTTATGCATTGCTTCGTCATAAAATTGATTTGACTCATGATCAACTTGTTCAGGTCTTGGTCGATTTTGAAAATCTCTCTTTTGCTGCTATTACTGAATCTTGTGACCTTGCGTTTTGTTGTTTGGGATCAACCATTCGTAAGGCAGGTACAAAAGATAATTTTCGCAAGGTAGATTTCGACTACGTTCTTGCTTTTGCCAAATTGTGCGAACAACATGCGGTAAGTGATTTTCATTTTATAAGCGCAATTGGAGCGAATCCTAAATCGATTTTTTTTTATCAACGAATAAAGGGAGAAGTGGAGCAATTTATTAGAACACAATCTTTTAATTCGGTGGTTATTTACCGTCCATCAGTAATATATGGAAATAGAAAAGAATTTCGGCCTTTCGAAGCGTTTGCTGCTTGGATCAGCCGAAATCTGTATTTTCATTTTGTTGGTAAATTGAAAAGAATTGCCGCTGTTACTGGCGACCAACTTGCAACAACCATTTACCTAGAATCAAAAAAACGAGTCGTTGGTTGTTGCATTATTGAATCGGAGAAAATTTCTCAAATTCAATAGTCTCTTTTTTAACGACTAGTTTCTATTCACATCTCTCGACGAAGCCTGATTGGTTGGCATAATTAAAATGTCGTTGATGTTTACATGAGCAGGACGAGTCGCAATAAATTCTACAGTTTCAGCAATATCTTCCGCATTTAAAGGGGTAAATCCATTGTAAACCTGACTGGCTTTTCCTGAGTCGCCTTTGAATCTTACCAGTGAAAATTCAGTTTCAACCATGCCTGGGGCAATCGAGGAAACCTTAATGTTATGGGGTAATAAATCAATTCTAGAGCCTTTTGTGATCGCATCAACAGCATGTTTTGTGGCACAATATACATTCCCTCCTGGGTAAACCTCTTTTCCGGCAATTGAAGTAATGTTGATAATGTGTCCGGCTTTTTGTTCTATCATCAACGGACTAACAGCTTTGGTTACATAAAGCAATCCTTTTACATTGGTGTCAATCATACGCTCCCAGTCATCAATAATTCCTTCCTGAATAGGTGAAACTCCTACCGCCAAACCAGCATTGTTCAGTAGTAGATCAATCTTTTTCCATTCTTTGGGAAGAGAGTTTATTTTTTCATCCACATCAATCTGATTTCTTACATCTAATTCCAAAGATAGAACCTTAACCTTGTATTGTCCAAGGATTTCTTCTTTTACCTGTTCTAGTTTTTCTTTTCTGCGCCCCAAAATAATTAAATCAAAACCAATTTGAGCTAATTTTTTTGCGCAAGCTTCCCCAATACCCGCAGTGGCTCCTGTTATTAAGGCAATTTTGTTCATTTTATTAGAGTTTTTAAATTTTATCGATTTCTTATTTTTCCTAAGAGTAAGTAAAGGTAAAAACTACTGTGATTATTCGTGTTCCTATCTTATTTTTTTTAAATTTAAGATATTATCACCTAAAAGCTCTCATCATGGAAAAACAGGACGTTTCGGTACAACTAGCAGAAGATTTAGGAATTAGCAAAGAGGCTTTCGATAAAATTTCACATTCTTTAGGACGAACACCCAATGTATTGGAGCTGGAGATTTATTCAGTGATGTGGTCCGAAAATATATCCTATAAAAGTTCTTTTAATTGGATTAATTCATTGCCAAATAAGGGTGAGAAAATCATTGCTGGAGCCCGGGAGTCGAATGCTGGTGTTGTTGATATTGGTGGTGATGAGTATTGCGTGTTTAAAATGGGTACGCATAATCATCCAAGCGGAATTGACCCATACGAGGGAGCAGCGACCTGTGTTGGTGATTTGTGCCGTGATGTTGTTTCTATGGGAGCAAAACCTATGTTTGTACTAAATTCATTGCGTTTCGGTGATACTTCCCTAGATCGCACCAAGTGGTTAATGGATGAGGTGGTAAAGGGAATACGTGATTATTCCGCTGTTCTTCATATGGAAAATATGGGTGGTGAGGTATGTTTCAATTCAAGTTACGATACTAATCCTTTGGTAAATGTGATGGTTGCAGGTCTTGTTTCTAAAGATCAATTGTTACTGAATAGAGAAATGAAACCCGGACAATTGATTTTAATTGCTGGCAATTCAACCGGAGCAGAAGGAGTTTACGGTCAGGATGAGGATTTTACCATTCCTAAAGGAAATCCAAAAATGGGAAGCTCACTGATTGAGTGCATTCTTTGTTTAAATGCAATAAATGCACTGGTGCGAATTGAAAATTTAGATTTGGTAGGAATAGTAAACGCAATTGCTTCCATCAGTGTTCATGCAAAAACAGGTGCAGATATTAATTTGAATCAAATTCCACTTAATCAGGAAGGACTCAGAGTTGAACAGGTTCTTTTTTCAAGAACTCAGGAACGAATAATTTTGGTTATTGATGAGGAGAATGAAGAGGTGGTTTTGAAAGAGTTTGAAAAAGCAAAAATTCCCTGTAGTAGAATTGGACAGATAAGTGAGCGAAAAACGATTCAATTTACCGAAGCTTCAAAAGTTATTGCAGAGGTAAATGCTTATGATTTGGTTATGGGATATGGAGCTCCTCAAACAAATAGAAAGCATACCTCGCAGAAAAAGAAAGAAGAAGTCGATTATATAGAAAAGATTCCAGAGCCAGGTAATTATTGGAAAGTGATTAATCAAATGGTGAACAAACCAAACTTATTAATCAAGGAATTCTTGCAGTTGAATTATGAAGAGGAAACCAATAAATCACCTTCTGATGCTCAAATTGCAAAAGTAAATTTAAATGGGAAAGCACTTTGTTTTACCGTGCTTGGAAATACAGTCTATTCGTATAGTGATGCCAATTTGGGGGCGCAAATTAATATTGCCAGAGCAGCTCGTCGTATTGTTTGTTCCGGTGGTAAACCGATGGCTATAAACGATTGCTTGAATTTCGGAAGTCCTTTGGATGAAAATGTATTTTCTCAATTTGTTGAAACAATTAAGGGTATTTCTTATGCCAGTGAATTTTTTGGAACACCTGTTGTTGGTGGTAATGTTAGCTTCTATAATGAAAGTTCTGTTCAGGGAAAACGAGAAGCTATCAAACCAACACCCATCATAGGAATGTTTGGACTTATAGAACCAGATACAAATCATATGTCCTATATTTTCAGAAATAAGGGCGATATGATTTTTCTGATAGGTGAATCTCGGAATGATATTTCAGGGTCGGAATATTTGTGTTCAATTCATCAAAAATGCGGATTTGGAGTTCCTTACTTTAATCTTAAGGAGGAGAAATTGATGAATAAAGTGCTGGCCGATTTAATTGAGCGAAAAATAGTATGCTCAGCACATTCAGTGGAGCGAGGTGGTCTTTTCTTTAACTTGATAGAATCAGCAATGTCTTTAGGATTAGGGTTTGATATTACTTCTCCAGCTGAAATTCGTACAGATGCTTTCTTGTTTGGAGAGTCGCAAGGAAGGGTGGTTGTTTCGGTTTGTATGGAAAATGAAGATGAATTTGTTGATATGATGATGGAAAGCGGCGTTCCTTTTTCTACCTTAGGGCATGTTACTAAAAAAGAAGTGAGGATTGATGATATTTCGTATGGGTATATTGATGAGTATAAAAAAGTATATCAACAGAAAACCATCAAGTAAATCTGGTGAATAAGAAATGCATTTAACTTTACAACAAAGAATCGGGTAATGGTTCTTTGTTTTTCATTCGCTATATTTGTGGCTTTATTATTGAATTAGTCGAGAGACTAAACCTATTTACTCATTATATTTTTGATTCGTGGTAAATCCATATAAAGATTTAAATAAAGGCAAGAAAGATCAGGTGGCCTTGATGTTTAATAATATTGCCAGAAAATATGATTTTTTAAATCATTTTTTATCCATGGGAATTGATAAGCTCTGGAGAAAGAAAGCGGTTAAGTTACTGCAACCCTTAAAGCCCAAACAGCTTTTGGATATTGCTACAGGAACCGGTGATTTTGCTTTGGCTTGTTTGAAACTAAATCCTGATAAAGTAACAGGAATTGATATTTCAACAGAAATGTTGGCCGTAGGGAGAGAGAAAATTGCAAAAAAGAATCTACAGCATAAAATAGAATTGTTCGAGGGCGATTCTGAAAATATTAAATTTGCTGATAATTCTTTTGATGCCATAACAGTGGCTTTTGGGGTTCGTAATTTTGAAAATCTTGAAAAAGGACTTCAAGAAATGAATCGTGTTGTGCGTCCTGGAGGAAAAGTAGTTGTGCTTGAGTTCTCAAAACCTAAAAAGTTTCCTGTTAAACAATTTTATAATTTTTATTTTTTTAATATTCTTCCTTTGTGGGGGAAAGTGGTTTCAAAGGATAGTTCAGCATATACCTATTTGCCAGAGTCTGTGGGAGCTTTTCCTGATGGTGAAGATTTTCTTAGCATCTACAAATCGTGTGGTTTTGAGAATACAGAACAAATTAAGCTGAGTTTTGGAATTGCTTCGATTTACATTGGAACGAAACCAATACAATAAAACCTTTTTTTGCTGGTTTATATTTAAAAGAATTTCTGAATTTGAAAAAAGCGCTATTTATATTGTCTTTTCTGTGCTGTTTTTCCTCTGTTTTTTCACAAAGGAGATACAAGGCTGAGAGTATTTTAAATTATCAGAAAGTTGATCAAACATGGCTGCATTTTGGTTTCACCATTGGAGTGAATAGCATGGATTTTGCAATTTACAATTCTGGAGATGGAGAGGCTCGTGCCGAGCAGGTTATTTTCTCTCCAGGCTTTTCGGTGGGTATTGTTTCCGACCTAAGGTTACATGAGGATTGGTCTTTGCGATTTCTTCCCGGATTAGAATTCGGACAACGAACCATAAAATACTCAAATCTTGATGTGGAAGAGGTTAATGTTGAGTCGGTTTTGGTGAATTTGCCTTTGTTGTTGAAATACAAAGCAAAACGATTGAACAATTATCGACCATACCTAATTGGAGGGGCGAGTTTTAAAATCGATGTGCAGTCGCAAGATGCGCTCGATCCGGATAACGATATGTTGGTGAGATTAAAAACAACCGATCTGTATTTGGAACTAGGGGCAGGTGTGGATTTTTATTTGCCTTATTTTAAACTGGCAACTGAATTGAAATTTGCTGTTGGTTTAAAAGATATCCTCAATCATGAATATGATATTGATAATCCTGGCTACGAAGAGTACACAGGAGCTATCGAAAAGCTAAATTCCAAAATTATTACCCTTTCTTTTCATTTCGAATAGGAATAAATTTCTCCTAATTTTTAATAAAATGATTACCGAACTAGATATAGTCCTAAGCCCTAAAGATGCTTCTGATGAAAAGTATTATAAGCCCATTGTGGCTAAAAAGCTAGGCGTTTCTGTCGAGCAGATTTATGGACTGAAAATTCTGAGAAAATCAATTGATGCCCGACGAAGAAATATTTTAATAAATCTAAGGTTTCGTGTTGCATGTGAGGAGAATTTTCCTGAGTCGGATGAATTTACTGTTGAATACCAAAATGTAGAAACAAAACCAAAGGTACTTGTTGTGGGAGCAGGACCAGCAGGTCTTTTTGCAGCACTTCGTTTAATTGAATTGGGTTATCGGCCTGTAGTTTTGGAGAGAGGGAAAAGTGTTGAAGATAGAAAAAAAGACTTGAGTGAATTGCATCGAAATCGAAACGTAAATCCCAATTCCAATTATAGTTTTGGAGAGGGAGGAGCAGGTACATTTTCAGATGGAAAATTATATACTCGTTCTAAAAAACGCGGCGATTTAAAGAAAATTCTAAATGTTTTGCATTTTCATGGTGCACAGGACGAAATTTTATATGATGCTCATCCGCATATTGGAACCGATGTTTTGCCCAAAGTAATTGTTCGTATGCGAAAAAATATTCTAAAAGCCGGAGGTCAAGTGTTTTTCTCGACTAAGGTGGTTGATTATCTTTTGGAAGACGATAAGGTTTGTGGTGTGCGTACCGAAAGAGGAGAGGAAATATATGGAGAAGGCCTTATCCTTGCAATTGGACATTCTGCTCGAGATGTTTATCGAAAATTGGATGAGAAGGGAATAGATTTGGAGCTGAAATCATTTGCCATGGGGGTTCGAATTGAGCATCCTCAGGAGCTAATTGACCAAATTCAATATCACAATCCTAAAGGTCGAGGTGCTTATTTGCCAGCAGCTAGTTATAGTTTTGTGCAACAGGTCGAAAATAGAGGGGTTTACTCTTTTTGCATGTGTCCGGGAGGTGTTATTGTCCCCGCAGCTACAGATGGTAATCAGCAGGTTGTAAATGGTATGTCTTCATCAAATCGAAATACAGCTTTTGCAAATTCAGGAATGGCTGTTGAGATTCGAATACAAGATTTAAAATCCTATGAACAGTACGGAGCTTTGGCTGGTTTGCATTTTCAGGAAGCGCTTGAAGAAAGAGCCTTTCTTGAAGGAGGCAAAAATTTAACGGCTCCCGCTCAGCGGATGAATGATTTTGTGATTGGCAAAAAAAGCAGCTCGTTACCTAAAACATCCTATCATTTAGGAATTGTATCGTCGTGCATGCACGAGTGGTTGCCTGAGGGCATCCGATTTCGTTTACAGGAGGCTTTTAAGGCATTTGGTCGTAAATCGAAAGGTTTTTTGACCAATGAGGCGCTTATTTTGGGAGTTGAATCAAGAACATCATCACCAGTTCGAATTCCACGAGATAGGGAGAGCTTTCAGCACATTCGAATTGAAGGATTGTTTCCTTGTGGTGAGGGTGCTGGTTATGCCGGAGGAATTGTTTCTGCTGCAATGGATGGGGAACGATGTGCCGAAGCATTTGATCGATATATGAATTCAAATTAGCAACTAAAATTCTTGTCGTCGGAATTCAGAACAAATAATAGAAGTGGCAACCGATACATTTAACGATTCGGATGCAGCTTCCCCGCATGGAAAATCGGGAATGTAAAGTTTGTTTGAAACCAGTTTTTGAATGCTTTCCGAAACACCTTTCCCTTCATTGCCCATAATAATGAAACCCTTTTTTTGAAGTTCGCATTTGTAGATGATTTCTCCTTCGAGAAAGGTTCCATAGATCGGGAAATCGGGTTTTTTGTATTTTAAAATCATTGTTTTAAGATCGACGTAGCTTACATTAACACTCGAAATTGCACCCATGGTAGCTTGAATTACTTTGGGGTTGTACAAATCAACAGTATTGCACGAGCAAAAAATATGTTTGATGCCAAACCAATCGGCAATGCGTATAATCGTACCTAAATTACCTGGGTCCTGCACATCATCAAGAAGAATAGATAGTGAATTTTGAATGTTTTTCTCATTCACTTCCCGAGTTGGCATTTTAAAAACAGCAAGTACTGAGGACGGAGATTTTAGAGAACTGATTTTTTTCATCTGAATTGCGTCAGTTTCAATTCGGTTGTTGATTTTCACTTGATTTCCAATCGAATTCTTTGTATTCCACTCCTTAGTGTAAATCAGATATTCAACTTTTGTTTTTGCCGCAATTAAATCGGAAATTAATTTGTTCCCTTCTGCAACAAAAAGTTGATGTAGATCTCTGTATTTCTTTTGTTGAAGACTGGTTATCAGTTTGATTTGATTTTTGGATAGCACGGTGAATATTTTGAAAAAATTAACAGTTAAAAGCATTGTAAAGCCAACAATATTTCATTGAAGTTACTTATCTTTGGCGTATGTAAATGTATTAATACGTCTATTATACTTGAAGTCTCACAAGAAATACAAAAATAGGTATAATTTCCTGATTTTATTTTTTTTGGCAAGTTTGCTTTTGTCCTTAGGTTCTTGTTCTACCACAAAACATGTGGGTGAGAATGAATACCTGTTAAATAAAGTAATTGTTAAAACGAATGATAAATCCATATCATCAGGGGAATTAAAACGTAATGTGAAACAGAATCCTAACATGAAAATTTTAGGATTCTGGAAATTTCATTTGGGTTTGTTTAATTTAGCAGGTAAAGACAAAAGCAAAGGTTTTAACAAATGGCTAAGAAGAATTGGTGAAGAACCAGTTATTTATGAGGATTTTCAGACCAAAAGATCTTCAGGTCAGTTGAAGATTTATTTGCAACAGAAAGGCTATTTTAATGCCGAAGTGCGCGACTCTACAGTGTTTAAAAAGAAGAAAGCCAGAGTGTACTACTTTGTCGATGCCAAGGAACCCTATCGGTATCGCTCTATTTATAGAGGTGTAAATGATCTTCCCTATAATTTTCTGTCTCCTTTTCAGGAAAAGAGTGAGATGCCTGATTCTACGGAAATACGGAAATACATTGTTGCCGATAAGGAAAATTCTAATGTTAAAATGGGCGAAAAAGTGGATTCGGATGTTTTAACCAATGAGAGAGTTAGGATATCGAAATCACTTAAGAATCAAGGGTATTTTAATTTTTCTAGGGAATATATCCATTTTTTAATGGATAGTACAAGTAAAAATAATCAGATGGATGTTTTTGTAGGCGTGAAAACTCCAGTAGATAGTAGCGCACTAAAAAAATTCCGAATTAATCAAATATCAATTTTTACCGAGTACGACACAAAATTGATATTACTGAATGATCAAAAGTATTTGAATGCATTGGATACAATGCAGTATAATGGCTTTAATTTTATTTACAAAGACAAAATCAAAATTAAGCCCGATGTGATTTTATCGTCTATTCTGATTCGAAAAGAGGAACTTTACAATCTAAAATCAGTAGAACAAACCTACAGTCGATTGCAATCCTTAAATCAATTCAAGTTTGTGAATATCAAGTTTGAGGTAGATCCAAATTCACTTCAAGATCCTATTGCTGGTCTTAATTGTATTATTCAATTATCGCCTTACAATCGTCAATCATATTCTGTCGAGTTCGAAGGAACTAATTCGTGGGGCAATATTGGTTTTGCCGGTAATTTAAATTATCAGCATAAGAATTTATTTGGAGGGGCCGAAATTTTAGATCTGCAATTCTCTACTGCAAAAGAGACCTTTTACTCTAGCGATCAAACTGATTTTAGCTCTTCGGAATACGGTGTGGAGTCAAAATTGAGCATTACGAAATTTTTACTTCCCCTGCTTAATGCAGAGAAGTTTAGAAAATCATACAATCCCAAAACTGTTTTTTCACTGTCTTATAATTATCAGGAACGACCTGATTACACCCGAACCATTTTAGATGCAAGTTTTGGATATGAGTGGAAGTCTTCGAAATACATTTCTCACACATTCAATTTAATGGAGCTGTATTTTGTGGATGTAAAGAACTTAAGTGACGATTTCATCTCTTCAATTAGTAGTTTATATATTCAAAATTCATTTACCGATCACGTAATCCCTGCAAGTAGTTATTCATTCTTGTACAACAATCAGAATATTAATAAGTCAGGAAATTATGATTATTTTAAATTTAATTTCGAGACAGCAGGAAATTCGCTTAATGAACTGAATAAATTATTAGGAAGAGATAAAGAAGTTAGTTACGATGACGATGGTAATGTAGATGAAACTTATTATGATTTTCTAGGAATTCGTTATGCACAGTATGTGAAAGCAGATTTTGAATTCCGACACAATTATTACATCAATAAAGCTAACAGAATAGTTTATCGTTTATTTGCCGGAGCCGGACTTCCTTATGGAAATTTTAAGGTTTTGCCATTCGAAAAAAGTTATGTTTCGGGTGGAGCGAGTGGCATAAGAGCATGGCAAATAGGTTCTTTAGGTCCTGGGTCGTTTGTGACCGATGAGGATGTCGATTATCCGTATAATTATGCTGATTTAAAGTTAGAGGTCAATTTAGAATATCGTTTTAAATTGTTTTGGGTTTTGGAAGGAGCTTTGTTTGTTGATGCGGGTAATATATGGGCTTTGTCTAAGAGTGATGATCGAGAAGGTGGCATTTTTAAATTGAATCGTTTTTATAAGGAAATAGCGCTGGGAACAGGATTTGGAACGCGTATTGATTTGAGTTTTATTATTTTTCGTATTGATTTAGGTTTGAAATTACGAGATCCATCTGCAGATGTTGAGAAAAGTTGGGTGATTGCTCATCGGCCTTTTAAATTTAGTCAGTTAAATTTTAATATTGGAATTGGGTACCCCTTCTAAATCGCATTCGTTTGCATAATTTTCTTGTCTTTAAAACAGTGCAAAATCTATTATTTCTTTTTAACTTCGTGCCAAATAGATTTTTAGCCTATTTTACATTCATAACTATCCGATAAAATTATATATTATGAAACGAGTATTAGATGTAGTGAAACCAGGAGTGGTAACTGGTGATGATGTGCAAAAGTTATTCCAAGTTGCTAAAGAAGAGGGTTTTGCAATCCCAGCGGTGAATGTTATTGGAACCAATTCAATCAATGCTGCTCTTGAGGCAGCTCGCGAGGTGAATTCTCCTATTATCATTCAGTTTTCAAATGGTGGTGCTTCTTTTTTCGCTGGAAAAGGAATTATTGCTGAAGGTCAGGAAGGTGCTATAATTGGTGGTATTGCAGGTGCTAAATATGTTCATGCCGTTGCAGAACATTATGGTGTTCCTGTTATTGTACATACCGATCATGCTGCTAAAAAATTATTGCCTTGGATTGACGGCTTGTTAACTGCTGGAGAAGAATTTTTTGCACAAACAGGAAAGCCTTTATTCAGCTCTCATATGTTGGATTTATCAGAAGAATCTTTAGAGGAAAACATTTCAACATGTGCTAAATATCTTGAGCGCATGAAAAAAATGGGAATGACTCTAGAAATTGAATTGGGTTGTACTGGTGGAGAAGAAGATGGTGTAGATAATTCAGATATGGATAATTCTTTACTATATACACAACCTTCTGATGTTGCTTTGGCTTACGAAAGCTTACTAAAAGTTTCTCCTCGTTTTACAATTGCTGCTTCATTTGGTAATGTTCATGGTGTTTATAAACCAGGTAATGTGGTGTTAACTCCAAAAATCCTATTGAATTCTCAATCATTTATTTCTGAGAAATACGGAGTAGCTAAGAATACTGTAGACTTTGTTTTCCACGGTGGATCAGGTTCTAGTGTAGAGGAAATTCGCGAAGCAATCTCTTATGGAGTTGTTAAGATGAACATCGATACAGATACTCAGTGGGCTTGTTGGGATGGTGTTCGTGCTTTCGAAGCTAAAAACCATGATTATCTTCAAGGTCAAATTGGAAATCCTGATGGAGAAGATAAGCCAAATAAGAAATTTTACGATCCTCGTGTATGGTTACGTGCAGGTGAAGTATCAATGAAAGATCGTTTAGTGAAAGCTTTCGAAGATTTAAATAATGTAGGACGTAACTAAAATTAACGTTCTGTGAAATCATATAAACCCGGATTTATTCCGGGTTTTTTTGTCGTTGAAGGTTTTAATAATTTAATGCATTTTTGAAATTGAAGTTATTTTTAGCAAATTTGGGGCTTTCCATTTTGAATTTAAATGATGAGCCAATGGGGGCACTGGCTAAAATAATACCTTTTTTTTTAGCATATTGATGTGATCTGGGTTCCATCATTTTTAGTATTGTGTCTATTCTGTTAATTTTTTCATCTTAAAAATAAGTTTTATGAGTAATGGTAAGCTTCCCGTACGTGATGTGTTTTCAAGTAAGTTTGGTGTAATTGCTGCTGCTGCAGGATCAGCTGTTGGGCTAGGTAATATTTGGAAATTTCCCTATATCACAGGTGTTTATGGAGGAGCTGCCTTTTTATTCGTATACCTTGGTTTTATTGCATTAATAGGACTGCCTATTATGCTTTCCGAGTTGACTATTGGTCGCAAATCAAAAAGAAATGTTTTTGGGGCTTTCAAATTCTTAGCTCCAGGTTCGGCATGGAAACTTGTTGGTGTTTTAGGGGTTTCGGCAGCAGCTATGATATTGGCTTTTTACGGTGTGGTTGCAGGATGGAGCATTGATTATGTAGCGAAGGCAGTAAGTGGAGGTTTTGGAACTAAGAGTCCGGCAGAAATGGAATCTATGTTTTTTCGTTTTATTGAAAGTCCTGTGAGTCCAATTCTCTATCAGTTGTTTTTTATGGTCATGACCATGGGGATTGTCTTTGTAGGAGTAAAGGATGGTATCGAAAAATACGCCAAATTCTTAATGCCATTACTTGTTCTTATTATTATAGTTCTCGACATAAGGGCGGTAACTTTAAAAGGTGCAATGGAAGGATTGAGGTTTTTATTTAATCCTGATTTCTCAAAATTGACAGGAGATGGAATATTGAGTGCTTTAGGACACGCTTTTTTTTCCTTGAGTTTGGGAATGGGAACTCTGGTTACCTATGGTTCTTATGTTGATGATAAAAATAATTTGCCCCTTACTGCTCTTCAGGTAACTCTTGCCGATACTGCAATTGCCATATTAGCAGGAATTGCAATTTTTCCCGCTGTTTTTGCCTTTGGAATTGAGCCTAGTAGTGGACCCGGTCTTGTATTTATTACCTTACCCAATGTGTTTCAGCAAATGCCTGGCGGGTATTTCTTTTCAATTTTGTTCTTTTTATTATTGACAGTTGCAGCGTTAACTTCGTCTATTTCTATTCTCGAGGTTGTGGTCGCTTATTTTCAGGAGGAACTCAATTTAAAGCGGCATGTCTCAACTATTGTGGCTGGAGTGCTTATTGCTATCGTTGGAGTCTTTTGCTCCTTGTCAATGGGTGTATTAAAAGAATTTACTCTGTTTAATCTGAATTTGTTCGATTTGTTGGATTGGATTTCTGCTAATTTACTTCTTCCGCTTGGAGGTCTATTTATAGCTTTATTTGTTGGCTGGTTTTTGGGTAGAAAAAGAGTAGAGGAGGAGCTGGCTAAAGGCGCAGGCGTTATTCCTTGGTTACTTTCTGTATTTATCTTCCTAGTTAAATTTATTGCGCCGGGAGCTATTGCAATTGTGTTTCTACATGGATTAGGTGTATTTAATTTTGGATAATTCTTAGAATAATTATATATTGTTAAGTGTTATCTGGTTTTTCCATTGCACTTCAATAAAAATGAACTTTAAGCAATTATTTAGAGAATATTTTTCTTACTCAGCTTCGGAGAAAAAAGGATTATTGGTGCTGGTAATTCTTCTGCTAATTCTATATTTTCTTCCTATTGCTTTTCACAATAAAACAAGAATTGATAGCTTCGCCGATTCTGCAAAGCAAAATTCGTTAGATAGTTTGGTTGCAGTACTGCTTGCTAGGGAGGATACAAAGCAATCTTATTCGGTTGTTGTTGAGTTGAAAATGTTCAATCCAAATACATGTAGTAAAGACGAATTACTAAAACTTGGATTTACCCCATATCAGGCAAATAATCTAATTAAATACAGAAGTAAGGGAGGTCGCTTTGAAAAGAAAACCGACCTGTTGAAGTTGTATGGCTTTGACCAATCAGATCTCGAGCGTTTGAATGCCTATATCCAGATTCCCGTTGTATCTCAAAAAAAAGAAGCTCTTGATGATCGAAAAAATACAATTTACGAATTGTATTTTTTCGATCCCAACGAAATATCTTTGAACGACTGGGTTAATTTAGGGGTAAGTAGAAGAATAGGAAATCGGATTAAAAATTATATTGAAGCAGGTGGTCGATTCTCTAAGGCTTCGGATTTACAAAAAATCTATGGGTTTGATTCCGATAAGTATAAAGAGCTTCTGCCTTATGTGCAAATAGCCGAAAGTGAAAAAAAAACCGAAACCTTCAGAAAACAGGTTATTTTGTTGAATGCCGCAGATACATCACAATTAAAACAACTAAGAGGAATAGGATCAGTACTTTCTAAGCGAATAGTAAAATACCGGAATGTTTTAGGTGGTTTTGTATCTAAGGATCAACTTATGGAGGTTTATGGAATCTCAAGAGAGGAATTTGAACTAATTTCTCCGATGATTACCGTTGATTCTATTAATGTACGTAAATTGGCATTAAATTCTTTTACAGCTGATAAATTTCGGAAACATCCTTATCTGAACAGTCGAACCTCTAATAATATTGTACGTTTTCGTAAAAGAAATGGTAATTTTAATTCAATCGATCAGTTATTAAGTCATAAAATTGTTCCCGATTCTATTTTTACGAAATTACGTCCTTATTTGGAATTAAAATAGAAAGTGTAGGATTAGTTGAGAAAACATTGGTTATTTCCTATCTTTGGGATGTGGTTGAGGCGTGTAAATTTTTAGTTTGAAGTAATTTCGTGATCTTTTCTTCAAAAAGATTTGAATTATAATGAATGAATGAATACATTTGCGGCTCAGTATGAAAAATTAATATTTAAAGGAGAAAATTATGATTGTTATTCCTATGAAAGAAGGCGAAAATATTGAAAGAGCCTTAAAAAAATTCAAAAGAAAATTCGAAAAGACTGGAGTAATCAAAGAATTAAGAGGAAGACAGGTTTATACAAAACCATCTGTTAAGAAAAGAGTAGAAAAACTTCATGCGATCTACGTTCAGAACATGCAACAAAACGAAGACTAAATTCTTTTTATTCCTTGATATCTTAATTTTTTGTATCTTGGGTTATCCTGTAGGGTAAATATCCTGGATGTATGAGTTATAAGGAATCTTTTCTGTCTTATTTACAGTTTGAAAAACGATATTCGGTACACACTATCCTCTCGTATGATTGTGATTTGACTCAGTTTTTGGATTTTATGTCTAAAAATAAAGTCGAGGAAATATCAGATGTGGATTTTAAAAATGTGCGTAAATGGATCGTTTTTTTAATGAATGAAGGTCATTCTTCAAAGACAGTAAATAGAAAATTGTCTTCATTGAAGTCCTTTTTTAAATTTTTATTGAGGGAATCAGTTGTTGAAACCAATCCTATGGATAGGGTTGTTGGGCCACGACAAGGGAAGAAGATTCCTGGCTTTGTTGCTGAGCATGCTATGCAATTGCTTCGTGAAATTGATTTTGGGAAAGGGTTTGAGGGTTGTAGAGATCGGTTGGTTGTAGAGATGTTTTATCAAACAGGCATGAGGTTGTCTGAGTTGATGACTCTAAAATTGACGAGTTTTGATCGAAAAACTTTTTTGGTAAAGGTTTTAGGTAAAAGAAATAAGGAAAGAATCATTCCGGTGAGTGAAAATCTGGATAAACTTCTAGAGGAATATCTTGAAGTGAAAAATAAGATTTTTGATGATGGGAGTGGTTTTCTTTTTGTAACTAAAAAGGGGGTGCCTGTATACGAAAAGTTGTTGTATCGAATTGTGACAAAGCATTTGTCTAAGATTACAACACTTGCCAAGCGAAGTCCACATGTGTTGCGACACACTTTTGCAACACATTTGTTGAATAACGGAGCTGAATTGAATGCGGTGAAAGAATTGTTGGGTCATTCTAATCTTTCTTCAACGCAAATATATACTCATACTACATTCGAGCGTTTAAATAAGATTTATAAACAGGCTCATCCAAGAGCCTAATAATAGATGGAGGAGATGGTATGGTGAAAATTCAATCAATAGGTTTTGTTGCTAAGGATGAGCTTGAAGCTTTTATTCAGAGCAAATTGAATAAGTTGTTGAAACTTGATGATGATGTTGTTGGGGTTGATGTAATTCTCCGATTGGAGAAATCGACAACAATGGAAAATAAGCTTGTCGAAATTATTTTGGACTTAAAAGGAGGTGATTTGTTTGCAAAAAAACAAAGTCAAAGCTTCGAAGAGTCTACTGATATGGTAATTGAGGCGCTGCGTCGTCAGCTTGTAAAACGGAAAGAAAAACTTCGAGCAAAATAATCGTAAAAAATCTTCGATTAGCTTGCGATAGATTTAAAATATTTTTACATTTGCAAACCATTTTCAGGGAAAAGAATGCCTGTTAAATTAATGGTTTGTAAATTGCCGATGTAGCTCAGTTGGTCAGAGCAGCTGATTTGTAATCAGCAGGTCGTGGGTTCGAATCCCTCCATCGGCTCAATATTTTTTTTGGGGAGATACCAAAGTGGCCAACTGGGGCGGACTGTAACTCCGCTGACATCGTCTTCGTAGGTTCGAATCCTGCTCTCCCCACTAAATTAATAAAAAAAGAGAAGTTTTTGTTTCTTTTTTTTGCGGGAATAGCTCAGTTGATAGAGCATCAGCCTTCCAAGCTGAGGGTCGCGAGTTTGAGTCTCGTTTCCCGCTCACATTTTTGTAATTGCCGTTGTAGCTCAGGGGTAGAGCGCTTCCTTGGTAAGGAAGAGGTCATGAGTTCAATTCTCATCAATGGCTCAGAAATATATTGTATTGTTTTTAATTGTTGTCTAATTTTAATTAACTTTTTGAGTTATGGCTAAAGAACATTTTGACAGGTCAAAACCACACGTAAATATCGGAACCATTGGTCACGTCGATCATGGTAAAACTACTTTGACTGCTGCTATTACTACAGTATTGGCAAAAAAAGGTTTGTCTGAAGTGAAATCATTCGATTCTATCGATAATGCACCTGAGGAAAAAGAAAGAGGTATTACTATTAATACTGCTCACGTTGAATATCAAACTGCTAATCGTCATTACGCTCACGTTGACTGTCCTGGTCACGCGGATTACGTAAAGAATATGGTAACTGGTGCTGCTCAGATGGATGGTGCTATTTTGGTTTGTGCTGCAACTGATGGTCCTATGCCTCAAACTCGCGAGCACATCTTGTTAGCACGTCAGGTAAACGTTCCTAAAATCGTTGTTTTCTTGAATAAAGTTGACATGGTTGATGATGCTGAGATGTTGGAGTTGGTAGAGATGGAGGTTCGTGAATTGTTAGATTTTTACGAGTTTGATGGAGATAATACTCCAATCATCGCTGGTTCTGCTCTTGGTGGATTGAATGGTGAGCCAGAGTGGGAAGAAAAAATCATGGATTTAATGGAGGCTGTTGATACATGGATTCCACTTCCTCCACGTGATGTAGATAAGCCTTTCTTGATGCCTATCGAGGATGTTTTCTCAATTACTGGTCGTGGTACTGTTGCTACAGGACGTATCGAATCAGGTATTGTTAAAACTGGTGAAGAGCTTCAGATTATCGGTTTGGGTGCTGAAGGTATGAAAACTGTTTGTACTGGTGTTGAGATGTTTCGTAAGATTTTGGACGAAGGTCAAGCTGGTGATAACGTTGGATTGTTATTAAGAGGTATCGAAAAATCTGCTATTAAACGTGGTATGGTTATTTGTCACCCGGGAACAATCAAGCCTCATACAAAAATCAAAGCTGAGATTTATGTATTGAAGAAAGAAGAAGGTGGACGTCACACTCCATTCCATAACAAATACCGTCCTCAATTCTATATCAGAACTTTGGATGTAACTGGTGAGATTACTCTTCCAGAAGGTGTTGAGATGGTAATGCCTGGTGATAATGTAACTATTACTGTTGAGTTAATCACTCCAGTTGCTTGTGCTTTAGGACTACGTTTCGCAATGCGTGAAGGTGGTAGAACTGTTGGTGCAGGTCAGATTACTGAAATTGTTGAGTAATTAAACATATAAAGATTGATCTGGTCATCCAGATCAATCTTAGTATAGACGGGTGTAGCTCAGTTGGTAGAGCACTGGTCTCCAAAACCAGGTGTCGGGAGTTCGAGTCTCTCCACCCGTGCAAAGACAAATAAGCCTTATGAAACTAAAAATTTATTTCGAAGAAGTTTATAAAGAACTAGTTCAGAAAGTATCTTGGCCATCATGGTCTGAGCTTCAAAGTAGTGCGATTGTTGTTATGATTGCTTCCGCTATTATTGCATCTGTAATTTTCGCAATGGACTTTGGGTTTAAGAATATGATGGATATTATATACAGTATGTTTTACTAATTCCTGAAAGAAAAGATGGCTGAAATTGATAGAAAATGGTATGTTCTTAGGACTGTTGGAGGAAAAGAAAAGAAAGTCAAAGAATATATTGATAGTGAAATTTCTAATCTAGGTCTACAGGAGTATGTATCACAGGTTCTAATTCCTACCGAAAGAGTATTTCAAGTACGCAACGGTAAGAAAATTAGCAAGGAGAGAGTATTCTTACCTGGTTATATTCTTGTTGAAGCGGCGCTTGTCGGTGAAATTCCCCACATTCTTCGTGGTGTCACGAATGTTATTGGCTTCCTGGGGGATACCAAAGGCGGAGACCCAACACCAATGCGTATGTCAGAAGTGAATCGCATTCTTGGAAAGGTTGATGAATTATCTAATAAAGATGAGGAAATTAGTATTCCTTATTTTGTTGGAGAAATGATTAAGGTAACGGATGGACCGTTTAATGGTTTTACTGGTGTGATTGAAGAGGTGAATGCAGAGAAGAAAAAACTAAAAGTTATGGTTAAAATCTTCGGAAGAAAGACGCCTCTTGAGTTAAGTTTCATGCAAGTAGAGAAAGAATAATTAAATCCTTAGAAAAAAAAGCTATGGCTAAAGAAGTTGCAGGATTAATAAAATTGCAGATCAAAGGTGGTGCTGCAAATCCTTCACCCCCAGTAGGACCCGCATTAGGTGCTAAAGGGGTAAATATTATGGATTTTTGTAAACAATTCAATGCAAGAACTCAAGATCAAGCGGGAAAAGTAATTCCGGTTGTGATTACAGTTTATTCTGATAGTTCTTTCGAGTTTATTACAAAAACTCCTCCCGTTGCTGTTCAAATTCTAGAGGCTCTTAAATTAAAATCAGGTTCTGCTGAACCTAACCGTGTTAAGGTTGGTTCTATTTCTTGGGATCAAATTCGCGAGATCGCAGAAGGAAAGATGAAAGATTTAAATGCTTTTAAAATTGAAAGTGCCATGAGTATGGTTGCTGGAACTGCAAGAAGTATGGGTATCACAGTTAGTGGTGATAATCCTCTTAATCAATAATTATAAATACTGCAAGTAAAATGGGTAAACTAACAAAAAATAGTAAGTTAGCTTCAGATAAAGTGGAGACTGGTAAGCTATATTCTATCGATGAAGCAGCAAAATTGGTTAAGGAGATTACTTTCACCAAATTTGACGCCTCATTGGATATGGATGTTCGCTTAGGAGTTGACCCAAGAAAAGCTAACCAAATGGTTCGTGGTGTTGTTACCCTTCCTCATGGTACTGGTAAAAATGTTCGTGTTTTAGTTCTTTGTACTCCTGATAAGGAAGAAGAGGCTAAAGAGGCAGGTGCCGACTTTGTTGGCCTTGACGACTATGTTGCCAAGATCAAAGGAGGATGGACTGACGTTGATGTTATCATCACCATGCCTACTGTTATGGCTAAAGTTGGAGCTTTAGGACGAGTTTTAGGACCACGTGGTTTAATGCCGAATCCTAAATCCGGAACAGTAACAATGGATATTGCGAAGGCAGTTGCCGAAGTGAAAGCTGGAAAGATTGATTTTAAGGTCGATAAATATGGTATTATTCACTCGTCCATTGGTAAAGTATCTTTTGATGTAGAGAAAATTCAAGAAAATGCTAAAGAATTCATTGGCATTATCAACAAATTGAAGCCATCTGCAGCTAAAGGAACTTATATCAAGAGTGTATACCTGTCAAGTACAATGAGTCTTGGCATTCAGTTGGATGTTAAGACGTTGGCTGACTAATTTTAATTTTTAATCAAGACCTTAGTAATCATGAAAAGGGAACAAAAAATTCAGATTATTGATAGCTTGACGGAGGAAATCAACGCTTCAAATCATTTATATCTTGCTGACATCTCAGAAATGGATGCAGAACAAACATCAGCTCTTCGTAGAGCTTGTTTTGAAAAAGAGATTAAATTGGTTGTTGCGAAGAATACACTTCTTCGAATTGCTTTGGAAAAAGCAGAAGGTGATTTTGAAGGTTTAAACGTAGCACTTAAGGGATCAACATCTCTTATGTTGTCGGAAACTGGAAATGTGCCTGCAAAGCTTATCAAAGAGTTCCGTAAGGGACATGATAAACCTATCCTGAAAGCTGCATATGTTGAGGAAGCACTTTACATTGGAGATAATGAGTTAGAAGCTCTTAGTACTATTAAGTCTAAGGATGAGCTTATTGGTGATGTTATTGCATTGCTACAATCTCCAATCAAGAATGTTATTTCTTCCCTGGAATCAGGAAAGAATATCCTTGCTGGTGTTGTGAAAACACTTTCAGAAAAAGAGTAATATATTTAGTAAATTAAATTTTTAAAACCGAAGGAAAATGGCAGATTTAAAAAAGTTTGCAGAAGAATTAGTTAATTTGACTGTTAAGGAAGTAAGCGAGTTAGCTACTATTTTGAAAGACGAGTACGGAATTGAGCCAGCTGCTGCTGCCGCTGTTGTAGCTGGTCCTGCTGCAGGTGATGCTGCTGCTGCTGAGCAAACTGAGTTTGATGTAATTCTTACAGCCGCAGGTGGTTCTAAACTAGCTGTTGTAAAATTGGTTAAAGAATTAACAGGTCTTGGATTGAAAGAAGCTAAGGCTGCAGTTGATGCTGCACCAGCTCCATTGAAAGAAAAAGTTTCTAAAGACGAAGCTGAAGCACTTAAAGCAAAATTAGAAGAAGCTGGAGCTGAAGTTGAACTTAAATAGAAGCGCTAAGACCTATATATAGGGTTATTTTGGTTTAGAGTTCCTAACCGGGACTCTAAGCCTTTTTGTTGTTTATTATCGTTTAGGTTCAATTAATTTTAAGTAAATGTCTTCAAATTCAATTAGTCAAAGAATTAGTTTTACTTCTAATAAAGATCAGTTACAATATCCTGATTTTTTAGAGATACAGCTAAAATCTTTTCAAGACTTTTTTCAGCTGGAAACGACCCCGGAGAAAAGAAAGAACGAAGGATTATTTAAAGTATTTAGTGAGAATTTTCCAATTACTGATACTAGAAATAATTTTGTGTTGGAGTTTCTCGACTATTTTGTTGATCCACCCCGTTACGCTATTGACGAGTGTATAGAAAGAGGCCTAACTTATAGTGTACCACTAAAAGCTAAGCTAAAACTATATTGTACCGATCCTGAGCATGAGGATTTTGATACTGTAATTCAGGATGTATATCTTGGAACAGTTCCTTATATGACTCAAAAAGGTACCTTCGTGGTTAACGGAGCCGAACGTGTTGTTGTTTCGCAGCTGCACCGTTCACCTGGCGTGTTCTTTGGACAAAGTGTTCACGCTAATGGAACTAAATTATATTCTGCCAGAATTATTCCATTTAAAGGTTCTTGGATTGAGTTCGCAACCGACATCAATAATGTGATGTTTGCGTATATCGATCGTAAGAAAAAACTTCCTGTTACCACATTGCTACGTGCAATTGGTTACGAAAGTGATAAAGAAATTTTAGAAATTTTTGATCTCGCTGATGAAATCAAGGTTTCAAAAACTGGACTCAAAAAAATTGTTGGTCGCAAGTTAGCTGCTCGTGTTCTTAAGTCTTGGATTGAAGATTTTGTAGATGAAGATACAGGAGAAGTTGTATCGATTGAGCGTAATGAGGTTATTATTGATCGTGAGACAATACTTGAGCCAGAACATATAGAAGAGATTCTTGAGTCGGGAGCAAAAACTATTTTGTTGCACAAGGAAGAGCAAAATCTTGCTGATTATGCAATTATTTACAATACTTTGCAAAAAGATCCTTGTAACTCTGAAAAAGAAGCAGTTCTTCACATTTATCGTCAGTTACGTAACTCGGAGCCACCAGATGAGGCTACCGCTAGAGATGTAATCGATAAATTATTCTTTTCTGATAAGCGTTACGATTTAGGTGACGTTGGTCGATACCGTATCAATAAAAAACTTGGCTTAAATACGGCTAATGATACAAAAGTATTGACAAAAGAGGATATTATTGAGATTATCAAATATCTGATTAAATTATTGAATGCTCGTACTGATGTTGATGATATTGATCACCTTAGTAATAGACGTGTTCGTACTGTTGGAGAACAATTACATACTCAATTTGGTGTTGGTTTAGCTCGTATGGCACGTACCATTCGTGAGAGAATGAATGTTCGCGATAATGAGGTGTTTACTCCAATTGATTTGATCAATTCAAAGACACTCTCCTCAGTAATTAATTCCTTTTTTGGAACCAATGCACTATCTCAATTCATGGATCAAACGAATCCATTGGCTGAGATAACCCACAAAAGAAGAATGTCTGCACTTGGACCAGGCGGTCTTTCTCGTGAAAGAGCTGGTTTCGAGGTTCGAGATGTACACTATACTCACTACGGACGTTTGTGTCCTATTGAAACTCCTGAGGGACCAAATATTGGACTTATTTCCTCGCTTTGTGTTTTTGCAAAGATTAACAATCTTGGATTTATCGAAACTCCATACCGAAAAGTGGTTGATGGTAAAGTAGATTTATCTATAGAAGGAATTAAGTACTTATCTGCCGAAGAAGAGGAGGGATTGGTTATTGCTCAAGCGAATGCACCTTTTAATGAGGATGGCTCGTTTGTAAATCCAAAGGCGAAAGCTCGTATGGATGGTGATTTTCCTTTTGCGGAAGTTGATAAGTTAAATCTTATGGATGTAGCTCCTAATCAAATTGCTTCTATTGCAGCTTCTTTAATTCCTTTTCTGGAACATGATGATGCTAACCGTGCTTTGATGGGATCAAATATGATGCGTCAAGCTGTACCGGTTATTAGTCCTGAATCTCCAATTGTTGGAACAGGTCTAGAAGGTGATCTTGCCCGTGATTCAAGAACTCAGATTTGCGCTGAGGGCGAAGGAGTTATCGAATTTGTAGATGCTACAAAGATCGTAATTGGATATGAGCGTTCTGAAGAGGAAGTTTTCGTTAGTTTCGAAGGAAATAGTAAAACATATTTGCTTCCTAAATACGGAAAAACTAACCAGGGAACAACAATGGATCTTAAGCCAATTGTGGCTAAAGGCGATAAAGTTGTGAAAGGTCAGATTCTTACACAGGGATATGCGACCCAATTAGGTGAGCTTGCTCTTGGTCGTAACCTTAAAGTGGCGTTTATGCCTTGGAAAGGTTATAATTATGAGGATGCGATTGTGATTTCAGAACGAATCGTTAGAGATGATGTGTTTACTTCGGTTCACGTTGACGAATACTCTCTTGAGGTTCGAGATACAAAACGTGGTATGGAAGAGTTAACCTCTGATATCCCTAATGTAAGTGAAGAAGCCACTCGAAATCTTGATGAGAATGGATTGATCCGAATTGGTGCTATTGTTGAGCCTGGTGATATCCTTATTGGAAAGATTACTCCAAAAGGAGAATCGGATCCATCTCCAGAAGAAAAATTACTAAGAGCGATCTTTGGTGATAAGGCTGGAGATGTGAAGGATGCTTCACTGAAAGCTTCGCCATCATTACGAGGAGTAATAATTAATAAAAAATTATTCTCTCGCTCAATGAGAGATCGTAAATCTAAACAATCAGACAAACCTATTATTCTTAAATTAGATGAGGAACTTGCTCAACAGGTTTTAGAATTAAAGAATCGTTTGGTTGATAAATTGTTCATTCTTGTAAATGGAAAAACTTCCCAAGGTGTTAAGGATTATCTTAATGTTGATGTAATTAGTAAGGGAGTTAAGTTTACACAGAAACTTTTGGCAGATATAAACTATATGGAAATTAATCCAAATAAGTGGACTACTGACAAAGATAAGAACGATACGATTAAGAAATTACTGCACAATTACATTATCAAGTATAAAGAACTTGAGGGTGCTAATAAGCGTAAGAAATATAACGTAACCATCGGTGATGAAATGCCAGCGGGTATTATTCAAATGGCAAAAGTCTATGTTGCTAAGAAGCGTAAACTTCAAATTGGTGATAAAATGGCGGGTCGACATGGTAATAAAGGAATCGTTTCACGTGTTGTACGTGATGAAGATATGCCTTTCCTAGAAGATGGAACCACTGTTGACATTTGCTTGAATCCACTTGGTGTACCGTCTCGTATGAACTTGGGACAGGTATTTGAAACAGTGCTTGGTTGGGCTGGTAAAGAGCTTGGATTAAAATTTGCTACCCCGATCTTTGATGGTGCTTCTCTTGATGAAATTACCGCTTATACCGATAAAGCTGGTGTGCCAGCATTTGGGAAAGCATATTTACATGATGGAGGTACTGGACTTCGATTCGATCAGCCAGCTACAGTAGGTGTTATATACATGCTGAAACTTGGTCACATGGTTGATGACAAAATGCACGCGCGTTCTATTGGACCATATTCGTTGATTACTCAGCAACCTCTTGGAGGTAAAGCTCAATTCGGTGGTCAGCGTTTTGGAGAGATGGAGGTTTGGGCTCTTGAAGCTTTTGGTGCAGCTCATATTCTACAAGAAATACTTACTGTGAAGTCGGATGATGTTGTAGGTAGAGCGAAAGCATATGAAGCTATCGTTAAAGGTGATCCAATGCCTAGTCCTGGTATTCCAGAATCTCTTAATGTATTATTGCATGAACTAAGAGGTTTAGGTTTGAGCGTTAAATTAGTATAAGCCTTATAATAAAGCGTATGCTGGGTTTTCCTGGCATTCGCCTTGCTTGAAACAAAATTGTTAATTTCCTAATTTTCAACATATGGCATTCAGAAGAGATAACAAAGTAAAGAGTAGTTTTACAAAAATCTCTATCAGTCTTGCTTCTCCCGAAGAGATCTTAGAAAGATCTAGTGGTGAAGTTTTAAAGCCTGAAACCATCAACTATCGTACTTATAAACCAGAACGCGACGGATTATTCTGTGAAAGAATTTTCGGTCCTGTAAAAGATTATGAGTGCCATTGTGGTAAA
>NZ_JBFHJW010000010.1:0-87169 GCF_041595635.1 Labilibaculum sp.
CATTTTAAATCGGCACAAAGTAGTTTCAGCGAATCGGCCAAAGCATTTGGTCGTGCCAGCGGAAGCTACGAAAGCAATGGAAATATTTATCGCAGCGAAGCCATGGCTGGAACTAAAGGCAAATTTTACAACTTTGGAATTTTTGGAGCCTACAGCACAGGAAACGATTATGAAGACGGAAATGGAGATGAAATTGCATCCGGTTTTAACCGCCGAAATATTGGTATGAGTAGTGTTTTTAAACTTTCCGATACACAAAGTATAAAACTTTCGGCCAACAATAATTACGCTAAAAATGTCGATTTTCCAGCTTTGAATATGGATTTAAGAAAAGATGATACTTGGTTGCTCAGCATGGCCCATAAAATCAACTTCGGGAACAAAGCCATAAAAAATCTTTCCACTTCTTTTTCAGCCTCTTTTGTCGATCACAGCATGGATAATCTGACTAAAAATCTAGATCCACGAATGGTAAATGCCATCACGCTTGCCAAAACCAAAAATTATAGCGCCCGAAGCGAAGCTAGTTTCCAATTTCAGGAAAGCACCCTTTTTGCCGGATTGGACTACAAATCCGAAGAAGCCGAAGGAAACCGCTCCCGGGAAATGTTGATGGGAACAATGGCGGGTACAACTTTCTGGGATAATATATGGCAGGACAGTAAAATTTCAAAGATCAGTGGATTTGGAGAATATCATTTTTCCAGGAATGAAACCTACTTTATAGGTTCTGCCCGATTAGAATTCAAGCAAGCAAAAAGCAGAGACAAAGCAGACGAATTTGTTTCTATTAATCCTGATGATCCATCTGATCAGCTGAACCTATCACTCAGCTTTGGAGCAAGCCATGATCTTTCGAAACAAGTACGAATGGGACTTTGGCTGGGAAGAGCCGAACGAAGCGGAAGTTTAACCGAATACTTCATCAATTACCTTCCCGTGGATGTTGACCCTTACGAACGAATTGGGAATACTGATTTAAAATCGGAAAAAAATTACCAGTTAGATTATAATTTTACCTGGAAAACCAGCGAATCTGAATTGGGAATCAGTTTGTTTGCTTCCGAACTCAGAGACTACATCAGCGCATATATCCGAGAAGATTTATCGCCACGAGTATCCTCTTCGGCAGGAGTAAAGCAATATTACAATATCGACAAAGCTGTTATGCGAGGATTTGAACTTTCATGGTATCAGAAACTATCACAAAACATTTACCACAAAGCCAATATTGCTTACACTTACGGAAAAAATAAAGAGGAAAATACCGCCTTGCCCGAGATTCCACCTCTCGACTTAATGTATGCATTGGGTGGTTCGTTTTTTCAGAATAGATTTCATTCCGAAATCACAATTCGACATGCATTAAAGCAAAACCGTATCTCGAGCAATTTTGGTGAAAGCGAAACTCCTTCCTTCACTCTTGTAAATGCAAAAATATCTTACGATTTCTCCGATAAGATTAGTTTGCTGGGTGGAATTCGAAATCTATTTGATGAAGCCTACTACGAACACCTGAACCGATCGGTAAAAAATACTAATGAGCCCATTTATGCTCCTGGTCGCAGCTTCTACTTCACCCTGGCTTTTCAACTGATATAAGCACAAAAATGTCCTTGGATTTTTCTATCTCCAAGGACATTTTTTACTCCGAAACTATCAGAATACGACCTTCTACTTTAGGATTTAAAAGCTTTTTTCTTTTGCTATATTCAGCAAGAACAACAAAATCATTTTTGGCTCTCACATCCGATTCATCAATCAAAATTTCGAAATCAGCATTTAATTTTTCCATGCAGTACGAATTTAACGAAACAGAAAGCAAATCCTCATCCTCAACTTCCTTTCCATTCCTCATCACCTTCACCGTATTTTCCCTCGATCGATATTCATAACTTATTCCTGATACCTGAAAAAACTGTCCGTTTTTATCGCTTGCATGCTCAAGTAAAACACGCTTCAATTCCTCTCCTTTTATCAGTATTTTACAAATTTTATTGCCAAAAGGAAGCAGCGAACGAGCCGATTTCATTGTAAAAGCACCCACTGGAACATCAGCTCTAATTCCTCCCCCATTAATCATTCCCACATTGGAATCGTAGCATTCTTTAAAAGCATCGCTAATTAAATTTCCGGCTGCGCTTTCGCGGATAATGCCATTGCGAAAACGGAGCGGTGACTTTAGGTGACCAAGCACCTCTGAGAGCTGCAAATTCATATCTTTTTGATAGTAAACCTCCATGTCGCGCATGTATTTTTCCGAAGCAATTCGCTGATCTAAAGGAATAATTTCGATCTGAGGATTTCCTCCTTTTGTCCAACTAATTTTCGCCACAGAACTCATATTTCCAGCCGTCGCTACAATGGGCACACTCCCTTTGTAAAATATATTACTTTCGTGTTCGAACTGTTCTTCGGTTAAAATCAGATCAATTTCGGGAAACTGATCCAATAATTTTCGATTTGTTCCCAAATCGGTTTGCGTAATTGCCAACAAAAAATCAACTTTCCCCATTAAGGGTAAGAGCTCCGATACCGATACAAACAAATCTTCCTGAACTACCAATTCATCCTTACGACTGGTATTCATGGCATCGGTAAGGCCAATAAAGCCAATAGTAAGCCCATCAACTTTCCGCAACAAAAAAGGAGGCAAATTGGCAAAAACGTCACCATCTCGATTTTTGAGATTTGAACTTAGCCATTGCGATTTTGATTGGGTCAAAAGTTCAAGAGTATGTGTAGCACCAAAATCGAATTCGTGCTGCCCAAAATTACAAATATCTACAGGCACCTCATTAAACCCTTCAATCATGGGCTCGCCTTTGTAAATACCTCCAAAAAGAACGCCTCCACACAAATCGCCACCATGAATTACAAGCGCATCCGCATTGGCAGCTCTCATCTCATCAGCCACTGTTTTTAAGCGAGCCAAACCACCTCTTCCACCATCAACATCATCAACTGGAAAAATCTGATGCGCATCAGTAAAGTACAGCAATTCAATTTTTTGTGCGTTTAAGGAGAAAGTATACAGAAAAAAAGCAAGGAGTGATATATTCCGAAGCATCAGCAATATTTTTATTCATTCATCAATCAAACAATTATAAAGCCTCAAAGGTATAAATCTCAAAGCAATAAGTAAAATTCATTTTAAACGAGATCCCAATCAACTTCTAAAAAGCTTGCCATACGCAATGTTCTGACTTACTTTTATTTCTAAGTCATCATAAAAAGTATTTAAAATGTAAAAATCTTGAAGTTGGAATCCTTATATTGCATTGGGTTTGCTATAAATAAAAAGAGATATCACACATGAATTCAAACACTGAAAACAGCCAAATAATTGATGCAAATAGTGTTTTTAAAAAAGCACTTCTACCAATAACAAACTACTTGAATAGTTTGAATAAATGCCTACATGCAGAAGCGCTTTCTCAGCTGATTCTAAATACATTCCTTAACGTTAGCGATTCGCTAATTGCCATTGGTGATGAAGAATACGGCAAAACGCTAACAAATAAAGACTTCGATATTAAACGAAAATACAGCTTTAACTACCTACTTCCTGAATCGTTTAAAGATGTGATGCTTATTCATCGCGATGTATTCTTACAACTTCAAATCTCGCAAAGCAAAAAACAAGAATCTCTTGTAGATGAAGAAGCTATTCAGCAACACTTCCTCGAATCCAATGCTATTCTTCAAAAAGCCATAAGTACCCTAGTAGATAAAATTCGCGACGAGCAGACTAATTTTCTGCAAAGCAATAAAAAAATAAAGCAAAAAATTTCACGAATAAAACATCAACAAAATCCGTGGGGAGTATACAAAAAACAGTTTCTTTCAATTCAAAAGCAAATTCAAGAAATCAAGGATTCGGCTCATAACTTATCGAAGGTCATTCTTGTATTTGAGGACATTAAATCCCATACCCAAACAATTTGCAACAGCCTAACCGAGGAATTAGAAAGATCAAAACAAAGCATAAATGGCATTTTGCATTCCCTGCAAAATACGCAAGAACTATCAAAAATAACAGGTACAATTGCGCAGGTTGAAAGCGCCTTGTCCAATTTAGAACTACAAAACCTATATCAGGAAAACTATGCCTTAGATATTGAATCAAAAATTGTTAACCTTACAGAAAATAACATTCCTGTTTCCAGTGAAGATGGGCTACTACTAATCAAAAGAATAGATTTCGCAAAATCGACAAAAAGATGGCTGAACTATATGCTTCTTCCTGATCTCATAGAACTATGGCAAAACAGAATGAATGTAATTTCGTTTTACAAGCATAATCTGTTAAATTTAAAAAGTAGTTTGAGCTTGCTAAAAAACAACAACAACCTAGATGCACTTTCTTCTCAAATTCAAAGTCTGCAAGTTCTGTTGCAATCAGTTCACACCAATGAAAATTTACAAAACAAATTAATTGCTCAAATTCAGGAAAATTTGAATGATAATTTTCAGGTCACAAGAATTTATAAAACTGACGACTTTTTAAAAATATCACTACAAAGTTCCTTAACACAATTCACATCGTCGAAAAATAATTTTTTTAAAGATGTTCAAAGAAAATTTAAATCACTTCTTTCTTTTTTCAGTACAAAATACAAAACCAGCACGGTTCGCCATCCTTTTAAACGATTAGAAGCAGCTTCGAAATGCATCGATTACCGAACATTTAAAACATTAGACATTCACTACGATTCATTGTTTTTAAATAAAAATTTTATTGGCGACTTATTTCTTGTTCCCCGTGAATATGAGCAGCAGAAACTGCAGGAAAACCTGCAAATGTGGCAAAAAGGGCATAATAAAGCAGTGCTTGTGGTCGGAAATCGCTTGAGTGGAAAATCAAGTTTTATTGAAAGTGTAACTAAAAATTTTTTCAAAAAAAATAGCATCATTCTTACACCAAACAGTAAATTTTCCATTGAGGGCCGAAAATTTAAAACCACAAAAAATCTTGCAGAAGCACTTCAACAAATCAAAAAAAACACCTATAACTCTCGACCTATAGTGGTTATTGACAATTTGGAACTTTGGAGAGATAAAGAGCAAAGTTTACTAGAAAACACAAGAGCTGCCATACAATTTATCGAAACCGAATCGAATCATGTTTTTGTAATTATTTCCACTTCCAATACCATGCAGTCTCATTTAGACAAGAGAATTCCTTTTACTCATTCATTTAGCTCTATTATTGATGTAAATAAGTCGAAATTTGAAGAAATTCACAAAGCTATTTTATTACGGCATGGCGCATCACATCAAAATTTGGTAACCGAAAAAGGACTCCCATTGCCCAACAAACAACTCGAGCTTAACATTCAAAAGTTGTGTAAAAATTACGAATACAATTTGGGAGAAGTACTGCAGGCATGGACCTATTCAATTAACACTACAGATGCTAATAATATTGTTTACACGGAACAGGAATACGATTTTGAAGACTTTTTTACTAGTGAGGAAGCCATCATTCTCAAATTCGTATTGTTGTATCAACACATCAACGAAATTGTATTAAAAAACTTTTTGGGATCACGATACGACAGCTCCTATAAATCAGGTTTAAAGCGATTAACGAATACTAAGGTATTCTTACGAAATTCGGAAGGCAATTTAGTTGTGAACCCAGTATTGTATCACGACATTCGTTCAATTCTAAAATACAGAGGAGTACTAAACTAGATGGAAAATATTGTAATACTATCAACATGGAAAGGCTTGCTTGGCAAGCTAATACTGCTATTAATCATCTTTTGGGTTTTAAAGCTAGCCACCTATTTTGGGCAACGCTTTGCAAAGAAAAACGTGAGCAACAAAAAGATCATAAACCTATTGCTTAAAGCTCAGCTCTACTATAAACCCATAGCCATAACCATTTTAGTTCTGGGTTTTATTTCAATCAATTACATCACACACAGCGTTTTACTAATCTTTGTATCTGTTTTTACTTTTTTCTACATCAAGAACTATGTAAGTGGTATTTTTTTCAATGCCAATCCTTTAGTTAGCAAAGGTGCCTACATTACCATTGGTGATTTTAAAGGCGAAGTAAAGAGTTTACAGGCTTTCGGTCTCATCATCAACACCGAATATGGAGAACGATTCATCAACTACACAAAAATTGAAGACTTAGGCTTTGCCATCAATTCCAATGTGCATACCAAACTACGTCAAACTCTTTACTTGCATAGCCAATTGCCAAAAGAACAGATATTAAATCTTATTTTCGACAATCCTATTCTTGATTTTGACCAAAAACCCAGCATCAAAAACAGCAAAATTCCTCAAGTGTACCAATTTCAGTACACCTTAGAAAATGGAGCTGTAGCTGAAGATTTAATCGCCTTTTTAAACGAGAATAAAATTGAAACTAGTGTAACCAACAATTTTAACTAAACATGGAAATTATCTCATCCTATAATTTAATTATTGAAGTATCAATAATTATCATTTTATCGTTTTTATTCAATGGCTTGTCCCGAAAAACGAACATTCCTGCCGTTTTAATGCTAATTATTCTGGGCGTAGGCTTGCAGTATGTCTTGAAATATTTCAATGCCAAAAGCTTGAACTTTTTTCCCATTTTGGAAATTTTAGGTATTGTGGGACTAATCATGATTGTTTTGGAAGCCGCTCTGGAATTGGAACTCAAAAGAGAAAAGCTTATTCCCATACTAAAATCATTTGCAGTGGCACTCATCGGCCTGATTTCGGCGAGTTGGGCAGCAGTTTTGATTCTTTATAATTTTATTCCAGACATGAGTATGCAATCTGCCTGGTTGTATGCTACCCCCTTGTCCATACTTTCCAGTGCCATTATTATTCCAAGTGTGGTAGGTCTGCCTGTACTTAAAAAAGAATTTCACATCTACGAAAGTACCTTTTCAGATATCATGGGAATCATGATGTTTTACTTTTTAACAGGGAAGTTAAATCCAACTCACGATAATGGAATATCCGGATTTGCAGGGAATATAGTACTCACCATCATCATTTCGGTGGTAGCGAGTTATGCAATTATTTTAATCTTTCAGCGCATCAAGAGTCAAGTAAAACTCTTTTTATTGATTGCCGTACTTCTCCTACTCTATGCTTTGGGTAAAAAAATGCATTTGTCTTCGCTGATCATCATCCTAATTTTCGGTTTGGTGATTGCAAACATGAAGCTCTTTTTCAAAGGCAAGCTATCAAAGCTTATCGATTTTGAAAAAGCACATCATATTTATCACGAGCTGCATATCATTACCGCCGAAACCGCCTTTGTTGTTCGAACCTTTTTCTTTGTTATTTTCGGACTCTCCATCGCGATTTCCTCCTTATTAAGTTTACATGTAACCCTCATCAGTTTTCTGATTTTGATTTCCATTTACGCCATTCGATACATCATTTTGCGCATTTTTATGGGTGAAGATATTCTTCCTCAGCTCTTTGTTGCTCCTCGTGGTTTAATTACCGTTCTACTTTTTTACAGTATCCCCGAAGAAGCTCAAATAGAAGGCTTTGAACCTGGAATTTTACTTTGTGTAATTATCGGAACCAGTCTAATAATGACTGCAGTAATGATTTACGACAAATACAGAAACTCCTTGGCTGTAAACAAAGCTGCAAACCGAAAAGTAGAAAGCATAAAATGGAAAGCGCCAAGTATAAAAGAATAGGCAATTCAATGATGTTGTGAATTACCAGTATCAAATTGTAATATATACAAAAGGCTGTTTCACTAAAGAAACAGCCTTTTTCTATAAGCCAGGAATGAATCCTATTTACTAATTAGTTACCATCTGTAATGATTCCAGTAAAAATATCTCTATACATAACCTACTTTCATCATATTGGTACTTCCATGAAGTTTTAGTGGAGTAGAGCCAACATAAACTACACAATCACCATTGAAAATGAGTTTTTTGTCCTTTAAAATCTTTACAGACTCCGAAAATGCCTCATCTAAATGCTCGTAAGTATCTAAATAGAATGGCCTTACTCCCCACACTAGCGAAATTTTACATAGAATATTTTTATTGTTGGTAAAGGCATATATTTTGGATTTGGGTCGGTGACTAGAGATTCGGGTGGCCGAATAGCCGGAATGTGTAAATACAATAATTGCCTTAGCACCAACCTGTTTAGCTAGTTTTGTGGCTGTAAAACAGATCGAATCGGCCAGGGATGTTGAATCTCCTCTTGTAGGCTCAAGTTGTTTATCGAACGGATCGCCCTGATTTTCGGTATGGACAATGATCCTTTGCATAGCATCGATTGTTTCAACTGGAAATTTCCCTACCGAGGTTTCGCCACTTAACATCAGCGTGTCGGCACCGTCGAGCACTGCATTTGCCACATCGTTGGCTTCGGCTCGTGTAGGTCGAAAATTATTAATCATACTTTCCATCATCTGAGTGGCAATTATCACGGGTTTGGAATGCTTGATGCATTTTTCAACAATGATTTTTTGAAACAAAGGAACCTCATCGAAAGGAACTTCCACACCCAAATCACCACGAGCAACCATAACTCCATCGCTTGCATCAATAATTTCATCAATTTCAAGTAATGCCTGCGGTTTTTCAATTTTGGCAATTACACCCGCATCGTTCTTGCTTTTCCCGATCAATTCTTTTAATTCACTGATATCGAAAGCCTTTCGAACAAATGAGAGTGCAATCCAATCAACCCCATGCTCCAATGCAAAAACTGCATTCGAAATATCTTCTACGGTAAGACAAGGTAGGGAAACATTGGTATTAGGTAGGTTCACACCCTTGTTTGACGATAGCAATCCACCATAAATTACTTTAGCCCGAACGATATCTTTTTTATTCGTTTCGATAACTTCCAGTTCTATTTTACCATCGTCAATTAAAATAGATTCTCCCACATTTACATCCTTCGGAAAATCGTGGTAACTCATGTAAATATGGTCTTTCTGCCCTATGCATTTTTCTGTAACAAAAGTAATAATATCCTTTTGGTGCAAATGAATAAGATTGTTCTCAATTTGCCCCACACGAAGCTTTGGCCCTTGTAAGTCCGCCAGAATAGCCACATGAGTTTCCAATTCCGAATTCAATTCTTTAATCAGATTGCTTATCCCTAGGTATTCCTCTTTTGAAGAATGTGAAAAATTTATTCTGAAAACATCAACTCCTGAGCGAATCAAATCAGAAATAATAATTTTAGTGGAAGTCGCAGGTCCTAAAGTTGCGATTATTTTAGTTTGTGAATTTATTTGCCTCATGATATTCCTTCCTTTTTATTTGCTTATCTAAACCATGTGAAATGGATCTTTAATCTAGCTCTATTTCTAAATCTAAGGTAAACAATATCTTGTAAGGATAAAGGCTTACTATCCTAAGATATTCTGCCAAATAAAAATATGTTTGCACGAAAAAGTGAATCTCGATTCAACTCAGAATCCACTTCTCATATTCTTAAAACAGAACTTTACCAATTCAAAATGGTATTGAAAAGATACTTTTCCGGTTCATCGAGATATTTTTTAGCCGCTTTCAAATCCTCTTTCTTTAAAAAGAATAAATTTTGAATACATAGTTTGGCAAAATCCGAATTAATATCTACCAAACGAGGAGGAATTTTTCCATTTTCATCCTGTAAATCAGATAAAAGTAAAGGAATAATATCTCCATTGGAATTGGCCGAAACAATACAGGCATCATATCCCTCATCGTATAATTTTTTCACGCCTGTGCCAAGCAAAGAACATAGAGTTAAATCGAATCCAATAGGACGACAGCATCTTAATTCATAGCCCATATCGTTAGGACGGGATTTTACCTTCAAGCCCAATTCTCTCAATCGATTCTGAAGAAGTATGTTAAAAATATTTGATTTACTAACATTTCCAAGCTCGGGATGACCGTGTTCATCGTAAGTAAATTTAATTCCAGATGATTTTATTTCCTCCTCTTCCAACACATGAAAAACACCTTCGCTCACCATAGCTACACCGTATTCCATTCCTTCTATTTTCCTTTTAATGATAGAAGAAATAATCAAATCGATAATTTTATCGAAGCTAGGCTTTGTTTTATTAAACATCTCAGGAATAATCATCATAGGAAAATGACAGCTTGTTGCTATTCCAAAAGCCAGATGCCCAGCAGACCTTCCCATTGCAGACAAAACATACCAACTTTGTGTTGTTCGCGAATCCTCTTCAATAATATTTCCAATTTTTGCTCCTTGATCTTTTGCAGATTGGAATCCGAAAGTTGGGTTTCTATCGGGTAAGGGAAGATCGTTGTCGATGGTTTTAGGCACATGAATGTGCACGACATTAACATTATTCGTTTTTAAATACTTAGTTAGTCTATTGGCCGTTGATGCAGTATCATCTCCCCCGATGGTCACCAAGAGCTTAACATTATTTTTGACAATAAAATTCGTGTTAAAATCGCTATTCGTTGGCTTAAATCGGCTCATATACAATACCGATCCCCCTTTATTAAAAATTTTACTCGCTGTTTCGTAATCAAAATCAATTACCGAAGGTGTATTGGAGAGCAAGCCTTGATACCCATTGTGAATTCCCAGAACCCGAAAATCATCTTCCAGAAAAATTTTTGCCACTGCACTAATTACCGTATTAATTCCCGGTGCAGGACCTCCTCCACAAATGATAGCCACCGTTTTTTTATCGCAACTCATAACTCATCAATTTATTTTTAACTTATTGAAATATTTGCTTGTATTTTTCCCTTAGTTACTTTCCCAGCATGGCAACGAAACTTTAACTACTGTATTGGTAGATTTTTCTGAGAAAATCTCTATAGTACCCTTATGATCTTTTAAGATATTATAAACAATGGATAAACCCAAACCTGTGCCTTTCCCAGGATCTTTTGTTGTAAAAAAGGGATCCATCAACTTTTTTAAGTTTTCTGTATCAACACCATAGCCATTATCGGTAATTGAGATAATCAAATACTTATTCTCTTTAAATGTTTCTATTTTGATTGTTCCAATTTTATTGGTTGCGTGAATTGCATTTTGAAGTATGTTTAAGAATACTTGATGTAATTGACCAATGTTCCCTTTTATTATGCAATTTGTAGTGCAGTATTTTTTCTCAATTATGTGATCGATTAACTCATTATTAAGCATCACCAAGCAATCATCTATAATCGATTGAATATCACAATCTTCATCGTTCGATTTGCTATCTCTACTAAATTGATTTAGCCCTGAAACAATCTTACTTATTCTTTCAATTCCTTCTATTAAGCCATTTAAGTACAATGAAATTGATTCTGGCATTGCATCCTTACTGTCAGAATAATAATCCTGAATACCTTCATAAGCTCCCATTATAAAGTTTAATGGGTTATTTATTTCATGTGCAACACCAGCTGTTAATACTCCAAGTGAAGCCATTTTTTCTGCCTGTAAAAGTTGTGCTTGCGTTTCTTTAAGTTGATGTAAAGTGATCCTTAATTCCTCATTCTGATTTTCTATTATTCTATTCTTAGCATTTATGTTATCCAGTGTTGTGGTAAGTTCTTCATTAGAATCTTTTAGCTTTTTTTCGTTTAACTTCAGATCCTCATTTAAAGACTGCAGCTTTAATTCCTTATCCTTAAGCTCTTTATAAGCCTGAATAAGGATTTTTTCATGTCGTTCGTATTTTTCTTTTAGAAACCTATAGTTATCATTTAAATCAGAGTCTTTCATACCCAATCTCATCATTAGTCTTCATCCACGTAAATGCTTCTATCATATCTTCAAAAAGCCCTATTTGAAAAGTGATCTCAAATTCCTTAAGTGCTAATTCTTGAATTTGCATTGAAGTTAACTTTCCAATCATATCCTTTGGCAATATTTGGCAGTATTTTCGAAGGCCAATACGATGCCAAAGCTCTGAGAACTCGTTAATCATCCAATATTGCATATCTGGAGGATAATCAAACCTTCTTTCTGTATTATCATCAATAACATAAATAGGCTTGTGTACTGCCATTAGACTTTTTAATGTAAGCATTAACTTTTTCCAATCCTCATTATCCATTTCATTTGTAGTAGACTTTAATATTGTTTTCCAAAGTTTGTTCTCTTCGTCAAAAAGTACACTTACATATTTAATATTTCTTTCTCCATAATGGCATTAGAATTGATTCATAGTCAAAAATAAATCCAAACTGAATTCCTACAGATTAAACCAATCCAAGGCTTCTACCTCATTATCCATATATCTAAATTCAAAAGGCAATTTACCAGCTTCTTCTACAACTTTTGTGGTAGATAGTTTTCCAATTATCTCATTCGGCAAAAGAAGAACATATTTTTTAAGGTTTACTTTAGCACAAGCTCCGGCAATAGTTTTTGCAACCCACTGTTGCTCATCCACTCCATAAAAATATTTATGATTGCTATCATTAGCAAGATGATAAAGTGGCTTATGAATTACAATTAAATCCGCAATTTTATGAACCTCTTTTTTCATTTCTTCGGTTTCCATAAATTCTGTTGCAGCTTTCCATACCACTTTAGTAATCCTACTATTTTTTTCAATCTGAATTAAAAGAAAATCACTTTCATATATTCTCTCCATAAAGGCAAAAATTAGGCATTTTTACCAATTTAGTTAAAATTAGTATGAATTCTAATATGTTTCCCTGATAAAAACACTCCAAATCCTTACAAGCTGATTTTATTAATCAAATTACAAAATTATGTCTTTTATGAAAATATACTTGCCGCTAACAGTTTGATTGAGTCAGTTTTGTATTTTAAATGCTCATATTTTCAAATATCTAAATCCCAACCATTTTCTATTTTGGGACAATCTGCCAAGTACAAACAATTTTTTTATTGAAACACGATTTTACACCTTTGTTTTTGTTGTTAATTTCGAGAAACAATAGTAGCGTTAGTTTAGCAGCACCTTTAATCAGCTTTTTAAATTACAAAATATATTTATTATTATCATTGAAAACTTGGGTTATCCATTTTTTCTTATTTGAACAAACAAAATAAAAATCTGTTCGTTCATCGACTAACTAGGCTACAATAAAAACATCATGAAAATAAAAAACAGAGAACATATTCCAACAGACAAGATTATGAATATGCCTGGGGCAAAAAAGGAAACGGAATTGGGGAATATGATAACTCAAAAGAATTAGTGCTTAGAATAATTAGCCTGGAGCCTGGAAGTAGCTCTCCATACCATGCCCATGATTTTCCACATATATAGAAAATAGAAAAAGGAAGTGGAATTTTTTTGGATGACAAAAGAATTGAACACAGAATTTTTTCAGGACAATATCTATTTGTCGATAACAATGAGAAACATAGCCTTAAAAATGTAGGGAAAGAAAAACTTGAATGATTATGTTTTGGTACGGCTAAAAGTGAAAATTACAAGCCTACTAATTTCAAATAATCTAAATACCATTTTCTGAAATTCACTAACTGATTAAACAAGAGCAACAGCCTTGTAGGGATAGCCAATAGTGGACAATTTCCGACACACTATTGCAGCAATAAAGTATTCAATACTCACTAACAATAAGGCAATTGAATAAACAATGTTTGATTTATTTTTCCATGCAATCAGTAGAAATAGCAGCCCCTAAATTATAGTGAAAATGGTTTACCAATTGCAGACCAAAATGCATGGGAATAATCAATAATATAACAACTTTTAAGTAGTATCCCATAAAGTGTGTAAGTCAAGTTATTCTGATTTTTTCGGAGCCCTTTTCTAGCTCAAGAAAAAAATTGGAAATAACTTTACGTAAGTCTCATATTAAAGCACACTTATTATGGAACCAAAAAATTTATTGACGGATGAAATTTTAAAGCAATTTAAAACAGGAAAACAGCTAAATGACTTTCTGCAACAAGTTCAAAAACGAGGCATTAAGAAGATGCTTGAAGGAGAACTTGATGATCATTTGGGCTATGAAAAGCACGAAAAAATCATATCCCAGAACTCCAGAAACGGCTATGGAACAAAGAAAGTGCGAACAAGTCTGGGAGAGTCTGAAATAATACCAACCATGTTTAAATGCGGCGTCAGGTACATTCATCTGTCCGTAAGCCCAATCAAATTCAGGAGGTTTTAATTACTACTCCATGATTAATCTATGTTTTCATATCGGAAGATTCCAAAACAATATAATCTTGCATGATTTTGTATGATACTGCATCTTCAACATTCTTGAAACAATACACATATACAGTATTATTAGATACTTCAGCAGAAGGATCTACAGCATAAAAAAATCCTGAATCTGCTTTATGTAAGATTGAACTTTGAGCTTTGCCAACAATACTAATTGTCAACAAGAAAATAACTATATTGATTCTTAGGATAGCTAACATATTAATCATAAAATGATGAATTTATATGTTTTAACCTGTAATTAACAAACTTACAAATAATTGCTATGGTGTTTACTATTTTATTTAAAATACCAAACTTGATTGTATAAAAATTACTCAGAAAAGGAGCAAACTCCTAAGTGATTGGCGTATCTGAAACTAGCATTTACAAGCCTTACCTAAAAGACAGACCAAAACTATGATTGAGCTATCGTTTTTTAACAGGAGAACACACTCTATCACAAATATAAATTTTATAAGTGGATTTTGTTGAGCAGAATTCCTTGAACACCTGTCCATCTGATAGGCATTATTTAGGAGGTGGGTTTAATTATTCAAGATGAATATTAATGGCCTTCCCTCCTAAATTAGGTCAAAATCATGATTCTCTTTTGATTTCTGTTAGTTGAATCCAATATGACATAATTGGATTATAAACAATGGCAAAAGTGTCATAATTCAGTCAGATTGACATTTTTTCAGTCCTCATTCTATCATTTTATAGTATGGTGTGGCTTTTGCGGCCTTTTTTATGAGCAGTCCAGCTATAATACATAACCGAACACGACTCATGTATTTATAATTAAAAATTTGAAAAACTATGGGAGCAGCAGGAAACAAAAAACCCAAAAAACACCAACATGGTAAATCTGTACCAGCTTATGAAAAAAAAGCTGAAAAAAATGATAATGATTATTTTAAAAAGAAAAAGTGATTATTTATCTAAACTAAGAGGTTTACTACAAAATCTAAGACAAATTGTAAGAAAGCAAATGTGTTTAGATCAATGGTATTGAACTGAAAAAGCTAGCTCAAATTAGTTTGAGCTAGCTTTTTTTGCAATAAACATCAGAAAGAAAGAGAATTAACTTTACTGATAGTAAGTTTCCGCTAACAAACATATTTGAAATAAATATGGATACTATTTCTTCTTTTTTGAGAAGCTCAAATGAATTTAATTATTTCACGCAATAGCTGAAACATTAACTGTAAATGCAAGTATAAAATGTTATGGAAAATTTAACTTATTGCATTATAATGTCTGTATGAAAAAGCTTATCCTACTTGTGTTTATTCTTCTTAATTTCATAGCTATTGCTCAAACTTCAAAAATTGATAGTCTTGAAAATTCACTCCAACTACATACAAAAAAAGATATAGCTAGAGTTAATCTGTTAAATGATTTTGCCTCTGAAGCACTTCAAATAGATCAAACAAAAAGCATAAAGTATGCAGAAGAAGCATTTGAACTTGCCTGTAAGCTTCGTTTTACGAAAGGGAAAGCAGAAAGTTTATATTGCTTAGGCTTAAGCAATTACCTTAGTGCAAATTATCAAAAAAGTCTTGATTTCTTTCTAAAAAGCATTAACACTTATGAAGTTCTCGGTAATCAGGAAAAGAAAGCAGTCTGTTTAAAATATATTGGAATAATATACGAATACCAAGGAGACTATACGATGTCTCTTAAACACTATCATAAGGCATTAGAAATTAATGAAGCGATTGGCAACAAGCAAGGAAAAGCAAACTGTTTACACAATATTGGAATAATATATCATATACAAGGAAATTATCCTATATCACTTGAATATTACCAAAAATCATTAAAAATCAATGAAGAAGAGGGTTCTAAGCAACAAATCGCAAATTGCTTAAATAATATTGGTTCAATACACTATGAACAAGCCAATTATACATCGGCTCTCACTTACTATCAAAAATCATTGAAAATCAGTAAAGAAATTGCTTATAAGGAAGGAGAAGCACGAGGCTTGAATAATATTGGAGAAATATACAGAATACAAACCAACTATACACTAGCCCTTACTTACTATCAAAAATCATTAAAAATTATAGAAGAAATTGGGGATGAAAACGGAATAGCCATGACAATGAATAATATTGGCACAATATATTATTCTCAAGCTAACTATGCTCTCGCTCTGGATTTTTACCAAAAAGCATTGGAGAAGAGTGAAAAAATTAATAATCAGTTAATTATTTTAGATTCTTATGCTAACCTTGGTTCATTTTATTTAGGAACATTCAATTTTGACAAAGCATTAGATTATACTCAAAAAAGTTTCGCAATTGCCAAAGAACTTGAAAATTTAAGTCAACAAAAGCGCATATACCTACAAATCTCTGATATATATACTGCCACAAAAAACTATAAAAAGGCCTTAGAAAATTATATTCTGTATAAAGAATTAAGTGACAGTACTTTTAATGAAAAAAACATAAAAGAACTATCCAGACTTGAATATCAATACGAATTCGAAAAAGAAAAGCAGGCCATTGAACTAGAACAACAAAAGAAAGATGCCATTACTGCAGAGAAATCGAAACACCAAAGCGTATTGAATATCATTTTCATATTGGTACTTGCCTTACTAACTAGTCTTGTTTTGGTAGTACTAAGGAGTTTTATCCAAAAACATAAGGCAAACAATATTCTTATAAAGCAAAAAAAACAAATAGAAGATACGAATGAGGAGTTGATTTTGCAAAAGGAAGAAATTCAAAACTTTGCCTTTGAGCTTGAAAAAGCAAATAAAACCAAAGATAAATTCTTCTCGATAATTGCTCACGATTTAAAAAATCCTTTCAATGCATTGCTTGGTTTTTCGGATTATTTATTAAAAAATCACACAACAATGGATGAGGAAGAAAGAGGATATTACTTGAAGATTATTAATGAAAGCTCGATGAAAACTTTCAGGTTATTAGATAATCTACTTACTTGGGCTCGGTCTCAAACAGGTAAAATAGAATTCACACCAGAACTATTTAATATATCTGCATTAATTTCTGAAACCATCTCATTATTAGAAGAATCTGCATGGGATAAAGAAATAAAGCTAATGCTAAATGCAGAAAAAGATTTATCGATAACAGCCGATAAAAATATGATAGATACAGTAATAAGAAATTTAGTTTCGAATGCAATCAAATTCACCTCTAAGGGAGGTGTTATTATTGTAGAATTGCAAACGGTAACTGATGAAAACAATCAAAAATTTGCTGAAATTTCCGTAAAAGATAATGGAATTGGTGTTCCCCACGAAATACAATCCAAGTTATTTACAATAACAGAAAATATTACAACGAAAGGAACTGAAGAAGAAACAGGAACAGGACTAGGTCTAATACTTTGCAAAGAGTTTGTGGAGAGACATAATGGAAAAATTTGGGTCGAAAGTGATATTGATAAAGGCAGTACATTTGTATTTAGAATTCCACTATTCAGCTGAATTTGCAACAAAAAACTCTATTATGAGGGATATCTTATTTATTAATAACTGCCGACAAAGAACTTCCTAACGCAGGCTCCCTTTTGCCAAAGATTCTGCAAATTACACTATTCCACAGAGGAGAATCAATTTGGTAATCAGTTCCATCAACCAACCATGCTTATTGGTCAGCTTCTGCCACTCAACAGCTTTTTAGTAAAATCGAATTCTATAACATACAAAAAGAGCCTTTAAGATTTTTTCCGAACAGAGTCAAGATAACTATATATTCAGTTATTATCTTTTATAAGATCTAAATAGCAAAGGAAGTCAACAAATCATTAATTACTAACACTTACGATCATTGCAGCATTAAAAGCATCCAGTGCTGAACTTTGACATGATGCATCCGTTTTTTCGGGGTGAGCATTCCACACACCACCTATTTCGTTAGTCGTTTTATCTCTAGCAACAGACCAGATAGAATCAGCATTTTTTAGGATAAAAGTTTTGTACTCTTCTTTTGGCGACAAAGAATAAAGAAATCCTAAATGGCGCATGAATATGCCTTTAAACTGAGTTGCATCACCACTAAGATTTGGTTCTTGGGGATCTTTTAGTATCCCATTTTCGTAGACAAAATTGGCAATAGTAGCATTCGCAATTTTATGAGCCAAGTCCAACAGTAACTCATCCTTTGTCTCAATATATAATTCTATCAATGCACTTACAATCATGCCTTGATTGTAAGTGTGGTAACTTCCAACTCTTACTTCACATTGCTTATTTAAACCATTTTCTACAAGGTATTTTTCATTTAACATTCCCGAATTCATAAACCATTCCCTGGTATCCTGGGCCCATTCCAAATAAGTTTTTCCAAGTGCCTCTCCGCCTCCTCTTTGATACAGTCGTATTGCTCCCAACATAAATAGTTCATTTTGAACTGCCGATTTCCCAATATTTGGTTTTTGCCAATAAACACCACCGCCGCAAACAGAATCCCAACCGCCAGCCACATCAGCAAAAGTAATGCGAGCCATTTTAAGATATTTGTCATCTTTTGTAAGATCATATGCATCTATCCAAGTCAATATCCACCAACCCTCATCATCATAAAAGTCATTAATATAATTTATACATGTCCAATTATCTGTTGAATCAGGCATCTGAACTTCAAACTCTTTACATATAGTAAAAGAATTTTCAATTACATCAAGATACTCCTTACTACCTGTTATCCTAGAATAATCGATAATTGCAGTTAGTGCATTTGCTGAATTCCACCAACTTGTGGTTTCATAGAGTCCGGTCTCTTCATTATACCACTTTTGCAAAGTAGTAATTGTTACATCAGCATATTGCTTGTATTGCT
This sequence comes from Labilibaculum sp., assembly GCF_041595635.1. GTDB lineage: Bacteria > Bacteroidota > Bacteroidia > Bacteroidales > Marinifilaceae > Labilibaculum. The sequence goes on from NZ_JBFHJW010000010.1 coordinate 18,970, forward strand.
CATCCTTTTTACATGAGTTGAGCAGCAAACTAAGTATTATAACTATTAGAAATGCAGGTCTTTTTTTCATATTTTCAAAGATAACAAAACATCATTCAGTATACTGATTTTATTTCTCTTAGTGATTCCAAATATTGAACAAAACATAATTGGGCAATAACAATCAGAAACTAAAGTGTAAGCTTAAATCAACATTCAACTATATTTGCAGATAGATTCCAGATAAAAGCCTAATCATCTAAACTTTATTTACGAAATATGGGTAATAGTTAAGTTTCATTGTCATCTGCTCCAAAATAGAAAACACAAAAAAAGCCGTAGCCCAAACTACAGCCTAAAAATATTTTTAAAATCACCGCCTATAAAGCATTTCTTAGTACAAGCTCCCTTTTGCAAAACGAAAGCAGGGTTGTGAGAACCAATTATATTATAATAGTAAATTTCGTTCCGCTATTAATTTTACTCTCAACATTTATTATTGCCCCAATTTTATCAATAAATTCCTTAATTAATAATAATCCAATCCCAGTACTACTTTCACCACTAGTTCCCAAAGTCTTATTCACATTAAATTTGAATAATTTATTCAAATCTGTTTTAGAAATACCAATTCCAGTATCTTGAATTGTAATTTGATGTTTATTATTTTCAATAACTACTTTAATATCAATCTCTCCACCTTTCTTATTATACTTAATTGCATTTGAAATAATATTTCTCAAAATAGCTGTAATCATATTTTTATCAGTCCTAATCATAGGCTGCTCTGAATTAAAAGATGCATTTACTGTAATTGATTTTAAACGTAAAGCATAACTAAAAAAAGATAAAAGCTCTTCAACGACTTCTTTTATATTTACCAACTGCATGTCAGGTTTTAATTTAACCATATCACTTTTTGACCATTTGAGTAAATTATCAAGTGTAGTAAAAGAAGCTGAACTAATCTCACTTAAGGATATGAGTGAATTTTTTAGCTCAGTGGTCTCAAAATTATCAAAGTCAGTACTAATCAACTCTAGGAACTTATGCAATGTTCCTAGATTACCTCTAATATCATGGGAAATCAGAGACATAAACTTTGTTTTTACTTCATTTAATTCCTTCAGTTCTATATTTCTTAACAAAAGTTGTAAATCAAGCTCGATATGCTGTTTAATTTGATTTATTAAATCAATAAAATCCTTAGTGTAATAATTTTCTTTATTATCTAAAATGCAAACGGTCCCAAAACATTCACCATCTGGCCAATTTAGCGGAACTCCCAGATAAGAAATCATACTGATATCCACATCTGGATTGTTTTTACTCCAAATATCACTTTTCGTAGCATCAGGTACAATTAATTGTTTTTGGGTTCCTATTACAGTTTCACAGTAAAGGGCATGCTTTAATTCTGCCTTTTCATTTTTCTCATATGGATTGCTATTAGAACTACTTTTAAGAAATACTTCAATATTGTCACTATTTAACTTCATAATCAGACCAGAAGGCACATTTGCAATTTTTGCAAATGTATCTATCAATGTTTGCCATTTTTCGATGGTAGAGTCAACAATCTCAGGCTTAGAATCAGATGAAATATTTACTTTTTTTGATTCCTGTGTCTCACGAATTGTAATAGTTGCAATTTTTCCCATTTTTCACCTAATTATTTTATTCAAAAATAAATAAAATTCAGTTCAGATCATCATGAAATTGTTTTAACCCCATCAAACACAGGGAAATTGGTCGAGTAGGCAAAGAAGATTTCACCCTAAACCTCACACAGAATCGCCGGTAATACCTCTCACAGCTATCGTCGCACGGAAATACTGGTTTTATTAGGAGTAAACTTTCGACGTGCTAATCGAACCAAAGCATTTAATACACATAAAAAATATACTTTTTATAATAATTAAATTGGCTCTTCTATACACCAAAACCATTCTGATTTTACCAGCAACCAAACCCTTAACACAAATTTTTCAAAACCTCAATAATCTCCTTAGGCTCTGCACGAGTTCTATAATCAACATTTACATAGTTCCATTTAACTACCCCGTCAGTGCCCAATACAAACGTAGCTGGAATCGGTAATATACTAGCATTACCGTTATTGATTTTTTCTAAATCAAGATTACGATCTACGCGCATATGTTCTAGCAAAAACTCAGGCACCTCCCAAGCAACACCATATTGTGAAGCAACTTTTGCATCTTGATCAGACAATACAATGAATTCCATTTCACTAATTTCATCTTTTGTCATTGACCCGTCAGGTACCTGTGGACTTATAGCAACTAGTGTAGCACCCAGTGCATGAATATCGCTTAAACATTCTTGCAAGGCTCTAAGTTCCAGGTTGCAGTAAGGACACCAATTACCACGATAAAATGCAATAATAAGTGGCCCTTTATCTAGTAAAAAGTCTAAAGATATCGATTTCCCTTCAGGATTAGGCAGCTCGAAATTTGGAGCTTTTTGCCCAATTTTAATAGCATTAGCACCGTGCTGAAAAGCTTTTGCCTCACTAATTATATCATCAACGCCTTTCATGAAATCAGGATTAGCTTTTCGTCCCTCTGCCATTTTAGCATCAGTTTGTTCTTTTAAGTTTTTCATCATTTCCCTTTAATTAGCTATAATTACACCTCTTAGTTTTTAACATAGAATTTATTAGCGCAAGCTATACCGAATTGTAGCCTCACAACACTCAAACACTAAAAACTATAAATCAACCTACTATCGTGCAATATTTTTAACATTACTGCCTATAAAAAGCTTCCCATTGCAAATTGTTTTTCACTAAAAGTACTACAAATTATACAATCTACTAAGTAGTTCAAGCAACCAACCGTAATTTGTGAAACTGATCCTGCTACACACACGCTTGGTTGTTGAACATTGGTTTAGATCGGAAAAATCAATTATCAATTCAAATAAAATCACTTTCTGATTTACATAGGTTAAACTTGTAATTTGTTTATAGGGCTCATATGATTTATTCTTAAAAAGAAGGCTTCTTTTCGTCATATCTAAAAATCACTTAACTTGTATAGAAATCCTGAAAATTTGAGCGATCCACACAAAAACATAGGCCTTAAAAAACAACTCGGCACAATACAGATTCTATTGTACGGAGTTGGTACCATGCTGGGTGCTGGTATTTATGTGCTTGTGGGTAAAGTAGCAGGCTATTCTGGAACACTTGCTCCTCTTTCCTTCATCATAGCCGGTGCTTTGGCAGGAATAACCGCTTATTCCTATTCTCTTTTATCACCTCGCTTTCCGAAAAGTGGGGGAGAAATTGTATATGTGGCAAATGCATTTAACTCAAAACCATTGTCTATCTTGATTGGATGGGGTGTAATTTTTACGGGATTCATTTCTGCAGCAACCATTATAAAAGGATTTGTTGGATATTTGGATGTATTTATAGAACTACCTGATGCACTGGTTATTATAATTGGCATGATACTATTAGGTATGATTGCCATTTGGGGCATTAGCGAATCGTTGAATTTAATAGGATTGATAACCCTGATTGAAGTTAGTGGTCTTATATTCGTTATCCTTGTAGCAGGTATCGACCTGGAAAAATTCACTTCGCAGTTTACTGAAATGTTCGTTGCTGCACCTGACTACGATATATTCGCGGTGTTTCAAGGTGCGTTCTTGGCTTTCTATGCTTTTGTGGGCTTTGAAGATTTGGCAAATGTAGCCGAAGAAGCTAAAGACCCAAAAAAAAGTATGCCTGTGGCTATTATGGGTAGTTTATTCATCGCATTGTTCCTTTACGTAGCTGTGGCTATAGTTGCAGTACTTTCTTTGCCGCTAAATGAACTATCTTCTACGAATGCCCCATTGGCGAAAATACTTGCTCAAAAAGGTCCAAACTATGTTTATTTCATAAGTCTCATTAGTTTGGTTGCTGTTTTAAATGGTGTGTTGGCGCAGGTCATTATGGGATCAAGAGTTCTCTACGCATTAGCTGGCAAAAATAGTGCACCAAAAATGTTTCATCAGGTACATAAGAAGTTTCGTACTCCTATGTTGGCCACCATTGTCATTACTCTTGGGATTGTTGTCTTAGCAGTTTTCATTCCTATTGTTCAACTTGCTAATACCACTAGCTTCGTAATCATTAGTGTTTTCGTGTTGGTTAATCTTTCACAAGCCAAGTTGGCTTATAATGACTATGGTAGGAAAAAATGTTGGCCGAATCGAAAATTTATTCTTCCATTAATTGGCAGCCTACTCTGCATTGTATTTCTTTTTTATAAGACGTTGACCATTGTGTAGGTGCACAAAAAATATGTAAGTAAATACCTCATAATAATTTAGAATCGTGATGTGGCAAAGGTGGGCTGCTATTGGTCCTGCAAGCTTACTTCCTATGAAACATTCATTATAAGTGGTGGTAGGGCAATTTGAAAAACTAGCCTGACAAAACCGAACTTTTACACATTTAATAGTAAACTTTTTTACCACTAGAAATTGAAATTATCAGTACGCTCCTGGCCTGCCTAGTTCTGAAATATAGCTACAGGTTAAAATTAAATTTATGCTTTATTTTTAAAAGTCATATTAAGTGCGTAGAATCCTACAAGATAGAAGTACTCTTTTTGTTGTAGATATCAATTGCGTTTTTGCCGCCATTCTTACAAATCTTGAATTAAGAAGTGTTGAATTATGTAAAACTCATTCTTTAGCCTGCCATTATCGCTTTAATGGTAAACTAAACTTAAAATCACTTCCTTTACCTAATTCATTTTCTACCCAAATTTCCCCATTATGTCTTTCAACAAATTCTTTACAAATCAACAAACCTAATCCTGTTCCTTGTTCATTTGCAGTTCCATGTGCTGTTATGTTATTTCGAATATTAAATAGCCTATTTATTGTTTCTGATTCCATTCCAAGTCCATTATCTGAAATGCTTGTTATAATTTTGCCTTCCTTTACTTCAGTAGAAATTTTAATTGTTCCGTTTTTATTTGTAAACTTTATTGAATTAGAAATCAAATTTCTTAAAATGGTTTTCAACATGTTTACGTCAGCAAAAACATTCAGATCATCGGTTAATGAATGGATTATTTCTATATCTTTTGAACGAGCAATAGGAATAAACAGCTCAATTATTTCATTGTAAACTGAATGAATAGAATAATTAACCGGCTCAAAATCTATCTTATTCGAATTGGCCATTATCCACGTTAAAATATCATCTAGTAATGAAAAATTACTTTTCGCTGAAGAATCAATCACATTAAGGTATTGCTCAATTGTCTTCATATCAAAAGATTGAAAATCTTTTAGTAAAATTTCTAATAAGTTAAGAATTGAACCAAAAGGACTTCTAATGTCGTGAGCAAGAATGATAATAAAACGATCTTTAGCAGAATTTAAGGTTATTAGCTCTTCATTTTGCATATTGATTGTTAATTCGGCTTGTTTTCTTTCAGATATGTCTTCAATAATACCCCAAACTACATTTTTTCCATTGGTATCGGTAAAAACGGCTCCGCTAATTGATATAGGATATCGGGATCCGTCTTTTCGAATATACTCTTTTGTGTTAGGTCCAAAAAAACCTGTATTATTTAAGTCTTCGATCTGTTGTAATTCTTGAGCTTCATATTCTTTGGGTGTAATATCCCAATAATTTAAATTAATAAATTCATCTTTTGAATATCCTATTGCTTTAAGTGTGGAATCATTGACCTCTAGGAAATCACCAATTTCATGATCTACAAGTGCCATACCAATAGGAGATTGCTCAAATAGCATACGGAATTTTTTATTTGCTCGGTCTCTTTCAAGGATGTTCTTAGCAAATCAACGCTTTAACGATTCATTCTCTTGCTTCAATTCCTCTAATTCTAAAAGAAGATCTTCACTTGATTTTTCCTGATATTCCATATCCTTTTTACAGTATTATTAAAATTTTTACATCTGAAGAACCTCATGTTATTCCTCTCATCCTTAACTGTTCTGCAACTTGAAACATTCCCCATAAAGTAGCAATTCTGTTATCGGTTCGTCAATCTAAAGTTCATGCTAAGCTTTCCCTGTCAAATAAATACTTCGTTATTGCAGATAATAATTATTCCTTGTTTATTAATCTTCCTAAAAATACTTAAATCATTGGTGCAAATAAAACTACCATTGCGGTCAAGAAGTAATTTGTCGTAAGTGTCAAAGAATATAAATATTCTAGAAATTACTTTTCTAATATTCAAACTTTCGTTTTTCGTTTAAAATTACGCTTGATAGAATAATCGAGAAATCTGGCCACAATCCTTTTTGCATTAGCACATACGAAATACAAATAAGTTACAAGAATGCTTGAGCTATTGAATAAATCCAATATTTTGTTGAGAGACTTAAAATAATATTTTCTTTCCTATAACTCACATATCATACGCACTATTTTTAACATAGAAATAAATTCACAACTAAAATATAAGAATCATTATTTGATTAACAGAAATAAAAAACGCAATTGAATAGAAATATTAAAACCTACTCGACCTAAATAGAATTCCAATTATCGAAGTTGGCACATTTGACAGTATACATCATTATTAAAGTTTGATACTTTTGTGTTCTTCTAAATCATAAACATATTTACTCCTGCCAACTACTCTCAAAAAGGTAACACAGACAGACACTAGAAGCAAAAAATTTGACTTGAACGATTTTATAAAATTTTACAAACAAAAAGTGGAGACCAGTAACCAATCAAAAAACGGGGCACAACCGAAAAGCCATACGAGTAGGAAAATTTAATCTAAATAAAAATGAAAAATAAAGTTTTTAAAATGGCAATGTTTGTAGCTATAATAGCTACTCTTTCTAGCTGTACAACCATGAATCATTCAATGAGAGAACCAAACACTAGAGTTAACCTAAATAAATCTGACTTTACTTTATCTGACCAAGTGACAGCAGAAGCTAAATCAGTGAAAGTCCTTGGTATAGACTGGACAAGGCTTTTTATGAAGAAAACTGGAAGCATTAAAAGTGATAATTTTTCTTCAATTAGCTTTGCAAGTATACCTGTGATCGGAAATTTAATTTATGACAAAACAGCAAATTATTCACTATACAAATTAATGAATAATAATCCTGGTTACGATGTTGTATTTTATCCACAGTATGAAACAAAAGTTCTTAGGCCTGTTTTGGGCATTGGATTTTTATCAAAAATCACAACAGTAAAAACAAAAGCGAGACTTGGGAAATTAACAAATTAAAATCAACTCACAACCGCACCATATAGGTACGGTTGTGAGTTATTTATACCAAAAAAAATACATATTCATTAATGAGTCATATTCCTGATGCAACAATTTACTAATCTCTAATAATAAGCTTACCCGAACTGAGATTGATCCATCTGTGTCTTTTAATATGAAAAAAACACTAGTAAATATTACTGTTCAAGCCTTTTACTCTTGTACTAAGATCATATCTTGCATCCTTCCCCCAAACCAATGAATATTTAACGATATCAGAGTACATATCAAATTCATCTCCAATACTTAATTCATTACCTACTTCATCAATTATTAATACTCCTTTATCCTCTGCCACATTTTCTAATAAGTAGTTATATTTTACTATGTCAACTTAAGGTGTATATCCTGTAACCTTACCAACAAAAATAAAGGTTCTTATTTGGAGTCATCTCCTATTAAGCACAATGTTTTTTCTTTTTCAAATCCGAAGTTAACCAGAAACCCTTTCCTTTTCAAGATGCACATAGCTTCCGTTTTTCAGAAGTTTGTTTACATCACCTAAAACAGATTGCACTATAAATTCTTAGTATTCAATTAGCACGGCAATTGCTAAGAAAATAGCCGAAAGTACAATGAGCCAACCAAAAAGGGGAAGCATAAATTTCAACCAATTTTTAAACGGAATATTGGCAATACCCAACATGGCCATAAGAATACCTGATGTAGGTATTACGGTGTTGGCAAAGCCATCGCCACAGGTAAAAGCAAAAATGGCTGTATTGCGTGTTATGCCCAATAAATCGGCCAAAGGTGCCATTAATGGTATGGTGGTTGCCGCTTGCCCCGACCCAGATGGAATAAAAAAGTTAAGAATCGTCTGAAATACCAACATGCCTTCTGCCGCCAGTATTTTGGGCAAGTATTGTAAGGTGTTAGAGGCATAGTAAATAACAGAATCCATAATTTGTCCTTCAACAAGAACTACTTGTATGCCTTTTGCAAAACCCACAACTAGTGCGCCAACCAGCATTTCACTCATGCCACTAACAAAAGCCTTTGTTGCTTGATCCAGTGATAGTTTACCCAAAATGGCAGCAACTATACCTATGGCTAAAAATCCGGCACCCATCTCAGCCATCCACCAGCCTTGGGTTTGTACGGCCCAGAGTATGCCCACAAAGAGTAATCCACAAACCAGCACTATGCGAATGTGGTTTTTCGTCAACTTAAACTCTTCCAGTACTTCTTCTTGGTAGGTATTGTCTTCTCCTAAGTAAGAGTTGGCCGGATTTTCTTTTAACCTCTTTCCATAGCGCAGCATATAAAGTATGGCTACAGCAAGGGAGAAAACAAAAAACACGAGTCTAAATGCAATGCCACTGCCCAAGGGAACTTCGGCTATACCCTGGGCTATTTGTACATTAAATGGGTTGGTTGTAGCTGCTGCAAATCCAATTTCGGCCGAGACAAAGACGAGTGCCAAACCATAAATTTTATCGTAGCCCAATTTATGAGAGATGTATAAAAACACGGGCACAAGGGGAATAAACTCTTCTGCCATTCCCAAAGTTGACCCTCCTGCAGCAATTACCAGCATTAGTAAAACCGTAAGAATAGTGCCGTTGTTATTAAACCTGTTTATTAAAGCTTGAATACTGGCTGTAATGGTTCCGGTACGTTTTACAATACTAAAAACGCCCCCAATTAAAAAGATAAAAAAGATAATGTCTGCAGTTTGTTCTAGCCCTTTGGGTATGGCGGTAAGAAAACCCATTAGGCCCACAGGTGTTGCTTTACCTGTTACTTCATCACCTAAAAAAAAGCCTTTTATAGAATAGTGCTTGGCAATGGCCTGGTAAGAACCAGGAATTACTTCCGTTCGACTTAGGTTGCCCACAGCTATTTCTTCACGTTCAAAACTACCACTTGGTACAATATAACTAAGCAAAGATGCGGCAATAATTACGATAGCAAGCAAAGCAAATACGTGAGGAATTTTTAGGTTTTTAATCATATAGTTGGTGTCATTTAAGAGCTTATAGAAAACTATTATCTCATTACTACTCTTTTTGTAGCTCTTGTCGTATATAAATCGTGTTACAAGTTAAATAGAAAAGTTCAATTTCAAGTGATAAAACAAATAGAGATACTGTTTATTTATTCTCCTAAGTCGCTATAAACAGGATAACTACAGGCCTTGTAAGGTTTATACTTTCATCCTGCCATGGAATGGGGTACCAACTTGCCTTATATACAGGCATTACTAGACCATAATTCTTCTAAGACTACCGAAATTTATACTCATGAAGGCAATAAAAATCAATAGAATATAAAAAGTCCATTAGATATATTATCATATAAAATATTTATAATTTTAGTAATCAGATCCAAAAGGAACTTAACCTATTGAAAATATATACATAACATAGATAGGGTTACTGAATAGTTGCCAGTAATTAAAACGAACATTACATGAGACAATTAACATACTTTATTATTCTGTTTTGTTTTTCGAAAATTGTAAAAGGACAAGAACTTGAAACATATGAGGACTTGATTAACCTTGACGATGAACTGAAAATTGAAAAGTCAAATACTGAGCAAATTAAAACTGTCGATTTGAAAGATTTTTGGTTTAAAAATCCAATCGAAAGAAGTTTTGGATTTATTGGTTCAAATTACAGACGATTAGATATGATGTATTTGTCTATTATTAAAAATTCAGATAAACCGACACAATATTTAGCATATGGAAAAAGCAGAGCATCTGACAATGTTTGTGCATTTCAGGGATTTATAGAATTAAAGAATCATATTACATAAAATCATTAGAATATTTCGCTGGACAATCGGGACTAATTGCAGGAAATTATACTTTTTATGAATCGCCTGACTTAGGACATTCTGGAGTATTTAAAGGCAAATTTGTCACATATTGGACTAAAAATGAGAAAGGTGACTTTGAATACATGGAATTGCCCGCGATTGATGGAAATAACCAATTTTCTGGAACTTGGACTGAATATGGAAAGACAAAAGGAATAATTACGAATTGGGGGGACAGTAGGATTCCTAATTCAGGTGATTTGGATATTGGAACAAGTGAATTTGGGCCAAACAGAAAATATCAAAAATATGGCTGGGATTCATTTATTAAAGCTTATAGTGATGGATTTGATAAAGAAACAACTGAAAAAGCCAGACAGAATGAATTGACTGAATGGTGGAAAGACTAAGAATAACTGCTGGCAACATGCTGTCATGCAGCAGTCAGGACTCCACAGCATATTCAGCAATTCCTTTGGCCCTATTACACGCTTTTTACCTGACAAGGTTTAGCCGTTTGAAAGCCCTGGCCGCTGCATGCAGCTGGTCGTTGTGGCACATTCACACCATAAACTCATAGAATTAATTCAAAGAAAGTTTGTTTATTTCGAAAGCTAAGGGTAAAATATGAAAGCACTATAAAACAGTCTGTTATAAAAATAAAATTCTACCCATAGTTAGGATTGAAAAAGAAATGAATCGAGATCGTAAAATATGTATTGATCTAAATAAAATTGAGAAAATAAATATGACATATTTTGAGGAACTTATAAAAAAAGCCAAAGAAATTAAAAACCCTGTTAAGCAAGTTTTAGCAGTTTCAGGCAGTCCTAGAAAAGGAGGTAACATAGATATTATCATTAAGCAAATTGTTTCAGGCTTGAATACTGAAAATATAACAACAGAGAATACTAGCCTTAGGAGTATAGATTTTAGTGGTTGTATTGGCTGATAAAAAGTGTAGAAAAGATAAAATCTGTACAATGCTTCAAGATGGAATGTCAGTTTTATATCCAAATATTATTGACTCAAAAGGATTAATTTTAGTGTCTCCTGTCCATAATTACAATATAACCTCTTGGATGAAAGCTTTTATTGATAGGTTATATTGTTTTTATGAATTTGACAATAATACAAGACCACGGAAATGGAGTTCCAGACTTGCAAACCAAAATAGAAAAGTTGTTATTGCTGCTGTATGCGAACAAGAGAATATAGAAGACTTGGGTTTTGTTATTGACGCAATGCAAAGACCTATAAAAGCTTTAGGTTTTGAAATCGTTGGAACATTACCAGTTTTTAATTCATTTGAAAAAGATGCTATAAAAAACAAGAAGAGATAATGGATAAAGCATTTGAATTAGGTGTTCAACTTGGACGACAACTGTAACAAACAACGATGCCACAAAGGTTAATTATCACGGGCATTGACGAGCCATTTGATAGTTCAACTTAACTAATAAAAACAAGCAAGCCTTGTAAATTTTATTTTGTTCCTATTTTTAAATTATAGTAAATTTAATAGGCGTACTTATTTAGTGGTTTGAAAGGAAAACTCTTCAAATAGGCCTTAACGAACATATAAAAAAGATTACAATGAAACATTTAACCAAATATTTAGGACTGATACTCCTACTGACCTGTTTCGGATGTACTCAAAATCCCGACACTGCAAGTATGAAAATGGCGGAGGAAGAAGTTGTCGCATCAACCTCTGAACAAAAAACCTCTGAAACGGTCGAAAGAAAGTTAATCAAAGAAGGACGAGTTGAATTCGAGACCGACAACTTAAACTCGACAAGAAAAACCATTTTTGATGCGGTCAATAAATATAAAGGATACGTTTCCTCTGACCAAGAATTTAAATCGTCTGGACGAAAAAGCAATACTATAATCATTCGTGCGCCAGCGGACAATTTTGACAATTTGCTGAGTGACGCAACGCAAGGTGTTGAGAAATTTGAACGTAAAGAAATAAACGTAAAGGACGTAACAGAAGAGTTCCTTGACATTCAAGCGAGGCTAAAGACAAAAAAAGAACTTGAACAACGCTTCATTGATCTTCTCGGTGAAGCCAAAAACGTGACGGAAATATTAGAGATTGAAAAGCAAATTGGACAGCTAAGATCGGAAATTGAATCTATTGAAGGACGCTTACAGTACTTGCAAAACAGGGTTTCATTTTCGACATTGACTATGACATTTTATGAGAGAATTCCGAACGAAACTGAATTCGGACAGAAATTCAAAAATGGTTTCCGAAACGGTTGGGACAACTTAGTTTGGTTTTTTGTTGTACTGACTAATATTTGGCCATTTATCCTAATCGGACTTGGATTCATAGTCGGAATAAGAATTTACAGAAGAAAAAAATAAAATACTATAGATAAGAAGGCTTGTAGCTTATGGCGGGAAAGTAAGTTTTCGTCATTTGACTTTGCCTGTCACGGTTAGGCAGGAAAGTTCGCGGAAATTGTCACAAACCAAATGCAAACCCTTAAAAACAATGCTAAAACTAGATAATTTTTTTAAAAAAGAATGGATAAAATTGCAGTAATTGGTGGCTTAGGAGCTTTATCTGGTGCTGATTTATTTTTTAAACTTCTAAAAAACAAATCAGCCTTAAAAAATCAAAAGAACTATCATTTCATTTTTGAACAGCAACTGTATAGTCAGATTGAATCTGCTTTACTTCATGAGCAAGATATTAAATCAAGGAAGTTTTATACTTTCACTTTATGCAAAAATTTCGAACAAAAAAATGTATCTAAAATTTCACTACCATGCTTTGCAAGTCATTCATTTATAGATGAAATACAAAAAGAAACATCAATTACCATTGTAAATATTTTTGAGGCTATAGCCAATTATCTAAGTTTAAAATTTGAGAAAGGAACTAAAATAGGAGTTCTTACATCTAGCTTTGTAAAAGAATTCTTCTTATTAAAAAATATTTTCAAGACTATGAATTGGCATATCCCACAAATCAAAGCCAGTTAATGAATGCTATATATGGTGAATCAGGCATAAAAAATGGGTACTTAGACGGTTTGCCATTAGAATATGTATATGAGGCCTGCTTAGAGCTAAAAACGAAAGGATGTGAAGTGATTTTACCATGTATAACCGAAATTTCTCTATTGGTAAGTCAACTTTGGACAAGAGGGATTTCTATTATAGATGTTAATGAAGTGTATGCAGACTATGCACTAGCAAAAGAAAATATTCCACTTGCCAAACCTTCTAAACTTGGTATTGTGGGAAGAGTTGGGCCCTCTGCAACAGTCGATTTTATGAATAAAATCATTAAAAGTACACCGGCGAAACAAGACCAAGACCATATAAAAATGATAGTTGAGCAAAACCCTCAAATTCCTGATAGAACAGCGAATTTGATTCATAATCAAATGGACCCAACCATTGCATTATTTTCAACTTGTAAGAAACTGGCAGCCGCGGGTTCAAATGCAATAGCAATACCTTGCAATACAGCACATGCTTTTGTAAAAGAAATACAAGAGCACCTAAAGGTGCCTATTGTTAATATGATAACAACTACAGCAGAATACATTTTAGAAAATTTTGGGAAAGATGCCAAAGTAGGGCTATTGGCAAAAACTGGCACTATTCAAAGTAAAGTTTATTTTAATGATATTACTAATTATGGGCTTCAGATTGTTGTTCCGGATGAAACACATCAAGATTGTGTAATGGAAAGCATTTATGGAACATTTGGTGTAAAAGCCGGGTATACAGATGGAGTTTGCAAAGAACAAATTCTCAAGGGAGTTAATTATCTAATGGAAAGAGAGGCTCAGGTAATTATTTTAGGTTGTACTGAATTACCACTTATGTTTCCTCAAACTAAAGAACTTACAGTTAATAAGAAGGTAATTGAGCTAATTGACCCTACTTTGATTTTAGCAAAGAAAGTTGCGAAATTAGCTAAACCAAACTCATAAAAACACTATCTGAAGCATTACACGTACATTTAACTTACTGGCTTTATTCCACTTAGAAAAACCTCACGGATTTTCAATTCGGTTTTTATTCGCAAAATTAGGTGCTGAAACAATATGCTTTTCTGACATTTTTAAAAACAAAAAAACGCTTAAAACATTAGTTTTAAGCGTTTTTAGGTCTATTTAACATTCTAAATAGTACCCGGGGCGGGACTTGAACCCGCACGGCCGTGAAGCCACTGGATTTTAAGTCCAGCGTGTCTACCAATTCCACCACCTGGGCATCCTTTCGGATTTTGAGCGAGAAACGAGACTCGAACTCGCGACCCCAACCTTGGCAAGGTTGTGCTCTACCAACTGAGCTATTCTCGCATTATTTGCTTTTAAAAGTGAACCGTTGTTCTCTCAATTGCGATGCAAATATATGCGTATTTTTTGATTCTGCAAAAGAAAAATTCTTTTTGCTGCATTTTTTTTACATCCACCTTAAAGCAATAACAAATGCAGCATTTCTGATCCATTGAGTCTCAGGCTATATCACATAAAAGCCTTTAAAAATGGGACAATAACTTTTTTTTTCATTTAGCTATATTCCTGAGATTTTTTTGATCTCATTTAATTTATTCAATGCTTCAATGGGTGTCAGATTATTCAAATCTAAGTCTGAAATTTCGTTTCTGATTTGCAAAAGCACAGGATCATCAAGTTGAAAAAAGCTCATCTGATAACCCTCTCGCTGTTGTGCAATTTCACCCACTGGCTTCCCCAACGATTCCCCATTCTGTTTTCCTTCCAATTGAAGCAGAATTTCATCGGCTCTTTTCACAACCGACTTAGGCATTCCAGCCATTCGTGCCACATGAATACCAAAGCTATGATTGGAGCCTCCAGCCACTAATTTTCGAAGAAAAATGACTTTATTATTCACTTCTTTCACCGAAACATTAAAATTTTTCACTCTCGAAAAAGATTTCTCCATTTCATTCAACTCATGATAGTGAGTTGCAAAGAGGGTTTTTGCTCGGCAATTGCTATTCTCATGAATGTACTCTACAATCGACCAGGCAATGGAAATTCCATCGTAGGTACTTGTTCCACGACCTAGTTCATCAAACAAAATAAGGCTACGAGAAGAAAGGTTATTTAGAATGCTGGCAGCTTCGTTCATTTCAACCATAAAAGTAGATTCTCCTTGCGAGATATTATCAGAAGCACCCACACGAGTAAAAATCTTATCAACACAACCAATATTTGCTTCCTGAGCAGGTACAAAGCTTCCTATTTGCGCCATCAATACAATTAAAGCTGTTTGCCGAAGCAAAGCCGATTTTCCCGCCATATTAGGACCTGTAATGATGATGACTTGCTGAGTGTCGTTATCTAAATAAACATCGTTGGCAATATATTCTTCATCAATAGGCAATTGTTTCTCAATTACGGGATGCCTTCCCTGTTTGATATCGATTACTTGAGAATCATTAATCGAAGGACAATTGTATTTATTCTCTTTAGCTAATTTTGCAAAAGACAACAGACAATCCAAACGACCAATCATGGCAGCATTCAGCTGAATAGTTGAAATATAATCAGCAATACCCAAAACCAACTCATTGTACAAACGAGTTTCCAAAGTCAGAATTTTTTCTTCAGCTCCCAAAATCTTCTCTTCGTACTCTTTCAGTTCCTGAGTAATGTAGCGCTCGGCACTCACCAAAGTTTGTTTACGAACCCATTCAGTAGGAACCTTATCTTTGTGTGTATTTCTTACCTCAATATAGTATCCAAACACATTATTAAATGCAATTTTTAGGGAAGGAATTCCTGTTCTTTCACTTTCACGCACCTGCATTTGGAGCAAATAATCTTTTCCCGAGAAAGCGATTTTCCGAAGATCGTCGAGTTCATCGTTAACTCCATCGGCAATAACTCCTCCTTTGCTCACCAAATTTGGTGGGTCGAGGTGAATTTCTTTCTCAATTTTTTCGCGAACCGCAAAACAAGGATTCAACTGATCGCCAATTTTTAACAATCCCTCGTTAGCACTCGCCATACAAAGCTCACGAATAGGTTCAATGGCAATTAAAGCATTCTTTAACTGCACCACTTCGCGCGGACTCACTCTTCCTACTGCAACCTTGGAAATAATCCGCTCCAAATCACCAATTTGCTGAATTTCGTCTCTAAGCCCATGAGCTACTTCTTCTTTTTCATAGAAATAGCTCACCACCTTTAAACGATTGGTAATTGAAGCGGAATCTTTTAATGGAAGAGCAATCCATCTTTTTAATAGACGAGCTCCCATTGGCGATAAGGTTCGATCCATAATACTAGAAAGCGTACTGGCACCATCATTTAGTGTCCCAAATAATTCTAGGTTACGAAGTGTGAATTTATCCAACCAAACATATTTATCTTCCTCAATCCGCGAAAGCTGAGTAACATGCGCTGCCTTACTGTGTTTGGTAATATCCAGATAATGCAAAACAGCACCCGAAGCAATAATTCCATTGCGAAGAGTCTGAACGCCGAAACCTTTTAAAGAATTGGTTTCAAAATGATTCAGTAATCGATCCGTTGCAGCGCTCTCGGTAAACACCCAATCATCCATGGTAAATGTGTAAAACTTGCCACCGAATAATTCATGAAAAATTTTTTCTTTTCCTCGTTGATACAAAACCTCTTTGGGTTGAAAATTCCCAAGTAGTTTATCAATGTATTCGAAACTTCCTTCAGCCGTTAAAAATTCACCAGTTGAAGCATCCAGAAATGCAATTCCTGCCGAATTTTTCTCCATATGAATGCAGGCCAAAAAATTATTCTCCCGATTTTCCAAAACATTATCGTTGTAGGAAACTCCAGGAGTAACCAGCTCAACAATTCCACGCTTCACCAAAGTTTTGGTTTTCTTTGGATCTTCTAACTGCTCGCAAATTGCCACACGCATGCCTGCACGAACCAATTTTGGCAAATAGGTATCAATGGCATGATGCGGGAAACCGGCCAATTCTACATAGGAAGCAGATCCATTCGCACGTTTGGTTAAGGTAATTCCTAATATTTCGGAAGCACGAATGGCATCATCAGAAAATGTTTCATAAAAATCACCCACACGAAAGAGTAATATAGCATCAGGATGCTTTTCTTTCATCTGATAGTACTGCTTCATCAGGGGAGTTTCAACGGCTTTTTTTGCTTTTACCAATGGGATAATATATTTAGAGGGTTCTCAATTTTTATATTTCTTGAACAAATATACTCATTCCCTCTTAGAGATTGGAAAATAAAAAGCAGAACAAATCACTTCCATTTTGAACCACAAAACAAAACAGCTAACCAATTGATAAAGGCGAAACTTCATTCACAATAAATAGCTAGCATTGTGAGTGTAATTTGTCGCTGCAATGAAACATCGTTTACTAACTGCAGAAAAAATGCTTCCATTATTTAGCGTTATTTATCAGCTTTATTATAAATTTATACTACGCATGAATCCACAAAAATCACAAAATGAAAAATATTCTGATCATTGGCGCTGGACTTTCAGCAAGCAGTTTAATTCATTATTTACTTTCACATTCCAACAAATACAATTGGAAAATAACTGTTGGAGATTTGTCTTTGGAAACCGCACAAAAAAAGGTTAATAATCATCCTAACGGCATCGCATTGCGCTTTAATTTAAAAGATTTAGAACAAAGAGCTACGGAAATTTCGACTGCTGATATTGTGATTAGTATGCTTCCTGCTTCCATGCACCCTATAGTGGCTCACGAATGCTTACGATACCGAAAACATCTACTAACACCATCTTATGTTTCTAATGAGATGATGGAATTGCACGAAGAAGCCAAAGAAAAAGGTTTGGTATTTCTCAATGAACTGGGTGTTGATCCTGGAATTGATCACATGTCGGCCATGAAAGTGATCGATCAAATAAAAAAAAGAGGCGGTAAAATTACGCGCTTTCAATCTTTTTGTGGTGGATTAATCGCTTCAGACTGCGATAACAACCCATGGAACTACAAGTTTTCGTGGAATCCCCGAAATGTAATTGTAGCAGGACAAGGAACTGCGCAATTCAAAGAACAAGGACATTATAAATATGTTCCTTACAACAAACTATTCACAAATCTAAGGAAAACTCACATTCCTAATTATGGCGATTTCGAAGTTTATCCCAACAGGGATTCCCTTCAGTATTGTGATTTATATGAACTGCAAAATATTCCAAGCATTATTCGGGGAACAATGCGTCGTCCGGGATTTTCAGAAGCATGGAATGTTTTTGTTCAGTTAGGCTGCACCGATGATAGCTATGAAATGAAAAATTCTCATTTACTTACTCACAAAAGCTTCCTAAATAGTTTTTTACCTGAAAGCAAAAAATCGATTGAAACCAATTTGGCCGACTATTTGCAAATAGATCCTCAATCTGTAGTTCTGGAAAAAATAAAATGGCTCGACCTGTTTTCCAATAAGATTGTAGGCATTCGCAATGCGAGTCCTGCAAAGATTCTTCAAAAAATTCTGGAACAAAAATGGGCTTTAGAAACCAACGACCGAGATTTATTGGTGATGCAACACCTTATCGATTTTGAAATTGATGGAGTAGAGAAAAGGATCACTTCATCGATGGCCTACGAAGGAACAGATCGTGAGCACACAGCCATGTCGTACACAGTAGGAACACCACTGGCAATAGCCACCAAACTAGTAGCAACGAATAAAATTGAATTGCGAGGAGTTCACATTCCAACTTCTCCTAAACTATATGAACCCAT
The DNA here is from genome assembly GCF_041595635.1 of Labilibaculum sp. GTDB lineage: Bacteria > Bacteroidota > Bacteroidia > Bacteroidales > Marinifilaceae > Labilibaculum. The sequence continues at coordinate 37,765 of NZ_JBFHJW010000010.1, forward strand.
TTTAAAAGAACTGGAAAAATTACATGTGAAATTTGTTGAGGAAGAAACAAATTTATAAAGCATTAGACCGAATAAGTACAAGCTTTTGAAAGAGATCGTGCTGTTTTTTTATATTTTTGATCCATATCAAAATAAAATACATGTCGCGTTTCTTACCCTTTGCATTTTTAATGAGCCTTCTTACGATTAATTCTTGCTCAATAAAAAACCAATACACAAGCTATTGGCAAGACCAAAGAAATTTCAATTCTGAAATTTATACTCAAACAGCCGCAAATTTTTACGATTCCGACAACAAAATAAGTCTTAAAGTTTTTAATAACGATGAATACCTCGATCTCGTTATTGAAACCAATTCGTCTCATACTCTACGTAAAATATACAATTTAGGTCTTAGCATTTGGATCGATTCTGCTGGAAAACTGAAAAATAATTATGCAATAAACTACCCTTTACCTGGTGAAATTCAATTTTCTGAGGAACAATTCAGAGTCTATTTACGTCAGTTTTCGCTAACGAAACTAAATGAAGAATTTATGGATCGTTTTCAGAATTTTGAACGGGTTAATATGACGAAAAACGAAATCACCACTTTGCATGTTTCAGAAAACACTCCCACCTATCAATTTAACATTTGCACAAAACAAGAAGTTCTATTTAGCTATCATCTCCGTATTTCGCTGAATGAACTTTATCCTAAAAACCAAACAGAAAAAGAAGAAATAAGCATTGGAATTGCTAATGTGAATGATGCAAATGAGGTTTATGAATCTTCTTTAAGCAGCAAAGAATATATTAATCAACGCCTGAATGCACTCAAAGCTGGCTACAATCAAAATCCGATGGAACTTTCAGAAAGTTGGGTGAATTTTAAAATTAGCCAACAACCCTAAAACTTCAAATAAAACTCTTTCGTCAACTCGATATAAGCAGGAGAATACACATGCCTTTGTCCATTTTCCACTACTAACTCGGAATATTCTGGCTCGCACTTCTGTAAAGCAAATTCTAACAAAAATCGTTTAGCGGACTTTCCAGGATTAGGAAGAACTGCACATTTCCTTTTCAAATAAAAACCTGTTAATCGAGCCAATCTCACAAAATATTCTCCTTCATCCACAGGCAAAATAAGCGATAAAGTTCCTGATTCGGATAATTGTGCTAAAGCACCAGATAATAATTCCTCGAAAGGTAAATGATCGGCATGACGAGCTTGAGTGCGGGATTCATTTTTTGCTTTTAAACCATTCAAAAAATAAGGTGGATTGCTAACAATAAGATCGTATTTTTGCTGATTTGTAAGGCTAAAGTCCTGAAACGACGAATGAAAAGCATTTAAGCGTGATGACCACCTACATTTGGTAAAATTATCAACAGCTTGCTCATAAGAAGAAGATTCTATTTCAACAGCATCGATCATTACCTCCGATTGACTTCTTTGAGCAATCATGATTGCAATGAGACCACTTCCTGTTCCCAGATCTAATATGTGTTTGGCCTGAGAAATATCAGTCCACGCGCCAAGCAGCACACCATCTGTACCTACTTTCATTGCCGATCCTTCCTGATTGATCCGAAATTGCTTAAAGTCGAAATAATTATTGGCCATGTAATTTAAAATTTCTCAAATGCACCCAATCCAAACAGCGCATAATCGTATTTAATTGGATCTTTAGCATCGAATTTTCTAAGATTTTTAGTGATCTCATCAACGGCCAACCAATCGTTTTGTTTTCGTTTTAGTAAACCTAACTTTCGTCCTACATTACCAGTATGAACATCCAAAGGCAAATACAAATCAGCTGCTGAAATTTGATTCCAAAGACCAAAATCGACAGCTCTATCATCTTTACGAACCATCCAACGCAGAAACATATTCAGCCTTTTAGCTGATGATTTTTTCAATACATTTGAAATGTGTTTCTGACTTCGGTCCAAATGCTCTACCTCGAAAAAAACAGATCGAAAATGAGCCAATGCGTCTTTAATTCCATCCAAACGACCCATCCCATCTGCAAATACTTGCTCAAGTCCTCCCTTATTTTGGTAGATGTTTTGCAAAGATTTCAGAAAGAAAACACAATCATCGCCATTGAAAGTGCGGTGTTTGAATTCCCGAAAAACATCAAAATCAGCCTGTGTAGCATTTAGAATAAATTCGTAGGGTTGCTGCTCCATCCTATCCATCAGCCACTTGGCATTTCGAATGATAGTAGGCCGCTGTCCCCAAGCAATGCTAGCACTCAGAAAACCGGCAATTTCTACATCTTCTTTCTTCGTAAAAGCTCTTGGTATTTGAATAGGATCTGTTTCGATAAAGGATTCCCGATTGTATAAATCAGCCTTTTCATCCAGAAATTCGTTAAGATCTCTAAAAGTAAAATTAGTTGTCTTCATCAACCAAACCATCTGAAATTACAATTTTACGATCTGACATTTCTGCCAATTCTGCATCGTGAGTCACAATCACAAAAGTTTGATGAAAGCGATCACGTAAAGTGAAAAACAATTCGTGCAATTCCTGACGAGTTTTAGAATCTAAATTTCCCGAAGGCTCATCGGCTAAAATAACAATTGGATCGTTAATCAAAGCTCTGGCCACAGCCACTCGTTGCTTCTCTCCTCCCGAAAGTTCCGATGGTTTATGATGGAATCGATGCCCAAGGTTAAGCATCTGCAGCAATTCTTTTGCTTTCTCGTTGGCTTCGGACCTCGATTTTTTAGCGATGTATGCAGGAATGCACACGTTCTCTAAGGCTGTAAATTCGGGCAATAAATGATGAAACTGAAATACGAAACCTATGTTGGAATTCCGAAATGCCGATAGCTCTTTTTCATTGTAGGAAGTAATATCCACACCATCAAAAAAAACCTTGCCCTCATCGGGCCGATCCAATGTGCCTAGTATTTGCAGTAGAGTTGTTTTACCCGCTCCACTAGCTCCCACCACCGAAACGATTTCTCCTTTGGCAATACTTAGGTCAATTCCTTTCAGAACATCAACCGATCCAAAACTTTTCTTGATTTGATGAGCATCTATCATACAGATTGAATTATTTAGCGAAAACGATGTATACGTAGCTTACATACACCGAAAGAAGTAAAAAACCTTTCCAACGATGTAATTTCCCGTTGTGAACAGGTAAAATCAGTAAAAACAAAAGGAAAGATACGCCCAACATGATCAAAAGATCAAAGGTAATAATCGGTTGAGTGATAAATATATTTTTGATAATGGAGGTTACACCCAACACACCGCAAATATTGAATATATTGGATCCAATGATGTTACCAACCGAAATATCCATCTCTTTTTTATAAGCCGCAACAGCAGAAGTTGCCAATTCGGGCACCGAGGTTCCAAAAGCGACCAAAGTTAAGCCAACAACACGTTCACTCACCCCAAAATTGAGGGCTATATTTTTCGCACTTCCTACTAGTAAATTAGCCCCATAATACAAACCAACCGAGGCTATAACAATTAACAGGAAAGACACAAACATAGAGTATTTTGCACTTCTGAATTCTATGGCTGCCCCTCTATTTTCTGTCCTCGATTTCCAAATGGTCCACACCATAAACCCAATCAAGATAGCTACAAAAATAATCCCTTCGTAGGTTTCTAAGTGTTGATTCAAAACAAAAAGATAAAAAAGAAGAGAAGCCCCCATCATGAAAGGCCAATCGAATATAATGGAATTACTTCGAACTGGCAGAGGCATTAGAATAGCCGTAAAACCCAAAACAAGGGCAATATTAGCAATATTTGAACCTACCACATTACCGATAGCAATATCAGGACTACCATGTAAAGCCGCATCTAAACTCACAAAAAGTTCGGGTGCTGAAGTTCCAAAAGAAACCACAGTAACTCCCACAACTAAAGTGGATATTTTGAAATGCGAGGATAAGGCTACACCACCTTTCACAAGCAAGTCTCCGCTATACAACAAGATAACGAAACCGAGAAATAAATATAAATAGTCCATTGAATAAAAAAAATTCCACACAAGCTTATGGGTGGAATGATAAAACCTGAAATACGGAATTACAACTTCTTGTTTAAGTCATCCTTAAATTCCTTAATATGATCGAGAACTTCTGTTTCTTTTCTGATCTCGCTTTTAATGTCCTCCGTTGCTCTTTTAAACTCCTTCATTCCTTTGCCCAAACCTTGAGCCAACTCAGGAATTTTTTTTGATCCGAATAACAACAGAACAACCAACACCACCACAACTATTTCAGCGCCACTAATAAATAAAAGAATCTGATTCATTTGATTGATATTTTTAACAAAGATACCGAAGAAATTTCAAATCAAGGATATGGATTGCAATTCGATTTAAAGGAAAGCAAAAAAAAATCCCTCGAACCAAACGATTCGAGGGATGAATTTAGAATAAAATTCTAATTATTTTTTCTTTTTAGCAGCTACTTTCTGGATACGTAAGCTTGTATCGTAAGAAATTGGAGTCGCAATAAATAGAGACGAATATGTACCTACTAAAACCCCTACTAATAAGGCGAATGTAAATCCTTGAATTGAAGTTCCACCGAAAAGGAAGATAGCCAACAACACTACAAAAGTAGATAAGGAAGTACTAAAGGTACGGCGCAAAGTACTGTTTAATGCACTATCCACAACCTCAACACGATCACGTTTTGAATACAATCCAATATACTCACGAATACGGTCAAATACAACCACGGTATCATTAATCGAATAACCTACCACCGTAAGAATCGCTGCAATAAAGGCCTGGTCAACTTCAAGTGAGAATGGCAACCATCCGTAACACAAAGAGAAAATACCCAATACAATAATTGAATCATGTGCCAAGGCAGCAATCGCACCTAAACCATATTGCCAATTCGAGAAACGAATCATGATGTAAAGGAAAATAACCAACAATGCAAATAGGATTGACCAAACTGCTGATTGACGAATATCATCGGCAATAGTAGGACCCACTTTTTGTGACATTTTTCTGTTCACTTCAAGAAATTGAGTTTTAGAAGCACCATTCAAATAAGGTTTTAAACCTGTGTAAAGCAAGTTTTCAATCTCATCATCAACTTCATTTCCTGATTCCTCAATTTTATATTTTGTAGCAATTTTCACCTGAGAACTTCCACCAAATGTTTTCACTTCAGGAGCATGTCCAAATTCTGCTTCTAAAGATTTAGCAATATCTTCAACAACTACATCCTGATCGAAAGCAACAACATATGTTCTACCTCCTGTAAAATCGATACCTTGATTCAATCCTCTAGTTGCAAGAGATCCAATACTTACAAGAAGTGCGATACTAGAAATTACATAAAATATTTTTCTTTTCTCAAGAAATTTGATCTGCGTATTTCGCAACCAAGTATCAGTAAACTTAGTGGTGAAAGTAATTTTACGATTACGTTTCAAAGAAGCTTCAATAATCAATCGAGTAATGAAAATTGCAGCGAATAAAGAAGAAAAAATACCAATTACCAAAGTGGTAGCGAAACCTTTAATTGGACCTTCACCAAAAAGGTAAAGAATAACACCAGTTAAAAGAGTTGTGATGTTACCATCGATAATTGCAGAATAAGCATTGTTATATCCATCAGTAATAGCAAGGCTTAATCCTTTACCACCCTTCATTTCTTCCTGAATACGCTCATAAATAAGTACGTTCGCATCAACCGACATACCAATTGTTAACACAATACCTGCGATTCCCGGTAAGGTTAACACCGCACCTAAGGAAGCCAATATTCCAAAAATAAAGAACAAGTTAGCAATCAGAGCAATGTTTGCTGTAAGACCAGCACCTTTACTATAGAAGAAGAACATGTAAACCAATACCAATACGAAAGCAATGATAAATGACCACATTCCTTTTTGAATGGATTCTTGTCCCAATGATGGTCCAACAACCTCATCAGCAATAATGTGAGCTGGAGCAGGTAATTTACCTGACTTTAATATGTTCGCAAGGTCTTTCGCCTCAGTGATCGTGAAATCACCACTAATACTAGACTGTCCACCTTTAATTTCGCTAATTACGTTTGGTGCAGAATAAACATATCCATCCAAAACAATTGCAATAGCACGTCCTACGTTATCTTTGGTTAAGCGAGCCCACACTTTTGCTCCTTCACCACTCATACTCATTGAAACTTCGGCTTGTGCATTATTTTGATCGATTTGTTCACGAGCAGAAGTAACAGCATCACCATCTAAGGGAGCTCTACCATCTCGACTGGTTACTTTGATAGCAAACAATTCGAATACATTACCACCTTCATCGATAGATTTAACACCCCAGAAGAATTTCAAATTACGAGGCATTACAGAATGAATCGCTGGCATTGCCAAAATTTGATTCACACGAGCAGTATCTTTAATATGAGACATACCAACCACAGCTTTTGAAGATCCTCTTTGTGTAGGATTCAATACTGAAAACAGTGGGTATTTTTTTGCAATTTCTTGTGCATTAAGATCGGCCACAGAATCGGTAGCAGCACTCTCTTCAATTTTATCGAGCAAAGCAACATCTTCAGTTGTTTCTTCTTTGGCAGCTGCAGGAGTTTCCTCGGCAACTTCTTCGGTAGCTTCAGCAGCGATATTGATTCCCACTAATCTTTCGTTAGCAGCATTTAAATACTGAGTAACTTCGCTAGCAGTATAAGTTTCCCAAAACTCAAGACTTGCAGTTCCTTGTAACAATTTACGTACACGAGCGGCATCTTTAATTCCTGGAAGTTCAATAATTATACGACCTGAAACATCAGCTTTTTGAATATTTGGTTGAGCAACCCCAAAACGGTCAATACGAGAACGTAGAATATTAAAAGTATTATCGATAGCTGCATCAGCTTCTTCTTTAATCACTTTTAATACTTCAGCATTACTGGCTCCGAATGGAATTTTATCTTTCATCTCTAATGTACCAAAGATATCTGGAGACGATAATTGAGCATTTGGATTGATTGCTCCGAAGGCTTCCCCGAAAAGAGTCACAAAATCTTTCTGACTATCAGCTTGCATCGCTTTAGCTTTGGCTATAGCGGCAACAAAAGTTTCATCCTTGCTATCATTGGCCATGGCCTTAATAATATCAACAACAGAAACCTCCATGGTAACATTCATACCTCCCTTAAGGTCAAGACCAAGGTTCATCTCCAATTCCTTACATTCTTTGTAAGAATAATCTTTAATCCAAAAGAAATTATAAACTCCTTCACCCCTAATAGAGTCAAGATAAGCTTGTTCCTTCTTAATATCGCCAGCTCCGTATTCCTGAGCTGTCTTTTCCACTGATTTGGTAACGTAAGTAAATGTTAATTGATACAAACTCACCAACGCAAAGACAATAGCGAGTAGACGAATCGCTCCTTTATTTCGCATGTGTTTAGGTTTATTTAATTCTTAAATTATGTGGTATTTTATATTTCTAACCGCAAATAACGCACAAATATATTAAATTTTTTCAAATTCCTTTGTTCAATAATCTCAAGCATTTTATGCGTTTTTCCTTGCCTTCCTCAATCCGTAGGGTTCAAAGAATTTCCAATTGTAAAATTTCACTCTTATAATTGATAATTGCCTGGTGCTTTACCAAAAAATCGCTCCCTAGTAATCCGCAAATTTCCCTTTGACAATGCTCCTTGTACATTTCATTGATGCCTGACAGATCAATTAGGGCACAATGAAAATCGCGAAGTTGAAGACCACCTAATTGGAATGAATCTATCTTAACCATTTCGGTATTTAAACTGCCTTCTCCCAAGCCTCGCGATTGCATTTCGCTGGTTTGTTCCCCTAATAATTCGTAAGCCGGCACAAAATTACGATCCAATACGGTTTTTGAAGCTCCAGTGTCAATAACCAAATCGCCAAAATGACTCTGGTTAACTTTACAACTTACCAAAAGATGATAACTTTCGTTTTCGAGTTCAATAATCTCAATAGGAATTTCTATTTTCATAGGCTTAAGGGAACAAAGGATAGCAAAGGTATCAAAAGAAGACTTATTTGTAGCATGAAAAGGTACAAAAGCCTAAAAATGTGAACAAAATATCAATCTCAAGCTATGATAAAAACATAAATCAGCCAATTTTTCTATCTGAATAAAAATATTGCACAAAAAAAGGTTGACTCCCAGGGAGACAACCTTATTCTTTTGATCAATGAAAATATAGTAATTACTAGAAGATCTTCATTCCATCCAATACTTCCATTACCGATTTTACTGCTTCGGCTGATCCTTTCATCAATTCCATTTCAGCATCATTCAGTTTTACTTCGATCACTTTTTCGATACCATTTTTACCCAAAACAACAGGTACTCCTAAGAAAATATCTTTCATTCCGTATTCTCCGTTCAATAGAGCACATACTGGGAAAATTCTTTTTTGATCGCGAACAATTGCCTCAACCATTTGAGCAGCAGCAGCACCTGGAGCATACCAAGCTGAAGTTCCCATCAAGTTAACCAATTCGCCACCACCAAATTTAGTTCTTTCGATAATTGCGTTTAGTTTTTCTTCTTCGATTAAATCGGTTACAGGAATACCAGCAACAGTAGTGTAACGAGGAAGTGGAACCATTGTATCTCCGTGTCCACCCATTAATAGAGCCTGAATATCTTTAGGAGAAACATTTAATTCTTCAGCAAGAAAAGCACGGTAACGAGCAGTATCCAATACACCAGCCATACCAAACACTTTATTCGATGCTTTTTTAGCAGTTAAATAAGCAGCATAGGTCATCACATCTAAAGGATTAGATACAATGATGATGATTGCTTCTGGTGAATGAGCAATTACATTTTCAGTAACCATTTTAACAATACCAGCATTGGTTGCAATTAAATCATCGCGACTCATACCTGGCTTACGAGGAAGACCTGATGTGATCACAACAACCTCTGATCCTGCAGTAGCAGCATAATCATTAGTCACCCCTTTTACTCTTGTATCGTAATAATTAATTGGAGCAGTTTGCCACATATCCAAGGCTTTTCCCTCAGACAAACCTTCCTTAATATCAACGATAACTAATTCGTTTGCTAATTCTTTTTGAGCAATAACATTTGCACAAGTGGCTCCTACGTTTCCGGCACCTATTACACTAATTTTCATAAGGCTTTAATCTTTGATTATATCTATTTATATTCGTTTCAATGTAGAATTTTTTCTTTATTGCAAGCAAATATATGCACAATGACAGAAAATAGTACAGAAAAAGACCTGCTATTCAACAGGATCATCTAAATATATAAAATTTAAAATACAACAATATTATTTATGTCCTTTTACCAATTTATAATTGGGTATAAACACCCATGCAAGCCTTTTGATCAGAAAAAAGAAAATAGATCTAATTGTCGGAAGATGGATGTAAACTAAAAAAGCGAAAATCGATTTTCCCTAATAATTCAGAGAGAATATTTTTTTTAAAGAATCGATCCAAAGAGAATACTAATAGAACCAATTCCATATATTTTTCTACTATAAAAAAGCGCAAAAAATTTCTTTCTTGCGCTCTTCTCTTTTTATTTGATCAGTTCTTTTATCTCCAAAATAATTTTCTCGGCCAATTGATTGGCTGTTAATTCATTTTTGCTTTCTGAATAAATTCGAATAATTGGTTCAGTATTCGACTTCCGCAGATGAACCCATTCAGCAGCAAAATCAATTTTCACACCATCAATATCGTTCACTTTCTCATGCTTGTATTTTTCCTTCATCGCCACTAAAATTGCATCAACATCAATTTCAGGAGTCAATTGAATTTTATTTTTAGAGATAAAGTAGTTGGGGTAAGAAGCTCTTAATTCTGAAGCTTTTTTGTTTGTTTTCGCCAAGTGAGTTAAAATCAGCGCCACGCCAACCAAAGCATCTCTTCCGTAATGACTCTCAGGATAGATGATACCGCCATTGCCCTCACCACCAATAATAGCCTTATTTTCTTTCATTTTGGTTACTACATTCACCTCACCAACCGCCGAAGCCTCATAATTTCCACCATGTTTTTCGGTAACATCGCGTAAAGCACGAGTTGAAGACAGGTTAGAAACCGTATTTCCTGGTGTATTTGCCAACACATAATCGGCACAAGCCACTAGGGTATATTCCTCTCCAAACATGCTTCCATCTTCATTCACGATGGCCAAACGATCTACGTCGGGATCAACCACAAATCCGATATCCGCTTTTCCTTTTTTCAGGATCGATGCTATTTCGGTTAAATGCTCAGGAAGAGGTTCTGGATTGTGTGGAAACTGGCCATTAGGCTCACAATACAATTCCACAACATTTTGAACACCCAGTGCCTTTAGTAATTGAGGAATTACGATTCCTCCGACCGAATTTACTGCATCGATAGCCACAGTAAGATTGGCTTTTTTAATGGCTTCAACATCCACTAGTGAAAGTGCCAAAACATGATCGATATGTTTTTGCGTGTAATCGTCAACATGAGTCAATTGGCCTAAATCATCAACCTCGGCAAACTGGAAATCTTCCTGATCGGCAATAAAAAGAACAATTTTTCCTTCCTCATCATTCAAAAACTCCCCTTTTTCATTCAATAATTTTAAGGCATTCCATTGCTTGGGATTATGACTGGCAGTTAAAATAATACCACCTTGAGCATTTTCGCCTGTTACCGCAATTTCGGTAGTTGGAGTTGTTGCCAAACCGATTTCCACAACATCAATTCCTAACCCCATAAGAGTTCCTACAACAAGCTTATCAACCATTTCGCCAGATATTCTTGCATCGCGACCCACAACAACTTTCAATTTTTGGTCCTTGTTTCGACGCAATAGCCAAGTACCAAATGCTGCTGAAAACTTCACAAGATCGAGAGGACTTAATCCATCTCCTACCTGACCGCCAATCGTTCCTCTAATTCCGGAAATTGATTTAATTAGTGCCATTATACCTTTCGTATTTTAGTGTAAATCTATTCTTTAAGTAAGTTGAACACGCAATCGGTTCAACATTTCAATGACAAATTTATCATTTTGATAAAGAGTAAAAAAGTAAAATTCAAATTGATTCATTTTTTTACTTAGCGGAAATAATATATTCTTTGATTATTAGTACCTTTGCAGGTTCAGAACATTGATCATTTACTCAGAAATGGAAGAAAAGAAATACGGAAAAGAACGAAGAGAAAAATCTTCTTTTGGATCAAAAAAAGAAAACGATAGAAAACCTGCTAATTCAAATCCTAGATTCAAAAAGGAGAATGGATCACGCAATAATGAAGGACGATCGGAAAATCCTCGACAAAGGAGAAGTGATTCCGAAAAACCTTTCCACAGAGATCATTCCAAATCATCTTCATCGAAATCTTTTGATGACAGAAATTCGGAAAGAGGATCTGAACGAAGAAAATCGAGATTCAAAGAATCAGATCGTAAATCAGGAAGAGATTCTGAATCGCGCTATACAAAAAGAGATGATCGATCGGAAAATTCGGATCGCCAAAGAGGTGATTCTAGATCAAGGTCTCCTAGGAGATTTGACGACAACAGAACGGAACGTGATTCGGACAGAAGAAGACACAGATCTGATCAGTCAAGCTATCGATTAGGAAGAGATTCTGCCTCTTCAAACAGAGGAGATGAAAGATCAGAATTTAAAGAAAAAAGACGATTCTCAGATGATGCGGATGAAAATCAGGATTCCTCTAAAAGATTTGATCGTTTTGAAAATAAACCCAATAAAGAAACGCTTCAAAAAAAGCATTACAGCAAGAAAAAACAATTGGCGTACGCAAAACTTACAGGACCCGAAGATGGCATGCTGCGCTTGAACAAATACATTTCAAATACTGGTGCCTGCTCGCGAAGAGAAGCTGACAAACGTATTGCCGACGGCCGAATTACAGTAAATGGCGAAATTGTAAAAGAAGTTGGAACAAAGGTAAATGTGAAGGACACCGTTTGCATGGACGGAAAACAGCTTCAAGCAGAGGCTAAAGTATATTTGGTTTTGAACAAACCTAAGGATTTCGTAACAACTCTTGACGATCCACTAGGAAGAAAAACAGTTCTCGACCTCATCAAAAATGCCTGTTCCGAAAGAGTTTATCCGGTTGGGCGATTAGATCGCATGACTACAGGTGTATTGCTTTTTACCAACGATGGTGATCTTACAAAACGTTTAACTCATCCAAGTTATAATAAGAAAAAGATTTACCACGCATTTTTGAATCGCCCTATCTCACAAGAAGAATTAGATCAGGTTAGTACTGGTTTAGAATTGGAAGATGGTGAAATTAAAGCAGATGCAATCAGCTTTGCTGATGCGAATGATAAAACTCAGGTAGGTATTGAAATACATTCGGGTAAAAATAGAATTGTACGCCGTATTTTTGAACACTTGGGTTATGAAGTTGAAAAACTAGATCGCGTGTTCTTTGCTGGAATTACCAAGAAAAATATTCCTCGCGGAAAATGGAGATTCCTAAGCGAAAAAGAAGTTCAAATGTTGAAGATTTATTAATTCTGAAAATATTATTCCTAAGCATAAAAAATCCCGGTTGAAGCCGGGATTTTTTTATTTTATAATATGTACTTGCTTAAAATTGCTTCAACAAATTGGCCATTTCGATGGCTGAAACTGCAGCTTCGAAACCTTTGTTTCCCGCTTTTGTTCCAGCACGCTCAATAGCTTGCTCGATAGAATCGGTAGTTAACACACCAAAAATAACAGGCACTTCCTGATCTAAAGAAACACTTGCAACACCTTTAGTAACCTCCCCCGACACATATTCGAAATGAGGAGTGGAACCTTTAATTACAGCTCCCAAACAAATAATTGCATCGTACTTTCCACTCTTCGCCATTTTTTTTGCAATCAATGGAATTTCAAATGCACCTGGAACCCAAGCTACATCAACATCGTCGGTAGAAGCACCATGACGGTTGATTGCATCCAAAGCCCCTTCCAATAATTTTCCACCAATAAATTCGTTAAAACGACCGGCAACAATTCCGAATTTTAAATCTTTTGCTATCAGCTTTCCTTCTATTGTATTCATTTTATTTAGTTTAAGATGTGAGACCTGAGATTTTAGTCGTGACATGACTTTATATTCCCTCATCGCCCATAAGTCCATTTACTTTTTAATAATTTTTTTATCGTCATTTTGCAAATTCCATTTTACATCCTGATGCAAAAGGTGACCCATTTTTTTCATTTTGGTCTGCAAATAAAATTCATTCTTTTCATTACAGGTCATTTCAATTTCTTCACGACCGACAATTTTCAAACCATATCCTTTTAAACCTGCAACTTTTAGAGGATTATTGGTCATCAAAGTCAGATCTTTCACGCCCAAATCGGCTAAAATTGCAGCACCAATTCCATAATCACGTAAATCAGCCTTAAAGCCCAAAGCCAAATTCGCTTCCACCGTATCCATTCCCATATCCTGAAGCTGATAAGCTTTTAACTTATTCATCAAACCAATACCTCGTCCTTCCTGACGCATGTACAACAAAACGCCTCTTCCGGCCTCATTAATTCTTCTCATCGCTTCCTGAAGTTGATCACCACAGTCACATCGCAAAGAACCAAAAGCATCACCAGTTAAACATTCCGAATGCACACGAACCAAAACAGGATCGGCAGTATTTACATCTCCTTTTACCAAAGCCACATGATGCTCTCCGGTTATTTTATTGATATAACCATGAGCTCTGAATTCACCATATTTAGTTGGCATAGCTGTTTCTGTAATCTTTTCAATAACAGTCTCGGTCTGCCTACGATATTGAATCAAATCAGCAATGGTAATCATTTTTAAATCGTGCTTTTCAATGTATTTTCTCAGTTGGGGAACACGAGCCATGGTCCCATCCTCATTCATAATTTCACAAATCACACCTGCAGGGTAAAATCCTGCCATTCTGGCCAAATCAACTGCTGCTTCGGTATGACCAGCACGAACCAACACCCCATTTTTACGAGCTACCAGAGGAAAAACATGTCCAGGTCGGGTAAAATCTTCAGGCTTGGCCTTTTTATCGAATATTTTCTGAATTGTATGAGCACGCTCATGAGCTGAAATTCCCGTTGCGCAATCTGCTGCATCAATACTCACAGTAAATGCTGTTTGTTTCGCATCGGTGTTATTGTACACCATCATGTCAATATTCAACTCGTCCAAACGCTTCCTTACAATAGGCATACAAATCAATCCACCAGCCTGTCGGGCCATAAAATTAATTGCCTCAGGTGTTACCATTTCGGCCGCCATTAATAAATCCCCTTCATTTTCACGATCCTCATCATCAACCACCACAATCATTTTCCCTAGCTTGATGTCTTCTATCGCCTCTTCAATTGTATGAAATTTCATAATATATTGTTATTTTATATCAGTAATTACTTTAAGCAAATCCATTTTCTTTTAAAAAATTCATCGAGATATCCGACTTCTTCTGCTTTGCTTCCTCATCTCTGTAAAGCATGAACTTCTCGATGTATTTGGCTGTCATGTCGCACTCTAAATTCACTTTATCCCCTTTTCTCTTGGAAGTTAAAGTCGTATCCTCCTGTGTCAACGGTATAATCGAAACTTTAAACATTTTCTCATCCACATAAGCCACAGTCAGGCTGATACCATCAATAGCAACAGAACCCTTCTCAACGATATATTTTAAGATGTTTTTAGGAGCAGCTATGCTTACCCAAATGGCGTTATCGTCATGTTCTTTGGCTAGCACCTCGCCCAAACCATCAACATGACCGCTTACCATATGGCCTCCCAATCGATCGCCAACACGAACCGCACGTTCTAAATTCACTTTACTACCAGGTCTTAGTTGTTCAAAGCTCGTTCGACTCATGGTTTCCGGCATCACATCGGCCGAGAATCCTTTCGAATCAAAATTCACAACCGTTAGGCAAATACCATTTGTTGCAATACTATCTCCCACTTTCACATCATCCAGAATCTTACTTGCCGAAACCATCAAACGAATTGACTTTCCTCCTCGTTTTATGGATTTGATGTTTCCTATTTCTTCAATCAATCCTGTAAACATTTTTTCAAGTATCAGTTTTAGTAAACAGCTATTAACTATTTTATTTCTTTATAATTTTTCCAGTCAGCATCAAATCCTTTCCAAGCTGATGAATTTCTATATTTTGCAATTCAATAGCATCTTTCATGAATTCAATTCCTTCGCCACCTACTGGTGATTTCGCACTTGCTCCTCCAATAATTTTAGGAGCAATAAAGGAGATCACCTCATCAACAATACCAGTCTGCAAAGCCGAAAAATTAAGACTTGCACCTCCTTCCAAAAGAATTCCATCGATTCCTTCCTGGCCAAGCTTCACCAATAAATTCTGGAGATCAACTCTTTCATTTCTAGATTTTATCTGCAAAACCAAGTTTCCCAAGTCTTCAATCTGTTTGATCTTTCTCGCATCCGCATTTTCTGTTAACGCAACAATTGTTTTGGCTACGTCTGAGGAATTTAGAATTTTTGACTGTAGGGGAATTCGAGCCTTACTATCTACAACAATTCGAATTGGGTTTCTTCCTTCCTTCCCATCTAAACGAGTGGTAAGCATTGGATCATCAGCAATAACAGTGTTTACGCCCACCATAATCGCCGACAACTCATTTCTTAGTTCATGAACTCTCCGACGCGACTTATCATTAGAAACCCATCGCGAATCACCCGTGTAACTTGCAATTTTTCCATCCAAAGTCATAGCTGTTTTCATGACTACAAAAGGTGTTTTCTTTTGAATATATTTTAAAAATACCCGATTCAATTCACTCAACTCCTCACACAGGAAACCAAATTCCACTTCAATTCCATTTTCTTCCAATATCTTTACACCTTTTCCTGCCACCAAAGGATTAGGATCAAGCATTCCGATCACCACTTTTGCAATTTTATGCTTCACTATGGCTTCGGCACAAGGAGGTGTTTTTCCGTAATGAGAACAAGGCTCTAAAGTTACATACATAGTAGCACCTTCTACCAATTTTGTTGCTGAACGAAAGGCATTCACCTCGGCATGCGGGCCACCAAAATACTCATGATAACCTTCTCCAATAATCTCATTATCGCGCACAATTACAGCTCCCACCAAAGGATTAGGGTTCACTCGTCCGATTCCTTTTTGGGCCAGTTCGAAAGCCCTTTGCATATATTGATATTCCTTACTCATTTGCATAAAAACAAAAAGCCCTGAACAGTTAAAAAAACTATTCAGGGCATTTAAATTATAGGTATAGCCACACAGAAATGCATCCATTGGCATGAATCAATCAAATTGATCAATTGTTTTTCTTCTCCCATCCAGACTGTACTGTCGGTACTGGAATCACACCAGTTCAATCTCGTTAAAGATTCGCGGACTATCACCGCCGGTCGGGAATTTCACCCTGCCCTGAAGAAACAATAAATATGATGAAATAAGATTTTTAACCCCATTTCTGCTACAAATATATAGTTTTCGATACTAAAAACAAATCGGCAAAATAGTCTGTGCAACAGATCGCTCTATTTTAAACTTCTAATTAGTAGCATTGCTCTGCTCTATATAAGACTTCTGTAGTATCAAGAAAACACATTCTAGTATAAAAATATCATCCAAGTTATTATTTCCATCTTAATGTATGGCAGCGAGTTTCGGAAATGGCATTAAAATTTCTATCTTTGCAAAAAATTTTAAATCACTAAATTGGAGTACATATGCCTCATAGATCAGGTTTTGTAAATATCATTGGAAATCCTAATGTTGGAAAATCAACCTTAATGAATAATTTGGTAGGACAACGACTTTCGATTATCACTTCGAAATCGCAAACTACTCGTCACCGAATTAAAGGAATTGTTAATGGAGAGGATTTTCAGATAGTGTACTCTGATACCCCTGGAGTTTTAAAACCCAACTACAAACTTCAAGAGTCGATGATGAAATTTTCGACCTCTGCATTGGTTGATGCTGACATTATTTTATATGTTACCGATGTGGTGGAAACCATGGATAAAAACGAAGATTTCCTGAAAAAAGTTCAAAACACAGATATTCCAGTTCTTTTGTTGATAAATAAAATTGACCTAAGTAATCAGGATAAATTGGAAAAACTCGTTGATCGCTGGAAAGAAAAACTGCCTAAAGCAGAAATTTTTCCACTATCGGCCAAAGAAAACTTTAATGTGTCGAATGTATTCGATCGCATTTTAGAACTACTACCAGTCGCTCCTCCATACTTCGACAAAGAGCAGATGACAGATTTACCAGAACGTTTCTTTGTGAATGAAATTATTCGTGAAAAAGTGTTACTGAATTACGAAAAAGAAATTCCTTACGCAGTGGAAGTGGAAGTTGAGGAATTTAAAAACGAATCAAAAATCATCAACATTATGGCAGTTATTAATGTTGAGCGAACTTCTCAAAAAGGAATTATCATAGGTCATCAAGGAAAAGCCTTAAAAAAAGTAGGTACCGAAGCCCGATTGGATTTAGAGTCGTTTTTTGGAAAAAAAGTATTTTTAAAATTGTATGTTAAAGTAGCCAAAGACTGGAGAAGTAAAGATTCTCAGCTAAAAGGTTTTGGATACAATCAGTAAGAGCAAAATAGCTCGATACGATAAAAAACACTTCCGTATTTTAAATAAAATAAGTTAAGAATTACGCGCAGAGATTGCGTTAGCAAAAATAAAAGAATGAGCAATATTGTTGCAATCGTAGGAAGACCCAACGTTGGAAAATCTACACTTTTTAATCGATTAACAGGAACACGAAAGGCAATCGTAAACGAAACTGCCGGAGTAACCCGTGATCGAAATTATGGAAAATCGGAATGGAATGGCGTTGAATTTTCGGTAATAGATACTGGAGGTTACGCTACCAACTCTGAAGATATTTTTGAGGAGGAAATACGCAAACAGGTAATGATTGCCATAGAGGAAGCCGATTCAATCCTTTTTGTTCTTGATGTGCAGCATGGAATCACAGATTTAGATACCGCCGTTGCTAATATACTACGTCGCACCAAAAAGAAGGTATATTTGGTTGCCAACAAAGCAGACAACTCCGATTTAATTTTTGCTGCCAACGAATTCTATTCCATCGGAATAGGCGAAGTAGTTTTTCCTATTTCGTCGGTGAATGGTTCTGGAACAGGAGATTTACTGGATGAGTTAATCAATAATTTTGAAATCAAAGCCAACGATGAAGAGGAAGATCTTCCAAGAATAGCCTTTGTTGGTCGTCCAAATGTTGGAAAATCATCTACTGTGAATGCATTGGTAGGCATCGATAGAAATATTGTAACTGATGTTGCTGGAACTACCAGAGATTCTATTCACACCCGATTTCAAAAATTTGGTCATGATTTTATCATGGTAGACACGGCTGGAGTTCGAAAAAAACCAAAAGTACATGAAGATCTAGAATTCTATTCTGTGATGCGTTCCATAAGAACCATTGAAAGTGCCGATGTTTGTGTTCTAATTTTAGATGCAACACGTGGCGTAGAAGCTCAGGATTTAAGTATTCTTGATATTATAATTAACAACCGTAAAGGTGTTGTTATCATGATTAACAAATGGGATTTGGTGGATAAGGAAACCAATACCATGAAAGAATTCGAAGAGGAAATTAGAAATCGAATTGCCCCTTTTAAAGATGTTCCAATTATTTTCACCTCTGCACTTACTAAGCAACGATTAATTCAGGTTTTGGAATCGGCACTTGAGGTATATGAAAATCGTGTTCGTAAAATTCCAACTTCGGAACTAAATAATGTAATGCAAAAAGCAATTGCAGCACTTAATCCTCCTGCACTTAAAGGAAAGTTCATAAAAATTAAATACGTAACGCAACTGCCCACTCACGCACCAACTTTTGCATTTTATTGCAATCTGCCTCAATACATTAAGGATCCATACAAAAGATACCTTGAAAATCAGATTCGAAAAAACTGGTCGTTTACCGGAGTTCCTATACAAATTTTCGTAAGAAAAAAATAAACTGCTACAAGCAGTATTTTACCAACCGATTCAGATCTTCTGAGTCGGTTTTTTTTTATCCTTAAAAAGCAAAAATAAATACCAACAATTAGGTATTGCGAGCCTTTGTAGGAACGCTACTTTAGTGGGAATTTATTAAATGCTATGAATAGCTGCAATTTCTAATTCCATTGCCTTGAGAATATTTTCTTAGTGTAATCTCTCATTTTGTTTCAGTTTTTGCAAGTATATACATTGATATTCTTCGGATATCTCTTGGTTTTTGTTAATTTAGACTCATTAAAAACACAAAGAATGCGCATTAAAAAAGATATGAAACTAGCCCATGTAATTCAACAGAACTACATGCTTATTCCTGTCATTCATCGATTTGGAATCAATTTGGGTTTTGGAGACAAAACTGTTTCTGATGTGTGCGAAGAAAACGAAGTTGATTTAAACTTCTTCCTCCAATTGGTAAATGCTTATCACGATAAGGATTATTTTCCAAAAGAAGAACTTCAAAGCATTTCTGTCAAGAATATTATTAACTATTTAAAAATGACTCATTCGAGTTATTTAAACGAAAAGCTCTCTGAAATTGAGCAAAAAATAATTTCTCTACATGCTGAAGATCAAGAAGATGAAAAATACATTCTTTTAATAAGAAATTTTTTTGAAGGTTATAAATCAGAGCTTACAGAGCATATTATGCACGAGGAAGATGTTGTCTTTCCCTATATATTTGCAGTAGATGAAATTATTAAGACACAACAATTCACGGCAAAAAATAGAGACCTCTTCAATTCCTTTTCCATTGAAAATTATGAAAAAGGCCACAATGATGTGGAAGAAAAACTGATGGATTTAAAAACAATAATGATCAAATACCTTACTCCACCCGCAAACTGCACACTTTATCATAACATTATTCAAGATCTATTTAAACTAGAAGAAGATTTAAATTACCATTCACGTATAGAAGATAAAGTACTTACGCCAAAAGTCATACTCATGGAGAAATCGATCAACAACCTATTTTAAATTCGTATTATGCCAAGATCTACTATTCTTATTGCGGAAAGTTCCTGCCTGATTCGAAGAGGACTTCGATCTATTCTTCAAAATTTGGAGAATGTAGAAATAATGCAACTTATTGATGACAAGGAAGACGTATGTGCAACAGTGAACAATAAAAAGCCTGATATTCTTATTATCAACCCCAAAATGATGCCTTCGGATTGTATTAATTTAAAAAAAGAATTTATGAATGCTCACAAACTTTCATTGATCTTACTTTCTGATCAGGAAAAACTAAGGGATCAATTCAAAGCAGATGGATACATTCACTATCAAGACAAACAAGAACAGATTTTGGATCTGATTCAGGAAGTTCTCGCTAAAAAACATAAAAATAAAATTCCCGATAAGAATGCAGAAACCATTAGCTCACGAGAAAAAAACATTTTGAAACACATCGCTCTTGGACTGACCAACAAAGAAATTGCCGATCAGCTATACATTAGCATTCACACGGTAGTTACACACCGTAAAAATATCACTCAAAAATTAGGTATAAAATCGGTATCTGGTCTTACTGTTTATGCCATTTTACACAATCTAATTTCCATGGATGATGTGAAGCAATAAACAGGTTCTAAAGTTCAATTTCAACACCAGCCTCAAGATTTATCGTGTTAAAATATTTTTTAAATTCATCCTGAACAGCAAAACTAGTACAATGAGTTGCTCCTAACAATTCCAATTTTACTTTCTGAAAATAGGCCACAGTTTTTTGAAAAACCTCATCGATTTTCTTCAGATGAAAACCTCCCAAAACTGCATAGACTTTCTCTTCACCACACATTTCTTTGGCATAGGCTACAGTATTGCATATTCCGGCATGAGCACATCCACTAATCACCACTAAACCTTTATTAGTTTTGATAGCGATTCCTGAATCATCCGTAACAAAATCTGGAGAACCATCGGCCAATAAAAAGGTAGTCGATTGTGATTCAAAATCGTTTTTCCTCGGAATCTCACCTAAAAAAACCATTTTATCGCTGATCCAATAAGGCGATTTGTATTCCTCTAAAGAAAATTTTGCAGCCATTTCTTCTCTTGATAATTTTAAACCAACAATAGATTTAGCTTCCTTCCGATAGCGCAAACAAAATGAATTTGGATGTGTTATTAAGCGTTTTCCCGATATAAACTGCAAACCATCACCATGATCCCAATGTCCGTGACTCAAAACGATGGTTTTAAGCTCGTCTAAATTAAGATTCATTTTGGCAGCATTCTCTAAAAAAAGAGAAGTTGGACCAACATCAAACAAGATTCTTTCATCCGCTTCAATAAGTGCAGAAAAACCATGTACAGCTTCAAAACCTTGAGCCGCTGTATTATCAACAAGAACTTTAATATTCATCATTTATACTTTTTTATTTTTTGGAATTCGAACAATAAAACAAGCCCCATTATTTCTTTCCGACTCAACCCAAATGCTTCCATGAGCATTTTCAACAATATTTTTCACTATGGATAAACCCAATCCCATACCACTCGATTTGGTTGTAAAATTAGGGTAAAACAGCTTTTCTTTAATCTCTGGGCTTATTCCAGAACCATTATCAATCACTCGCACCTGATAACAAGAGCCCAACTCTTCCAAATGAATATTTACACGAGCAACAGTTCCATCAGGAATAGACTGAATGGCATTTTTGATTAGGTTGACAAAAACACGCACAAACTGCTCTCGATCTACAAATATATTAGCATCCCGAATGGAATTCACATTTAATTTTAAATACAAATCATCATTCTTAAACAAATCGAGTGTTTGCTCTAAAATATCAACCAAATTTACAGCCTCATTTTTAGCCAAAGGCATTTTTGCAAAATTAGAAAAAGCTGTGGCTATAGATGATAAGGCATTAATTTGATCGATTAATGTTTTACTAACCCGATTAAAATGTTCTTCCCAATTAGGGGATTGCTCCTCTAATCGTTTTTGCAAAAACTGTATACTCAACTTCATTGGGGTAAGCGGATTTTTTATTTCGTGAGCAATTTGCTTGGCCATTTCGCGCCATGCCGATTCCCTTTCCGATTTTGCCAAACGTGAAGCACTCTCTTCCAATTCAACCAACATTTGATTGTACTCCTTCACTAAACTCCCAATCTCATCATTTTTTGTATACTCTATTTGTTCTCCATAGGAACCAAAACGAGTTGCTTTCAATCGATTCTGAATAATACGTAGCGGATGCGTAATTTTGTTCGCCGTGATCACGGAAAGAAAAATGGCTAACAAAATCATTAAAACATGAAGATTTACTCCTGCAAGAATCAAATCAAACATTTCTTTCTCGAGCTCTTTACTTTTTAAAAAGTAAGGCAAGTTTACATAGGCAATTGTTTCATTACTTTCATCGACTAAGGATTCATAGGCCGATAAATAAGTCATTTCTCCAATTTTTTCGTTGTGAATAAAATGCGTTCTCCCCTTAATCGAAAGTTGATAGTAAGCCGCAAAGTTCATCCGCTTGTCCTGAAGATTTTTCTCAAAAATCTCTTTCCTGGAAGTTGAAATTAACTCGCCCGATAAGTTGTACAAATGAATATCTGCAAAAATTAAATTGGATAAAAGTTGCAGCCGATTGGAAAGTTCCTCTTTATGATTGGGATTATCACTTAACAATTCACCAATTACCTCGCGCTTTACCAACTGTAATTTCTCCTGTAAGTTTTGGTTATTGGTTTGTTTAGCCTGATTCATGTTGTAGTAAACCGAACCACCACCCAACAGCAAAAAGAAAAGCATGAGCAGACCAATAATAGAATATTGGATGCGATATTTAAAACTTAAATTAAATCGCAAGCGGAAAGAAATACTTTCAAGCATCCAAATTAAAAACCCAAAAGCATAAATCAGAAGAAAAACGTAAGGAATAGTTATGACACGATTGTAAAGCGAAACGACAGGACAACTAATAACAACAGCATTATTATCGAACTGATAAATTAAATGATCATAGCCGTCGATCTGATTCCAGAAGAAATTTTCGGAATTATTGCCAAAAACAGAGCTACTCATAAAATAGTTAAAATCCCCAGAAGACGCAATGAGCTTTCCATTGTGATATTTTCCGTAAGAATAATCATTACCAATCGGTCTTAGTGTTACCTTTTCATCTAACAATAAATCGGGATATCCCAATCCTTCATCTCCTACTTTTGAATCGAGACGAAGATAGATATTCACATCTTCAGAATTAGTTGCCAGATTCGGAATCACACCTAAATAGGAAACCATTCCATCGAACTCATTCAGGTAGTAAAAATCGCTATTGGGAATTGGCTCTCCTGTGGTAAGAATCATCTCTTCAAAAAAATCAAAACAATTTCTGATTTGATCATCTGGTTCGATTTTCAAATCATCCATATCACCACAAATAGTAACCTGAAGCTGATACTGCTCCCAAAATCCGGTAAAGAAATTATTTTGAATATAATCTGCTATTTCAATCTCATTTCTAAAAGGCTGCTTACACAATTCCTTTAAAACGGAGTCCTGATCTATTTTTTTTTGAATTTCGAACAAAAGAGTTTCAGATGTTGGATCATATTCAGTAGAAAGATTCATGGCAGCAACCTTTCTATCCTGTTTTTCTTTCTGTTTAGAATACGAATTAATGCAACTGGTTACAAAAACCGATATTCCCAGAAGTAGAATTACATAAAGCGAATATCTAGCTCCCGATTCCTTTTGGTAATTGAGTAATCCTACAACCAATA
Source organism: Labilibaculum sp. (assembly GCF_041595635.1). Taxonomy (GTDB): domain Bacteria; phylum Bacteroidota; class Bacteroidia; order Bacteroidales; family Marinifilaceae; genus Labilibaculum. The sequence goes on from NZ_JBFHJW010000010.1 coordinate 61,560, forward strand.
TCAGTAATATAGGAAAAAGCCAATCTAGAAAACCGAATGTCATCGGATTTAAAAAGTAAAGTACCGAACTAAATAGAATGGAAAAAGGAATAACAACAAGTAGATATTTTTTAACATTCCAATGATTACAAGCGATGGATCCAACTATATTCGCAAGCTGCCCGAGTGTATAAAATAAAAATACCAAAACCAAAAAACCAAGAAATACATAAATCTTATTTTCCTGAAACACAAACATTTGCAAGTTAAAACTAGAATCTAAAACCAAGCTTTCAAACAAATTTCCAATAAAAAAATAGAGTAGATAAAAGAAAATTAAATGCAATAAAATCAGGAATAAAAAGAAGACTGATTTTTTACTTTTAATATTCTGATTGCTTCTTATGAATCGACCATAGGTGTAAATGAAAATGAACAAGAAAAATGCATTGATGGCAAAGTCACCAAGAGATGGGAAAAAGAATGAACTGGCAAACAAAACAGGAGAAAAAGCTTCGAGATAGGAAAAAACCAAGGGAACACCCCAAAATAACATGCCGTAGCGAATCAAGAACAAGCTAATTCCCCAAAGTAAAAAGGCAAAAATCCCTAATTTCAAATCTTTAATCTGCCTTAACAAAATACTTCCTACCAATAAAAAACATAAGATAGATAGGAGGTACAACACTCCGATTACTACCTGTACTCTTCTGGGGGCAAACCCCAAACTTTCATCCACTAAAGAAAATAGATAATCTCCATTGGAATGATAAACGGGAGCTCCACAATATTTGTCAAGGGAGATATCGAATAGTTCTGGAATGAAAAAACCTGGGCCAAAATGGTTTTTCAGAAATTTATTTTGATACGGATAGATTTTTTTCAAAAGCAGGAATCCATACAATTCTACAGAATCTCGCTTCTGTTTCTGGAGGTAATAGAAACCATCTTTCAGCCTCAAGACCAATGAATCGACTTTTTCCAGAATCGTTTTATCAGGCAATAAAAAGGAATTATCGCTCCAAAATAATAAACTATCTTGCTTATAGGCCAAAAGCACAAAGCCATCTTTTTTTAATTCCTTTTCGAATTTTGAAAAATTATGATACTCTTTTAATACTCCCTCCTCACTAGCCAGTGCATTCTGCAATTCAAACAAATCTTTCGTCAATAGCTGCTCTTTCTTCTCAAATACTTCCTGAGCTTGCTTACTTACTTTCTGCGAACCATCGTTTTGCCCAAAGTGATTATCGGCTAAAATTGCCAACATAAGAAATAGCAATGAAAAAATTGCCAAACAATAGATGAGGAGTTTATTTTTCAAGGTTGAAGCTTTAAAAATGTTTTATAAGCGAAACAAAATTCGTGCTAAAATCAACACAAATTAGCATAATAAGTTCAAAACATCAAACATGATGATATGGTTCCCCTTTTATAATTGTCATAGCCCGATACAACTGCTCAGTAAAAATCATTCGAATCATCTGATGCGAAAAGGTCATCTTCGAAAGAGAAACTTTGCCCTGCGCTTTTGCATATACCTCATCAGAAAATCCATAAGGACCTCCAATTACAAATACTAAATTTTTCACTCCTCCAATCATTTTTTGTTCCACAAACTTCGAGAATCCAAGTGAAGAAAATTCTTTTCCTCCCTCATCAAGTAGCAGTAGTGTATCTCCCGCTTTAACTTTATCCAAAATTAAACTGCCCTCTTTTTGTTTTTGCTGATCTTCAGAAAGATTCTTTGTATTTTTTATATCAGGAATTATTTTTATTTCAAAAGGAAGATAGTGCTCTAGCCGCTTTTGGTATTCTTTAATCCCATTTTTCACAAAATCCTTATCAGTTTTCCCTATCACTAAAAGAACAATTTTCATTTATCTAGTATTTACAAGTTTAACTTCGTTATTTGTTCAGAAAAAACATCCACAATTTCTGAACACATAAACATCTAAAATTCATTCTACTATTTATCAAAAAAACATCAAGCTAACCAAGCCTAAGGAAAAAAGAAAATAAAGCGAAGAAACTTTCCCTGACTATCATAAGGATCAAATATTTCCTGATTACCAAAAAGACTTTCAGATTTTTTTTATCTTGCAATGTATTTTTCGCACAGTATTTGTGTAAAGGTATATGATATTAAGTTGAAAATTATTCATATGAGATCTATAAAATACATATTTACAGGAATCTTCTTTCTTTTAGTTTGTTCCTCAACAGCCATTTCTCAAAATCAGGACAATTTACCACGAGAATTGATCACTGCCTTTAAACAGGGCAATAGCATAAGCTTAGCTAATTTTTTTGGCAATAGAATACAATTAACTATTGAAGATAAAGAGGCTATTTACAGTAAATCGCAGGCAAAACAAATCATGGCAAAATTCTTTAAAGAATTTCCACCTACCGATTTTAAAAAGAAACATGTTGGCGGAAAACCTGAAGCCAGATATGTAATTGGCAGTTTGCTTACAAAAAAAGGCAATTTCAGGGTGAATTTCCTTCTCAAGAGCGAATCTGGAAAATATCTGGTTCATCAGTTACGAATTGAAAAAGACTAAAAAAAAGACTCCAACTATTGGAGTCTTTTTTTTCAGCCCTCTTCGTGCTTATTTAAATTCATCCTTTTTAAAAAAACACAAACCTTTCCAACACCCCTCACAAAACAAGGGTATCACTCAATATTCACACCTTTAATTTGAACTACATCTTACATTCAATTAGGCAATTTGCCTTTTTTGACCTATTTTTAACGCTGAAGCGTAAAATTTGACGGACTACAATCCATAATCACACCAACCGGATTTTGTACATTTTATAAATCTTTATTGTAATGAAAAACAGTAAAAAGTGGCTTTATGCCTTCTTGCTACTTATTGTAGTGTCGATTATTGGAATATTTGTTCCTAATGTTGAATTTGGAGCTAGCGATCCAAATATTGTCTCGGGTGATGTCGCATGGATGCTAACCTCAACTGCTTTGGTTCTTCTCATGACCCCTGGACTTGCCTTTTTTTACGGAGGAATGGTAGATCCACGAAACATCATTTCAACCATTCTTCAGAGCTTTGTTGCCATGGGAATTGTAAGTATGATTTGGGTTCTTGTTGGCTTTAGTCTCGCATTTGGAGAAAGCATAGGACCCGAAGGTTTTGGTATCGTCGGCAATCCTTTTACCTACCTAATGTTTCAAAATGTTGGAGGACAAACTCATCCTGAAATGGCTCCAACAATTCCATTTGCTCTTTTTGCCCTCTTTCAATTAAAATTTGCCATTATTACTCCTGCTTTAATTACCGGGTCGTTTGCGGGAAGAGTAAGATTCAGATCCTACATGATTTTCATAAGTCTTTTCACGATTTTTATTTATGCACCATTGGCTCACTGGACCTGGCATCCTAATGGTTTCCTTCGCAATATGGGTGTTTTAGATTTTGCTGGAGGAACTGTTGTTCATATGTCTGCTGGTTTTGCAGCACTTGCCGGAGCCATGTTCTTAGGAAAACGTACAAAATCGAAATACAACGAAAAACGTTCCAACATTCCATTTGTTCTTTTAGGAGCAGGAATGCTTTGGTTTGGATGGTTTGGATTCAATGCTGGATCGGCACTTGAAGCCTCTTCTACAGCAGTGCTCGCCCTGCTAAATACCAATACCGCATCAGCCGCCGCCATGTTAACCTGGATTTTTCTGGATGGCGCACGAGGTCACAAACCTTCTGGGCTAGGAGCTGCAATTGGTTTGGTAGTAGGACTTGTAGCCATTACTCCAGCTGCAGGATTCGTAACCGTTGGAGCTTCCATCACTATTGGTGTGATCGCATCTATTGTGAGTAATTACGCAATCACTCTACAAGGAAAAACATCTTTAGATGATACCCTTGATGTGTTTCCTGCTCACGGAATGGGTGGAATTACAGGAATGATTTTAACCTCTGTTTTTGCCAATGAGGTAGGGCTCATACACGGAGAAATAAAAACTTTTATAATGCATCTTATAGCCTTGGTAATTGTTGGTGTATTCACTTTCGGAGGCTCATATATTCTGTATTGGATCACCAATAAATTTGTTAGCCTTAGAGTTTCGGAATATTCTGAAAAGAAAGGTCTGGATATTTCTCAGCACGATGAGTCTTATTCCTTTGCCTACAAAGAATAAAAAAGAAAAGTCCCGCAACCTAAGTTGCGGGACTACCCCCATTAAAAAACCTAATCATAGGTTGATTTACATACAGTGAATGTATTCATTTACAAACTCCATAATTTTATCAACGTTACCCATAATTCGGTCATTTAACCCATTATCTTCATATAATTTTAATTTTCTAACCACAGCGTTGATTCTTCCTTTGGGAAAAACTCCATTATTCTCAAAAATATCTCTTTTCCCGAGCAAACAGTCTGCACTTTCCCAACAACAAGTAGGCAATTGTTCTAAACGATCCAATTTACTTTTGTAACGAGCCGAAAAAATATCAATATCGGCATACAATTCATCAGCTACCTGCAAAGAGTTTTCCATTTCCAACCCATACTGACCTGCAACAATCAATCCAGCCACCAAAGAATAAACATCGGCAGAACCATCGGGCACTCGAAACTCAAAAGTCTGTTTACTCGAAAAATCTCTTGCATCATCTGGTTCTAAGGGGTTCACTCTCTTTATCATATCTGAAGCACCTACCCAACCTAAAGGAACACGCACCAAAACGGATCGATTTCGATCTCCCCAGCATACGTAGGTTGGCGCTTCCTGATGAGGAACCAAACGCAAGTAAGAAGTTGGAATGGTATTTCCAAAAGCCGTTAATGCTCCTGACAATTTCATGATACCAGCAATCATTTTCTTCGCTGTATCGCTCAACTTTCCATTTTGAATGCAAATATTTTTACCATCTTTTTCAACCAACATATGAATATGTAAGCCACTACCGGCCTTACCTACAGTGATTTTTGGCGCCCAACTTACCAATGCTCCTTCACGAGCAGCTAACATCCTCACAATCCATTTTGCAATAACCAACTGATCTACCGCATCTTCTGCTTCTATAGGCAAAAATTCTATTTCATGCTGCTCATAGCCATCCTCTCCCGACGAAAAATTTCCCACTTCGGAATGCGCATATTTTATTTTTCCACCACATTGCGCAATTAAAACCATGGCTTCGCGTCGTAAAAATTCCCATTTGGTAAAAGGCTGTGAACTATGATAACCCTTTTGATCACGATCAGGATATAAAGTATGATTTGGACTTTTAATATAGTATTCAAGCTCTCCCATTGCCTTAAAAGTAAGACCTGTAGATTTTTTGAACTCATCATGTGCTTTTTTCAGAATGTTCTCAGGAGCACTCTCCATAGGTTTCCCTTCTGCAGTATAAAACGAGCAAAGAATGTCTAAACTTGGAATTTCTGAAAATGGATTGACAAATGCCGTTTTAAATCTGGGGATTACATACAAATCGCTGGAACCTGCTCCTATATAGGAAAACAGACTTGATCCATCAACACGTTCGCCCGAAGACAAAATATTATCGAGATGACTTTTACCTGTAATGATAAAATTCAAGGTCTTTAATTTTCCATCTTCAGCAACGTAACGAAAATTAATCATTTTAATCCCGTTTTCTGCGATATATTTTACAATGTCTTTTTTTGTAAACTCACCACTTGGTTTCTGAAGGAACTGAACTAACTTGTTCGGATCCATTAAATATTCATCCCTTGTCATAAAAAACCGTTTTTAATTAGGTTACTGTCGCTTATTCCTTATTCTTAGATAAAATAGCCTAGTTTTCATTGAAAATCCAAGCAGAAATAAGAATTTTAGCCACACACAAAAAATGAACTTAAACATCAACAATAACAAGGCATACAGACATATTAACAACTCCCATCCTCAAGCAAAAAACCTGCTTTACAGCAGGTTTTCGAAATCGTTTTCGACACTTAAAATTTTCTTTTAATCGACACCCCCTTAAAAAGAATAGACCTCTCGCAAATAAAAACTACTTTTCTCTCCAATACACCCTCTTTTCGTCTAATCTAATTTAACAGGGGAAATATGAAATTCAAAAGTACCCCATCTACACACAAGCCAAGGACAAAACGTCATTTTTCATCTAAAAAGGATGTACTTTTGATTCATATTGACGTAAAATTATCTTTTTTCAAAAGTACACCCCTTATTTTTACACTTTAAGAACTTTCGTCCATTTCAATACTGTTAAATATATCTATTTGTTAAAATCGTAGCGATAAATGGATTCCAATTGGATTTTTTACAAGTTTAAAACCATTAGGATGCCTCACAAAACACAATTCTCCATTTGTATAATATTCATGACCCTGATGTGAAATCCAACGGCAATCTTCAGGCAAATGTGAAAAATATAAGGAACTTGGAGCTTCTACATGTACATAACCAACTTCTGGATAAAAACGATAATAATCTCCATCGGAATAGTAGTAATCACCATAATTATTTCTGATAACAAAAGGCGCTACTGCAAATCTTAAAATTACCCGACCATATCGATCGTGCTGATAACAATTATGTCCTCGATCATTATAAAAATGTTTGTAACGAGAATGAGGATACACCTGTTTTGGATACTTATGTCCCTCAAATCTATCTCTCGACAATGGATGAGTATAAACTACTCCTCGATTCCGATTCTTTTGATTTTTGTAGGCTTCTAAATTACGAGCTTGATTCCATTGCCTTTTTTTGTAGGAATCATTTTTACTGTAAGTTTTGGGCTGATTATAGGATTTGTACTTTTGATTGTTTGATCGAGCAGAATAATTGCTCTTATTGTAGTTTTCATTTTTATCCGACTTTTTTAAGCGAGTTGATTTTCTACTTTTCTCGTAAATTGTCTTATCATTCTCCTGAGATATACGCTGAGCGTTAGCAATTGTTGTACTCACCGAAATAGTTGAAACCAATACTATACTGGCTACCAACTTATACAATATAGACTTTTTCATGGCGCTTTTGTTTTTAGGATGTAAACCAGATAGCTCTCTCGCAGTTTAAATTTCAACCACTCATTCACTCTCATCTGGTTTTTACTATTGTCATCCTTTGGTAGGGATGAATCTTAAAAAGATAAAGTACCGGTATACTTTGTCTGATTAGAAACAAAGCTTGTGCCAAAAATAAGAGAAAGCATCAATCTCTAGTAAAATTGATGCTTTCAAGCTTACTAATTCATATTAATTTTTCCTCTAATAGAAGCTTTTTTTGTCGCTCGATCGGTAAAACTCCGCTTATCGGGTCTAATCAGAACTCGCAACGACTGATCCGAAGTCCAATAGTTCCAAATCCAATTGATTAAAATAAAAAAGCGATTCTTTACACCCACAATAGCCATTAAATGAACAAATAACCAAAGAATCCAGGCCAAAAACCCTTGTGTTTTCATTCCTGGCAAATCAGCAACAGCTAAATTTTTACCAATGGTTGCCAAAGATCCTCTATCCTTATAGTGAAAGTGTTTCATTTCCCTACCAACTTGAATATTTTTAAAATTTTTAGCTAGTACTCCTGCCTGCTGCAAACCAACCTGTGCAACCTGCGGATGTCCATTTTGATAATCACCTTCCTTTTGAAAAGCCAAATCGCCCAAGGCGTATACATTATGAAATCCTTTTACTTTATTGAATAGATCAACACGCAAACGACCACCGCGAGTGGCCGCCAACTCCGAAATTCCTTTTATCGGATTGGCAAGAACACCTGCAGCCCAAACCAAGGCATACGAATGAAACACCTCTCCATCGGCCAAACTAATTCTTAATCCATCATAATCGGCCACCCTAGCCTCTGTCTTTACAATTACGCCCAATTTTTCGAGATAGCTTTTCGCTTTCGCAGATGCTTTTTCCGACATACCGCTCAGCAATCGATCCGAAGCCTCGAACAGATATACATTCATCAAAGAAAAATCTAGTTCAGGATAATCTTTGGGCAAGATTTCTGTTTTCATTTCGGCCAAAGCTCCAGCTAATTCAACACCAGTAGGACCGCCACCTACCAATACAATATTCATATAGTTGGCTGCCTTTTTCGGATCAGCTTCATTCAATGCTTTTTCGTAATTCCGCAAAATTGAATTCCGAAGAAAGATAGCCTCGGATACCGATTTCATGGGAATTCCGAATTCTTCTATGTTTTTATTCCCAAAGTAGTTGGTATCTACTCCCGTAGCCAACACCAAATAGTCATATTTTAATTTCCCTAAACTGGTATATATTTCCTGCACATTGGGGTTAACCTCTAATAAATCGGCCATACGGAAGTGAACATTTTTTCGTTTTTGAAAAATCTTGCGCAATGGAAAGGCGATTGAACTCGGCTCTAGTCCTGAGGTTGCCACCTGATAAAACAAAGGTTGAAACTGATGAAAATTATTCTTATCTATTAAAACCACTTGATAAGATGTATTTACTAGTTGGCGAGCTAGCTTTAATCCGGCAAAACCGCCTCCAACAATTACAATTCTAGTTTTCCCATTTTCAGGAATGTGTTTTATGGTATCCATTTTCATGTCTCTAAGTAATTCTCTTTAAATCAGTCAAAAATCACCCTTTTAGGATTTAAGACTCTTTTATCCCCTACAAATTAAAGAATTATTTCTCTAATAGCCTAATTCACCAAATACAACAACCGATTGCATCTATAAATTAATTTTAAATGAAAATAATTTGCTGTTTTATCTCGTAAGAAAGAAGTACTCCATATCGTAAAAAATGCCGTTTCAAATGAATGAAACGGCATTACTATATGTTTGAATTGATATAAATCAATCTTTTATTCGATTAAATGCTAGGGTATTTACCATCCAATTAGGCAGTGATTTTTTAGGATTTCGACCTTTAAGTTTCATAAACCAACCTAATTTCTCAATGATAGGAAGTTTATGTGTTTCAACAAATTCGATCAATGTTCCATCAGGATCGGCAATGTAAGAAAAGTGGCCAGCAGCAGAACCCATATCAAAACTATCGGCACTATTAACAGTAAATGGAAAACCTTTTTCAGCACATTCATTTTGCAGATATTCCATTCCCTGAATATCAAAACACAAATGAATGTATCCAAGTTCACCCCAAATTCGATTCTCGAATATTTTGCGTGGCTTGCGGTCGATTGCTTGAACCAATTCAATTTGAGTAGGTCCCAACAACTTTCCAAATGGCCCGGTTCTGGGCTCATGCTTTAAAAGCACACGTCGGTATTTTTCTTTTCCTCCTGGCAATTCCACAAAATCGGTAAAACAACCCGACTCATCGTATATCACCTCGTTGTATTGTAAAATATCGGCATAAACACGCATTGCATTTTCCATATCCGAGACTCCAATTACAACACCAGCAACACCTCCTGTTACCGATTTCTGCTTCTTGTAATAGTTCGATTCCTCAACAACTTCGAATATGTTGTTGTAAGGATCCTTTAAATAGTAATGTTCATTTCCTGCAGGATCTTTGCTCAACTCACCCAAAATGGTAAACTTTTGCTCTTTGTGTTTGCGATATGCTCTCTGTACATCACGACATTTCATCTTATTGATAAAAATACCCGTATCGCCCAATTTCACATCAAAACAAGGAGCCTTAGGATTGATGTTGGTATGTTGCCAAATCTCAAAACCTCCGCCACCTTCCATATTCATGGCCAAAGCTGCATGCCGATCGCGTTCTTTACCATCGGTATAGGGTAACATTAATTTAGCAGTAGCAATATCTTCAAAAACATTAATATCCATACCAAATGCACTTCGATACCATTTCCATGCTTCATCAACATCTTTTACTCCAACTCCCACTTGTTGAATGCCACAAATATTTTTTTTCATAATATCTCTTATTTTATAGCAAGCTTTGAAGGCTTTAATTATTAATTCGGATTACTAATTTATGATATAAGGCCGGAAAAAATCGTCTGATATAAACCATCAGTAATTCTTTTTTCCCCACCAACAATTCTTTTTTATCCTTTTTTATGGCTCTCAGGATTTTACTCGCACATTCATTAGCCAACATTCCATGAGCCTGACCATCGTCCATTTTATTGTACGATTCGCCTGTTTCAATCAACGCATTGCGCGATATGTTGGTTTTTATTCTTCCTGGCGAAACAATGGTCACCTGAATATTGTCTTTGACCAATTCGGCTCGTAAAGATTCAAAATAACCTTGAAGCGCATGTTTCGATGCCGAATAAGCAGTCCGCCAAGGAAAACCAAATTTTCCAGAAATGCTACTCACAACAACAATATGTCCTGATCTATTGTTCAGCATTTGTGGCAACACCAATTTAGTTAAAGCCACAACACTAAAAAAATTCAACTCCATAATACTGCGATCGTTCATTAACGGTGTTTCCTTTGCAAGTGATCGTTGGCTTCTTCCTGCATTGTTGATAAGTAAATCAATTTTACCTGTTTGCTTCAACACGTCATTTACATTGACTTCCAACTGATCAACATTCGAAAGGTCCATTACCTGCAGCCAGCATTTTGATGTTTTCTGCAAACATTTCTCTCTAACTTGCTTTAGTTTTTTGGTATTGCGAGCAGAAAGAACAAGAAAAGCACCTTCGCGAGCAAAAGCATAAGCCAATTCTTCACCAATTCCCGATGAAGCACCGGTTATCCAAACGACTTTATTTTTGACTTCTTTCATGTAAACTATACTAACACCAATTAAAAACTCATCTCAGCTCTGAAAAATATCCCATTTCGATCGGTAAAATCTTCTCCTTCGAACTTTCCTCCTAATTGACGAACATATTCAACACGCAAAACTTTAAATATATTAGCCAATCCAAATCCTATTTCACCATAAGGCGTTTTTTTCTCATTCGAATAGTAATCAGGCAAATCAAACACTCCTTTGTAAGAATGATTCAATTTTCCATGATGAATTTTCAGGGAAACAATCTCTCTTAATTTCAATTCTTTAATCAGAGGAATCCGATTCAAAACAATACCACCACCATTTATATGCAAGTGAGTATTCATGTACAGATTATGAGCAAAAGACGCATGATGCAATAAATTAAATCGATATTTTGCATATCCTAAAGACATCGAGCCAACAGGCATATCGAGCAAATCGTAAGGAGCATCTCCAAATAAATAGCCACCATTCACCATGTAATTCATAAACACCTGTCCCATCACAATTCTTCCCTGAATCGATCCATTTAGTTGAGTATAAATTCCAAATTTATCATCACTATCCGAAACTGATGTTTTTCCAATATCAACACTTAAATTGATAATAGGAATTGGATTCATGTAGTAAACCCGATCAAAATAGTACTTGTCAAAATTCTGATGAAAAGTTAACTTATAATTCATCAGCACACCATAATTTTGATAACGAGTGTAGCTAACTCCATCCCGATCAAAAGACACATCAGGGGTGGTAGTACTCGATAAAAAGTAAGGAGAAAATTCAAAATGCATATCACTTTTTGTATGGTACTCAAACCTCATATCAAGCGATTTTTCTTCCTTGATATAGGGATTCTTCTCCCGAGTGGTAAATGATCCAATAAAGTTACTATTTCCCTTAATATTCGGATTGTTCTTTATAAATCGCAAATATTTATCTTGAGACACTAGATTGTAATCATCGGAATAGTTGAATCGCATAATGAACTCATCACTTTTTTGTGGCTGATAGATCAAATTCAATCCATACTTTAACTTTTTGCTTTTGGTTCCTACACCCAAAAATCCACCAATTGAAAAACGTTCCCACATTCGTTCATTGGTACGAAGTGGAGCGGTAATACGTGTTCCTTCCACTGTATTGGTTGTATAGATACTAAAAACAGGACCAATGTCGAATTTACCAGCTTTCATGTAACTACTTAACACGATTCCACCAATAGCATCAACACCTTTTACAGCTCTTTCCTGCTTCAATTTTCCAACCCGATCGTAATTTTCTTCCTCCACATCATTGGCAACGAATTCGGCTTGATTTTTCCAGGCACTTGCTTTTATTTCATTTAAACGCTGAGCAGTAGAATATCGAGTTGTTTTACTAATTAACCAGTTTCCACTACTCACATTATCCATTCGTTTAGAACTGTAATTGGAAAGGGAATCCTTATTAATTCGCAGAGACATATTCAGACCAACCTCTTGTTCCTCGTAGAACCATCCTCCTTCGGGACGCTTTTTGTATTTTACTTTCCCTTTAAATCCGTTCACAAAATTGAGGTTGGCTTGTTGAGGAATATTAGCCTCTATTTCGGTCAATGCGAAACTACCATCCTCAATGATAAAATGCCCTGAAAATAATGGGTTGTAAGGGTTTTTGGGAGCAAAAGAAAAGCTATAATACTTTATATCATCAACCATTGTACTATCGTTATAATACAAATGGTAGTACATCATAGCCGAATTACTCAACGGAGATATGAATCCTCTATCCAGAATGTTAATTTGATCCTTATAAAAATCCAAATCAACAACAACATTATCTAAAATCATAGATTCAATTGCTTGATTGAGGTTTGGAAAAATTCCATCTCTTTTTTTGAAAGCCACCGCAGAGCTGTCGTCCGTATAACTCATTGCTTTCTCTGCCAAATAGATCGGTGAAAAGCGAAGGCTTTTATCTTCCGACTCGAGCGTTACCTCGTTTATATCGGAAATAAATCGATTTACTTTAGATGCTGTATCAATAGCGATGTAAACAGTTGTATTTTCAACGCTTTTGTAATCGCTGATGTTCTGAATTTGACGACGATTTTCCTTTTTGTGCTCCTGAATCAGATCAAATAGCACTTTTGCTCGGGGAATTTTTGGCTTGACATGCACTTCGCTCAATTGCATGACATCATTTTCGAGTAGAATCTCAAACTGATAGTCACTTTTTTTTAATGCAATTTTTTCTGGCTTGTAACCAACCGATGATATACATAAAGTATCACTCTTCGGAGAGGTAATCTGAAAAAAACCATTCATATCCGTTGTTGTGCCCTGCGTAGTTCCATTGAGCCAAACATTGGCAAAGGGAATTGCTTCCTGACTGTCCTTATCTTTTACATAGCCTGAAATTTCTTGTGCAAAAATTCCAAAACTAAAAAGAGTAAGTAAAATACTTATTGTTATTTTATGCAACATTGAAGTTCTTATTTGCCCTCTTTTTTCATCAACCAGTACAATCCTTTTACACCAATTTTAATATCGTCAAGTTTAAACAAAACGAGGATTTTTTCAACATAAGCAATAGCACCCCAACCAATTGCCAAGTAGTACATCCATGGATAAAATCCAAAAACGAACAAAATAAAAAAGAAAATACTTTGAACATATCCGGCAGAAACGGCAGAATATAAATGCAAACCTGGAATTTTTCCAAAACGGAAAAAAGAAACAAAATAACTCAGTACAAATACAGTAAGAAAAATATAAAGAATCAATGCATGAGGCTCAATCTCGGTCCATTTAAAAACGAAAAGTCCGAACAATGCCATAGCATAAGTGCAAATATCTGCCAAGTTATCGAGAGCGGCACCAAAATGAGTTTGAAGTTTAAAGAAACGAGCAATATTTCCATCTAAAACATCGCTTACCAAACTAATACATAATAAAACAACAAATAAACTTTCCTGCTTCGTAAGTACGGTATATAAAATTACTGGAAATACTAAAAGTCGGTATAAACTAATTAGGTTTGGAACGTTTAAAACGCTCTCTCCTTTAACCATTATTTTTTTCATAAAATCTAAAATAAATTTTGCAAAGTAGATGCAAAACAAAAATTCAACAATTTAATTATTAATTAACCCTCAATATTTAACTCGCACGAACATAAACCTTTTTGCCTTTTTTATCAGAGAGGTTATCCAGAAAATACTCGAGCATTTTATGAATTGTGCGCTCATTTGCCTCGTAAGAACTAGAAGCCGAAATAAGATGATCAAGATTTTTCGTATCGAATCGCAGGTTGGTACCCACATAACTTCCGGTAAACGACATTCCAATAGAAATGATCCTCTCTACCACATTCATATCTTCCTTCTTGATGGATTCGGAAGGCTCGATATGAATGGGCAATAATTTGCACAGGCTATTTATAATGTGCTTATTTTCAGTCGAATTTTTAGCAATAAAATTCATGATAACAGGCAATTCCTGCACCTCTTTTGTTCTCATTAAATAACGAACTACCGTATCGATAGGAATCAGGTTTTGAGTTGATTCCGGATCAACCCGAACTCTTACCTTTGAATTTGGATTCCGAAGTGCCAGCCCGTGAACACGTTTGGCAAAGTCGAAAATTCCATAATCGGTTTTGGTTACCCCTGACTGATTATTTCCTACTACCTGCGACAAACGAAGCACATGTATATCTAGGTCCTTTGTCTCCCTATATTCCCGAATGATATTTTCGGCAAAGCGTTTGGATTGCTCATAGTAGTTACGAAATTTCGAAATGTCTTCATTCTCGTAAAATCGTTCTTCGAAAACACCACTAAATTTACCACAAGAGTAAGCAGTACTTATAAAAAAGAATCGGGAAGATTTATTCGAGAATTTGGAATAAACATTCAATGAATTTTTTACTCCATCGATATTGGTTGTAAATATTTCATCTTTCGATTTGAGATCATATTTTAAGCTAGCAGCAAAATGATAATAATCCACATCACCACTAAACAGATCTTCCAAAAGCTCTTGTCCCATTCCAAAATTATTATCTAAAAGTGAATACCCGTAAACAGTTAAATTTTCAGGCACTCTAAAATCAGCTTCATTAATTTCAGCAAGTGCATTCTTCATTCTATCTACGGAAGAACACTTGTTACTGTCTCTAACCAATGCTATTACTTCATAATCCTGCGTTAGTAATTCATTTATGAAATTAGAAGCCACATAACCGTTAGCTCCGTTGATAATTACTCTCTTCATCTTCTTTTCTTATTTACGATTCATTAACAGATGTATAATTTACGTATTTATTTTCACCGAATACACATCATAAAAATAAAACTAACATGAGCACAACACTTAAAGGTATTGTTAAGTTATCCGATCCTCTCCAACTGATAAATTCCGCCAAAGTACTCACCAATGCAATGGCAAAAGCAAGCCAAAACGTTTTTAAATCGAACAATTCCCTATTAAAATAAAGTGCTATTATACTAATCACGAAACTTGTAGCAAGGAATGCTCCTGAGCCAAGCCATGTTTTATTAAATTTATGTCCCAACAATTTTATTCGTCCATTCATTTTTTTAATATTCATTCCCAGGATTGCAGCCATTGGATCGCAAACACCCAAAATTACCATAGGCAGAACATAAATTATCTTCATTCCTAAACGACACGAAAGGTAAAATGTTAAGTAAATAGATAGAGGTAACAAATAGCTTCCTACCGATTTCCGTTTAATATCATGTATTGATTTTAACTTATTACTGTATTGGGTGATAAACAAAACAACACCAAACAGCAAAGCCAATACAAGTATATACCAATGTGATGTGAAAATGTACGGAAATGGCACTGTTGCCAAGCAAGCTGCAAAATGGGCAAATTTTCGCGTGATTTCTCCTTTTATATTTAGCCTCCTATAGTTAAGCTCATTAAATGCTAACAAAAGAGCTATTCCTACCAAATATACAAATGAAAGTACTACAATATTATTCATGCTTATTCTCTAATTAACTCAACAAATAAATATAAAATGCTCCCCAGGCACCTCCAGCAATAAGGCTATCAAATCGATCTAAAAACCCTCCGTGACCAGGAATCAGATTACTAAAGTCTTTCACCCTGTATTTTCGTTTGTAATAAGAAGCCGCCAAATCGCCTAAAAATGCAAAAAACACCACTCCAATAGCCATCGATAGCGTTTTAAGACTCACACCTTCATATAAATTACCCAATAGCAACGAACTAGCAATTGCAATAATGGCACCACCCAACAATCCTCCCAGTGTTTTATTAGGACTAATTGTCGGAAAAATTTTTTTCTTTCCAAATAGTTGTCCACTGATCTGACTAAAGCTATCGAAAATCGAAAGAATCAGGAAAACAAACAACATGACTTCCCAAGGCAAACCACTAAAAATGAAAAAGCCCGCCGCCAAAAAGATGAAAATAAGTAAAGACAACATAAAGAAAGCATTTTTCTTAGCAAGACTGAACGTTCTAAGTCTGACTAGTTCAAACGTGGAACAAAAAATAATTCCTACGGACAGAAATCTAAAAAATTCGGGTTGAATTATAATGCTAAAAAAGATGATGTGAATAATCAAAAAGTAGGAAGCAAACTTCGTATAACTCTTTTTGGCCACTTCGGGCTCTCTTTTTCGATTAATAAGATAAAAGCCAATTCCTCCCAAAACAAAATAAGTGAAGATAATGGCATAGATGATTTTAATCATTTCTCTCTGTTTTCCTAGCCAATGATCATTGCAATTCCAATTGCAACAATAACTAATGCATAAATATATTTAACTTTACTTTCTGATTTATCAGTTTTCACTTTCGACAATAAAAAAGGACCTAGCAAGGCTCCTATTGTCGATCCTATTGTTAGAAAACCAACCAAAGTAAGATCGATTGTTCCTACCAAAAAATGTGCACCTACAGCAAACAAACTATTCGTTAAAACCACCATTAAAGAGGTGCCAATTACCATTTTTAATGGAATATTCATGGAAAATAATCCAGCCAAAATAGGCGCTGTTCCACTGGTTCCAAATGTTCCGGTAATTAATCCGGCACACAAACCAAAGAATGATGCTTTTGCTTTTTCAAAAACTACAACACCATTTTTTTGTTCTGTGTTTGCTTGTTTAATGGTATTATAAATCATATGAAAGGCAATTAATATGGAATAAATTCCAAAGCCTACTTTCAATTGATTTTCGCTAATCAAACTCGTTATGCCTGCACCTACAATTGCACCCATTATTCCTGCAATAGCAAACAAAAAGCCAATACGAGGATTTACATTCCCTTTACGATAATGCGATGCAGTACCAATAATACCAATTGGCAAAGTAGCCACCAACGATGTAATAACTGCAGTTTGAGCGGGAACCCCAAGAAACAGAGTTAATATTGGCAGAAAAAAAAATCCGCCACCTCCGCCTAGCATGGTTCCAAACAATCCAATAATAAAACCCAACAAAGGTAATAAAAAATAAAAAGTCTCAACAGATGAATGAAAAATCATAGCAATTAAATTAATATAGTTACATAACTATCTATGTACTAAATTATGTATGAACTAATTAAGATTTATTACTTATAATTTGAAAATCTGCATCATTCATTTTTTGCACATATTCCAACGAACGAACCTTCATTTTCGAACTCTTACCTGATTTTGAATTACTTACACGAATCAATTTAGGATAAAACTTGCCATTTGAGTTGTTCACCTTCATGTAATCAGATAATTCAGTTAGGCTTTGCAATTGGTCCTTACTATCGTATTTCTCAACACGCAATAAATATTCTTCCTTTACCGATACAAAAGCAATTGCATACTCGTCCTCATCTGGCTTTAGCACTTTAATTTTGTGACAACTTATACCGTTAAGATTTGTATTTCCGAGAAGAGAAAATGAATAATCAGATTCGACAATAGAGCTGAACTGTGTAATTGGAATTTCACTTCCCATCAACTTTAAATTTCGATTATTTGCTCTGAATTTTTGAATTTTACCTGTAGCTGGCATATATATTTCAATAATCCCTTTTTTATCCAAGTAATTGGTAGTTAGTATTTTTGTTCCTTTTACTTCATCAGGAGCAGTAATTTCGATCATCACTTTTTTCTCCTGATTAAATTCGCCAAAAGCAACCGACAAGGATTTTGATTTTATATTTCCTTTTTTATCCAGTATTTCCAGATCGAGGTCCAAACAAACATTTTTAAGAGATAGTTTTTGTTTCGAGTTTTCGAAAAATTCTCTTGCTTTTACATTATCGATAGTCGAAGCCAATAGACTATTCGCACCAACAAATAAGCACAAGAGGAAGAATATATTTTTCATATCAAGTAATTTACTTTGGTTCTAAAAATTGAGGTTTGCTTACTACAATTACAGCCGGAATCAGCAAAAGAGCACTAATCAGGCAGGAAAAAATAGAAACAACAACCAGTACGCCAAAAAAGCGAAGCGGTGCAAAGCTTGAAAAAATCAGAATAGAAAAGCCGACAATTACAGAAAAAGCATTGAAAATAATTCCTCTTCCGGCGGTTTTCAATGTATTCACAATTGCCTGTTTACTATCGCTCAAATCTGCATACTCCGATTTGTACCTCCACAAAAAATGAATGGTATAATCAACACCAACACCAATCATTATTGAGGATAACAATGCGGTTACAATATCTAAAGGAATGCCTAAAAAGCCCATTAAACCGAACAAAAACAGACTTGATAAAACCAATGGCAAACTTCCTTTCAGGCCAGCAATCATAGATTTAAAAATTAAAGCCAATAATACAAAGATAATGAGCAAAGCCATTAGTAACGATTTTATTTGCCCAGAAATTACCATATCGGCAATCTGAATTTTGGAAAGACCTGGTCCGGCAATACAAACAAGATTTGGATCATTAGCTGTTAGCTCTCCCAAAGCTTTTAAAATTGACTTCATTGTTTGGTTACTTCCATCTGTCATACTAACCAAAATTCTGGCATGCTCATAATTGTAATCAATCAATTGAGAAACCGAGCCGTCGTAGCCACTCATAGCTAATAGCTCCATATATTGTAGCGCCTCATCTTCGGACGTAGGCAATGCTTCATAACCCAATTCGTTGGGCATATACATTCCTTTACTCAATTCTTTAAAAAAGGTACTTGGCGAAATAATGTGACCCACGTGAGGAACTTTACGGATTTCCTCGGTATATTTTTCCATTCGGTGCAGCACTTCTGGCGACAAAACATCACCCTGAAATAATATAGACACATATTGAGAGCCTCCGAATTTTTCATTGACCAATTCAATCCCCTTTTTAATATCCGATTTTCCTATAAAATAGCTTTCCACATTGGTATCTACCTTTAAAAAGAACAATCCCGTTGAACTTAGCAAGGCAACAAGAACAAAAGTAACAATCACTCTTTTCGGATAAACATTTACCCACTTTGCAAAAAGATCAAGAACATAGGTCATGAAAAACTTTTTGTGGATTTTCTTTAGCTTTTTATCTTTCGGAATTGGATAAAAACTCAATAAAACTGGCACCAAAAATAAGCTCATTAAAAGAGCCAATCCGATACCTACAGCTGCCAAAACACCAAGTTGGGCTGCAGGTGGCATTTTATGAGACAGCAAACCCAAAATTCCACCAATTGTGGTTAAAGCAGTGATCAGAATCGGTTTGCGTAATTCGTAGTAGATTTCGATGACAATTTCCTTCATGCTTCTGCCCTGCGAATCTTCTACTTTTTCCTGATACAAATTAATTAGATGAATGCTATAATCGTTGGCTATTGCAATCAACATAATTGGCAATAAAATCGTGATCAATGAAATTTCCCAACCAATAATTGCCATCAAGCCAAAGGAGAATAGAATAGATAAAATAACCACTACAAAAGGAATAAAAACCCCCTTCCACTCCCTGAACGCAAAAAATAGCATCAAAAGCATTAGTACGATCGCACCGGGCAAAAGCGTGAGCAAATCATGTTTAATGTATGATTTTATCGATTGTCTTACGTAAGCCAATCCACCAATATACACCTCCTCATCACCCGGATTATTCTCAATAACATTTTTAATTCCCTGAATCATCAACTTGTCATCAATCTCTGTTGATTTACTTATAATAATTGCCGTTGCAGTTAGATCCTGAGACACAAAACGTTGTCCCATTTCATTCTTTAAAATTCTTTCTGTTAGCAGCAATAATTCCTCTTTTTCTTCTGGTATTTCGTCAACAATCGGATTAAAACTTGTAATTCCATCTTCCAATTGAATCTCGATTACATCGATTAGCGACATGCACCTTTCCACTCCATCCAAACCCTGCAGCTCATCGGTTAATTTAAGGATACGATCGTAAGTATCTGGATTAATAATTCCCTCTTCATTTGTAAGAATCAGCAGTAACTTTTCACTTCCGCCAAAAATACTATCTAACTTTTCCAAATAAGCTCTGTTCCCAACTCCAGCAGGAATGTAATCGTTAAAACTTGGATTGATTCGAAGTTTTGAAAATTGCCCCACCGAAAAAACAGCAAGAACAACAACACCGATCAGTAATAAAATTCGATATTTATGAATTAATTTACTCACAATTAATTGATATACTTTTGTTTACTATTTGTGTTTATTGAATGTATTTTAGCGCGTAAAATTAGATAAATTTAACTAAGCAAATGCATTTTATTCGAAGATTTTAGGATTGTTAACATTTACAATAAAATATGCTGAGCAGAATCAAAATGTCAACATAAAATTAATTTAAAAAAATATGCCGTTTCAAATGAATGAAACGGCATAAGTATATAAGGAGATGATCTCTTTTAGTTCATGCTGGCAATACGATCTTCTAAAACTTTAATTTTAGCTTCGGCATCGGCCATTTTCTTTTTCTCAATCTCGATTACTTTAGCAGGAGCATTATTTACAAAACGCTCGTTGCTCATTTTCTTCTGTACCGACATCAAGAATCCTTGAGTATATTTCAACTCATCTTCCATCTTTTTAATCTCTTCTTCAACGTTCACAAGATCGCCAAGAGGAATAAAAAACTCAACAGCATTTACAATGAACGACATTGCACCCGTCATTTCACCTTTAGCAGTCGAAATCTCTTTCAGGTTACACATTTTAGCCACTACACAATCGAAAGAAGAATCGTAATTATCTCCTTTTGCTTTGTAATTCATTTCTAATACTTCCTTGAAAGCAATATTTTTCTGCTTACGGATATTACGAACAGCTACAATCACTTCCTTCACCTGCTCAAATTTTGCTAACAAATCAGCATCATAAGAATCTGGTTTAGGCATCACTGAAACCATAATGCTATCCTCCTCGGAACGATCGGCAAGTAACTGCCAAATTTCCTCGGTTAAGAAAGGCATAAATGGATGTAACAGCTGCATCAACTTTTCGAAAAGAGCAACTGTTGAATCGAAAGTTTTTTGATCGATTGGCTGCTGATAAGCTGGCTTCACCATCTCTAAATACCAAGATGAAAATTCATCGCGGAATAAAGTATAAACAGTCATTAAAGCTTCGCTGATACGATATTGTTTAAACTGCTCATCCAACTGTTCCATAGTGCTATTCACACGAGCATGAAAAACTTCAGTTGCTATGCGTGCATATTCAGGCTGTTCTATATCGGCAACTTCCCATCCTTTAACCAATCGGAATGCATTCCAAATTTTAGTGGTAAAGTTACGACCTTGTTCTGGCAAGTTCTCGTTGAAAAGCAAGTCTCCACCCGCTGGCGAACACAATAACATTCCTACACGAACCCCATCGGCACCATATTTTGCAATTAAATCTAGTGGATCAGGAGAATTACCTAGTGACTTAGACATTTTGCGGCCCTGCTCGTCACGAACAATACCTGTCAAATAAACATTCGAAAATGGTTTTTCTCCTCGGTACTCATATCCTGCAATTACCATACGAGCAATCCAGAAAAATAGAATATCGGGTCCTGAAACCAAATCGTTAGTTGGGTAATAATATTTAATTTCTTCGTTTTCAGGATTACGAATACCATCGAAAACAGAGATTGGCCATAACCAGGAAGAAAACCATGTATCCAATACATCCTCATCCTGACGTAAGTCTTCTGCCTGATATGTTTTTCCTGTTTTAGCTGTTGCCGCCACAAGAGCTTCCTCTATTGATTTTGCAACTACGTGTCCACCTTCAGGCAAATAGTAAACCGGAATACGCTGTCCCCACCACAACTGACGAGAAATACACCAGTCTTTCACATTATCCATCCAATGGCGGTAAGTATTCTTGAACTTAGCTGGATGCAATTGAATATTATCATTCATCACATGCTCCAAAGCTGGCTCAGCCAATTCCTTCATATTTAGGAACCACTGCATACTCAACTTAGGCTCAATAACTGCATCGGTACGTTCCGAGAAACCTACTTTGTTCACATAGTCTTCTATTTTAACCATGCTTCCTGCAGCTTCCAAATCAGGAAGAATCAAATCACGAACTTCGAAACGATCTTTACCAATGTAAAGCTGTGCAGCTTCGCTCATGGTACCGTTATCGTTAAAAATATCGATGGTTTCCAAATTGTGCTTGTCGCCAATTTCATAATCGTGAATATCGTGAGCAGGAGTAATTTTTAAAGCTCCCGTACCAAACTCCATATCCACATATTCATCCTGAATAATAGGAATAGAACGATTTACCAAGGGAACAATACACCGCTTGCCTTTTAAATGAGCAAAACGCTCATCCTTAGGGTTCACACAAACAGCAGTATCACCTAAAATGGTTTCTGGACGAGTTGTTGCAATGGTCACATACTCATCTTCGCTTCCTTCAATTTGATATCTCAAATAATACAATTTCGATTGCAATTCCTTGTGGATCACCTCTTCATCAGACACAGCAGTTTGTGCAGAAGGATCCCAATTCACCATACGAACGCCACGGTAAATTTTTTCTTTTTTATACAGATCAATAAAAACATCAATAACCGATTCGTATAAGGATTCATCCATGGTGAAAGCTGTTCGCTCCCAATCACAAGATGCACCTAATTTCTTCAATTGCTCAAGGATAATGCCCCCATGCTTTTCTTTCCATTCCCAAGCATGTTTCATAAACTCATCACGAGTAATATCTTCTTTAGAAATTCCCTCTAGCTTTAGCTTGTTCACCACTTTTGCCTCGGTGGCAATAGATGCATGATCGGTACCTGGCACCCAGCAGACATTTTTTCCCAACAATCTGGCTCTACGAACCAATACATCTTGAATTGTATTGTTCAGCATATGCCCCATGTGTAACACTCCGGTGACGTTTGGTGGAGGTATTACGATTGTATACGCCTCTCTCTCGTCTGGTACTGAGTGGAAGAATCCTTTATCCATCCAATACTTATACCACTTGTCCTCCGATTCTGCAGGATTGTACTTTGTTGGGATTTCCATGTGTTTAACTAAAATTTAAAAATCTATACTATTAAAAAAATTTGGGTCAAAATTAAGAAAATCTAAGCGATTAATCCCCAATAAAAAGCAACAATCTGGAAGAAAGCGATCTAGAATACTTAAGTAAAAAAAAATATTTGGTTCACAACCCTATAATATCAACTAATAACCAGTTAATTAATATGTAGTTTTACAATCTAAAAAGGGATTTATAAAAGCGTTGAAAATCATTTTTTTTGGATTGAATTTTACCTAATTTTGCGAAACAAACACAACACATAAACACCAATCATATGCCTAAAATATCAGATAAAGGAAGATTAATGCCTGAGTCACCAATTCGTAAATTGGTTCCTTATGCTGAAGCTGCCCAAACTGCAGGACGAGTTGTATATCAATTAAACATCGGACAACCGGATATTAAAACCCCGGAAATTGCGATGGAAGCCATTCGAAATTGCACCGAAAAGGTCATTGAATACTCTCATTCAGCGGGAAATCATTCCTATCGAAAAAAATTGGCTAAATATTATCAGAACATCGGAATTGATGTTGATGAAAACGAAATGTTGATTACTACAGGAGGATCGGAAGCCATTACTTTTGCTTTGATGACCTGTATAAATCCTGGTGATGAAATTTTAATTCCAGAACCTTTTTATGCCAATTACAATGGTTTTGCTGTTGCTGCCGGTGTAGTTGTTAAGCCAATTACCTCGAGCATCGAAAATGATTTTGCTTTGCCTAGTATTAAAGAGTTTGAAAAATTGATGACTCCGAAAACAAAAGGTATTGTTATTTGTAATCCAAACAATCCAACAGGATATTTGTATTCAAAAGAAGAATTGAATCAGTTGCGCGAACTCATTTTAAAGCACGATTTATACCTTTTCTCTGATGAAGTTTACCGTGAATTCTGTTACGATGGCGAAGAGCATTTCTCGGCCATGAAACTAGAAGGTGTAGAACAAAATGTTATTTTAATGGATTCGGTATCGAAACGTTACAGCGAATGTGGTGTGCGAATTGGTGCAATGATTACCAAAAACAAAGAGGTGATTTTTACCGCTTTAAAATTTGCACAAGCACGTTTGTGTCCTCCTGCTTTTGGTCAAATTGCTGCCGAAGCATCTTTGGATACTCCTCCGGAATATTTCGATGAAGTGTATAAAGAGTACATTGCTCGTCGCAATTTTACGGTCGCGGCCTTAAATAAAATGGAAGGCGTTTACTCACCTACACCTAAAGGAGCTTTTTACACCGTAGTAAAACTTCCAATTGACGATGCCGACAAATTCGCCCAATGGATGCTAGAGGATTTTGAATATAAAAACCAAACAGTAATGGTTGCACCGGCTTCGGGATTTTACGCAACACCTGGTTTGGGTAAAAATGAAGTTCGAATTGCCTACGTATTGCAGAAAGAAGAGCTAGCTAAAGCCATGGAAACTCTTGCTGTAGCATTGAAAGTTTATCCGGGAAGAACACTATATTAAAGGGTAAAGGAAAAAAAGGTAAAGTTAAAAGAAAACTAACTTTACTGATCTATAAAAGAACGGCTCCAAAATTTGGAACCGTTTTTTATATTCGTATTTTTTAGAAGCACTAATTCGTTGGTTCAAAATTGGTAATATATTGATAGAAATTCCATAACCCATCGTACCCTTCAGGAATGTGATAAATATAACGAACCTCTTCGGGATAAAAATATTCCTCATTGTAAATAACTTCAATTTCTTCGAGATAAGCATCACTTGTAGACTCAAGACCTTCATTCTCCTCATAAGTTGATCGGATTTCAGCAAATAGATCATCTATCAGATACTTCTCTGAACCTTGAATCCCATTTTCGACCAAAGCAACAGCAGATTCTACTTCTCCATTAACCATCTCAATTCCAATATCAGACGACATTCCTGTACCAGAACAACCCGAGTTGGAATATTCATAACTATAGTTTTGTAAGTTTAGTTGATTCCAGTTGTTTAGGTTCTCAACAAATTCATCTTCATCGAAATCGATGCTTCCCGTATCATTCTCATCGTCGCAGGAAATCAGACATAGAGAAATGAACAAGTAAAACAGTAGTAATTTTGGTTTCATAGTGGCTTTTTTTAGTACAATCAGTTTATCAGATAGATAACTAACAACTAATCTGCTTTATATTTAACTTAATTAAAACTACAAAAAAACACTAAACAAAAAAAATTATATTAAATCACAAGAATCTGCTGGCATCCAATGTTTATCTTTCCCATCCCATTTTACATTGCAGCCAATCGGGTTGGTTACTGGTACCGAAACTTCTTTGCCCGCCAAATATTCATCAATGGCTCGTTCTAAATCGCGAACCTGCACTTTTGAGGTATCTCTGGGATTATCAACCGCTCTACCTGTATAAATCAATTTTCGAGCTTCATTAAACAAATAGAAATGGGGAGTTCGCAGTGCTCCG